>NZ_NWTI01000027.1 GCF_002531575.1 Bradyrhizobium sp. Y36 | reverse complement strand
ATCCAGCCATTGTTGACGTGTCAGCTATGTCTCCGAACACCCGTCAGTGATCTGTCCGGGCTAAACACTGCGCGGGCGATGACAGCGAGTGTGGTATTTGCTTCATTCCCAGCTACCTCCTAAATGACTGCAACAAGCATTCCGGAGGAAGCCCCCATGTCCCAAGCCAAGCGCATCGTTCTCGCCGCACGTCCCGTCGGCGAGCCCAAGCCGTCCGATTTTCGTCTGGAGGAATTCGCGGTGCCGACGCCCGGCGCGGGCGAAGTCCTGCTGCGCACGATCTGGCTGTCGCTCGATCCCTATATGCGCGGGCGCATGAGCGATGGTCCGTCCTACGCCGCACCGGTGCCGGTTGGCGGCGTGATGGAAGGCGAGGCGGTGAGCGAAGTCGTCGCCTCCAACAATCCTGACTTTGCTGTAGGCGACATCGTCCGCGCACGGACCGGCTGGCAGACCAATGCGATCTCGAACGGCAAGGGCCTGATCAAGGTCGATCCCAAGCTCGGTCCGATCTCGACCTCCATCGGCGTGCTCGGCATGCCCGGCATGACCGCCTATACGGGCCTGCTCGACATCGGCAAGCCGCAAGCCGGCGAGACCGTCGTCGTCGCCGGCGCCTCCGGTGCGGTCGGCTCGGCGGTGGGGCAGATCGCGAAGATCAAGGGCGCACGCGCGGTCGGCATCGCCGGCGGCAAGGACAAGTGCGATTACGTCGTGAAGGAGCTCGGCTTCGATGCCTGCATCGACCACCGCGATCCCGATCTCGCCGCCAAGCTTAAGGACGCCTGCCCGAAAGGCATCGACGTCTATTTCGAGAATGTCGGCGGCGCCGTGTTCGAGGCGGTGTTTCCGCTGCTCAACCCGTTCGCGCGCGTGCCGGTCTGCGGCCTGATCGCGCATTACAACGACACCGAGGCCAAGCCGCCGAAATGGGCTGCCAGCATGATGCGCGCGACGTTGACCAAGCGGCTGACATTCCGCGGCTTCATCGTCTCCGACTTCGCCTCCCGCCACGGCGACTTCCTGCGCGACATGTCCGGCTGGGTTCAGGACGGCAAGGTCAAGTACAAGGAGTTCGTCACCGAGGGCCTCGAAAGCGCGCCCGGTGCCTTCATGGGCCTGTTAAAGGGCGCCAATTTCGGCAAGCAGCTGGTCCGGGTCGGGCCGGACAAGGCCTAGCGCGACAGGGAGTGGGACTCCCGTGGCTCAAGAGCCACACGGCCGACAGGGATAGTTAAGAAAGAGTCACCAAATGGTCACACCTGCCCGCAAAAACCGCAGGTGTGACCGGCCGTTCATTGACGGGCCCGCGAAGGCATTGAATCATCGCACATATTTTAGGTGCTGCGATGTTAGAGATTGGTGTTTTCTGCGTAATCCTTCTGGCCGCCGGCTATTGGACGGCCATGTTCATCATGGGGCGTCGCGACGACGTCATCCATGGCAAGTTCGTTCATATCGACGAGGAGGGCGGTCTGACCCGCCCCTCGATGCCGACACCGCCGCCGCCATTCCCGAAGCGCCCGGTCAAGGCTGGGCTGCCTGTCAGGCAGCCGGCCACCAATGATCCCGCGGCTAAGCCGGTGAACAGCGAGGCGCTGAAATCTTTGCTCGCCGCAATCCAGCAGGACCTCAAGAGCGTCGCCTGAGCGGGCTAAGCGCGTCAATGCGCGCCGTCCATCTGGGCGAGCAGCTCGTCGATGTCGACATCGACCTGACCCGCGGCCCTGACGTGGCGAACTTCGAAACTGTCGGGGCGGAAGCGATATTCGACCAGCCCGACCTCCTTGATCGCGATGCGGTCCTGGCGCTGATCGTTGATGATGAAGCCAGCCGACGGCGCCCAGACGTGGCGTGTGTGGCGCCAGGTGAAGTCGCGCCGCTGGTGCACGTGGCCGCTTGCGACGAGGCGCAGATCGATCGTCCCAAACATCTCGATCAGCCGCGTCCGCGCCGGCTGCGGCACGTAGCGGATCGAGGTCTCCGGTGTCTCGGCATCGTCCGGCAAATTGAGGAACAGCGGCTTGTGCAGGAACAGCGCGACCGGCCTGCCATTCGTATGCGCGATCTCGGAAGCCAGCCAGTCGAACTGCTCGGCCTCGAAGGCGAGCCCTGAATTCATCACCAGCGAGTTGAGCCCGATGAAGCGCCAGCCCGCGGCCTCGAAGGCCCAATGGTCCTCGCCGATGATGTCGCGGAATTGCCGGCGATGCGCCTCGCTGACGGGCGGCTTTGGGGCCGGCCCGATCGCGGTTGGATTATCGCCGATGTCGTGATTGCCGGGGATGTAGCGGCACGCGACGGGCAGGGCGTCGTGCAGGCCCTTTGCGAACACGACATCGTCGCGGCCGGTCGGCCCGTCGAAGGCGACGTCGCCGCTGTTGACGACGAGATCAGGCCGCCCAGCGTCGATGTGCTCGCTGACCGCCTGGAAGTTGGCGATCAGGCCGGGGAAGCGACGGCCGAGATGGGTGTCGGAAATCTGCGTCAGGCGAAATTCGGACATGCGATCAGCTTAGCCGCGCTCGCGCGTCGATACGATGACGGCCCGGGCACGGATCGCAGCGAACAAAGTTTAAAGCACGCGATAGCGGATCGTGTAGCCGTCCTGCGGCGCGACCGCACCCGTCATCGGCGAGGCGATGCGGTCGGCGAGATGCCAGGGGCCGAACTGCTCGGAGCGATGCGGCTCGGCCGGCAGGCGCAGGCGGAATTCGAACGTGCCCTTGCCGGGGAGGTTCACGACCAGCACGCGGTCGGCGGTGCGCTGGCTCAGCGCCACCGCGCCACGCAGGACCGAGCGTCCGTCGCCGAGTTCCTGCACGCCGCCGACGAGCGCCAGGGTCTGGTTGCGGTCGGTGTGCAACTCGATCTGGGTGTCGGACACCGCCGTGAGGGTTTCCCGGGGCATGCGGATCTCGAATTCGACCGCCGGCTTGGACGGGTTGAGGCCGAGATAGGCCGCCGCAGCATGGCGCATGTCGTAGGCGGCGAAGGCGAACAGGACGAGCGCGGCGAGGGTGGCGAGGCCATGCCTGACCACGTCGCGCCAGGGAAAATAATTCGTCCGGTAGGACAGGCGGAAGGAGACCGTCATCGCCAGCGCGACCGCGAGCGCCATCGCGATACCCGACAGCGCCGACATCAGGATACCGATCTGGCCATCGGCAGATTCGGTCAAAAGGCTGGACAGGGTGGTCATGGCTGGCTCGCCGTGCGGCCCGAGAGGGCAAAATCGCTTTAACTATCGGCAGTTGGTCGCGGAAGCGGGAACGCCGGTTCAACTCGTTGATTGTCAGGACCAGCAGACGCGGCTAATGACGGTCCGCGGCGTGCCGCCTGACGGGAAAGTTCCGATGTCTATCCAGATGGTTCTGCTGCCGGTGTTCGTGCAGGTGGGACTCACCTTCGCGCTGCTAATCGGCATGGTGCTGGCGCGCCGCCGCACGCTGGTTGCGGGCGAGACCAAGATTCGCGACATCGCGCTGGGCGAGCCGAACTGGCCCAAGGGCGCCACGCAAATCGCCAATTGCTACCGCAACCAGTTCGAGTTGCCGGTGCTGTTCTACGTCCTGATCGCGCTGGCGCTCCCGCTCCGCCATGCCGATCTCTTCATCGTGCTGATGTCCTGGGTGTTCGTGGTGACGCGGTTCGCCCATGCCGGCGTGTTCGTCTCCTCGAACGATCTCGGCCGCCGCTCCTCGGTCTGGCTCGCCGGCTGCCTCGTGCTGCTGGCGATGTGGATCTACTTCGCGCTGAAGATGCTGTTGCTGATCTGACGCTTGCGCGCAATTTCTGACCTGAAAGATTCAAATGACCCCCGCTGCCCGGCTGTCCGCAGCCATCGAACTGATCGACACCATCGAGAAGGACCGCGTGCCCGCGGCGAAAGCGCTGAAGGAATGGGGCACCGCACACCGCTTCGCCGGCTCCGGCGACCGCGCTGCCATCGCCGGCCTGGTCTGGGACGTGCTGCGCCGCTACGCCTCGAGCGCCTGGTTGATGGACGCCGATACCGCGCGCGCCCGGCTGATCGGCATGCTCAGGCTCGAGCGCGACATGGACGAGGCGACGATGGGAGCCCTGTTCGACGGCAGCCGCTTCGCGCCGGCACCGCTGACGGAGGCCGAGCAGAGCGCGCTCGCCTCGCGGTCGCTCACGGATGCGCCGGCCGCGATCGCCGGTGACTATCCCGAATGGCTGGATCCGCATCTGGCCAAGGTGTTCGGCGAGGACCGCGCGGCGGAGGCCGCCGCGATGGCGAGCCGGGCCCCGCTCGACCTGCGCGTCAACACGCTAAAATCCAATCGCGACAAGCTCATGCAGTCGCTTGCTCATCTTCATGCGACACCGACGCCGTGGTCCGCAACCGGCTTGCGCATCGCGCTTTCGGCCGACGCGCGCAACCCCGGCATCCAGGCCGAGGAGGATTTCATCAAGGGCGCCGTTGAAGTGCAGGACGAGGGATCGCAACTGGCGGCCCAGTTCACCGCGGCAAAACCCGGCGAGCAGGTGATCGATCTCTGCGCCGGTGCCGGCGGCAAGACGTTGGCGCTGGCCGCCCTGATGCAGGGCAAGGGTCGGCTGATCGCGACCGACCGCGACAAGCGGCAACTTGCTCCCATTCATGAACGCCTGTCGCGCGCCGGTGTCCACAACGCGGATGTCCGCACGCCCAAGGGCGAGGCCGATCCGCTCGCCGATATCCGCGGCAGCGCCGATCTCGTCGTGATCGACGCGCCCTGCACGGGAACCGGAACCTGGCGCCGCAACCCCGACGCCAAATGGCGCATGCGCCCCGGCGCGCTGGAGATCCGCCTGCGCGACCAGGCCGAGGTGCTGGAGCGCGCGGTGCCGCTGGTGAAGGCGGGTGGCCGCATCGCCTACATCACCTGCTCGGTGCTCGCGGAAGAGAACGGCGAGCAGGTCGGGGCGTTCGTTAGCCGTCATCCCGAATTCGCGGTCGTCCCGCCCGAGCAGACCGCGAGCGTGCTCTGGGACAAGGCGGAGGCCTTTGGCGAGGCCGCGCTGCAGTCCGCGGAGGGCTGGCTGATGACGCCGCGCCGGACCGGGACGGATGGCTTCTTCGTCTCGGTGTTGAGGAAGACGGCCTGATCAACGCCGTCATTCCGGGGCTCGCGAAGCGAGAACCCGGAATCCATCGGGCAACAGTCTGCGTGGCCTGATGGATTCCGGGCTCGCCCTGCGGGCGCCCCGGAATGACCGGGGCAAACAAAAACCCCGCAGACCGGATCCCGGTCGCGGGGTTTTAGAACTTGACGTTCTGCCGGTACGTCCGTGGTCAGAACGGTGCGTTGGCCTTAGCCGACGCGGAGATTGTCAGCCGACGACTTGCCGCTGCGGCGGTCGGCGACGATGTCGAACGAGACCTTCTGACCCTCGTTGAGGGAGGAGAGGCCAGCGCGCTCGACGGCGCTGATGTGAACGAACACGTCCTTCTGGCCGTCATCCGGCTGGATGAAACCATAACCCTTTTGGGTGTTGAACCACTTCACGGTGCCCATAGCCATGGGAATTTCCTTTAGTTAGTTAGAGAGAGTACGCACGTGGACCATGACGCATCCCTGCGCCCGTGATCCTGATGAGTCGATGTTTGGAGAATTCATCTGAAGCGTGCGCGCCCGTCAGCAACGAAGCGAAGCGGCCCAGTCGTTCGGCCAAGTATCGATGATCACAATATAGCGAGAATTTGGGGCCACTTCAAGGCACCACCCGTGGCCCGAAACGTCGCGCAACTTTGCTATTTTGCGGTGCAAATTAACCGTCGGGCACACCTCAGTCGACGATGAAGAGGGTCGCCCCTGTCGCCGTCGAGGACCGGTGCGCGGCGTCGCCGAAATCCGAGACCTGGTAGCTCATCCCCGCCGTCAGCTTGAAGGTGCGCCCGTCACGCAGCTCGCTGTCGAGCTCGCCCTTCAGCACGTAGAGCACGTGGCCGCGGTCGCACCAATGATCGGCCAAATAGCCCGGCGAATATTCCACCATCCGAACCCTGAGCTCGCCGATATTGAGCGTGCGCCATGTGGCCTGGCCGGTCTCGCCGGCATGCGTGGTCGGCTCGACCTTGCTCCAGTCGGTGACGGTAAACGGGGAGGTGGGGAGCTTCATGGGGAGATCCTTGGACTCAGTCAGTGCTGCGGCTTCGGCGCGGTGCTGCGCTGCGTACCCATAGGCAGCATACTCCGTCATTGCGAGCGCAGCGAAGCAATCCGGGAATGTATCCGCGCAGAGCTACTGGATTGCTTCGTCGCATCTGCGCAAAATTGCTACGCAATTTTGTCGCTGAGCTCCCCGCAATGACGACGTGGGGCATGCTCGCGCCCCACACGCAGTGTCATCGCCCGCGCAGGCGGGCGATCCAGTATTCCAGAGGCCGTAATGGTTGAACCGAGAAGCCGCGGCGTACTGGATTCCCCGCCTTCGCGGGGAATGACAGCGGTGGGTGAGGGGCACCATTCACTGCACCAAATGGTTCGCCGAACCCTGCACGATCAGCCCTGATGCGTTCACCCGCAGATATTCGCAGATCTTCTTGCCTCGCTCGTTGGCGTAGAACACCACGACGCTGTCGGGGCTGACGAACAGATCGATCAGCGTGAAATGCAGCTCCGGCAGCAGCCCAAGCGCCTTGCCCCAATAGGCCCGCAGGGCGTCCTTGCCGCGCACCGTGCCGCTGGCGTCGAAGCCCAGCGCGGGGATGCGGTCCGAGGTCATCACGACGGCCTCGTCGTAGAGCGCGAGCACGCGCGCGAGGTCGCG
Source organism: Bradyrhizobium sp. Y36 (assembly GCF_002531575.1). GTDB lineage: Bacteria > Pseudomonadota > Alphaproteobacteria > Rhizobiales > Xanthobacteraceae > Bradyrhizobium. Next base: position 94,093 of record NZ_NWTI01000027.1, on the reverse strand, counting down.
CGCGTTCCAGGCCTCGACCCAGGTCCGGCCGAGCGCGGCCAGCGTGGATGGCTGATGATGCTGTGGCATGGCGTTCTCCCTGATCGGCCCCCGGTTGAGGGTGGGGCATAATAGGTCAATATTACTGACCTATATGGATTTGTCCATGCCCAAAGAAGCATGTGGGCGCGCGGCGAGCGCGGTTGCGGCGCGAGCGCTGCCAGCGTATTTGCTGGCCATGACAGCAGCACAGAACGACCGCTCCGCGTCGACGCCCTCGGTGGCCTCGGCGCACGACAAGATTCTCATCGTCGACTTCGGCAGCCAGGTGACGCAGCTGATCGCGCGCCGCGTGCGCGAGGACGGCGTCTATTGCGAGATCGTCCCGTTCAACAAGGCCGAAGAGGCCTTCAAGGAGATGAAGCCGAAAGCGGTGATCCTCTCCGGCGGGCCGGAGTCGGTGCACGAAGCCGGCTCGCCCCGCGCCCCGCAATTGATCTTCGATTCCGGCGTGCCCGTGATGGGCATCTGCTACGGCCAGATGACCATGGCCGCCCAGTTAGGGGGCGAGGTCGAGGGCGGCCATCACCGCGAGTTCGGCCGCGCCGATGTCGAGGTGAAAGCGCAGAGCCAGCTGTTCGCGGACGTCTGGTCGTCAGGCAGCCGGAACCAGGTCTGGATGAGCCATGGCGACCGCATCACCAAGATGCCGCCTGGCTTCTCGGTCGCCGGCACCTCGCCGAACGCGCCGTTCGCGATCATCCAGGACGAGAAGCGCAAATATTACGGCCTGATGTTCCACCCCGAAGTGGTGCACACGCCCGACGGCGCCAAACTGATCCGCAACTTCGTCCGCAAGATCGCCGGCCTTTCCGGCGACTGGACCATGCGTGCCTTCCGCGAGGAGGAGATCGCCAAGATCCGCGCCCAGGTCGGCAAGGGCAAGGTGCTGTGCGGCCTCTCCGGCGGTGTCGATTCCGCGGTCGCGGCGGTGCTGATCCACGAGGCCATCGGCGATCAGCTCACCTGCGTGTTCGTCGATCACGGCATGCTGCGCCTGGATGAGGCCAAGACGGTGGTCGACCTGTTCCGCCACCACTACAACATTCCGCTCGTGCACGTGGATGCCTCCAAGCAATTCCTCGGCGAGCTCGAAGGCGTCACCGACCCCGAAGTGAAGCGCAAGACCATCGGCCGTCTCTTCATCGAGGTGTTCGAGGCCGAGGCCAAGAAGATCGGCGGCGCCGACTTCCTGGCGCAGGGCACGCTCTATCCCGACGTGATCGAGAGCGTCTCCTTCACCGGCGGCCCTTCGGTCACGATCAAGTCGCACCATAATGTCGGCGGCCTGCCTGAGCGCATGAACATGAAGCTCGTCGAGCCCCTGCGCGAGCTGTTCAAGGACGAGGTGCGCAAGCTCGGCTACGAGCTCGGCCTGCCCGAGATCTTCGTCGGCCGCCACCCGTTCCCGGGCCCGGGCCTTGCCATCCGCTGCCCCGGCGAGATCACGCGCGAAAAACTCGACATCCTGCGCAAGGCGGACGCTGTCTACATCGACCAGATCAGAAAGCACGGCCTCTACGACGAGATCTGGCAGGCGTTCGCGGTGCTGCTCCCGGTGAAGACCGTGGGCGTCATGGGCGACGGCCGCACGTATGATTACGTCGTCGGCCTCCGCGCCGTGACATCGACCGACGGCATGACCGCAGACTTCTACCAGTTCGATATGAAGTTTCTGGGCGAGACGGCGACGCGCATCATCAACGAGGTGAAGGGCGTGAATAGGGTGGTTTATGACGTGACGAGCAAGCCGCCTGGGACGATTGAGTGGGAGTAGGGGCCGAGGTAGCGGCGCTCCGAGCAGTTGCGGCGCGGCGTTCAAGTTTCGCCTGGCTCAGACGTTAGTCCAAGCGTGTCTCCAAGTGTTGTTGGTATGTCCATCTCGACCCGGACCCATTCGTCCCGCATGATCAAGAGAAGGCCTTGGTCCACGCCGCTCCAAGACACGCCCGTGGAGCTGGGACATGAAATATCTTTGATACGTGCTGATAGAGCTTCGATCCATTCTGAGGGAGGGCGCGTCGGGTCAATCGTTTGACCGAGCTGATTGAGCAAACGAACGACGTTCTTGGCCTCTCCTGCTATCGAAAGGGCCGTAACGATCCCATCGTTCTCCCAAGCAAATGAGATTGATAGTTGCTCAAAATGATCGTCTGCAATGTCCCGCGACAAAGCGCCCCCTAGAGCGGCAATCTCCGACTCAAAACTGGTTCTTAGTGAGTCAGTCTCGGCAAAAACAATCCTGGGTACATTTAAAACTTTGTCACCGAAGCTGGCCAGTATTATTCCTTTAGGATCAAATCGGCTCCGGAGATACTGTGCGACGTCGCCTCTACCAATCTCTAGATACGGTAGGACTTGGTCGCCGATTTGTTGATAGTGATCGACCGCAAGGTTTACGGGGCCAGCGATTGAACCTTGGGTGAGGCTGATCAGGGCAGCTAGTTCTATGTGCGGTGCTTCAGCTTCAAGTGGAGCCTCTAACATTTCGTTCGTGGATGGAAGAGCTCCGAGATACTCTGGGATGAGCGGGTTACCGCGGAAGAAGTCGCCGAGTAGGCGCTTCCAAGCGCGGATCATTAGCTCTCCGTCGAAGCGAAATAGTTTCGTGTATTCCGCGTGCTTGCCAGCACGATCAATAGAAGCTTCAATGCGATCAAGGTAAACATCCCCAAGGTAGCTTCGGATTGCCCCGTCAAAATGGGTGACGGCCTCTTTTTCCTTCGAGTACTCGGCGTGAGCGTAGCGGCAGCCAAACTGATGTTCTGATAATCCTCCTGACGGATTTTCGATCAGCTCTTCAACTTCGAAGGTCCGGTAGGTCGCGATCGAATCGTCCTCAAGTTGTCTAACCTCAGGGGACTTCCACCAAACCTGCGTTCGGTCGACCCCTTCATAAAAACGGGTCCGTTCATTCGCTTTGTGCTCAGCTACCCCGCTGGGAATCGAAGAAATGTCGTCGTTGAATAAAGGTCCCCTCCAGTGCTCGAGCTCGATGATATGCTTGGCGCTCTCTGGATACCCTACAAGGTCCGGATCCAGCTTTAGCCTAACTTGAAGCTCTTTGCCGTCTAGGGCGACTGAATCAAAGGCGCGGAGAAAATGAGTATTCAAGGAATTGCGATGCGAGAGACTGCGGCGAAAAAAGCGATGGGCAAACAAAAGTAAATTGCGCGTGGAATCGTGAAACACCCCGGGTTGAATTTGCTTCATCCGCTTTGATAGTTCGCGATAATCTACTAGCCCATCTTTGTCGACGTGATTACGAGATGGCGTAAACAGTTCCGGGTATAGTTCAGCAGCTAGGCCGAGACGGTGGGCGGCAGCCGCCTCCAATCGAATGAACCGCGCCTGGGAGAGGTCCACCGCTCCAAGACGTTTTCTTAGGTCCTCCCGGACCGGTTCGGTGTGCTCGTCATGAAATGCATCCCAATAGTCCTGTCCGCGTGACCTGAGATCGTCCTTTTCCGCTTCAGAGTCTGGCTCATCGATTGCGCCAAGCACCCTGACCATACTTCCATCTAGGTACATTCCTAGCGGACATGTCCATCCGAAGAGCCGGTGCATGTCGTGCTGGATGTTCGAGGGCATACCGGGTCCTGTACCGCGCCCTAGACAGGCTCTTTGGTGCCTCTCTTCGGCCCGCATTAATTCGCCAGCCGGGCAAATCATTCGATCTCGATTGACCTGATCGGTGTTGAAGACGCCTCTGCTGCGGCGCATGCCGGCTTTCCTGGTTGCTTGCTGATGTAGCTAAAGAGATAGTCGTTATCGGAAGTTTCGCTACTCGTCTCAAGTTTCGCTACTCATCTCATGTCACCGTGACAGTGCACTCAACCCACTTGCCACCTCGCAGCAGTGAACCTTGAAATTTGTTACATATATCTGTATGTAACCCTATGACCCACATCAGCATCCGCGATCTCCAGAAGATTTCCGGCGAGGCCATCGGCGCGCTGCCGGGGCCGACGGCTGTGAAGTCGGGCGAGCGGACGGTGGGGCTGCTTATTCCGCTCAAGTCGGCTGATCCGGATCGCTTGGCTGCCGTGTTGAAGCGGGCGGAAGCGCTGGCGAAGGGCCGGGATGCGCGCGCGGACGACGCGGCGTTGGCCGGATTCAGTGATGTCGATCCGGTCGATTGGTCGGTCGCGGCCGTGAACGCCCTGACGGGCAAGACTTCCAAGTCCCGCAGGTCGAAGCCATGAGACCGCCGTCGACGACGATCGTCGTCGACGCGGCCATTCTGGTCGCCGCGGTGCGAGGTCGAAGCTCAGGCGCGATGCTGCAGGCCGCCGCGCGTGCGATCCTGGTCACGACCGATCGCGTGGTGGAGGAGGCGCGGCGTCGCATCGAACTTGGATTGAAGCGGCCGGAGCTGCTCGGCGTCCTCGACGATCTCGCGCAGGTGCTGACGATCGTTCCTGTCGCCGCGCTGGAGCCTGGTCTTGCCCAATGCGAGGAGGCGCTTCGCGATGCGGTGCCGAGCCGCAACGGCTCGGTGCGCGATGCGCATGTGCTGGCGCTTGCCCGGAGTGTCGAGGCCGATATTTGGACGACGGACCGCGACTTCGCGGGAACTGGCGTTGCGACCTGGTCGACGCCGAACTTCATGCGAGGGCTTGCCGAGGTCGGCGCATAGCAGTGCGGAGCTGCGCGGACGAAAGTCCGGCCAACGTCCCGATTGTCGCGTAATGTCCCGGCACAAACGCTGGATGTCCGCCGTGCCTCGCCATGATACGACCTCCGGATCGTCTTCTCCGGAGCCAGTGTTCATGTCCGTCGCGACCGCCCCCAATCAACCCGCAACCGCCACCGCCACCGACCCCGAAACCCTCGGCTGGATGCGCGGCTTCCCGCCATCCGCCGACCGCCTCATCACCTTCCAGAACGGCTCGTTCCGCAACTTCCCCGAACTGCGTTGGGCCTGGAGCAACATCCGCCAGCTGGTGCCGACGGTGAACGTCTGGCGCGGGGCGGGGCCGGCGTCGCCGCTGCCGCGTGCGGAGCAGGACATCGGCGCGGTCGCCTCGACCACGATGGACGGGCGGCCCATGACGTTCGCCAAGATGCTGGAGGAGACCTACGCCGACGGCGTCGCGGTGCTGCATCGGGGCAGGCTGATCTATGAGCGTTATTTCGGCGCGTTGAAACCGCACAAGCCGCATATCGGGATGTCCGTGACGAAGTCGTTCACCGGCGTGCTCGCCGGTATTCTCGTCAACGAGGGCAAGATCGATCCGCAGGCGCCGGTCACCGACTATGTGCCGGAGCTGAAGGCGAGCGGGTTCGGCGATGCGCGCGTGCACGAGGTCATGGATATGACCACGGGGCTTGCCTACACCGAGGTCTACACCGACAAGAATTCGGATGTGTGGGGCCTTCGGCGCGCCAACGGCATGGCGCCGATCCCGCCGGATTACGACGGCCCGACCAACATCTTCGATTTCCTGATCGCGCAGCAGAAGCAGGGCGAGCACGGCAAGGCCTTTGCCTACAAGACCGTCAACACCGATGTGCTCGCGTGGATCTGCCGGCGCGTCAGCGGCCTGACGCTGGCGGAGCTGCTGTCCGAGCGGATCTGGCAGCCGATGGGGGCGGAAGAGGACGCGCATTACCACGTCGACCGCATCGGCACCGAGAGCGGCGGCGGCGGGCTCTCCACGACTTTGCGCGATCTCGCGCGCTTCGGCGAGACCATGCGCAATCACGGCCGCTTCAATGGCCGGCAGATCGTGCCGTCGCAGGTGGTCGAGGACATCGCGCGCGGCGGCGATCCCGAGAAATTCAAGCCGGCCGGCTACACCACGCTGCCCGGCGCATCCTACCGCAATCAATGGTGGGTCACGCACAACGCGCACGGCGCCTACATGGCGCGCGGCGTCTACGGCCAGGGCATCTATGTCGATCCAAAGGCCGAGATGGTGATCGCGCGCTACGCCTCGCACCCGATGGCGGGGAATGCCGCCAACGATCCCGTGACGCTGCCGGCCTACATGGCGCTGGCGAAGGCGCTGATGGCGGGCGGCTAGGGTGTTGACGCGGCCTCCCGCCATCGCATCGGCAGCACGCCGTCCTGCCTGAAGCCGTCGAGGAAGCGGAAGCGCTCGCCTTGCGGGTTGGGGCGGGCTTCGATCGTCGTGCCGATGATCTGCAAGACGTCGCTCTCACCGTAGGCGGGCCAGGGCGGCAGGCCCGGTCCGTTCGGATTGCCGCGCGCGGCAAAGTTCACCCAATAATCCATCATGGTTCGCGACAGCGCGCGGTCCTCGTCCGCCGGCGGCGTCGTGCTGCCGATCACCTGTTGCGGCGTAAGCGTGCCGAACACGAAGGGGATGTCGGTGACGTGCGAGGCGATCGGCGTGTAGGGCGAGGTGTAGCTGAAGCGATAGCCGTAGACCGAAGCGGCCTGCGTTCGCCGATGCAGCCGCAGCCACTGCCAGCACTGCTCGCCGATCACCATGTCGCCGGTGAGCGCGGCCGCGGAGAGCTTCGCCTCGGCGTCGGTCGCGGCGGGATAGAGCTCGCGGAAATCGGCCATGTGATCCCGGCCGAACATCGCCTCGGCTGCGGCGAGAAAGGCGTGCGCCGATGGATGGGGCAGCGCCTGCGCCATGAACGGGAATTCCTCGGCGGCAGTCCAGCCCGCCAGCAGCGGGATCTGCATCTGCTCGCCGCGCAGGAAGCGCCGCGCGGGCACGTCCGGCACCACGTGACGATCGATGCTCGGTGAGAACGCGCCGACGACGGGGCTGGTCTTGAAGCTCCACGGCGCGGCTGCATTCAAACGGGCGGCCGGCATGTCGCGGAGCGCCGCGATCGACGCATCGCCCAGTCGCCGGGCAAAAGCGACGCCACGCGCGCGGGCCTCGTCAAAACCCTGCAGCGGCCCGTGCCGGCCGTCCCAGAATGCACCGCTCTGGCCGATGGCCTTGTGAAACAGCCCGTGCGCGAGCGGCGAGGCCATCAGCAGGCCGACCGCCATGGCGCCGGCGGATTCGCCGAACAGGGTGACATTGTCGGGATCGCCGCCGAAGCCGGCGATGTTGGCCTTTACCCAGCGCAGCGCCGCGAGCTGATCCTGCAGGCCGTAATTGCCTGAGGGCGCCTCCGCATCGAGATCGGGATGCGCCAGAAAGCCGAAAACGCCGAGGCGGTAGTTGAAGCTGACGACGACGACACCCCTGGCGGCGAGCGCGCCGCCGTCGGTCGCGGGGTTGGCGGAGGAGCCGAACTGAAAGCCGCCGCCGTGGATCCACACCATCACGGGGCGCTTCTCGTCCGCGTGGCGCGCCGCGGTCCAGACATTGAGGTAGAGGCAATCCTCATCGCGCGGCCCGGGCCGATGGTCGTTCTCGAGCGCGGACAGGCAGCCCGCGCCGAAGACGAGCGCATCGCGTACGCCGGCCCAATGCGCCGGTGCCTGCGGCGGGCGCCAGCGCAGCGCCCCGAGCGGCGGGGCGGCGTAGGGAATGCCTTTGAAGGCCATCACGCCGCTTTGGTCCCGCGAGCTGCCGCGCACGCGACCGGCTTGCGTCTGGACCTCGCGTCCAAGTGCGGCTTTCGAAATCATCACGCCATGCATGGCCTCTCTCCGTGAATGTCCAACCGCGAGGCGGGCGAGTTCAGGGCCTGCAATCTATGGACTTCGTGCTCTGCTGAATTTAGATACTTGGCCAATCAATTACCAAAAACAGTCAGACATGCGTCAGCCGCTTCGCTTTCCCTGGTCGGACCTTGACGTCGACGATCGCTCCGCGCCCGTCATCGCCGTGCGCGTCGACGTCGGCGGGACGAAAGAGGAGGTGCCCGATCACAGCCATCGCAAGGGACAACTGGTCTTCGCTTTGGCCGGCGGCGTCACATGCCGCGTGCCCACGGGCCTGTGGATGGTGCCGCCGCATTGCGCGGTGTGGATTCCCGGCGGCATGCAGCACAGCAACCGCGCCACGGCAAATGCCAGGCTGTTCTTCGTCTATATCGAGCCTGACATCGTCGATCTTCCGGACCGTTGCTGCACGCTGTCGATCTCGCCGCTGCTGCGCGAGCTGATCGTCGAATTGTCGGCCGGGGCCGCGCACGACGAGACGAGGGGGAAGCTGCTGGCGAAACTGCTGTTGCGCGAGCTTCCGCGCATGCCGGTTCAAGAGCTGCATCTGCCGCTGTCGTCCGAGCCGCGCTTGAAGCGGATCGCGGCGGCCCTGGCGAAGGATCCGTCCGACCGCAGCACACTCGCCGAATGGGCCCGCCGCGTCGCGCTCAGCGAAAGCAGCCTCGCACGCCTCGTCGTCAGGGAGACCGGCCTCAGCTTCGGACGCTGGCGCCAGCAACTGCACCTGATCGTCGCCCTGCGGGAGCTCACCTCGGGCGCCAGCGTGCAGCAGGTCTCGGTTGATCTCGGCTATGACTCCGTCGCGGCCTTCATCACCATGTTCAAGAAGGCGCTCGGCAAGCCGCCGGCGAGATATCTCGCGCATGTGCTGGAGGATCCCGGGGCAGGCAGTCCCGATCCGGTTCGCCCGCGGTCGGCTCGGAACACGAGGCCGTCACGGCAGCGCAGCTCTAAATATAAGAATTGACTTATATTAGTTTGCGCTGATATTGATCCTCGCAACAATGCGGAGGATCAACATGCAAATCGACGTCGCCAGGGTTTTGGGGCTTGTCACGCGTTCGGTGACGAATGGCGAGAAGGACGGAAAGCCCGCCAGCACGGTGACGCTGACGCGGCTTTACGACACGAGCGTCGACGATCTCTGGGACGCCGTAACCAGCAAGGAGCGTATTCCGCGCTGGTTTGCGGCAATCGAAGGCGACCTCCGGCTCGGCGGCCGCTACCAGGTCAAGGGCAATGCGGGCGGCACCATCACGGTGTGCGCGCCGCCGACCCATTTCGCGGCGACGTGGGAATTCGCAGGCGCGACCAGCTGGATCGACGTCACGCTGGCGGCCGAACGACAGCAGGCGCGTTTGACGCTTGAGCACACCGCGATCATCGAGGATCATTGGAATCAGTTCGGCCCGGGTGCGGTGGGGATCGGCTGGGACCTCGCCCTTGCGGGGCTCGAGCGATATGTTGCGACCGGCGCGTCGGTCGACCACGAGACGGCGGAAGCCTGGATGCGCTCGCCGGAAGGCAAGGAGTTCATGACGACCAGCGGGGAATATTGGCGCGTGGCGCACGTCGCAAGCGGCGTCGATCCGGAGGCGGCGAAAGCGCGCTCGGACCGCACCATCGCGTTCTATCGCGGCGAGATGTCGCCCGACATCGCCCATCCCGGCACAGGCAGCTGATGCAAATATTCGAGGTCCTCGCCGATCCCGTTCGCCGCCGCATCCTCGAGCTGCTGGCGCGCGGCGAGATGGCGTCGGGCGAGGTCGTCGACAAGATCGGCGCCGAGTTCGGGATCACCCAGGCCGCGGTCTCGCAGCATCTCAAGGTGCTGCGCGAGAGCGGCTTTGCCAACGTGCGCGCGGAGGCGCAAAGGCGCCTCTATTCGGTGGATGTCGCCGGGCTGCGTGCGGTGGATGCGTGGGTCGGTCAGTTCCGCAATTTCTGGGAGCCGAAGCTCGACGCGCTGGCAACCGAGATCGCGCGCGGCAAGCGCGAGCGCCGCAATGCGCCGATCACCAGGCGGGACGGGAAGAGGGCGTGACAGGCTACGGGTGCTCCGACAGGTGAACGACGCTTCGCCAATCCACCCTACGAATTCCGCGCCATCTTCTCGAACTTCTTCACCAGCCGCTCGCGTTTCAGCCGCGACAGCCGCTGGATCCAGAATAGGCCGTCGAGCTGGTCGATCTCGTGCTGATGGCACACGGCGCGGAGGCCCTCCGACTCCTCGGCTTGCGTGTTGCCGTCGAGATCGTGGTAGCTGATCCGCACCCGGCCATGGCGCTGCACCTCGTCGTTGACCCCCGGCATCGAGACGCTGCCTTCGCGGTGCATGATCAGCTCGGGCGAGGCCCATTCGATGACCGGATTGACGTAGGTGAGGGGACCATCCTTAGCGTCGAGCTCCAGCACCACGAGCCGCAACGGCACGCCGATATGCGGCGCGGTGATACCGATGCCGGGCGCCGCGCGCATGGTCTCCAGCAGGTCAGTTGCGAGCGTGCGCAAGCCGTCGTCGAACGCGGTGACGGGGCGTGCCGGCATCGCGAGCCGGCGGTCGGGGTAGCGGAGAAGCGGGCGAACGGTCATAGGCGGCGCGTGGCAGGAAATGAGATGTGCGAGACTGGCGGGATGACGCCACGATGCCGGTGTTTTGCCCGACGAGTCAAATCGCACCTCGCCATCGCGGGGCCGGGCGGCGGCTCATCTCACGCATCCGTTAAGCCCTTGATCCCGCGGAGGCCGGCTACTGTGCATGGGGTTGTTTTCGCATTTTGTGGTGGCAGCCCTTCAAAAACTTGCATGGTCCTGTCGGCCGGTGCGGTTCCCATTCGTCTTCAAGTCGGACAAGATATCCCGGGAGACAAGAATGACCCAATCCCCTTATCGCTGGGTGATCGTCGCCGCCGGCGGGTTGCTCGGCTGCGTCGCCATCGGCGGCATGTTCTCGCTGCCGGTGTTCCTGCAGCCGATCACCAAGGACACAGGCTGGTCGGTGACCGGCATCTCCAGCGCGATGACGATCGGCTTTCTGGCGATGGCCTTTACCAGCATGGCCTGGGGCACGCTGACGGACAGGTTCGGGCCGCGGCCGGTGGTGCTGACGGGATCGACGGTGCTGGCGCTCAGCCTGTTCGGCGCGAGCCATGCGACCTCGCTGCTCGTGTTTCAGGTCGTGTTCGGCCTTCTGGTCGGCGCCTCATGCGCGGCGATCTTCGCGCCGATGATGGCGACCGTCACCGGCTGGTTCGAAACCCATCGCAGCCTTGCCGTGTCGCTGGTCTCGGCCGGCATGGGCATGGCGCCGATGACGATGTCGCCGCTCGCGGCCTGGCTCGTCTCCAGCCATGACTGGCGCACTTCCATGCAGATCGTCGCGCTGGTCGTGGGCGCCATCATGATTCCGATCTCGTTCCTAGTTCGTCGTCCGCCGGCGCTCGCGCAAGGCCCCGACGCGCCCTCGGGCGCGAGCGGCGCGGTGCCCGAGATGTCGATGCGCGAGGCGCTGCGCTCGCCGCAATTCCTCATCCTGCTCGCGACCAATTTCTTCTGCTGCGCCACCCATTCCGGCCCGATCATCCACACGGTCAGCTATGCCGTGAGCTGCGGCATCCCGTTGATCGCGGCGGTGACGATCTACAGCATCGAAGGATTTGCCGGCATGGGCGGCCGCATCGCCTTCGGCCTGATGGGTGACCGGTTCGGCGCCAAGCGCGTGCTGGTGTCGGGCTTGCTGCTGCAGGCGTTCGGCGCGCTGGCGTACGTCTTCGCGCATCAGCTGACGACCTTTTACGCGGTCGGCGCCGTCTTCGGCTTCATCTATGCCGGCACCATGCCGCTCTACGCCGTGATCATCCGCGAGAATTTTCCACTGCGCATGATGGGCACGGTGATCGGCGGCACGGCCATGGCAGGCAGCCTCGGCATGGCCACCGGCCCGCTCGCGGGCGGCCTGATCTACGACGCGTTCTCCAGCTATGCCGGGCTCTACATCGCCGCATGGGCGATGGGTCTCGGCGCCTTCCTGATGGCGATGGCGTTCAAGCCCTTCCCAAAGCCGCAAGGGCAGGTGGCTCCGGCGGCAGCCTGAGCTTCGGATCGAGGCGCGGCGTCAGAGCTGCGCCTCGATCGCGGCCTTGTCGATCACCGACCAGACCTGCCGGATCCGGCCGCCGCCGAGTTCGTAGAACACGTTCTCGCTGAACGACACGCGCCTGCCATCGACGGCGAGGCCGAGGAATGTCCCGGCCGGCGAGCAATCGAATTGCAGCCGCGCCGCGATGCGGGGCGGATCTGCGATCAGCAGCGCGATGTCGAACCGCAGATCCGGGATGTCGCGAAAATCCCGTTCCAGCATCGCGCGATAGCCGGGCAGGCCGAGCGGCCGGCCGTTGTGGACGACATCGTGATGCACGAAACGGTCGAGCGAGGGCCAATCCTGCCGGTTCAGGCAGGCGATGTAGGCGCGGTAGTGATCGGCGAGGTCGTCTCTTGTCATGTCGAAGCTCATGGAAGTCCCCTGGGCTTCGACCCTAACGCGCGAGGCTCGCGAAGCGGTCCCGCCTAGAGGCGCTTTTCGAAGAACAGGTCCGGATAGGGATCGTCGTTGAAGCGCGGAATCTCGTGCCAGCCCGTCGAGCGGTAGAGCTGCCCGGCCTCGGCCAGCGCGCTGTTGGTGTCGAGCCGCAATAGCGCAATGCCGAGCTTGCGTGCGGCGTCCTCGGCTGCGTCCATTAGGCGCCGGCCGAGCCGCAATCCGCGCGCGGCGGGGGCGACCCACAGACGCTTGATCTCGGCATAGCCGTGATCCGTTCCCTTCAAGCCGACGCAGCCGATCGGCAGCGTGTCCGACATCGCGACGATGAAGCTGCCGCGCGGGCGGCGCATGTCCTTGGCATCCGGATCTCTCGAAAGCGAAACGTCGAAGCCCTGTTTGAAGCGGCGGCCGAGCTCGGCATAGTACTCGCCGAGGCAGTAGCGCGCTTCGTTGCTGCGCGGCTCCATCTCCACGAGCGCAATCCGCTGGCGCGTCAGGGTGGAGGCGATCAGGTCCATCGCCGCCAGCAGCGCTTCGGCTTGCGAATGTTGCGCCAGAAAGCCCTCGGCCTGGGCGTTCGATAGCGCCTCATAGGCCGCGAACTCGCGCCGGCCGGTCCGCGTCAACGTCGCGACGCGCCGGCGGCCATCGTCCTGATGCGCTTCGGTCTCGACCAGCCCTTCGTCCTCGAGGCTGCGCAGGAGGCGGCTCATCAATCCGGAATCGAGGCCGAGATAGTCGCGGATCTCCGCGACGTCGGAACGTCCATGCCCGATCGCATTGAGCACGCGCGCAGCGCCGAGCGGGCGGCCGCGCCCCAGGAAGGAGGTGTCGAGCGCGCCGACGGCGGAGGTGACGGCGCGGTTGAAGCGGCGAACGCGGGAGACCGGATCCAGCATGATGCCTGACTTTAGTCAGGTATCGTGAGCTGTCAACTGCGGTAGACGGTCGGGTCGCCTAGGCTTCCCGCCGGATCAGCTTGATATCCCTGTCGGCGGCCCAAGCAGCTACGTCCTCGCGCTTCAGCGCTGTCGCCATGAGATCCGGAAACAGGTCCGGCGTGCAAGCGAAGACGGGAATGCCGAGACTAGCGACCTTCGCCGAGAGCACGGGATCGTGGGAGGGATGCCCGGTGTCGGTCAGCGCCAGCAGCACGATCACATTGATTCCGCGCGTTGCGAGCCGCGTCAGCCGGTCGACGAGCTCGTTTGCATTGCCGCCCTCATAGAGGTCGGTGATCAGGATCAGATGCGCTTTCGCCGGCCGTTCGATGCGCTCTTCGCAATAGGCAACGGCGCGGTTGATGTCGGTGCCGCCGCCGAGCTGGACGCCGAACAGCACCTCGACGGGATCGGCGAGTTCTTCGGTCAGGTCGACAATCGCGGTGTCGAAACAGACGAGCCTGGTCGCGACCACCGGAAGCGAAGCCATCACGGCCGCGAAGATCGAGGCATAGACGACCGAAGTCGCCATCGAGCCCGACTGGTCGACGCACAGAATGACCTCGTCCAGATCGACGATGCGCCGCTGCTGGCGCTGGAAGCCGATCAGCCGTTCGGGCACCACCGTGCGGTGCTCCGGCTGGTAATGGCGCAAATTGACCTTGATGGTGCGCGGCCAGTCGATGTCTGCAAAACGCGGGCGATTGGTGCGCAGGGAGCGGTTGAGGGCACCGCGGATCGCATCCGCCGTGCGCCGCTCGAGCCGCTCCATCAGCTCCGCCACCACCTTGGCGATCACGATGCGAGCCGTGTCCTTGGTCTTCTCCGGCATCACGCCGCGGAGCGCGACCAGATCGGCGATCAGGCTCACATCCGCCTCGACGGTCGCGAGAAATTCCGGCTCGAGCAGCATCTGGCGCAGGCCCTTGCGCTCGAAGGCGTCCTTCTGGATCACCTGCACCACCGGTGCAGGGAAGAACTCTCTGATGTCGCCGAGCCATTTCGCGACCCGTGGCGCCGAGCCGCCGAGCCCGCCACGGCCCTTCTTCGGCGCGTCGCCGCCATCGCCATAGAGCGCCGTCAGCGCCTCGGACAAGCGGCGGTCGCTGGCGGACAGGGAAGGGCCGTTCTCGTTTCCTTCGTCATCGACGCCGAGGGCGAGCGTCCAACGGCGGCTGCGTTCATCGGCCTCGCTCATCGCGCAGCTCCCGATCTGAGAAGTTCGAGCACGCGGGCCTGATGCGCGGGCCAGATATCGGTTGTGCCAGCGAGCAGCCGATATCCCCTGGCGGCACCGATGCTCCGCGTGAACAGCGCGTCCATCAAGCGCCTGCGCTCGGTCCGGTCCAGCGCCGAGAACACGCGGCGGAATAGCGGCAGGCTGGCTGTGAAGGCCTCGCCGTCCAGCGTCATCAGCCAGGCATCGACCGCGCCGCGGAGCGTCGCATCGTGGATCAGCCGCTGGCCGGCGCCCTCGAAAAAGCCTTCGAAGAAGCCGGCTGCTTCCGCGACCGGCGTGCCGGGCGAGAGCATGCGCGTCAGCAGGTCCGCCGCTTGATCGGCGGTCAGGAGTTCGGCCTCGTAGAGCAGCCGCGCCGCGGTACCGGCGATCAGCCGTGTCGCCCGATCGTCGTTCACGAGCGCGCGCAGCGCATCGCGCCAACTGGCCACGATCTCGATCTCGATCTCGATCTGGGCGAGCTGGATGGCAGCGTCGGCCGCGAGCAGCGCGCCGCGCAGCTTGGCCGCTGCGGGACCGTCCAGATTACGCGCGGCATAGGGCAGTGCGAGCGCGGCCTGCACCACGATGCGCGGCATCAAAGCCGCCAGATGCGCGGCCGTGCCGGCGCGCGCCTCGCCATAGCGCAGGATGTCCGCCATCGGAGGCAGCGCGGCAAGGAGGGATTGGCCGTCGCTCGTCAACGCTGCCTTGGTCTCCAATGCCGCGATGCCGAACTCGGTGGCGCGGGACAGGTCGGCGATCATTGCGTTGCGCACGAGCGTCGCCAGCGGTCCGAGCTCGGCTTCCTTCCCCATCGCTTCGATCAGACGTCCGCTGGCGGCCTCAGCGATCGTCGAACCGTAGAGGAGGTTTTCCACGAGCCTCACTGCGAATTCTGGCTCCCAGCGCAATTGCCAGTTCTCGCGAAACGTCCCGCGGCTGCGGCCCGCATCCGTCAGCCGTCCCCAGGGCACGTCGAGTGCGTCGAGCCGGTGCAGCAGCGTGGATCGCATCAGGCCGCTTTCGCTGCGCAGGTCGAGCGTCAACTGCCGGTCCAGCGCTTCCGGCTTGAGCCGCGTCGCTTTCTGTTGCCGCTGGAGATCCTCAAGCAAGGGGGAGAGCGGGGTCGCCGCGGGGATCGCGCCGACGCCTGCACCGATCAGCAGCTCGGACGAAATGTCGTCCCAGATGGCGCGCTCGCCATTGCAGAGGCAGGCGATCGCCGCCTCGCGCAGTTCCGCGAAACCCGGAGCTGGGCGGCCGCGCAGCGCGGCGAGAGCCGTGCCCAGACGCTGCGCCTCGATGACCGAGGCGGTTGATACGAAGTGGCCGCGGTGGCGCAGCACGCGGGTCACCTTGGCGAGCCATTCCGCGGCGCGATCCCGGTCTCGGGTCTCCCAGACATGCGCGCACCATCCCGGCGCAACCACCCCGGCGCCATAGCCGCTGGCGCGCGCCAGGCGTGGCGCCGTCCATGGCGCCCAGGTCGCCTTGACCTTGGTCTTCGGCCGGCCTTTGAGCAACTCGCGGTCCGCAGCAAGGCTGCGGCGCTCGGTGAGCGCCGGCACGTGCCAGGCGCCGCAGACGACAGCTATAGCGCCGTCGCACTCCTTGGCGACCTTCGCGATCTCGATCCGCATATGCGCTTCGCGCGCGGCCTCGCGGGCCGACGGCGACTTTTCGTCCGCGCGCAGCGCCGTCATCGCATCGGCGACCGCCGTGAAGATCGGCCCCGTTGCGGGATTTTCCTCGATGACGTCGGACCACCAGGACTCGCCGTCGTCATATCCGGCGGCCGCCGCGAGCGCGCCGATCGGATCGTGGCTGACGGGATCGGTCGCGGCGGCCCCTGCTGCGATTTCCTCCGCGACATCCCCCGCGGTCGCACCCAGCCGGTCCGACGCCGGCAGGTCGATGAACCGCAGGACCGCGCCGTGACGCACGGCCCAACATGCGGCCTGATATTCCGGCGAATAATCGGCAAAGGGAAAGAAGCTGGCGTTTGCGGGATTGTCTTCGGCATAGGTCAGCAGGGCAACCGGCGTGACCATGTCGGGGTCGGCGAGCATCGGCAGGAGCTCGGAGGCGTCCGCCGGCCCCTCGATCAGCACCGCCGCCGGTTTGAGCGCGTCGAGCGCTTCCACCAGCCGCCGTGCAGATCCGGGGCCGTGATGCCGGATGCCGAAGAGAGAGACCTGGGCTGCCATTGCTCGTGCCGCGCTGTCAGATCAAGTCGGTCAGCGAGGCATAATAGCCTTCGAAACCGCGCCGCTTCTTCAGCACGGTCTCAAGATATTCGCCGAGCACGGCCGTATCCTGTACCGGATCCTTGACGACGGCGCCGATCATGTTGTTGGCGAGCGTTTCCGGCGTCAGTCGGCCGTCATTGAAGAACGTCGCCTGGCTGATCCCGCCGATCATCACCGCGATCGCTTCGGCCGTCGACAGCCCGCCCGAGGGCGACTTCAGGGCGACCTTGCCGTCCTCCGTCGATCCCGAGCGCAGCTCCCGGAAGATCGAGACCACCCGTGCAACCTCGTCGGCGACGTTCTTTGGTGCCGGCAGGTCGAGGCTATGCGCCATCTCGCCGACGCGCTTGACGATGATCGCCACTTCCTCCTCGGCGCTGCCGGGCAGCGGCAGCACGACGACGTTGAAGCGGCGCTTGAGCGCCGACGACAGTTCGTTCACGCCCTTATCCCGGTTGTTGGCGGTTGCGATGATGTTGAAGCCGCGCTGGGCGTAGACCGCGGTGTTGAGCTCCGGGATCGGCATCATCTTCTCGGACAGCACGGTGATCAGCGTGTCCTGCACGTCGCTCCCCATTCGCGTCAGCTCCTCGAAGCGGCAGAGCTTGCCGCCTTCCATCGCGCGGATCAGCGGGGTGGGGACCAGCGCCTCGCGCCTTGGCCCATGTGCGAGCAACTGGGCATAGTTCCAGCCGTAGCGGATCTGGTTCTCGTCGGTCCCGGCGGTGCACTGGATCACCAATGTCGAGTCACCGGTGATCGCCGCGGCGAGGTGCTCGGAGACCCACGACTTGGCGGTGCCGGGCACGCCGAGCAGTAGGAGCGCGCGATCGGTTGCCAGCGTCGCGACAGCGGTCTCGATCAGGCGCTTGTCGCCTACATATTTGGCCGTGATCGGCGTGCCGTCGGCCGCCTTGCCGCCCATGAGATAGGTCACGACCTGACGCGGCGCGAGGGCCCAGCCGGGCGGGCGATGTTGATCGCCCACGGAAAGCGCTTTGAGCTCCGCCGCATAGCTCTCCTCGGCGGGCAGGCGCAGTTTCTCGCTCATGATCTTGCTCCCTTGTCGTCCAATGCGGCGTTGAGCCGTAGCATGTCGAGGCGCGGGTCGCCTTGAAGCAGGCCGGCGCCCGATAGCTGCTCCAGTGACCGTCGTGCGCCTTCGCGCGAGACGATCAGGCCGAGCGCATGAAGTTCTTCCGCGTGATCGGAGGGCTTGGCGTCGTCGCGTCGAAGCGCGGCGAGTAGCGCGTTGCCTGCCGGTGCGGACAGCGGACCTTGAAGTCGAGCCGCCGTACCCGCGATCAGTTGCGCCAGCTCGAAACGGATACCTTGTGCGTTCAAAGCCGCCTCGGCGTGCCTTGCGCGCTCAGCTGGTACCAGTCGCATCGCCAACGATATGACAAGGCCGGTCGCACCGTGGTCGGCGACCGCGTCCGCCGCTTGCGTGACTTGCTCATCCGCTCCCGTCGCCGCGATCAGCTCGACCAGCGCGGCATCGGCCGGCTGGTCCGCGCCCCAGTCCCAGGCGGCGATCAATTCCTGCGGGGCAAGGCCGAGCGCGCCGGAGAACGAGGCAAGGTCGATGCCGTCGAACAGCGCCTTTCGGCGCAGCGATTGCGCCGCTGTCTTGAGTGGCTCGGCCTGGACCACGCGTACGCGGCGCAGCAGTCCCTTGGTCTTCACTGCGAAAAATCCCGCGAGCTCTGCCGCGTCTTCTCCCGCAGCAGGGCCGCGTCCAAGGCGTGAGAGCAGCGAGGTCGCAAGCGCCTTGACCTTGGGGGCGCGATCGTTGGCCGCGATGCCTTCAAGGAAGCTGGTGTCGTCATCGGACAGCCGCTCCGACAGCAGCGACAACAGGCGCCATCGCGCATCAGCCGTCTCGCCTGCGAACCTTGCCTCAAGCACCGCGCGCGCCGCGGACGGATCCCGGCGCCTGAGCTCGGCCAGGGCGACCTTGCGCGCGGCCGGCCAAAAGTCGCCCCAATTGTCGGTAGTGAGCCGGTCATCTGTCTGCTGCCGCGCGACGCTGCTGGATGCCGCATTCGCCGCCCAGTCGCGCCAGCTTGCGTAGACATCCGGCACGTCATCGTCGTCGGCTTCGGGCATCCAATCTGACGGATGCACCGTCCAGCCGCGCGCCGCGAGGAAGTGGACGAGATCGGACTTGACCTTGGCCTGTTTCTTCGTGGCCAGGATCCGCCGAGCCAGCGGACGCAAGGTCTCGGGCATCGTCGGCAATGGAAGCAGGGGAATGTCGGGCAGGATGCGGAGTGCCGAGGACGGCTCCATCAGCACCGAGGTGCCGAGAAACTGGCCGGCAAGGGCAAGCAGCCGCAACTCCGCCTCGGTCGGATCGTCACCGAGATCGGTGCGCCAGAACGAGGCTGCGGGGGCGGCCGCCGATCCCATCGTCCAGCGCGCGAGCACGGCACCCATCGCGTCAAAGATCATCTCGGTCTTGATTGCCTCGGTCTTGATTGCCTCAGTCATGATTGTCTCAGTCATGGCCGCCGATCCGTCCCCAAGGGGTCTGTGCGGCGAGGATGGCGAGCCGGTTGCCGGACCAGATCGCAGCCGTGCGCGTGAGCTCAGTGCCGCAGAGCAGACCATCGACTTCGGAGGCGAGGGGCAATGTCGTCAGGCCGTCGGCCGAACGCCACCAGGTCTGCCCGGCATCGTCGCGGGCGAGCCGCCCCTGTGGCAGCAGCAACGGAATGTCGATCGTCCACGGCTCTGCCAGCAACGGTCGCGTCAACGCCTCGGCGGTCGGTTCGTCCGGCAGCGGCCATTCCAGCGCCGGCATCGCCTGCGTGGCGTCGCGCCGGCCCAGCAAAGCGCGGAGCGGCTGCGCCGATTGATAGAAGATGAGCTCGCCATGAAAACGCTCGCCGGGCGTGAACACCGAGCCGCGCCGTCCGGCGCTTGCCGGGAAGAAATCGAGCAACATCGCAAAACGCGGACCGGCCGCGGCGAGATTGAGCAACCAGGTGGTCTGTGAGACAAGGCCGTCACGGCGCGTCTGAACCTGCTCGGCCAGAACTTCCCAGTGCGCTTCGAGCCGCAGCGCCCTTGGGTCGGAGAGCACCGTTTCGCGTGTCTCCGATGCCGCTACGGCGCGCCGGACCTCGGCATCGCGTGGCGCGGCACGGAAGGCCCGCGCGAGCAGAACCAGCTTGCCGAGCTCGACAACAGCGCCGCGCGGCCGGTCGCCTGCGGAAAGCGCGAGCAGGCGGGACGGCAATTCGTCGATGCGTCCGGCGAGCACCGCGGCCTTGCCATCGACCAGCCGCGCTGCGATGCGCCGGCATCGTGCCGTGGCATCGTCGATGAAGCCCGCCAATCCCATGCGGAGCTGATCGCCGATCCATTGCTCGAGCGCGTCCAGCGCATCGAGAATGGCGCGTTCGGTTTCCTCGCCTCGCTTGGCTGCCTGCGCCTCGCGCCGCGCCAGGTCTTTAGGGTCCTCGGCGACCTCAGGTTCACTGGCACGCGCGGCGCGCAAATCCTTCTCGGTGGCGGACGGTGCATCGCTTGCAGATCTTGCCGCCGAGGTGCCGCGCCGGCGGCCCAGCCAATCGCTGACCCAGGCCGGCGTGTCGGCGGGTATGAATGGCACGATGGCTTCGGCATTGAGCCACAACAGGCCGAGAACGTGTTTACAGGGGAATTTGCGTGACGGACACGTGCACTTGTTGCCGAGGTCGCGCAGATCGGCCATCACGCGATAGGGATTGGCACCGGAGCCGGCGCATTCGCCCCATATTAGTGCGCCGTCGAGGCTGACGCCGACGCCGGACCATTTGGCGGGCTTGGCAAGGCCGGCGGCGGCCTTGAGCGAGGATTGATCGGTAGCGAGTTGCTCGACCGCCTTGAGATCAATTGCCACGCCGGTTTCCCAAATCGAATCCAGGGCCGGCAGTATATCGGGCAACAATGAAAGCTCAATGTCGCCGCGAGCGAGACGCGCGCTGCACCCGGTGATCGTGATGCCGGTTGGCGTCCGGCGCGTCGAGCCCGAGCGCATTGCGGGTCTTGCGCGGCAGCTTGGCCGCGATCAGCGCATGCGCCTGAGTGAGATAGGTTGTGAGGTCTGCGTCCGACAGGGCGTTGTTGCTGACGAGCTGCACCCATTTGGCGCGCGCCAGATAGGGCGCCGGTCGCGCCAGGCCGTGTTCGATCAGCATGGCATAGGCCATGTTGGAGACCTTGAACATGTAACCGCCGGAGCGCCCGGCAAAGCCGCCGCCGAGCGCGAACATCTTGCCGCCGACCTTGAACACGGACGTGCCCTCCCATTGCACGACCTTCGTCACGGCGGGCAGGCGCAGGCAGCGGGCTTCAAAGGTCCTGGGCGTCATCGCCGAAGCGATAGCAGGTTGCGCGCTGCTTGCAACGTTGCGCCGGCGGCCTCGCGCAGAAACACCAGCTTGTTTCGCCTGCTTCGCACCGCCATGGCGAACTTCGTGTGTGCCGCTCTTTGTGAGTTGTGCCCGAGCGGCAGGCAGCTACCATGTGGCGGCTGTCGTGGAACACGGGGCGAGCACAAGCGGAGGCAATATGAGCGGGCAGGAGCGCAAGGTGAAGGGATCGGACCTGTTTGTCGCCGCGCTGGAGAACGAAGGTGTGGACCGCATCTTCGGCGTCCCCGGCGAGGAGAACCTCGATGTGGTGGAATCGCTCCGCACCTCCAGGATCGAGCTGGTCCTGACCCGCCACGAACAGGCTGCCGCCTTCATGGCCGCCACGCATGGCAGGCTGACCGGCAAGCCCGGCGTTTGCCTGTCGACGCTCGGCCCCGGTGCGCTCAATTTGTCGACGGGCGCGGCCTATGCGCATCTCGGCGCGATGCCGATGATCCTGATCACCGGCCAGAAGCCGATCATGAGCAGCCGGCAGGCGCGCTTCCAGATCGTGGACGTGGTCGCGACCATGAAGCCGCTGACCAAGCTGTCGCGGCAGATCGTCAGCGCCTCCAGCATTCCGACCGTGGTGCGCGATGCCTTTCGCGTCGCGATGGAGGAGCGGCCCGGCCCGGTGCATCTCGAGCTGCCCGAGGACATCGCCGGCGACGAAGTGGCTGCCGTCCCCGTGATTCCGGTCCACCCGATCGAGATCCCGGTCGCTCATCGTGCCGCGCTCGACCGCGCCGCCGAGATGATTCTGACGGCGAAGCGGCCATTGGTGATGATGGGTGCGGCGACCAGCCGGCCGCGATCGACCCACGGCATCGCCAGTTTCGTGCGGCGCACCGGCATTCCGTTCTTCACGACGCAGATGGGCAAAGGCACCGTGCCAGGCGGCACCAATCTCTATATGGGCACCGCCGCGCTGTCCGAGCGTGACTACGTCCACGACGCCATCGACGCTGCCGACCTGATCGTCGCGATCGGTCACGACCCCATCGAGAAGCCGCCCTTCATCATGGGCCCGTCGGGGCCGAAGGTCATTCATGTCAGCTACACGTCGGCCAGCGTCGAGCAGGTCTATTTTCCCGATGCCGAGGTCGTCGGCGATGTCGGCCCGAGTCTGGAGCTGCTCGCCGACCGGCTCGAAGGCAAGCTGCCACAGGCTGGGGCGCTGTTGCCGTTGCGCGAGGAAATCCTCGCTCATATCGCCGACCGCGCTACCGAGGCGCGTTGGCCGCCGACCCCGCAGCGCATCGTGCACGACATCCGCCAGGTGATCCCCGAGAACGGCATCGTCGCGCTCGACAACGGGATGTACAAGATCTGGTTCGCGCGCAACTACCGCACCCGCGTCGCCAACACGCTGCTTCTCGACAACGCGCTGGCGACCATGGGCGCTGGCCTGCCGTCGGCGATGATGGCCGCGATGCTCTATCCCGACCGTCGCGTGCTGGCGGTTGCCGGCGACGGCGGATTCATGATGAACAGCCAGGAGATGGAGACGGCCGTCCGTCTCAAGCTCAATCTGGTCGTGCTGGTGCTGGAGGACAATGCCTACGGCATGATCCGCTGGAAGCAGGCTGTCGATCACTTCGCCGATTACGGCATGACCTTCGGCAATCCGGATTTTGCGCTTTACGCCAGGGCTTATGGGGCGAAGGGGCATCGAATTGAGAGCATCGACAGCTTCGGCCCGACGCTCGATGCCGCCTTCAGGGAGGGTGGTGTGCATCTGGTCTCGATCCCGATCGACTATTCGGAGAACGTGCGGGTGCTCGTGGACGAGTTGCGGGCGCGGGAAAAGAAATAGCGAGGATACTTCCACTTCTGGGTCATACTTATGTCGTTGCGTCAGCCAAGGCGGGAGGTATTATCGAGTATTGATCTCTGGTTGAGGTGAGATATGGGCTGGATACGCATTGCCGGAAAGAGTCTCGAGTTCACCGGAAAGATTGTGCAATCGGCAAGCTTTGAGGATTGGGCGCTCTCAAAGGGCGAGCAAATCGTCAATGAGTTCGCACAAAAGAGGACAATTGCGTTCTTTGGAAAGAAGAAGGCAGCTAAGAAGGAGATCTGGCAAGACCTCGTCAACGTGTCCCGGAAGCCTGCGCTGTTCGCCGTGATTAACGATCTGGCGAAGAGTTATGAGAGAACGATCCTACTCGTGGCAAATGCCGTGCAGAGTAATCAGTATCTGGCAGATGGGCACACTTATGCTGTGCCAACGACGGCAGTTAATTCGCTACATCGCGCGATTGTCGAATCTCGCTTGTCTAAATCAGACGAATTTCGAGAACTTAAAGGGGGCGCTGAGCTTCAGTCGTTTTTTTACGATGAGTTTGTAGCTCAGCTTGATAGCGCGTTTCAGCTTTTGCGTCCAAGCGCTTCCGATCCGCTAAAGCTGAGTGATTCTTGGTATGCGGTCGGCTCAAACGTCGACTACGATTGGCGCTACACAAACGAAACGTGGAAGGGCTATCTTTTTCTTCATGGAAGATCTTCGCACTACGTTGAGCCTAGCAAGGATCGGAACCGTTTAGAGAAGATAGCAAAGCAAATAACGAGCCTCGAGTTGACGTTGGGGACGTTCTCAAAAGAAGAAAAACTAGCGTTTGTCGCAGAGTGGATCAGAGTGAGGGACCGGATTCTGAGCGGAGAAAAAGTGTCCGATGCGCCGGCTTTGGTACAATAAGTAACGTGAAAATCTATGGAGCTACGAAAGAATGACCCGCGTTCGTTGTGTCACCGAGATGGGCATGGGCGTCGACGTCCACGGCCGGGACGCCACCAAGGCGGCGAAGCGGGCGGTCTCTGATGCGATCCGGCATTCGAGCCTCGGCTTCTTCCGCATGATCGGCAAGACCGCGAACGACATGTTCGTCGACGTCACCATCGGCGTGCCAAACCCGGACGCCGTGGACAAGGAAGCCGTTGCCAAGGAGCTTCCCTACGGCACCGTGACCGTCACCGCAGTCAAGGGCGGGCTGGAGATCCCCTCGGCCACGGAAGTCGCCAACGATCCCATCCTGATCGCCAACGCCGCCGTCATCGTCAGCTTCGACAAGGATTAGGCCGGTGTCCGACAGTGATGAGGCACTGCTGGATCGGCCGATCTGGAGCGCGCTGACAACCAGCCACAAGCATCTGGCCGAAGGCGGACCGCTGGCTTTACGCTATCCCGTCGACATGACGCCGTTTGCCGACATGGCCGACATGTCTCCGGCGAGCTTTGCCGCGCTCCGTGATCTCTTGTCGGGCACGCAGGTCGCTGCGCTGTTCACGCCGGAGCCGGTCGAGATGCCCGCCGGGTTCAAGGTCGTGCTGGCCGAGACCGGCGAGCAGATGATCGGCTCGCCCGCCGACAGCCCGCTGAGCGATGCCGAGATCGTCACGCTGGGGCCGGCCGACGTGCCTGCGATGACGGCGCTCGTCGAGCTGACCAAGCCCGGGCCGTTCGCATCGCGCACCCACGAGCTGGGGACGTTCCTCGGCATCCGCTCCGGAGGCGAGCTGGTTGCGATGACGGGCGAGCGGATGAAGCCCGGAAAGTTCGTCGAGATGACGGCGGTCTGCGTGCATCCCGACTATCGCGGGCGCGGCTATGCGCAGGCTCTGCTCGCGGCGGTCGGACGACGGATCGAGGCGCGGGGTGAGATTCCGTTCCTGCACGTGTTCTCGAACAACAATTCGGCGATCGCGCTTTATCAGCGGCAGGGCATGCGGATCCGGCGCCGGCTGTACGTGACCGCGTTCATGAGGGACGGATAGGCGCCCTCCGCGGCGCCCTTCATTTCCTGCGAATATTCGCTATATCCGTCCCAACCAGAATTTGGGGGAGACACATGGACGCCAGAACGACTGATTTTTCCGCCGTGCGGACGGCGATGCAGCGTTACGTCGATCAGGAGATTATTCCCGGCGTATCCTGGGCCGTGTTGCGCGGTCGCGAATTGGTCGATCAACAATGCGTCGGCTTTGCCGATCGCGAGGCGAGCGCTGCGCTGCGGCCCGACCATGTCTTCCGCGCGTTCTCCAACACCAAGATCTTCGTCACCTGCGCGATCATGCTGCTGGTCGAGGAGGGCCGCATCGGGCTGGACGACAGGGTCGAGACCTTTCTGCCGCAACTCGGCAATCGCAAGGTGCTGAAGCAGGGCGCTTCGAGCCTTGCCGATGTCGAGCCGGCGAAGGACCCGATCACGATCCGCCAGCTCCTGACCCACACCTCCGGTCTCAGCTACGGCATCTTCGATCCCGGTAGCGTGCTGTTCAAGGGCTACAACGAAGCGCGGGTGCTCAATCCGCTGACGCCGCTCTCCGATATGATCGACAAACTGGCCGATCTGCCGCTGTCCTATCATCCCGGCACGGCCTGGGAATATTCCGTCGCCACAGACGTGCTCGGCCGCGTCGTGGAGGTCGTCTCGGGTCAGTCCCTCGATGCGTTCCTCAAGGCACGCATCTTCGATGTCCTGGGCATGACCGACACCGGCTTCGACGTTCCCGAGGCGCAGCAGGGCAGGCTGGTTGCGCTCTACAATGGCGCCGACGTGCTCGACCCCATGAAGCCGGGCCTCACGCGCGCGGATAATCTGCCGTTTCCGCAGGCCTACCGCCGGCCGTTCCCGCGGTTGTCGGGGGGCGGCGGTCTGGTCTCGACCCTGCCGGACATGCTCGCGCTGGTGCGCGCGCTGCTGCCCGGGTCGGATGCGCTGCTGAAGCCGGACACGCTGCGGCAGATGATGACGAACCAGCTGCCCGCGGGGCAGACCATCCGCTTTGCCAATCTCGGCCCGATCCCCGGCAAGGGCTTTGGCCTCGGCGGCGCCATCACCTTCGCGCCGACGCCGTTCGATCCGCCGAACTCCACTGGCGAATTCCAGTGGGGCGGGCTTGCCGGCACGCATTGGTGGATCTGCCCGGAGGCCAACACCGCGGGCGTCCTGATGGCCCAGCGTTATATGGGCTTCTGGAATCCGTTCTTCTTCGAGTTCAAGCGCCTGGCCTATCAGGCCGTCGGAGGCTGAGCGCGAAAAAAATTGCGAGCGCCCGCGAATCCTTTTCGGCCGGAGCGTCCTCTTGATCGTCGAGGCACTTGGTCTCGGCTCATGTCGGAGGATGCAATGGCGTTTTACAGGAAGAATATCGGCGGCTTGCACCAGATGGTGCGGATTGCTCTGGGCGTCGCCGTGGCGATTGCAGCCGTGGTTTATCTGGCCGGTTCGACGGCGTGGCTGGTCGCGCTCGGCGGCGCCGGCTTCGCGCTGACCGGCCTCGTCGGCTATTGCCCGATGTGCGCAATTTCAGGGATCGGGCGAGGGGGCGTGTCGTGAGCGCGGCTGCAATCTCACCAAAGCTGTTCGAAGCCGCGCGGCTCGGCGATCCCGACGCGATCGCCTCGCTGCTCGCCACGGCGCAGCCGGACATCCGCCGCTATGCGCGCCAAACCTGCCGGAGCTCGGCGGATGCCGAGGATGCGACGCAGGAGGCGCTGTGGATCCTGTTCCGCCATGTCGGCACGATCCGCTCGCTGCTGGCGTTTTCGGCGTGGCTGTTCAGCGTGGTTCGCCGCGAATGCCTGCGGCTGGCGCGCCGGGCGGGTCTTGCTCCTGCCGTCGATGTGAGTGAGGTGGAGGCCGCATTGCTGCTGCGGCCTGAAGCCGACCTGCGGCTCGACGTGGCCGCGGCGTTCGAAGCGCTGCCGCCGCATTATCGCGACGTCGCGCTGATGCGCGACGTCAAGGAAATGACCATCGACGAGATCGCCGACGCGCTCGGTGCCGCCAGGCAAACCGTCAAGGCGCGCCTGCATCGCGCTCGCGCCCTGATGCGCGAATATCTGACGAGGTGAGCCATGACCGATTATCAAAAGCCTGACGATCTGAAATCGGTTCCGGCGTTGATCGCGCTCGCGCCGGTCGAAGCCAATGCGTTTCTTGCCTTCAACCATGCGGTCGAGCGCAAGGACGGATTGATCCCGCCGAAATATCGCGAGCTGATCTCGCTCGCGGTCGCGCTGACCACGCAATGTGCCTATTGCCTCGACGTGCATACGGCGCAGGCGGCCAAGGCCGGTGCAACGCGGGAGGAGGTGGCGGAAGCCGCATTGATCGCTGCGGCGGTCCGTGCCGGTGGCACGCTCGGTCATGCGCTGCTGGCGCAACGCCTGTTCGAGCGGCATCGCAGCGACGGAGAGACATAGGCGTTGCGGGCGGGAGGTATCACCTCCCGCCCGCTGTTTGTGTCAGTCCTTCCACGGATCGAACTCGCCTTCGCCGGCCATGGCGACGGCGAAAGGTCGCAGCGTATGCAGCACCCGCACGGTGCCGGCATGCTGCGCCAGAACGTCCGGCAGGCGGCGATAGGCCATCGGGCTCTCGTCGAGATCGGCACCGATCAAGGTGACGCCGCGCTCGTTGAGCCACCGGTCCATCTCCGCGCGCGAGAAGCGACGCTTGGCCTCCCTCCGTCCGAACATGCGGCCGGCGCCGTGAACGGTCGAATAGAGCGAAGCCTTGGCTTCCGGACTGTCGACACCTTCGAGGATGACGGCGTCGTCGCCCATGGAGCCCCCGACGAATCCCTTCTGACCGGGAAACGCCGGCGTCGCGCCCTTGCGCACCACCCACAGATCGCGCCCGTCGTGGGTCTCACGCCAGGCGTAGTTGTGGTGGTTGTGCACGCTCTCGGTCACGCTGCCGCCGATGATCTGGCGGACGCGTTCGACGACCCACGCGCGGCCCGCATAGGCGTAACGCCCGGCGAGCTGCATCGCCGCGATGTAGCGGCGACCGAGCTCGCTGTCCTCGTCGACCACGGCGGGCGGGACGTTCATGCCGTCCTTGCCGCCGGCGGCCTTGAGGTAGCGGGTCGCGGAGGTGTGCCCGAGACCGCGGCTTCCGAAATGGACGCCGATCCAGACATAGCCCTCCTCGTCGCTCATGAGGTCGACATAGTGGTTGCCCGATCCGACCGTGCCGAGCTGGCTCACGGCCTTCTGGCGGTAGCTCTCCATGTCGCTCTCGCGCCAGGCATCGCCGTCGTCGAACAGCTCGTGCTCGGCGCGTTCGGCGTTGGTGCGGCCAACGCCGAACGAGATCGCCTTGGCGACGTCGCGGATGATCGTGGGCGCGATCCCGGCGATGTCGTCGAAGCGCGTGTCGAGCCGGGCCGCCATGTTGCCGCAGCCGATGTCGAAGCCGACGCCGGAGATGCTGATCTGCTTCTCATAGGCGATGACCCCGCCGACCGGCTGAGCGTAACCGAGATGGCCGTCGGCGCAGATCACGCCGGAGACGACGTTGCCGACCGCCATGCAGTTGCGCATCTGCGCGATGGTTGCATCCTCGTGCGGACCGAAGATCTTCAGCGGCGCGTTCTGGAAGCGGGCATCCTGCATCCGGAACTCGGCGATCGAGCTTGCGGTCGCATTGGCCTCGCGGGCGAGATGCTCCTTGCGCGCTGCGTCCTTGTAAAGGCACCAGGCCGGCTGGCCGCGTCCTTCGCCGACGCGCGAGTCGGGATCGACACCGGCGGCGAGGCAGAGCTCGCGGGCGCGTTCCATGTAGGGATCGGGTCGTCGCATGGTCGTGAGTCCTTGTCATTCCGTGCGCACCATAACCGGGGCACGTGGATCCTTTCAGAGATTTTCGGAGGCTCCGGACGCATCTCGCGTCCGGAGCCATTCTCGTTGCGCATCAGTTCAATGTCGTTTCCGACGCCGCGATCCACGCGACCACGGCCTCGGAGAAGCCGTTGACGCGGGTCCAGGCGCCGTGACCGACACCGTGCTGATACGAGGCCACGTTGACGATGGTGCCGCGCGCCCTCGGCTCGGGCACCTGGTCGTGGCTCTGCTCGTCGGTGAAGACGATCAGGCGATCACCCTTGCGGTCGATCTCCCCCACCGCCTTGCCGAGCCAGGTCCCGCTATGGGCCTGCGAGTTGATGATCGCATCCCGCAGCGCGAAACCACGGCGGGGAGGGACCTTCACCAACTTGTCGCTGAAGGTGAAGATCTCGACCTCGTCGCAGATCTCGCGGGCGAGAATGGCAAGGCCACACGCCGCCTCCGCGCGCGTCATTTCCGACTGCGCGGAGAGGGTTGCGAACATCGAGCCCGACACGTCGATCAGGAGCCGCGTCCGGCCCGGGAGCCGCACGTGGTCCTTGACCGACTTGAGCATCGCAGCCTCGAGCTCGGGCTCGAAGTCCGGCGCATAGCGCGCCGCCGTGATGAAGCGATAGGGAAGGATACGATCCGTCCGCATCGCCTCGATCGCGCCTGCGATGGTCTCGCGCGGCACCTGCGCAGTCTGCATCAGCCGCAGGTTGCGCAGCAGCGCCAGGCCGCCGAGCTTGCGCTCGGCGATCAGCCGCTCGAACGTCTCGCGCTTGTTCTTGCCGGCCGAGAGCGAAACCTCCCAGGTGTCGGGGGAGGCGAGCTCGCCATCGACAAGCTGCTTCCACACCTTGGCCTGGTCGGCGTCCTTCGGCTTGGCGTGGACCAGGAACAGCACGTCCCTGATCCGCACCGCGCCGTCGCGGTCCCACTTGGCGAGCTGGTAGGCGTCGAACTTGGTCAGCGCGCGGGCAAGACCCTTCTTGACCTGCGCGGAGACCGGCTGACGCTTGCGCTGCTGCATGGGGCCGAGCGCATCCGCCCAGTAGATCGCGAGCAGCTCCGTCATCTCGTCGGGGCGCTGGATCACCTGGGCGAGCGTGTCGGCCACGAGCGCGCGGTGCTTTTCGCTCCGCGCCATCTCGCGGATGACGAGCAGCGGCGCGTGCCGCAGCTTCATCACCTCGCGCGCCTCGATCGCAAGCTGCGCCACGCGCGCAGGGGCGACCTTGGGCACGAGCGCCTTGATGCGGTCGGCGATGGAAACGCCGTCCTCGTAGAACTGGTCCTCCCACAGGAGGCAGTTCATCAGCGCGCGCTTCAGCTCCATTTCGGGCGTGAAGCGAACGGCACGGGAGCCCTCACGCGTGAAGGCGCGAACGATCTTGTTGAGCCTGACCATGACGGCCTCCTCTTGGGTTGATGGGACGGGAAACGGGTGCCGGGGAACAGGCGAGGCTGCTCTGCCCACGAGGGGCTCCACATGCTCTACCGCTGAGCTACGGACTTGCGTCCGGAAGGAGTCGAACCTTCGACAGTGTGATTCACGAAGTAACAGCGCTCTTCACCACCGGCGGTGGCTAAGGGGACACGATCCGGGAACAAGCGATTCTGAGACCCGGCAAGCGACAGCTTGCCGGAAAGCGCTCTGGCCACTGAGCTACCGGTGCATGGTACACCGGACGGGATTCGAACCCGCGACCTCTCGCGTGATAGGCGAAGTAACAGAAATCTTCACCACGGACCGTGATGGAGTTGGCGGGGAACGAGCGATGCTGTTGCTGCCCTTGCGGGCCATCCGCCTTTCGGCGCGCAGGGGTCGAACCTGCTCGACGCTCTCGCGCCTTTACCGTGAAGTAACAGCTATCTTCACCACCGCCAGGCCGGTGCTTTCGCATCGGCCGTTGATGGGTACGCTGGGGAACGGGCGATATCGGCTTTCAGTGACGACAACACAGGGCGCGCTCTTGCGAGCAGACCCTGCGCCGGGCCGCGTGCGTACCTTTTCCGAGGCCGCATCCCGGTGCGTGTGTCAAAGGCGGGAGGCATACCCGCTTTACCGTGGAGGAAGTATCCGAGATCTTCACCACCAGCGTCGGTTGAGCCGCGATCATTCGCGGCAAACCGAGTTACAAAGATCTATCGCGGCGCTGTCGACGCGCCGCACTTGGCGAACCCTCGTGGATTCGCTCTGCCATCGGTGTCCGGCTCATCGCCTCGTTCCCTCCGGCAGGCCCCGCGCGCTTGGGCACGCGCCTTCCCAGCGCGAGCCCCGAGATCCGGGTCTCTCGTTCCGGCCGTGGCCGGGTCGTTCGATGGGGCCGCGCGGCGGGCAACAAAAAACCCTCCGGAGCGGCAGGCTCGGGAGGGTCCGTGAGAAGCGGACTGTCGATCTTGCGGTCAGGCAAGATCGCTCCCATGAGCCGGGCATGCGCAATCGAATAGCTTGGAGCTATTCGGCATGCTGACAATTCTTTCGTAGCGGAGTGACATCGCTCGGTTCATGGTGCTTGTCGCAAACGGAAGTGTTTGCGAGGGCGCGGGACATACGCCCGCAACTTGCGGATGTCAAGCGAGGCGCGAGTGGAAATTTGAAAATGACGGATGCATGACGTGCCGACCTATCTCGGTCTCGACGGATTTCGCTTCGGATGGGTCGCAGCCTGGATCGACGAACGCGGCGATCACGGCTTCGATTATTCACCGGGCCTGACTCGTCTGCTCGCGATGCCGCACGCGCGCGCGATGATCGACATGCCGATCGGATTGAATCCAGGCGGTTATCGTGAGTGCGATCTGCGGGCGCGCGCGCTGGTCGGCCCTGCGGTGTTTCTTGGTGCGCGGCGCGACCTCTGGACATTCCCTGACATGGCGGCGGCCAATCGCCACTACTGGGACCATGAAGGCAAGGGCAGGGGCGTGTCCGCGCAGCTCTGGAATATCAGGGACAAGCTGCGAGAGGTCGACGAGATCATGACGCCGGAGCGGCAAGCGACGATCGGCGAAGCGCATCCGGAATTGATCTTCTGGAAACTCGCGCGGCAGGTGCGGCTCGAGCCGAAGACATCACTGCGGGGCCGCGAGCAGCGCATCGCGCTGCTGAGAGATCGCGGCTTCACCAGCGTCGAGCGATGGCTGACGCTTCGCCACGGCACCGGCATCGGCCGCCACGACCTCATCGACGCCTGTGCTTGCGCGGTCGCAGCCCGCGACAGTAACGAACGGGTCGGCGGCGGGGAGATCGATCCGCGCGGGCTGCGAATGGAGATCAACTACTGATCCCGGGATTGCCGGCCTCCTGTCGGGAAAAAGAGGCAATTTATTTGAAGCTTGCAGGAACTGCCGACGGCCGATCTGCGTTCCCCGTTCGAACAACAGGACAGAGAAGCTCGTGCGATGAATGATGTCAGTCAGTTCGCGACCGCGATGCTCGCGCTCGTCTTCACCGGAGCACTGCTCATCACCGGCCAGCTCTTCATCGAGCAACGCGCGCAGCGCGACGCGGTGTTCGCCACCAGCCATGTGCTGAAACGACTGTAGCGGTGACGGTTCGGCCTTGCGCCGTTCGTTCGCCAGCCTAGATTAGGCGGCATCTCACGAACGCAGCCGGAGCGCCGATGTCTGATCTGTCCGCTTTCCCCATCACCAGGCGTTGGCCTGCCAAGCATCCCGAGCTGCTTCAGCTCTACTCGCTGCCGACGCCGAACGGCGTCAAGGTCTCGATCATGCTGGAGGAGACCGGGTTGCCCTACGAGGTCCATCTGGTCGATTTCGGCAAGGACGATCAGAAGACCCCCGAGTTCGTCTCGCTCAACCCGAACGGCAAGATTCCGGCGATCCTCGATCCCAACGGTCCCGGCGGTCGGCCTTTGCCGCTGTTCGAGTCCGGGGCGATCCTGCAATACCTCGCGGAGAAGACCGGCAAGTTCCTGCCGGAGGATGCCGCGCGCCGCTATCAGACGCTGCAATGGCTTCACTTCCAGATGGGCGGCGTCGGGCCGATGTTTGGTCAGGTCGGCTTCTTCCACAAATTCGCCGGCAAGGATTTCGAGGACAAGCGGCCCCGCGACCGCTACGTCGCCGAAGCCAGGCGCCTGCTCGGCGTGATGGACACGCATCTTTCCAGCCGGCAGTGGTTCATGGATGACGACTACACCATCGCCGACATCTCCATGCTCGGCTGGGTGCGCAATCTCATCGGCTTCTATGGTGCCGGCGATCTCGTCGAGTTCACCCGGTTCAAGTCGGTCGGTGCGTGGCTCGAACGGGGGCTTGCGCGCCCGGCGGTGCAGCGCGGGCTGAACATTCCGCAGCGGCCGTAAGCTCAGGTCAGCGCCTTGTAGGTCATGTAGGCCGCCATCAGCGAGACGAGCGCGATCATGGCCCGGCGCAGCACCGATCTGCTCACGCCGTTGGCCATGCGTGCACCGAGGTCGGTGCCGATCCAGAGGCCGGCGAGTATGCCGATGACCGCCGGCCACCCCACCATGAGGCCCTTGCTCCAGTAGATCCAGGCCGGCGGAAGGTTGGTTGGGATCACCGAAAAGACGAGACTGACGAGCTGCGCCTGATGTTGCGGCACGCGAAGTCCGGCGGCGAGGCCGACGGTGATCGCAAGGCCGCCGCCAATACCCATGAAGCCGGAGGAAAAGCCTGCAACCGTGCCGATCAGGAGCAGCGGCAGCCAGTGAAGGTCATCGCGGGCGCCGGCTTCAAAGCTCCCGTCCTTGCGGTCGCGGCGCAGGATCAACAGCGCGATCAGCACGACCAGATAGACGACATAGGTCCATTGCAGGACGACGTCGGAAACCGCGGTTGCCGCATAGCCGCCGCCGGCGCCGCCGATCACAAATCCCAAGCCGATCCAGATGATCCAGGGCAGGGGGCTGCGATTGCCGCTTTGCCAATAGCGGCGGATGCCGGCGAGACCCGTCGGAGGAATCTGAGCGATCAGCGAGGTGCCCTGGGCAACATGTTGCTCGGCTCCGAGCAGCAGCACCGAGAAGATCACGAGGCCGCCGCCCGGGCTCGTGCCCGTGAAGCCCGATGCCAGCCCGGCGACCAGGCCGACTCCGGTACCGGCGAGGAGGTCGTGAAGCCAAGGCATGGCCTACATCCTGGCTCGTCGCCTGACGTCGGGTTTCGCCGTGCGAAACCCTTCGATCACGACGGCTACAGCTGCCATGCAGGCCTCGACGTCGATATCCTCGCCCCAGCACTTCTGCAGCACAAAGCCCTGGAAGATCGCGATCAGCACCCGCGCGATGGCCTCCGCGCCGAGATCGCGCTTGATGAGGCCGTCATGCTGGCCGCGCTCGACCAGCGCGACGATCAATGCGCGCGGCATGTCGATGCCTTCGACCACGCTGTTGCGGACGCGGCGGTTGCGCAGGGCCTCGGCCCAGCCATGGATGCCGACACGGCGGCGCGCTTCGCCGGCGGGATCGGTGAGCCATTGTGCGTAGACGCGCACCAAGGCGTGAAGTCCTTCGATCGGGTCGCCCGACCCCTGCGCAACCGAGTTGAGCACGCCTTCGCGCCGATGCCGGTCGTCGGCGAGCGCCTCGATCAGATCGTCCTTGCTCTGGAAGTAGAGATAAACGGCGCCGTGGCTCAAGCCGGATCGCTTGACGATGTCGGCCATGCCGGTCTGGTGAAAGCCGTCCTCGGCGAAACAGGCGAGGGCGGCTTCGAGGATCTGCTGGCGCCGGCTTTCCCGCTGCTTGTCGCTGATCTTGGGCATTGGGCCGTCCCTAAATAACTGACAGGATGATCGTTTTTCTGTTGGCTTCCGTTGGAGGCGTCACACGTCGATCAAAATAAAAAACGACCAGTCAGTCACTTTTTATTGCGCAAGAGGATTTTGGTCAAGTCCAGCCGGCTTCGGCCGGGAAGGAGCAGGATTGCAAGCGGGTCGACGGAGGCGACTGCGCGCGCTCTCGCGGCTAGAACAGCCGTCCGCCGTTCGGAACGGGCTTGCTCGGCTGCGCCAGCACGACCTTGCCGTCGGCGTCGGGGAAGCCGAGCGTCAGCACTTCCGAGACGACAGGTCCGATCTGGCGCGGCGGGAAATTGACGACGGCCGCGACCTGTTGCCCCACCAGCGTCTCCAGCGGATGGTTTTCGGTGATCTGCGCCGAGCTCTTGCGCACGCCGATCGCGGGTCCGAAGTCGATCCACAGCCGAAATGCCGGCTTGCGCGCCTCGGGGAACGGCTTGGCATCGACGATCGTGCCGACGCGGATATCGACCGCGAGGAAGCTGTTGAAGTCGATGGTCGGCGCGGCGGCGGCCGCGGGGTCGTGCGTGATGTGCATGGGATGTCCGTTCGGCGAGTTGGCGTCGTTCGCAACATTGTCGCGCGAAGCGGAGTTTCGTACAACGCCACAGCCGAAGCACCACGCATGCGCGAGGAACTGGTCTTGCCCAACATCATCTACGGCATCAAGAACTGCGACACCATGAAGAAGGCGCGCGCCTGGCTCGACACGCATGGAGTCGCCTATGAATTCCACGACTACAAGACGGCGGGCGTGGAGAAGGACAAGCTCAAGCAGTGGAGCGACAAGGTCGGCTGGGAGACGCTGCTCAACCGCGCCGGCACGACCTTCAAGAAGCTGCCCGATGCCGACAAGGAAGGCGTCACCGAGAAGAAGGCGCTGGCCTTGATGCTAGCGCAACCATCGATGATCAAGCGACCTGTGCTGGAGATCGGCGGCAAGCTGCTGGTTGGCTTCAAGCCGGACATCTATGCCAAGGAAGTCGGCGCCAAGTCGCGGTGACGCTTCATCCGGATCTCGTCGCGCTTTAGTTCAGCTCGATGATCTCGGTGGGGATGCCGGCATCCGGCTGGTCCGCAAACTCGACGATTTCGGCCGCCGCAATGCGGCCAGGCGCTCGATGAAACAGCTCCTGATCGATCACGGCGCGCAGCTTCGTACGCGGTAGCGCGTCATTTCCGCGCATCAGATTCTTGATCTCGAAGCCGCCGTCCTCGCAGAAGGTCTTGACCGAGGCGATGACGTGACAGACCTTGCCGTCGGTCTGGAAGGGCAACAGCAGCCGTTCATAAGCGACCATGCGCCCGTAGATGTCGTCGACGTCGGCAACGCTGTAGACGGGCAGCCCGCGCGCCACGCATTCGTAATAGATCGGCATCACGTAGGGCCCGAGTCGCGGCCCGAGATAATCGTCGAGCAGCACGCCCTTGCCGGTATGTCCATAAGCGCGCGAGATGCGCGTGTTTTCGCTCTGGATGGTGAGCCGTGGTACCGGCGTCGAAGCGTCCACCGTATAATAGATGAGATCGGACAGCTCTTCCTCGAGCCGTGCAGGCTGATATTCCCAGACCGCCGGTGCGATCTGCTCGCGCGCATAAAGTCGCAGCCACGTGTTCAGGAGATCACGTTGCCTGATCGACTTGACGACGGACGGAGCGGCGCTGGTGAAATCCAAGACAATATTCCCAGACCATCAAAACCCGCGCATGATCGCGCTTGCGGGAAAATTTTTGATGAAGGCTGGCGCCCGGAACGAAAGACCGTTAACGACGACTTGACGACCGGTGTCTTCGCGAACCGGGAGGCCGGGCAGGCACGACATCAACACCTCCGACTAAGGGAGCATTTGTATCCCAGCCGGAGGCCTGATCTGCTCAGCTTTCCGCCTTGCCTAACCCCCGTCACCTCCGGCATATTCCGCGCCCGGAGATGGCGTTCCGGACAGGCTCCAAGGACTTGATCCGGAAAGTCGAAGCAACAAGCACAGCCACGCAGCTGGCGCGGGCAGGGGGAAATCTGTTTGGCCGATGAGTTTATTCTCGAAACGGAAGGCTTGACCAAGGAGTTCGCGGGCTTCTTCGCCGTCCGCGACGTTGCGCTCAAGGTTCGCCGTGGAAGCATTCATGCGTTGATTGGCCCGAACGGGGCCGGCAAGACCACCTGCTTCAATCTTCTGACCAAGTTCCTCAAACCGTCTGCCGGAAAAATCCTGTACAAGGGGCAGGACATTACCGCGATGGCGCCCGCCGACGTGGCTCGGATGGGACTTGTTCGTTCGTTCCAGATTTCGGCGGTGTTTCCGCATCTCACCGCGCAGGAGAACGTGCGTGTCGCGCTTCAGCGCCAGCACGGCTCATCGTTCGATTTTTGGCGCTCCAAGTCGGTGCTGAATCACTTCAACGATCGCGCGCGCGAGCTCTTGAGCGACGTCGGGCTCAGCGAA
Organism: Bradyrhizobium sp. Y36; assembly: GCF_002531575.1. Classification (GTDB taxonomy): domain Bacteria; phylum Pseudomonadota; class Alphaproteobacteria; order Rhizobiales; family Xanthobacteraceae; genus Bradyrhizobium. The sequence goes on along the minus strand of NZ_NWTI01000027.1, from coordinate 57,240 downwards.
TTCGCCAACACGCCCGCGGTCGAGATGCCCTATGGACGCAAGCGTGCACTCGAGATCGCAACGACGCTCGCGCTCGACCCTGAGATGATGCTGCTGGACGAGCCGATGGCCGGTATGGGCCACGAGGACATCGACAAGATCGCGGCGCTGATCAAGCGCATCTCCGCCAAATATACCATCCTGATGGTCGAGCATAATCTGAGCGTCGTGGCCAACCTCTCGGACATCATCACCGTGCTGACGCGCGGGCAGGTGCTGGCGCAGGGCCACTACTCGGAGCTCACCAAGGACGAGCGCGTCAAGGAAGCCTATCTGGGAGCCGGTCATGCCTGATACTGCGATCGCCGAGGCTCCGGCCAAGGCCGCGACCGGCGGAAACATCCTTCAAGTCCGCAACCTCGAAGCATGGTACGGCGAGTCCCACATCCTGCACGGGATCAACTTCGACGTGAATGCGGGCGAGGTCGTCACCCTGCTCGGGCGCAACGGCGCCGGCAAGACGACCACGCTGAAGTCGATCATGGGCATCATCGGCAAGCGTGCCGGGTCGGTGAAGTTCAACAACCAGGAGATCATCCGCGCGACCTCCGACAAGATCGCGCGCAGTGGCATCGCGTTCTGCCCGGAGGAGCGGGGCATATTCTCCAGCCTCGACGTGCGCGAGAATTTGATGCTGCCGCCGGTGGTCCGTGAGGGCGGATTGCCGCTCGAGCAGATCTTCGAGTTGTTCCCGAACCTGAAGGAGCGGCTCAACAGCCAGGGCACCAAGCTGTCGGGAGGCGAGCAGCAGATGCTGGCGATCGCGCGCATCCTGCGCACCGGCGCGAGCTTCCTGATGCTGGACGAGCCGACCGAGGGCCTTGCCCCCGTCATCATCCAGCAGATTGGCCACACCATCGCGCGGCTCAAGAAGGAAGGTTTCACGATCCTCCTGGTCGAGCAGAATTTCCGCTTCGCATCCACCGTCGCCGACCGTTACTACGTGGTCGAGCACGGCAAGATCATTGACGGGTTTTCCAATGCCGAGCTTGCCGCCAACATGGACAAGCTCCACACCTATTTGGGTGTCTAGAGCATGATCTGAAACCGGCGGGCCGCGCTATCGTAATCCGTGTGGCGGCTTTTCGGGACAATCGAGCTCAGACAGAAGAACTGCCAACGAGAAAATTCAAAAGGAAAGTTGCATGAAGACGAAGTCGATTGCATCGTTGCTGCTGACCACCGCGCTCACCTTCGCCGTCACGGGCGTCGCGTCCGCGCAGGACAAGACCGTCAAGATCGGCGCGCTGTCCGATCAGTCCGGTCTCTATGCCGATCTCGGCGGACCCGGCTCGACGCTCGCCGCCCAGATGGCCGTTGAGGATTCCGGCCTGGCCGCGAAGGGCTGGAAGATCGACATCATCTCCGGCGATCACCAGAACAAGCCCGACATCGGCACCGCGATCGCGCGGCAGTGGTTCGATGTCGACAAGGTCGACATCATCGTCGACGTGCCGAATTCGGGCGTGGCGCTCGCCGTCAACAATGTCATCAAGGAAAAGAACGGCGTCTACATCAACTCGGGCGCCGCGACCTCCGATCTCACCAACGCGCAGTGCTCGCCCAACACCGTGCACTGGACCTACGACACCTACATGCTGGCCCACACCACCGGCCAGGCGCTGGTCAAGGCGGGCGGCGACAGCTGGTTCTTCCTGACCGCGGACTATGCCTTCGGCGCCGCACTCGAGCGCGATACCAGCGCGGTGGTCACCGCCAACGGCGGCAAGGTGATCGGCGGCGTCAAGCATCCGCTGAACACGCCGGACTTCTCCTCCTTCCTGCTGCAGGCGCAGGCGTCCAAGGCCAAGGTCATCGGTCTTGCCAATGCCGGCGGCGACACCACCAACACGATCAAGCAGGCGGCGGAGTTCGGCATCGGCAAGGGCGGCCAGAAGCTCGCGGCGCTCCTGCTCTTCCTCACCGACGTCAAGGCGATCGGGCTGGAGACGGCGCAAGGCCTCAACTTCACCGAGACGTTCTACTGGGACATGAACGACCAGACCCGGGCGTTCTCGAAGCGCTTTGGCGAGAAGATGAAGAACGGCGCGATGCCGACCATGGTGCAGGCCGGCGTCTATGCCGGCGTGCGTCACTACCTGAAGGCGCTCGAAGCGCTCGGCGGCAATCCGCATGACGGCGTCAAGGTCGTGGACAAGATGAAGTCGATGCCGACGGAGGACGATCTGTTCGGCAAGGGCGAGATCCAGCCCAACGGCCGCACCATCCACAGCGCCTACCTGTTCGAGGTGAAGAAGCCCTCGGAGTCCAAGGGGCCGTGGGACTTCTACAAGCTGGTCGGCACGGTGCCGGGCGACCAGGCCTTCACACCGCTGTCCGAAAGCAAGTGCGCGCTGTTGAAGAAGTAAGACAACGGCCCGCAGGCCTCTAGAGCTTGCGGGCGACTTTCAAGGGAACGCCGAAGGGATCGGGTACGGGATCGATGCAGGCTCTATACGCTCAGCTACTGGTGGGACTGATCAACGGCTCGTTCTACGCGCTGCTCAGTCTCGGGCTTGCCGTGATCTTCGGCATGCTCAACATCATCAATTTCGCCCATGGCGCGCTCTACATGATGGGCGCCTTCGTCGCCTATTTCCTCCTGAACCTTGGCGGCATCAACTACTGGTGGGCGCTGCTGTTTGCGCCCATTATCGTCGGCATCTTCGGCATGATCCTCGAGCGGACCATGCTGCAATGGCTGACTGGGCTGGATCACCTCTACGGCCTGCTCCTGACCTTCGGCATCGCGCTGATCGTGCAGGGCGTGTTCCAGAACTATTTCGGCTCCTCCGGCCTGCCTTACGCGATTCCGGACCAGCTCAAGGGCGGCATGAATCTCGGCTTCATGTTCCTGCCGATCTATCGCGGCTGGGTCGTCGTGTTCTCGCTGGTCGTGTGTCTGGCGACCTGGTTCCTGATCGAGAAGACGCAGCTCGGCGCCTACCTGCGCGCCGCCACCGAAAACCCGACGCTGGTGCGCGCCTTCGGTATCAACGTGCCGCGCATGATCACGCTCACCTATGGCCTCGGCGTCGGCCTTGCCGCGCTGGCCGGCGTGCTTTCGGCGCCGATCAACCAGGTCCGGCCCCTGATGGGCGCCGACCTCATCATCGTCGTGTTCGCGGTGGTCGTGATCGGCGGCATGGGTTCGATCATGGGCTCCATCATCACCGGCTTCGCGCTCGGTGTGATCGAGGGCCTGACCAAGTATTTCTACCCTGAGGCCTCCAACACCGTCGTGTTCGTGCTGATGGTGCTGGTGCTCTTGGTGAAGCCAACGGGACTGACGGGAAGGGCGGCCTGATATGACAACCCTGACGGACGATACGCTGCCGGCAACCCCGCGGGCGATGCGCGACGAGATGATCGTTTTCGTGGTGATGGCGCTGCTGCTGGCCTCGGTGCCATTCACGGGCGTCTACCCGTTCTTCGTGATGCAGGCGCTGTGCTTCGCGCTGCTCGCCTGCGCCTTCAACCTCTTGATCGGCTATGGCGGCCTGCTGTCGTTCGGTCACGCGATGTTCTTGGGAACCGCCGGCTATTGCAGCGCGCATGCGCTGAAGGTGTGGGCGCTGCCGCCAGAGCTCGGCATCCTCGTCGGCATCGCCGCAGCGTTCGTGCTCTCGATCATCACCGGCTACATCTCGATCCGTCGCCAGGGCATCTATTTCTCGATGATCACGCTGGCGCTGTCGCAGCTGCTGTACTTCATCTACCTCCAGGCTCCGTTCACCCACGGTGAGGACGGCATCCAGGGCATCCCGCAGGGACACATGTTCGGCGTGTTCGATCTGTCCAAGCCGACGGTGCTCTACTACGTCGTGCTGGTCGGGTTCCTCGCCGGCTTCCTCTTGATCTTCCGCATCATCAACTCGCCGTTCGGCGAGGTGCTGAAGGCGATCCGTGAGAACGAGCCGCGCGCGATTTCGCTCGGCTATCGGACCGACCAGTACAAGTTCCTGGCGTTCGTCCTGTCCGGCACGCTGGCCGGTTTTGCCGGTGCGCTGAAGGTGTTCGTGGCGCAAAACGCCTCGCTCACCGACGTGCATTGGTCGATGTCCGGTGAAGTCGTGCTGATGACGCTGGTCGGCGGCCTCGGCACCATCTTCGGGCCCGTCGTCGGCGCCTTCGTGATCATCGCCATGCAGCAATACCTCGCCGGCTTCGGCCAGTGGGTGACGGTGATCCAGGGCTCGATCTTCGTGATCTGCGTGCTCACCTTCCGACGCGGCGTCATCGGCGAAATCGCCCATTACTTCCGGCGATCGCTATAAGTAATTGATGTCGCTGCTTTTTTGACGGAACGACAATCCGGTGGATGATCCGGCTCCGCGGGCGTGAGATGTCACGCACGCGGATCGAAAATGGTCTATGACAGTTTCATGACGGCCCATTCGGGCCGGGCCATTTCCAACCGGTAGCCACTCCCCATGATGCGATGGTTTCGCGCGTTCCTGCCCAAGGAAGAACGGTTCTTCGACCTGTTCGACCGCCATGCCCAGACGGTGATTCAGGGCTCGATCGCGCTGCAGGGCATGCTGAACGGGGGCGAGGAGACGCCGGTCTATTGCCAGCGCGTCAACCAGTTCGAGAACGACGCTGACAACATCACCCGTGAAGTGCTGACGGCGGTGCGCCGCACCTTCATCACCCCGTTCGACCGTGGCGATATCAAGAACCTCATCACGTCGATGGACGACGCCATCGACCAGATGCAGCAGACGGCCAAGGCCGTGATGCTGTTCGAGGTCCGCAGCTTCGAGCCGCCGATGCGTGAGATCGGCGGACTTCTGATCGAATGCGCCAATCTGGTCGGCCGTGCGCTGCCGCTGATGCAGTCGATCGGCCCCAACGTGGCCATGCTGACCGCCATCACGGAAGAGCTCGGCAAGCTGGAGGGCCGCGTCGACGATCTCCATGACATCGGGCTGAAGGAGCTGTTTCTCAAGCATCGCGATGGTAGCGCGATGGACTTCATCGTCGGCGTCGAGATCTACGACCACCTCGAGAAGGTGGCCGATCGCTTCGACGACGTCGCGAACGAGATCAACAGTATCGTCATCGAACAGGTTTAGGGCGGGGTTGCCGTGGATGCCGCGTTGGGTCTTCCCGTCCTGGTCGGCTTGATCGCCGTCGCGCTGCTGTTCGACTTCCTGAACGGCCTGCACGACGCCGCCAATTCGATCGCGACCATCGTCTCGACCCGGGTGCTGCGGCCGCAATTCGCGGTGTTCTGGGCTGCGTTCTTCAATTTCGTCGCCTTCATGGTGTTCGGGCTGCACGTCGCCCAGACCATCGGCACCGGCATCATCGATCCCGCGATCGTCGATGCCCAGGTGATTTTCGCGGCGCTGGTCGGCGCCATCGTCTGGAACCTCGTGACCTGGGCGCTGGGCATCCCGTCCTCGTCGTCGCATGCGCTGATCGGCGGCCTCGTCGGCGGCGGCATGGCAAAGGCCGGGATCTCCGCGGCGGTATGGGGCGGATTGACCAAGACGGTGCTGGCGATCGTGCTGTCGCCGCTGGTCGGCTTTTTGCTCGCAATGATGCTGGTGGCGATCGTGTCATGGGCCTCGGTGCGCTCGACGCCGTTTGCGGTCGATCGCGCCTTTCGCATCCTGCAATTTGCCTCCGCCTCGCTTTATTCGCTCGGCCATGGCGGCAACGACGCGCAGAAGACCATGGGTATCATCGCGGTGCTGCTGTATTCACAGGGCCATCTCGGCAGCGACTTTTCGGTGCCGTTCTGGGTGGTGCTGTCCTGTCAGGCGGCGATGGCGCTGGGCACGCTGATGGGCGGCTGGCGCATCGTCCGCACCATGGGCCTGCGCATCACGAAATTGACGCCGATGCAGGGCTTTTGCGCCGAGACCGGCGGCGCCGCGACCTTGTTCATGGCGACCTATCTCGGGGTTCCCGTCTCGACCACGCACACCATTACCGGCGCAATCGTCGGCGTCGGCGCCGCCCGCCGCGTCTCGGCGGTGCGCTGGAACGTGGCCAGCTCGATCGTCTATGCCTGGGTGATCACGATCCCGGCCTCGGCCATCGTCGCGGCGCTGACCTGGTGGGCGGTCCAGCTCTTCGTCAGGTAACGAGCTTCAGCCCGACGATCCCGGCGACGATCAGGCCGATGCTGGCAAGACGGAGGGCCGTGGCCGGCTCGCCGAACAGGATGATGCCCAGCGTCGCGGTACCGACCGCGCCGATGCCGGTCCAGACCGCATAGGCGGTTCCCACGGGCAGCGATTTGAGGGCAAGGCCGAGCAGGATGACGCTGCCGGCCATGGCCGCGAGCGTGACGACGGAGGGAACGAGCCGCGAGAAGCCCTCGGTATATTTCAGGCCGATGGCCCAGGTGATTTCGAGGAGGCCGGCGACGAACAGGATGCTCCAGGCCATGACGACCCTCCGTTCAAGGCAGGGTCGTCCCCGCGGTGTTATGCTGGTGAGCAGGAAGGGCGTCCTCCCTCCCGCGCCATATGGGGCTGGCCGGAGGGCTCCGCAATCACCAGATCAGGCTTGATCAGGCCCATTTTCCCTGCCAAACGCTCCGGCCATGTCCGACATCGCCACCACCACTGCCGAATCGCCGGCCCGTTCCCCGCTTGCCGCCGAAGTGGCGCGGCGGCGGACCTTTGCGATCATCTCCCATCCTGACGCCGGCAAGACCACCCTGACCGAGAAGCTGCTGCTGTTCGGCGGCGCCATCAATCTCGCCGGCCAGGTCAAGGCCAAGGGCGAGCGGCGCAACACGCGCTCGGACTGGATGAAGATCGAGCGCGAGCGCGGCATCTCGGTCGTGACCTCGGTGATGACCTTCGAGTTCGAAGGCCTCGTGTTCAACCTGTTGGACACGCCGGGCCACGAGGACTTTTCGGAAGACACCTATCGCACCCTCACGGCGGTCGATTCCGCCGTGATGGTGATCGACGCCGCCAAGGGCATCGAGGCGCGCACCCGAAAGCTGTTCGAGGTGTGCCGTCTTCGGGACATCCCGATCATCACCTTCATCAACAAGATGGACCGCGAGAGCCGCGACGTGTTCGAGCTGCTCGACGAGATCGAGAAGACGCTGGCGCTCGACACCACGCCGATGACCTGGCCGGTCGGCCGCGGCCGCGACTTCCTCGGCACCTATGACGTCGTCAATGGCGGCGTGCGCCTGCTCGAAGGCGGCGGCGCCAAGACGGGCGCGGCGCAGCAGATCGCGATCGAGGAGCTGACGAAGCTCAATGCCAATCTCGACGTCTCCGCGGTGAAGGACGAGCTCGAGCTCGTCACCGAGGCTTCAAAGCCGTTCGAGCTCGAGGCGTTCCGCGAGGGCCATCTGACGCCGGTCTATTTCGGCAGCGCGCTGCGCAACTTCGGCGTCGGCGATTTGCTGGAAGGTCTCGGCAAGTTCGCGCCCGAGCCGCGCGCGCAGGACAGCGACCAGCGCAAGGTCGAGGCGACCGATCCACGCATGAGCGCCTTCGTGTTCAAGATCCAGGCCAACATGGATCCGAACCACCGCGACCGCATCGCATTTGCGCGCCTCTGCTCGGGCAAGCTCAGCCGCGGCATGAAGGCCAAGCTGGTGCGCACCGGCAAGAGCATGCCGCTGTCGAGCCCGCAATTCTTCTTCGCCCAGGACCGCTCGGTCGCGGACGAAGCCTTCGCCGGCGACGTCGTCGGCATTCCCAATCACGGCACGCTGCGCATCGGCGACACCTTGACCGAGGGTGAGGATTTCAACTTCGTGGGCGTGCCGAGCTTTGCGCCGGAAATCGTTCGCCGCGTCCGTCTCACCGACGCGATGAAGGCGAAAAAGCTGAAGGAAGCGCTGCAGCAGATGTCGGAAGAGGGCGTGGTGCAGGTGTTCCGTCCACGCGACGGCGCCCCGGCGCTGGTCGGCGTGGTCGGCGCGCTGCAGCTCGACGTTCTGAAGGCGCGGCTGGAGGCGGAATATTCGCTGCCGGTCGAGTTCGAGGTCAGCGAGTTCCAGCTGGCGCGCTGGGTCTCCTCGGAGGACCGCAAGAAGCTCGACACCTTCATCGCCGCCAACACCTCCAGCATCGCCGACGACGTCGACGGTGATCCCGTCTATCTCGCCAGGAACGAGTTCTATCTCGGCTACACCAAGGAGCGCGCCGAGGGCATCGAGTTCACCAACGTCAAGGACGTCAAGAAGAAGGGGTAGGCGGGCGCTGCTCTGCGCTCGTAGCCACACCACTGCTGTCATGCCCCGGCTCGACCGGGGCATCCAGTACGCCGCGCTCCATCGGCATGCTCACTGCCGTCTCTGGAATACTAGGTCGTCCGGTCAAGCCGGACGACGACAATGTGCCCGAAACGCAAGCACGTGAACGGCGATAACCTTGACGTTGTCGGAGACAATGCCACCTTCAAATCGTGTGATCTTGCGAGTTCACTCCATGTGGCGCGGCATTCTCGTTCTTCTGGCGATCTCGACGACCACGGCCGACGCGCGGCCGCGGCAGATCAATCCGATCCCGTTCGCGCACGAGCCTTGCAGCGTGCTCGATGGCCGGCCTTGCACGCCGTCCTATTGCAGCCCGCTCGAACCCGGCCCCTGCATTCCCGAGATCGATTATCCCATCGGCCAGAACCTCCAGCTCACCATCCAGAGCATTCCATCCGAGGCCGATCGCGCCAAATACCTGAAGCCTGATCACGATCTCGACACCATCGGCGATCTCTTTGCGGAATTGCGCGGCTGCTGGTCGCCGCCATCGGACAATGCGCGCGCCGGCATGCAGATGTCGGTGCGCTTCAGCTTCAACAGGGATGGTGGCCTGGTCGGCCCGCCGCGTCTGACATATGCAACCGCAGGCGTTCCCGCGGAAACCCGAACCACTTACCTCAACGCCATCAATTCATCGCTGAAGGCCTGCCTGCCGCTGAAATTCACCAGCGGGCTCGGCGGAGCGCTGGCAGGACGCCCGATCGCGATCCGCTATGTCGATAATCGCGAGCTGGGAAAATAGCTCCAGCTCCCCATCCTGAGGAGCGCGTTTGCGCGGGTCGCGAGGATGAATGGCCCTGCTGCTGCAACGGCCGGGCCTGCATGGCTCGAGACGGCGCTTCGCGCCTCCTCACCATGAGGGGTGAGAGTTGCGACCGCCGGGCAATCGATGATACGCCATTGGCGGGGGCTGCTTTTGCGGGGAGGATGTCGTGGGTCTGCTGGTCATGATCCTGGGGCTGGTGCTGTTCTTTGCCACCCATGTTTTCACAACGAAACGAGACGCGCGCGCGCAGGCGATCGCGAAGCTGGGCGAGGGGACTTACAAGATCCTCTACGCGCTGGTCTCGTTCGCGGGGCTCGCGCTGATCATCTGGGGCTTTGCGCACTATCGTGCGACGGGGTGGATCGACGTCTGGTATCCGCCGAAAGCGATGAAGCACATCACGGTCGCCTTGATGCTGCCCGCGGTGATCATGGTGGTCGCTTCCTATTTGCGCGGCCGCATCTACGCAACGCTGAAGCATCCGATGCTGGCCGGTATCAAGCTGTGGGCGGCGGCGCATCTTTTGGCCAACGGCGATCTCGGCTCCATCATCCTGTTCGGCTCGTTCCTGGGCTGGGCGGTGTATGACCGCATTTCGCTGAAGCATCGCACCGACCCCGGCGGCCCGCCGATTCCGGTCGGTGGCGTCAGCAACGACCTGATCGCCGTCGCAGTCGGCATCGTCGCCTATCTCGCGCTGGCGTTCGCGTTCCATCCGGTCGTGATTGGCGTTCCCGTGATCGGCGTCTAGCCGGTCGGCACAAGACGTGATCGGGATCTACGTGCGCGGAAGGTGACGAGACTACAAGCCGAGGGCATTTCAGATGGACTGGTCGCAATCTCAGATCCCGCCGATGCGGCTCGAGGCGCGGTTCGGCGATCGAATGGTGCCGGCCTTTTGCGACCGGCCGGCGAGCCTGTGGGCGATGATCGCGGACGCCTGCGTCGGCAATGGCGACGGCGAGGCTTTGATCGCGGGCCATGTCCGGTTGAGCTGGCGGCAGGCCGGGGAGCAGGCAAGGCGGATCGCCTCGGGCTTTCGCAAGCTGGGCTTGCAGCGCGGCGATCGCGTCGCGATCCTGCTCGGCAACCGCATCGAATTTCCGCTGCTGCTGTTTGCCGCCGCGCATGAAGGGCTGGTCACGGTGCTGCTCAGCACGCGCCAGCAGAAGCCGGAGATCGCCTATGTGCTCGCCGATTGCGGCGCCAAGATCCTGATCCACGAGGCATCGCTGGCTGAGCGGCTGCCCGATGCGCAGGACGTGCCCGATCTGATCCACCGTATCGCCGTCGACGACGATCCGGTCCGCTCGCGCGTCGCCGCGCTCGCCGACCACGCCCCGGCGCAGGCGCCGGTCGAGGTCAGCGAGGAGGACACCGCGATGATCCTCTACACCTCGGGCACCACGGGCAAGCCGAAGGGCGCCATGCTGGCCCATTGCAACATCGTCCATTCCTCGATGGTGTTCGTGTCCTGCCTGCAATTGACGCAAGCGGATCGCTCGATCGCCGCGGTGCCGCTCGGCCACGTCACCGGCGTCGTTGCCAACATCACGACCATGATTCGCAGCGGCGGCGCGCTGATCATCATGCCGGAGTTCAAGGCGGCCGATTATCTCAAGCTCGCCGCGCGCGAGCGCGTCACCTACACGGTGATGGTGCCGGCGATGTACAATCTCTGCCTGCTCCAGCCGGATTTCGACGGCTACGATCTGTCGAGCTGGCGCATCGGCGGCTTTGGCGGCGCGCCGATGCCGGTCGCCACCATCGAGAAGCTCAAGGCGAAGATTCCGGGTCTGAAGCTGATGAACTGCTATGGCGCGACCGAGACGACGTCACCCTCGACGATCATGCCGGGCGAGCTGACCGAGAGCCATATCGACAGCGTCGGACTGCCGTGCCCCGGCGCGTGCATCGTTGCGATGGATCGCGATGGCCGCGAGCTGCCGCGCGGCGAGATCGGCGAGCTCTGGATCCAGAGCGCCTCCGTCATCAAGGGCTATTGGAACAACCCGAAGGCCACAGCCGAGAGCTTTACCGCGGGCTTCTGGCACTCGGGCGACCTCGGCTCGGTCGATGCGGACGGGTTCGTCCGCGTGTTCGACCGGCAGAAGGACATGATCAATCGCGGCGGCCTGAAGATCTATTCGGCCGAAGTCGAATCCGTGCTGGCCGGCCATCCCGCCGTGGTCGAGAGCGCGATCATCGCCAAGGCCTGCCCGGTGCTGGGCGAACGCGTCCACGCCGTAGTGGTGACGCGCCAGCCGGTCGCCGGCGAGGCGCTGCGGGCCTGGTGCGCGGAGCGGCTGTCCGACTACAAGGTTCCCGAGACCATGGCGATCACCGCAGACCCGCTGCCGCGTAACGCCAACGGCAAGGTGCTGAAACGGCAATTGCGGGAGCTCCTGGGCGCTTGAGCCGGGCAGGGCATCCGGGCTCTCCCGGGTGGTTAACGCCTTGATTGGGCTCGCTTTGCCTTGCCAGCGCCATATCGTTAGGGTACCTCGCCGCGACGTGGGGGACGGGATTCCTGACGCGGACGCTTCGGCGCGCGCACCCGGACGGGCATGGGATTAGCATAAGTGTCTGAATTATTTGACGAAGTCGACGAGGAAGTACGTCGCGAGCAGCTCAAGAAGCTGTGGGACAAGTATTCGATCTACTTCATCGCCCTGATGGTGCTGATCGTGGCCGCTGTCGGTGGCTGGCGCGGTTACCAATATCTGGAGGCCAAGAAGGCCGCCGAGGCCGGTGCCGTGTTCGAGAAGGCCGCCGAGCTGTCCGAGCAGGGCAAGCACGCCGAGGCGGAAGCTGCCTTCACCGAGCTCGCCGCCAAGGCGCCTTCGGGCTATCGCACCCTGGCGCGGCTGCGCGCCGCGGCCGAGGCTGCACCCCGCGACGCCAAGGCTGCCGCGAAAATGTATGACGACATCGCTGCCGACCGCGGCGTGGGCGGTGAGTGGCAGGATCTGGCGAAGATCCGCGCCGCCGGCCTGCTGCTCGACAGCGCGCCTTATGCCGACATGCAGCAGCGGCTGGAGCCCTCTGCAGCGCCCAAGTCCAACTCCACCTTCCGCCACAGCGCCCGCGAGATGCTGGCGCTGTCGGCCTGGCGCAACAACGACACGACCGCGGCCCGCAAATGGCTCGACGCGATCGCCGAGGACGGCGAAACACCGCCCGGCCTGCGTTCGCGCGCCGAGGCGCTCCAGGCCCTGCTTCCGCCCGTCGCCAAGAGCTGAGCTAGAACAGCTGACGACGGTTCTCTGACGTAAACGAGACACACGATGCGCCGCACGCCACGCTTGATCGCAGCCGCTGTCCTGATCGCCTTCACGGGCGTCCTGGGCGGCTGCTCCAGCTTCGATCCAAGCGACATGCTCGACTTCCTCGACACCAAGAAGAAGCTGCCGGGCGACCGCAAGCCGGTGTTCCCGGAGGGGGTGCCGGGCCTCGAGCAGGGCGTCCCGAAGGAGATGTACAAGGGCGCGCAGCAGCAGCAGCCCGATCCGAACGCACCTGCTGTCGCGGCTTTGCCCGCCGAGCCGCCGCCCGAGGCCAAGCCGGCGAAGGGAGCCAAGGCGAAGCACACAAGGCAGCCGGCCGCTGCAGCCGTCGCGCCGGCTGAAGCGCCCGCCGGCGAAGTCGACGGCGAGGCCCAGCCGGAGGCGGCGCCGCCCACGGCCGCTCCGCCGCCCAAGCACAAGATCGTCCGCAAGCGCACCACCGCGCCGCCGCCGGATCAGCCGGTCCAGCAGGCGCAACCGACCCAGACCACGCAGCAGCAGACGCAGGGCGGCTTCCCGGCGCCGCTGCCGAGCGGCAGCTTCTCGCGCTAATAATTTCACCTGCATTGACAGGCGCAGCCCCGGCAGCGCACGAATGACCGATGTCCTTCACGATTGCCATTATCGGCCGGCCCAATGTCGGCAAATCGACGCTGTTCAACCGCCTGGTCGGACAGAAGCTCGCGCTTGTCGACGACCTGCCGGGCGTCACCCGCGACCGCCGCGAGGGTGAGGCGAGGCTCGGCGATCTCGAGTTCACCATCATCGATACCGCGGGCCTCGACGAGGGCGCCAAGGGCTCGCTGACCGCGCGCATGCAGGAGCAGACCGAGGCCGCGATCGCGCACGCCGACGCGCTGTTCTTCGTCATCGATGCCCGCGTTGGCCTCACGCCCACCGACCGCGCTTTTGCCGATTTCGCCCGCAAGGCCAACAAGCCGGTGCTGCTGGTCGCCAACAAGAGCGAGGGCAAGCACGGCGATGCCGGCGCGATGGAATCATTCGCGCTTGGCCTCGGCGATCCCATCCAGATCTCCGCCGAGCATGGCGAGGGCATGGGCGAGCTCTACGATGCGCTCGCCAAGCTGATGCCGGAGCCCGTCGACGAGGATGAGGACCATGACGAGGGCGTGCCGCTCACGGAGGAGGAGGCCGCGACGCGCCCGATCCGTGTTGCCATCGTCGGCCGGCCCAACGCCGGCAAGTCGACGCTGATCAACCATCTGCTCGGCGAGGAGCGCCTGCTCACGAGCCCGGAAGCGGGCACCACGCGCGATTCCATCGCGGTCGAGATCAACTGGAAGGGGCGCGATTTCCGCGTTTTCGACACTGCCGGTCTCCGCCGGCGCTCGCGCATCGAGGAGAAGCTGGAGAAGCTCTCGGTTGCGGACGCGCTGCGCGCGGTGCGCTTCGCCGAGGTCGTCGTGCTGATGATGGACTCGCAGAACCGCTTCGAGGAGCAGGATCTGCGCATCGCCGATCTGATCGAGCGCGAGGGCCGGGCGGTCGTGCTGGCCGTCAACAAATGGGACCTGATGGAGACCAAGGGCGGCGGTGCCATCTCGGGCCTCCGCCGCGACGCCGATCACTGGCTGCCGCAGGTCAAGGGCGTGCCGATCGTCGCCGTCTCCGGCCTGATGGGCGAGGGCATCGACCGCCTGATGCAGGCGATCCAGGATGCCTACGCGGTCTGGAACAGGCGCGTGCCGACCTCGGCGCTCAATCGCTGGTTCGAGCAGGCGGTCCAGGCCAATCCGCCGCCCGCGGTGTCGGGCCGCCGGCTGAAGCTGAACTACATCACGCAGAACAAGGCGCGGCCGCCGAGCTTCGTGCTGTTCTGCTCGCGCGCCGACGCGGTGCCGCAATCCTATTTGCGCTACCTCACCAATTCCATGCGCGAGACCTTCGAGCTGCCGGGCACGCCGGTGCGCATTACCCTGCGCGAGAAGGCCAATCCCTTCGCGCACAAGCGCAAGCGCCCGTCGTGAACGAGGGCGCCGGCGAGGCGACGGCGCAAGGTGCTGTGCCGGCGCGGCGCGGCGCGGTCGCCTTCATCTTCGTCACCATCCTCTTGGACATGCTCGCGCTCGGCGTGATCATGCCGATCCTGCCGAAGCTGATCGAGGGCTTCGTCGACAACGACACCGCGCATGCGGCCCGCATTTTCGGCCTGTTCGGCACCGCCTGGGCCTTGATGCAGTTCGTGTTCTCGCCGCTGTTAGGGGCGCTGTCGGATCGTTTCGGGCGGCGGCCGGTGGTGCTGCTGTCGAATTTCGGGCTCGCGGCCGACTACGTGCTGATGGCGCTGGCGCCGTCCCTGGTGTGGCTGTTCGTCGGCCGCGTCATTTCCGGCATTACCTCGGCGAGCATCTCGACGGCCTTTGCCTATATCGCCGACATCACGCCGCCGGAGCGGCGCGCGGCGGTGTTCGGCCGGATTGGAGCTGCGTTCGGCGCCGGCTTCATCCTGGGGCCAGCACTGGGCGGCCTGCTCGGCGATATCGATCCGCGCCTGCCGTTCTGGGCGTCGGCGGCCCTCAGCTTCGCCAACGCGCTCTACGGGCTGTTCGTCCTGCCGGAATCTCTCGCGCCCGACAAGCGCTCGCCGTTCCGCTGGAGGAGCGCCAGTCCGGTCGGTGCGCTCCGCCTGCTGCGCTCCAATGCGATGCTTGCCGCGTTGTCAGTCGTCAATTTCATCGCGCAGGTCGCGCATGTCGTGCTGCCCTCGACCTTCGTGCTCTACGCGACCTATCGCTACGGCTGGGATTCCAAGACGGTCGGGTTGACGCTGGCGATGGTCGGCATCTGCGCCATGGTGGTGCAAGGGCTTGCGATCGGCCCCATCGTGCGCGTGCTCGGTGAACGCAACGCGCTGCTGCTCGGCCTGTGTTGTGGCGCGCTCGGCTTCATGGTCCTCGGCGCTGCGCCGACCGGGCCGCTGTCCTGGATCGGCATTCCCATTCTGGCGCTGTGGGGCATCTCGGGCGCCGCCTCGCAAGCGCTGATGACGCGGCTGGTCACGCCCGATCAGCAGGGCCAGCTCCAGGGCGCGACCGCGAGCGTGCAGAGCGTGTCGCAGCTCGTCGGCCCGTTCCTGTTCACGCTGACCTTTTCCTATTTCATCGGCGTCAGCGCGCCGCTGCATCTGCCCGGCGCGCCGTTCCTGCTGGCGGCAGTGCTGATGGTGGTGTGCGTGGTGATCGCAATGCGGACGCTGGGAACGAAGACCGTTTCGTAGGGTGGGCAAAGGCGCGCAGCGCCGTGCCCACCAGCGGTTCATGGAAGCAAGAAGTCGTGGGCACGCTTCGCTTTGCCCACCCTACGGCAGCGGAGAATGCCGCGCGAGATCCCGGGTTCGATGCTTCGCATCGCCCCGGGATGACCGCTACGCGGTTACTTCTTCACCAGCGGGCAATCGCTGTCCTTGAGCGGCTTGGCCGCGTCTTCCGCCGAGATCGTGGCGATCTGCTTGTAATAGTCCCACGGTCCCTTCGACTCCTCGGGCTTCTTCACCTCGAACAGGTAAGCGGGGATGAGACGGCGCCCGTCCTGCCGCAGCGGGCCGTTGCCGAACAGCGGGTCATCAGTCGGCAGCTCCTTCATCTTGGCGACGACCTTGGCGCCATCGTGCGGATTGCCGCCGAGCGCGTCCATCGCCTTCAGATAATGCAGCACCATCGCGTAATTGCCGGCCTGCGTCATCGACGGCATCGCGTTCTTGCTGGCGAGCGCCGAGAAGCGCTTGGACCATTCCCGGGTCTTGTCGTTCATGTCCCAGTAGAACGACTCGGTGAAGGTCAGGCCCTGGGCGGTCTTCAGGCCCAGCGAATGCACGTCGTTGATGAACAGCAGCAGCGCCGCGAGCTTCTGGCCGGCAGAAACGATGCCGAATTCGGCCGCCTGCTTGATCGAGTTCGTGGTGTCGCCGCCGGCATTGGCAAGGCCCACGACCTTGGCCTTGGACGACTGCGCCTGAAGCAGGAAGGACGAGAAGTCCGCGGTGTTGATCGGATGCTTGACGCTGCCGAGCACCTTGCCGCCGTTGGCGGTCACGACCGCCGTGGTGTCGCGTTCGAGCGCGTGGCCGAAGGCGTAATCCGCGGTCAGGAAGAACCAGCTGTCGCCGCCGGCCTTGGTCAGCGCCTTGCCGGTGCCGTTGGCCAGCATGTAGGTGTCATAGGTGTAGGAGACCGTGTTCGGCGTGCAGGCCTTGCCGGTGAGGTCGGCGGAGGCGGCGCCGGAATTCAGCAGCACCGCGTTCTTTTCCTTGACGAGGTTGCTGACCGCGAGCGCGACGCCGGAGTTCGGCGTGTCCGCGATCGCATCGACCTTCTCGTTGTCGATCCACTGCCGGGCGATGTTGACGCCGACGTCGGGCTTGTTCTGATGGTCGCCGCTGATGACGTCGATCTTCCAGCCCTTCTTGAGCAGGCCGGAATCCTCAACCGCCATCTTGATCGCGACCACGGAGTTCGGGCCGCCGATGTCGGCATAGAGGCTCGACATGTCGTTGAGCACGCCGATCTTGACGGTCTTGTCCTGTGCGTAAGCGGATGTTGCAAAACCGAAAGCGGCACAGGCCAGAAGAGCCGCGGAGCGGCGCGCGAACGTCGTCGTCATAAAAGGTTTCCTCCCTTGTCAAATATGCGGACGGCTCTCTTGCGGAGTCTTGGTCCGGCTGATGGCTCTAGCCTGTCCCAGGGCCGGCGGCAATGCGCCTAAAGCCGGATGACGCTGCGTCGTAGCGTCATCCGTCGGTTAACTTTTGGGCAAAATGCGTTGAGACGCTATTTGAGCGCGTCCGAGGTCAGCTTGAATTTCTGGATGCGCTTTCCGGTGTCGACCTCGGCGGTATAGACATTACCCTTCGCGTCGATCGCCATGGCGTGCACCCAGTGGAATTGCCCGGCATTGCGGCCGCTATGCCCGAAGCTGCCGACCACGCTGCCGTCCTCGCGCCTGACCACCCTGATCTCGTTGTTCTCGCCGTCGGCGCTGAGCAGCCAGGTCTGCTTCGGATCGGGCCAGATCGCGATGTCCCACACCGCGCCGTTGCCGAGCGTGCTCTTCTCGAAGAAGAACTCCTTCACGAAGCTGCCGTCCTTCTTGAACACCTGGATGCGGTTGTTGATGCGGTCGCACACATAGACGAGGCCGTCATTGGCGAGCTTCACGCAATGGACGGGATTGCCGAATTGCTGCGCGACCGGCGCCTTGGGATCGTAGGCGGCCTGCTTGGCGTCATCGGGCTTGTTGCCATAGGCGCCCCAGTGCCGCTTGTAGGCGAGCGTTGTTGCGTCGAACACGATGACGCGGCGATTGCCATAGCCGTCGGCGACGTAGATCTCGTTGGCGTCCTTGTCGATCGCGGTCTCGGCGGGCTTGCCGAGCTGCGTCGTGTCGTTGCTGCCGAGGCTCGGCGCGATCTTGCCGATCTGGGCGACGAACTTGCCGTCGAGCGTGAACTTCAAAATGGCGTTGTCGTTGTCGGCATTGCCGCCGACCCAGACGAAGCCACGCTCGTCGACTTCGATGCCGTGCTCGCGGCCGACCCATTCATAGCCCTGGCTCGGACCGCCCCAGGATCGCAGCAGATTGCCGTCGACGTCGAATTCGAGCACGGGCGGCGCCGACACGCAGCATTTCGAGCGCGGGGGATTGAGGCTTGCGCCTTTCTCGTCGTCGGTGAGCGAGCGCGGGCGATGGATCACCCAGATATGGCCCTGCCAGTCGACGGTGATGCCGCCGACCTGGCCGAGGATCCAGTTGTTCGGCAGTTGCTTCGGCCAGGAGGCGTCGACCGCGAAGGTCGGAACATCGCCGGCTCGTGCTGGGTCCGGAAGCACGATAGCCATGGCGGCGATCAGGATGGGGACGGCGCGAGAGACATTTGCGAGCGCACGCGCAAAGCCTGCGCGACCATGCCATGGCGCCATGGCGACCTCCCTTTTTGGCTCGCGGCTTGCTGCCGCCTGAGCGCGGGCAGTCAATCGCGGGGAGGCATGCGAGTCAATCAGGCAAGTCGATCACGCAGGAGCGCGGAAGCTCATCAGGGTGCGGGTCTTGTAGTCGTAGAACTTGCCGGTCTCGATCCAGTCGGGAGCGCACATCGGCACGATGAATTCTGCGACCTGCTCGGCGGTGTCGAGCGTCGCCGGGTCTTCGCCCGGCATCAGCGTGGCGCGCATGCGGGTGCGGACCGGGCCGGGGTTGAACAGGTTGACGCGCAGCTTCGTGTTCACGGTCTCCTGCGCCCAGGCGCGCGCCAGCGTCTCCAGCGCGGCCTTGGAGGCCGCGTAGGGGCTGACATAGGCGGTCGCCTTGCTGGCGGCGCCCGAGGTGATGAACACGGCGCGGCCTGCATCCGACTGCTTCAGCAGCGGCTCCATGCAGCGGATCAGCTGGAAGTTGGCGGAGACGTTGACGGCCATCACGTCGGTGAAGCTCTTCAGCTCGATATGGCCGATCGGCGAGGAGGGGCCGAGCACGCCGGCATTGCCGACGAGGATGTCGAGCTTGCCGTAGCGTTCGTGCAGGCCGGCGCCGAGGCGCGCGATGCCGTCGGAATCGGTGAGGTTGAGCGGCACCAGGGTGGTGCTGCCGCCGATCTTCCGGATCTCGTCGTCGAGCTCTTCGAGCCCGCCTTGGGTGCGCGCGGTGGCAACGATATGCGCGCCGGCTTTAGCGAGCGCAATGGCGGTGGCATAGCCGATGCCGCGCGAGGCGCCGGTGACGAGAGCGATACGGTCAGCGAGAGGTTTGGTCATGGCGGGGTTTTACAGGCGTGGATGGCCGGGACAAGCCCCATCACGCCGCCATTCCGGGGCGATGCGCAGCATCGAACCCGGAATCCAGAGGTTGCAAGACAATGTCGAGATCCCGGGTTCGGTCCTTACGGACCGCCCCGGGATGGCGGCTACGCTGTCAGCTCGCTTCCGCCAGCAGCGACAGCTGCCGCGGCTGCTGCTCGGTCTGGGTCTGGTCGGTGAGGTGGGTCGGATACGCCCCGGTAAAGCAATGATCCGAGAATTTTGGATTGGCGGGATCGCGGCCGGGCTCGCCCATCGCGCGGTACATGCCGTCGATCGACAGGAACGCGAGCGAGTCGGCGCCGATGATCTCGCGCATCTCCTCCAGCGAATGCGTTGCGGCCAGGAGGCCGCCGCGATCGGGCAGGTCGATGCCGTAATAATCGGGATAGAGGATCGGCGGCGAGGCGAGGCGGAAGTGCACTTCCTTGGCGCCGGCATCGCGCATCATGCGCACGATCTTCTTGGAAGTAGTGCCGCGCACCAGGGAGTCGTCGATCAGGATGATGCGCTTGCCTTCGATCGCGGCGCGATTGGCCGAGTGCTTCATGCGCACGCCGGACTCGCGGATCGCCTGCGTCGGCTGGATGAAGGTGCGACCGACATAATGGTTGCGGATGATGCCGAGCTCAAACGGCACGCCGGAATGCTGGCTGTAGCCGACCGCGGCGGGCACGCCGGAATCCGGCACCGGCACCACGACGTCGATCGGCACGTGGCTCTCGCGCGCGAGTTGGGCGCCGAAGGCCTTGCGAACCTCGTAGACCGAGCGTCCGTGCACGACGGAATCGGGGCGGGCGAAATAGATGTATTCGAAGATGCAGGGGCGCGGCGCCATCGGCGGGAACGGCTTGTGGATGTCCTGGCCGTGCTCGTCGAACACGATGACTTCACCGGGCTCGATGTCGCGGATGAAGCGCGCGCCGATGATGTCGAGGGCGCAGGTCTCCGACGTCAGGATCGGGCAGCCATCGAGCTCGCCGAGCACGAGGGGACGGATGCCGCGCGGATCGCGCGCGCCGACCAGCTTCTTGTTGGTCAGCGAGACCAGGGCATAGGCGCCCTCGATCTCACGCAGCGCGTCGATATAGCGCTCGATGAAGCGGCTGCGCCGGGAGCGCGCGACCAGATGCAGGATCACCTCGGTGTCGGTGGTCGACTGCATCATCGCACCGCTCTTCACGAGCTCGCGGCGCAGCGTCAGTCCGTTGGTGAGGTTGCCGTTGTGGGCGACCGCGAGGCCGCCGGCATTGAGCTCGGCGAACAGTGGCTGCACGTTGCGCAGGATCGTCGCGCCAGTGGTGGAATAGCGGACATGGCCGACGGCCATGTTGCCGGGCAGGCGATCGATCACCTCGCGGCGGGAGAAGGTGTCACCGACGAGGCCGAGCCGGCGTTCCGAGTGGAATCGGCTGCCGTCGTAGGAGACGATGCCGGCGGCTTCCTGACCGCGGTGTTGAAGGGCGTGCAGACCGAGCGCGGTGATGGCGGCGGCGTCGGGATGGCCGTAGATGCCGAAGACGCCGCATTCCTCGCGCAGCGTATCTCCCTCCAGATCGTCCTGAACCTCTAGCGCGGCCGGACCTGGGCCGGCGTTTGGATCGAGATCAAGTTGGGCGTCCTGGTCAGGGTGTCGCATCTCGTCCGCGCCTCTCTTTAAGGGCAATCAACGCGCCGCAGGTTTCTCGATCAGTTTCTTCAAACTGTCACGAGCAGGTTTACTGTATCCGTCGCCACTGCCCGAAGGCTGCTGCTCGGAATCAGCTTGATCATCATCTGGTTTGTTTTTCTTGAATCTCTTCAAGATGGTGTTCTCGGGGTCGTCAGGCAAGAGGGCCATCAGCCAATCCCCGGTTCCCTGGAGCACGACGCGGGACTTGGCCCCCGTGACCCAGTCCGGGCGCTGCTTGTCCGGCACCAGCCAGGTGAAGAACAGGAAGGCGACCACGACGATCAAAAGCCCGCGAGCGAGGCCAAACAGGAACCCCAAGGTGCGGTCCAGCGCGCCGATGCGCGAATCCAGGATCATGTCGGAGATCCGGACCGTGATCACCGAAACCACGACCAGGGTGCCGACGAACACGCCCGCGACCACGACGACGCTCGCCACCGTGTCGTTGTTGAAATAGGTCTTCGCGGTCGGCAGCAGTTTCGAGAAGGAGTACAGCGTCACGATCGCTGCTGCGCCCCAGGCCGCGATCGAGAGGATTTCGCGCATGAAGCCGCGGACCATGGCGAGCAGGCCCGAGATCAGCATCACACCGAGCAGGATCAGGTCGAGGATGGTTACTGGCATCGGCTGGTCTGGTCCGCTCGTACTTCGAAGGTGCTCTAGCCGAATCGGTGTTTGGCCGCTGCCCTAAAAGAGGGGCAGACGGCGTTCCCGGCAAGGCCGCAACCACGCAATCCCATGCTGCTTTTGTGACGGCTGTATAGTGGAGAGGGCCTTCGGCGTCACCTCCGCCTAGCCCTCTCCGCGGCGGAATCTTGCCGGTGTGGCATTTTTCTCGGCCGGCGCGTTCGATTCACCCCGGCGGGAGCCGCGGGCGGCGATCTCGGCCACCAAGGTGGTCAGGCTGTTGACCGCGTTCAGCGACAATCCTGCGTCGCCGCCGGTCTCGCCTCGGGCCGATTCGGGCAACATGGCGCGCTGGAAGCCGAGTTTTGCCGCTTCCTTCAGCCGGGCCGGGGTCTGTGCCACCGGCCGTACCACGCCGGACAGCGAGATCTCGCCGAAATAGACGGCGTCGGTTGGCAATTGCGCATTAACCAAGGATGACACCAGGGCCGCCGCTGCAGCGAGGTCGGCCGCCGGCTCGTGGATGCGCAAGCCGCCGGCGACGTTCAGATAGACGTCGTGACCGGACAGCTTGACCCCGCAATGGGCCTCCAGCACCGCCAGCACCATCGAGAGCCGGCTCGGGTCCCAGCCGACCACCGCGCGCCGCGGCGTGCCGAGCGAGGTCGGCGCCACCAGCGCCTGCAATTCGACCAGAACGGGCCGCGTGCCCTCGATACCCGCAAAGACTGCGGTGCCGGGCGTGCCGAGATCGCGCTCGGACAGGAACAGCTCGGAAGGGTTGGTGACCTCGCGCAAGCCGAGGCCCGTCATCTCGAACACGCCGATCTCGTCGGTCGGGCCAAAGCGGTTCTTCACGGCGCGCAGGATGCGGAATTGCTGCGAGCCTTCGCCCTCGAACGACAGCACCGCGTCGACCATGTGCTCGACGACGCGGGGGCCAGCGATCTGGCCGTCCTTGGTGACGTGGCCGACCAGAATGATGGCCGCGCCGGTCTTCTTGGCAAAACGAATGAGCGCCTGCGCCGAGGCACGCACTTGCGTGACCGTGCCGGGGGCGGATTCCACGGTGTCGGTCCACATGGTCTGGATCGAGTCGATCACGATGAGGCGCGGGACGGCGCCTTCCGACAGCGTCGAGACGATGTCCTCGACCGAGGTCTCGGCCGCAAGCTGCACCGGCGCATCCGACAGGCCGAGCCGCTCGGCGCGCAGCCGCACCTGCGCGATGGCTTCTTCGCCGGAGATGTAGACGATGCGGTGGCCCGCGCGTGCCATCAGGCTGGTCGCCTGTGTCAGCAGCGTCGATTTGCCGATGCCGGGATCGCCGCCGACCAGCAGCACCGAGCCGCGGACAAAGCCGCCGCCGGTGACGCGGTCGAGCTCGGCCATGCCAGAGGAGAAGCGCGGCGCATCCGGGCTCTTGCCGGCAAGGCTCTCCAGCGCAAACGTCCGTCCCTTGCGCTTGGACCGGATCGAGACCGGCACGCTGCCGCTGGTGTCTTCCTCGGCGAGCGTATTCCACTCGCCGCAGGACTCGCACTTGCCCTGCCAGCGGTTATAGGCCGCGCCGCAGTTCTGGCAGACGAAGGAAAGCGTGTTCTTGGCCATGGGACGGATGAGTCGCGGTTTCAGCTTGCTGATAGCACGGAACGACCGGGGTGATCGCCGCCGCTTCGAATACCTTAATTCGGCGCGACAGATATACCTTTCATTAGCTCTACGCCGCTGTGGCCGGGTGGATTTTGCGAAGTGTTAGCGGACGCGGGTCCAACCTTGGAACCATCGGGGGCGGCGAAAGAAATGACGAGATTCCTGCGAATATGGCTCGCTGCGGGCATGGCCTGCGGCGTCTTCGCGTCCGCCGGCCCGAGCCTTGCCAAGCCCCTCGACATCGTCTTCGTCAATCCCGGCAAGACCGGCGAGGTCTTTTGGGACATGGTCGCGCAGACCATGCAGGCCGCCGGCCGCAAGCTCGACGCCCATGTCGAGGTGCTGACCAGCGAACGCAATTATCGCACCATGCAGGAGCTCGGCCTCGGCGTGGTGGCGCGTCATGACAAGCCCGACTTCCTCATCCTGTCGAACGAGGAATCCGCGGCCGTCCCGATCCTTGAGGCGGCCGAGGCTGCGGGCGTCAAGACGCTGCTGCTCTCGAACACGCTGATCGGCGAGGATGCGGTACGTCTCGGACCGCCGCGCCAGAAGCTCAAGACCTGGCTCGGCGACATCACGACCGATCTTCAGACCGCGGGCGCGCGGATGGCCAATGCCTTGATCCGAACTGCGCGTGACGAGAAATGGCAGAGCCCGGATGGCAAGATCCACCTTCTCGGCATCGGCGGCGACGAGATCACGCCCGCCTCGATCGCGCGCAATGCCGGCCTCAAGCTGGCGGTGGATGCCGCGCCTGACGTCGTGGTGGACCGGCTCCTGTTCGCCAACTGGACGCAATCGGAGGCCGAGCAGGTCACCACGAATTATCTGGGCTGGGCCTCGCGCAAGCAGATTCGCCCTGCCGGCATCTGGGCCGGAAACGATCCGATGGCGCTCGGCGCGCTGCGCGCGGTGGTCGCCGCCGGCCTCGCGCCCGGCCGCGACATCCAGCTGGTCGGCCTCAACTGGTCGGAGGACGCGCTGCGCGAGATCAGGGCAGGTCGCCTGCTGCTGACCGATGGCGGGCATTTTCTGCTCGGTGGCTGGTCGATCGTCCTGCTGCGCGACTATGCCGATGGCTGCGATTTCGCGGCGGCCTCGCCCCACGTCGAAGTCAAGACGTCGGCGATCACCCGCCAGAATCTCGGTTCGGTCGGCGACCTCATCAAGACACGTGCGTTCGACCGGATCGACTTTGCGCGATTCAGGGCGAGGGCTGGCCGCTGCGGTCACTATGACTTTTCCCTCGACGCGCTGATTTCGTCCCTGCCGGTTCCCGAAGGCGCCGCCGACTGATGCGCAAGGATGAGGCGATGAGCGACCCTGAAAGCAACGAGCCGGCTACACCGCCGCGCCTGCGACCGGTCGTTCGCGCCATGATATGGGCGACCGTACCCGTTCTGCTGCTGGTGCAATTGCTTGCCTCCGCCGGCGTCGAGGCTTCGAGCTTCTGGTCGCAGATCAGGCAGCTCGACGCCCGCATGGTCCGCGTCGCCGAGAGCCGGGCCGAGCTGATCGCCGAGCCGCTCTGGAAGATGCGCTACGACCAGGTCACGGGTGTGCTCAACGAGATCATGCACGACGAGACCATCGCGGCCGCGGCCGTCTATGACGACACGGGCGCCGTGATCGCCCGCGTGGTGGCGCGCTCGGAGAGTCCGTCGATCGCAGAGGTCTCGCGTCCGATCCACTATAGCAACGGCAACATGGCCGCCGTTCAGGCCGGCCGCATCGCGATCGCCTATTCCCACGCGGCGCTCTATGCGGACGCGGGCAGCCGGCTGGTGCTGCTGCTGGTGGTCGGCTTGCTTGCAACGTTCGCGACCCTGATCGCCATGCGGATCTCGGCCAACATCTTCATCGGCAGGCCGCTCGCGGTGATGATGTCGGCGATCCAGCGCAGCAAGCAGGACGGCCGGGCCTACCCCGCGGAGGTCACGTCCTCGAACGAGTTCGGCCAGCTCGCGCGCGCCTTCAATGCCATGCAATACACGACGTCGGGCGCGCTCGACCGGCTCGGGCACATGGCCGCGCATGACCCGCTCACCGGGCTGCCGAACCGGCGTTCCCTGACCGAACGCCTGGCCGTGGCGAGCCGCGACGGGGGCAGGCCCGACGCGCTGGTTGCGTTCTGCTTCATCGATCTCGACGACTTCAAGGGCATCAACGACACGTTCGGTCACGAGGCCGGCGATGAGTTCCTGGTCCAGATTTCCCAGCGTCTTCGGACCTCCGTCGAAGCGGAGGATTGGGTCGCCCGGCTCGGCGGCGACGAATTCGTCGTCATCCGCCCCGAGGTGAGCAACGAAGCGTCGGCGCACGCCTTCGCACAACAGGTGCTCGCCGCCATTTCGGAGCCGATCCGGCTTCATGACAAGCAGGTCGTGCCGCGTGCCAGCATCGGCCTGGCCGTGCGCCGCGCCGACGATCCGGAGCTGTCGCATCTGCCGACGCTCGCCGACATCGCGCTCTATCATGCCAAGAGCAAGGCGCCCGGCACGGTCGCCGTGCTGGATGAGGCGCTGCAGCGCGACTATCGCCGCCGCAGGGATCTCGAGCTCGCCATTCCCGCGGGCTTTGCCGAAGGACAGTTCGAGGTCTGGTACCAGAGCCAGGTCGATCTCGAAAGCCATGAGGTCGTCGGCCTGGAAGCGCTGATTCGCTGGCGTCATCCCGACCACGGCGTGATCGGCCCGGCCGAATTCCTGCCGCTGATCGAGCGCAGCGGTAACAATGCGCGGCTGACGCGCTACGTGCTGACCGATGCCTGCTGGGCGCTGCAACGCTTGGCGGCCGCCGGCCGGCCGCAGATCAGGATCGCGATCAATCTGCCGCCCTCCGAGCTCGCCGACCATTCGCTCGCCGCCGAGCTGCGCGCGACCTGTGCGCGCTTCGATGTGCCCGCATCGCTGCTGGAGCTCGAGATCACCGAGGGCTCGCTGATCAACAACATCGCCAGCGCCTCCGCGACGCTGCATCGCCTGCGGCGCCTGGGCGCCACGATCGCGCTCGACGATTTCGGCACCGGCTACAGCTCGCTGGCGCATCTCCGGCGCTTCCCGCTGGACAAGGTCAAGATCGACAAGGCGTTCATCAGCGAGATTCCAGGCAGTGCGGAAGACAAGGCCATCGTCGGCGTGATCGCATCGCTCGCCGGCACGCTCGGGCTCACGCTGGTTGCCGAGGGCATCGAGCGCGCCGAGCAGGCCACGGCCATGCGCGAGATGGGCGTGAGGTTCGGGCAGGGCTATTTCTATCAGCGGCCGCAGCCGCTCGATGCCGTGCTGCAATGGCTCGAGAGGCGGCCGGTGGCCGAGAGCCGCATCCTCGCCGACAGCCCGCCGATCGCACCCGAATTCGCCTGATCGCGGCGGCTCATGGCTGCGTCGCGTTCCACAGCATCGAGAGCCCGGCTGCAATCATGATCGCGTCCATCAGCAGGCGGAACACGTCCGGCTTCAGGTGCAGCACGAAGCGTTTTGCGATGAAGGCGCCCGACATCAGCGAGACGCCCGCGATCAGGCCCTTCATGAAGACCTCGCCGGTCAATGCGCCGAAACGCTCGAAGGTGACGGACTTCGCGAAATAGAGGCCGAGCGAGGCGGCGGCTTCGGTGGCGAGGAAGGCTCCCTTCGACAGACCGTAGAACAGGAACAGCGGCACGCTGAGCGGGCCGGTCGAGACCACGATGCCGGTGAGATAGCCGATCACGGCGCCGCCGATGGCCAGATGCCAGAGATTGGCCTTGAGATCGTGCCGCGCCAGCCAGTGCCGCACCGGCACCATCGCGATCAGGAAGACGCCGATGGCGAGATCGACCGCATGCGAGGGCAGCGCCAGCAGCGTACGCGCGCCCAGCACCGCGGCCGGAATCCCCGTGATCGAATAGGCCGCGCAGGCCCGCCAGTCGACCTCGCGCCACCAGGCCAGGATGCGCGAGAAATTCGCCATCACGGACGCCACCGCCATGATCGGCACGGCTTCCTTCGGCCCATAGGCATAGACCAGCACCGGCATCAGCATGATCGACGAGCCGGTGCCGACGATGCCTGAGATGGTGCCGGCGACGAGGCCGACGGCGAGGACGAAGAGGAAGGCCAACGGGACGCTCCGGGAATCGGAGCAGTCTAGCACCGTCATTGCGAGCGCGGCGAAGCGATCCAGAGATTCTCCGCAGATGCATTTCTGGATTGCTTCGACGCTTCGCTCCTCGCAGTGACGGAAGATGAGCAGCCGTGCGCCGTCAGCCTTGCTCGTCCATGACGCGCAGTTTCTCCACCCGGCGGCGGAAGTCTTCGTCGGTGGAAAATTCGGCGGAGAGATATGAGGACACGAGATCGACGGCGAGCCAGGCGCCGACGATCTGCGCGCCGATGCACATGACGTTGACGTCGTCATGCTCGACGCTCTGATGGGCCGAATGAACGTCGTGACAGACAGCGGCCCGGATGCCCTTCATCTTGTTGGCGGCGATCGAGGCGCCGACGCCGGTGCCGCAGACCATGATGCCGCGTGCCGCTTCACCCGACGTCACCTTCTGGGCCACCGCCCGGGCGATGTCGGGAAAGTCTACCGGCCTGTCGTCATAGGAGCCGACATCGACGACGTCGTGGCCGAGCTTGCGGATGTGGTCGATGACGGTCTGCTTGAGCGGCCAGCCGGCGTGGTCGGATCCGATGACGAGACGCATGTAATGTCCTTCTTGATCTTGCATTGACCGTGACAGCCGCGCACGGCTGTCACGGCTTCATTTTCGGTTCAGCCGCGCATATCGGACGGCAGCTCCACTCCGTGGAACTTCTTGTAGATGGCGTTTAGCTTGCCGTTCTTGACGTTCTCGGTGATCCAGGCGTTGAGCTTGTCCATCAGTCGCGGCTCGTCCTTCTTGAGGCCGATGGCGAGATCGAACGTCGCCAGCGGAATCTTGGACTCGAAGATGCGGGCCGGATTCTTGACGCCGATCTGGTTGATGATCGTGGCCGACGTGCCGACGCAATCGACCTGGCCGGAGACGGCCGCCGTGACTTCCGTGGCGTCGTCGTCATAGCGGGCGATCTTCAGCTCCTTGTCCTTCATGTTGGACAGGGTGGTATCCTGTGTGGTGCCGCGCGAGACGCCGATCGCCTTGTCCTTGAGGTCGGGCCAGTCCTTCACGTTCAGCGACTTCAGGCATCCGATGTCGGATTGCAGCGTCGCATAGCGCTTGGTGAAGTCGATCACCTTGGCGCGATCGGGCGTCACAGACAGGGTCGAGATGATGATGTCGGCCTTGCCGGTCAGGACGTTCGGGATGCGCGTTGCGCCGGTGGTCTGGATGAATTCGAGCTCGAGGCCCCAGTCCTTGGCGAGCAGCTGAGCGACCTCGACGTCGGAGCCGGTCGGCTTCATGCTGCTGTCCATCATGCCCGACGGCGGGATGGCAAGGTCGGTCGAGATGCGGATCTTCTTCGCCTTCATGATGTCGTCGAGCAGGTCGGCCGACGCGGGCGTTGCCGCCATCATGATGAGGCCGCACAACGCGGCTGCAGTGCCCAGTACTATCTTCTTGGTCATCCCTGGTACTCCTCTCCCTGTTATGATTTTAGGTTTCCAGTGCCGACGAATTGCGTGAGTTCGGGGGTCGTCGGCGACGTCAGGATCGAGGCAGGTCCGGTCTCGTGGACCTTGCCGCGATGCATGAACACGATTCGGTCGGCGATGCCTTTGGCGAAGCCCATCTCGTGCGTGACCATCACCATGGTCATGCCGTCTGCCGCCAATTGCTCGATCACCTTCAGCACCTCGGCGGTGAGCTCGGGATCGAGCGCGGAGGTGACCTCGTCGAACAGCATCACCTTCGGTTGCATCGCCAGCGAGCGGGCGATCGCCGCGCGCTGCTGCTGGCCGCCCGAGAGCTGCTCGGGATAGGCGTGCAGCTTCTCCTCGAGCCCGACCTGCGCCAGCACTTTTCGCGCGAGATCCTTTGCCTGGGCTGTCGCCACGCCCTTCACCGCGCAAGGTGCGAGCGTGATGTTCTGCTCGATCGTGAGGTGCGGAAACAGATTGTAGCTCTGGAACACGATGCCGACGTCCTGGCGTAGCGCGCGCAAGTTCACGTCGGGACGGTCGACACGATGTCCGCAGACGACGATCTCGCCGCCGTCGACCTTCTCGAAGCGGTCGATGCAGCGCAACGCCGTGCTCTTGCCGGAGCCGGAACGGCCGATCAGGGCCAGCACCTCGCCGCGCTGAACGGCAAAGGAGACGCCGTCGAGCACAAGGAGCGAGCCAAAGCTCTTCTTCACGTCGCGGAGCGACACGATCGGTTCGGAGGCGGCGGGGATTTGCTGCATGTCAGGCTGGCGCGAGGTTGGACCTGCCACGCCCCATCCGCTGCTCCAGCCTCTGGCTGAACAGGGAGAGGGGATAGCACATGGCGAAATAGGTGACGGCGATGATGGCGTAGATCGCGAACGGCTCGAACAGCGAGTTGTTGACGATCTGGCCCGAGCGCATCAGCTCGACGAAGCCGACGACGGAGGCGAGCGAAGTGTTCTTGATGATCTGCACCATGAAGCCGACGGTCGGCGGCGTCGCGATGCGGATCGCCTGCGGCAGGATCACCTTCGTCATGCGCTGGGTCCGGCTCAGCGCCAGGCCCTCGGCGGCTTCCCATTGCGGCTTCGGCACCGACTGGATGCAGCCGCGCCAGATCTCGCCGAGATAGGCGGCGACATAGAGCGTCAGCGAGGCGCCGGCGGCCGCAAGCGGCGAGACCTTGAGGCCGATGGCGGCGAGGCCGAAATAGCCGAGGAACAGGATGACGAGCAGCGGCGTGCCCTGGATGAGTTGGACATAGACGGCGCTGGCGATCCGCACCGATTTCAGCGGCGAGATCCGCGCCAGCGCGATCACGAACCCGACGATGCCGCCGCCGATCAGCGCGACCAGCGACAGGCCAATGGTCCAGAGCGCGCCTTGTCCGAGGAACATGAGATGGTTGATGTTGAGATGTCCGCCCATGCTCATCTCACAGCGGCGTGCCGAGCCGGCGCCGGCGCGGGAACAGCACGAGGCCGAGGCCCCAGAAGCCTGCGCGCATCACCAGCGACAGGATGACGTAGAGCACGGCGACGATGATGTAGGTCTCGAAGGCGCGGTAGGTGTCCGACTGGATGTAGTTGGCGACGGCGGTGAGCTCCTCGGCCGAGATCTGCGAGCAGACCGAGGAGGCCAGCATCAACAGCACGAACTGGCTGGTGAGCGCCGGATAGACCTTCTCGATCGCGGGCAGCAGGATGATGTGCCAGTAGATCTGCAACCGCGACAGCGCCAGGCCCTCGGCGGCCTCGATCTGTCCGCGCGGGATCGCCTCGAAGCCGGCGCGCATGATCTCGGCAGTGTAGGCGCCCACATTGATCGTCAGCGCCGCCACGGCCACGGTGAAGGCGGAGAATTTCAGACCCAGACTGGCAAGGCCGAAATAGACCAGGAAGATCTGCACCAGCAGCGGTGTGTTGCGGATGGTCTCGACATAGGCTTTGCAGGCGCCCGCAATCAGCGCGTTGTGCGCGCCGCGCCCGACCGCCGCGAGCGTGCCGAGCAGGGCGCCGAGCACCGTCGCGAAGGCGGCCAGCTCCAGCGTGAGGACGGCGCCGGCGACAAAGCTCGGCCAACGCTCCAGCACTGCGGGAAAGTCGAGTTGAAGGCTCATTGTATCAGGTTCAGCCGGTTACCTGGTTGGTCATGCGGTCGTAGACGCGGAACAGCGCCTGGTTGCCGTTGCTGCCTTCGCCATGGGCGCGCGCATCGATATATTGGCTGGTGACGAGCGCGGTACCGGGGAGCGGCACGCTCAGCGCCTGCGCGTGCTCCTGCACCAAGCGAAGGTCCTTCAGCTGCAGATCGATGCGGAAGCCGGCGGAGACGTCGCCCGCGATCATCGCGGGGCCGAGCTTGTCGAGCATCCAGGAGGCGGCGGAGCCGCCGAGCAGCACCCGGCGCAGCAGATTGAGATCGAGGCCCGAGGCGCGTCCCAGCGCGAGCGCCTCGCAGATCGCCTGAATGTTGATACCGCAGATCAGCTGGTTGCAGAGCTTGACCGTCTGCCCGGCGCCGGCGGCGCCGACATGGGTGATGGTCGTGCCCATCGCGCGGAAGAACGGCTCGGCTTTGGCAAAGGCGTCGGCATCGCCGCCGGCCATGATCGAGAGCGCGGCGTTCTTGGCGCCCACCGGACCGCCGGAGACCGGCGCATCGATGAAGCTGACGCCGTCCTTTTGCAGATCGGCATGGATGCGGCGGACAGCGACCGGCGAGATCGTGCTCATGTCGACGATGAGCTTGCCGGGTGGAGGGGACTTCAGCAGGCCCTGCTCGCCGTAAATGGTCGCCTCGACATGGGGCGTGTCGGGCAGCATGGTGATGACGATGTCGGCGCCTTGCGCGGCATCGGCGGGGGTTCTGGCGCGCGTTGCGCCTGCGGCGAGACTATCGGCGAGCGCGGTCTCGTTCAGATCGAAGACGCGAACCGCGTGGCCGGCTGCCAGGAGGTTGCGCACCATCTCGCGGCCCATCGTGCCGACGCCGATGAAGCCGACATTGCCCTTGTCGTTCCGTCCCATGTCATCAGTCCGTTTCTTGGTTGATTGGCTTCTTGGTTGACCGCGTTGCCGCGATCATCCTGAAGCGCTGGTCTTGTCGATGTCGCCGACGACGGCGCGCCTGCGATATTCGTCGCCGATGGCAAAATGCTTGCGCAGCGTCGCATCCGCGCGCTCCGGGTCGCGCGCGATGACGGCTTCGAAGATGCGGCGATGGTCGTCGATCAGATAGGTCTTCATCGACGGGAAGGCCTGCACCAGTTCGCGGCGGCTGCGGTGCGAATGCGTCAGCAGGCCCGCCATCGAAGAGTGCAGCACCGTCAGCGTCTCCGAGTGCGAGGCGACGACGATGGCGCGATGGAAGTCGAAATCGGCCATGCCGCCGGCATCGGCCTCGTCGATCGTCTCGCCGATCTTCGCGAGCGCGCGCTGCAGGCGCTCGAAATCGGCGATGTTGGCGCGCTCGCAGGCGAGGCGGATGGCCTGGCATTCGATCGCGACGCGCGCCTGCATGACGTCGTCGAGCATGTCGGCCTGCTGGGCCAGCGCGAAGGTGAAGAAGTCGTTCAGGACCGAGACGTCCGGCCGCGTCACGACGGTGCCGATGCGGTCGCGGATCTCGACGATGCCGAGCACGGTGAGGGCGCGCAGCGCCTCGCGGACGATCGGCCGGCTGACGCCGAGCAGGCTTGCCAGCTCTCGCTCGGAGATCAGGCGGTCGCCGGGCTTCAGCGATCCCGCAAGCAGGCGCTCGCGCAGGAAGGCGAACACCTTCTCGAAGCCTTTTTCGCCTTCGGCGCTCCGCTTGAGTTCCATCTCGAGCTCTTTGGTCTGATCGTGGTAAGACCAGTATGATAACCAGATTGGCTGCGTCAAGGGCCTTGGTTAACGGCCGATTTTGCAGGGGTGCCCAATCCAACCGGTTCCCCGGCCAGATCCTTAGAATTTGACGCGTATTGATCGGAGCGCTCGCTCAAAGAATTTGAGGCTCGCGATGCCCGACCACCATTCATTCTCCGCCCTCGACCGCCATGCGGTGCTCAGCGGGTCCGACAACGGCTTTCCCTGGGTTGCCGGCACAATGCTGGCGCTGGAGGCGGGCGAGGTGGTGCGGCTGCGCTGCGAGAAGCTCAGCCATGGCGACGAAGCGGCCGGCCGGGAAGCCGTGCTGATGGTCAGCGAAAAGATCGCCGCGGCGTTCGAGGCAACCGTGAGCCTGCTAGCCGGGGCAACGCCGGCAGCCATCGTCCAGCGTTATCGCGAGCACGTCGCCGCCAATGCCAAGCGGCTCTCCGCGAACGAGGTTCCCTAGCGTTGCGCTGCTGACAGCATGTTGGCAGCAGCGGGCGGCTACCACCATCTCCTGACAAACGGGGGAAGCGGGTCATGCCGATCGAGGCAAGCTGTCATTGCGGTGAGACGGTGTTCGAGGTGACGGAGGCGCCTGCGAGCGTGACACGCTGCACCTGTTCGCTCTGCGCCAAGCGGGGCGCGTTGTGGGCCTATTACACGCCGGCGCAGTTTCGCCTGCTGTCGCCGCCCGAGAACGTCGCGACCTATCTCTGGGGCAGCCGCACGGTCAAACACCATTTCTGCGCGAGCTGCGGCTGCGGCACCTACTCGGAGTCGCCGGACTGGTCGACCGGCAAACCCGATTTCGACAATCCCAAGGTCGCTGTGAACGCGCGCCTGTTCGACGAATTCGATCTGGAGGCCGTGCCCGTGAACGTGATCGACGGGAAGAATTTGTGGTGAGCATGCAGACGCGCGCATCTCCGCTGCACGTTCGTGCACTTGAGACCATTTCGAAAAGCTGATTTGGTTTCGGCCCTGAAAAAAGGGGAGGAAGCCATGACGCGTCTTATTACGCGAGTGATGCTCGCAATGTGTCTGGCCGTTGCAGCCGGCTTTAATGCACAGGCGCAGACCAAGCCGAAAGTGACGTCGCTCGGCCCGGACTTCCCCAAGGCCGCGCTGTTCGTCGGCAACAGCTTCTTCTACTACAACAACGGCATGCCCGGGCATCTCACCTTCCTGGAGCGGGCCGCCGATCCCGCCAATAGGGCGGCCTATCGCAACACCATGGCGACGATCGGCGGCTCCGGCCTCGATTGGCACGACATGGACAATCTGCTGCGGCCGGGCGGCCTCGGTGCTTACTCCTTCGACGAGCAGAACAACGTCATCTTCAACAAGCCGGGCCGGCAGTACGACGCCGTCGTGATGATGGATTGCAGCCAGTGCCCGATCCATCCGCAGTTGAAGGACGCATTCGTCACGTTCGCCGGGAAGGACAGCGAGATCGTTCGTGCCCACGGCATGCGGCCGGTGCTGTTCATGTCCTGGGCCTATGCCGACAAGCCCGAGATGACGGAGCAATTGGCCGAGGCCTATACGATCGCAGGCAATGCCAACGACGCGCTGGTCATTCCCGCAGGGCTCGCCTTCGCGAAGGTGCGCAAGCTGCAGCCGGAGCTCAATCTTTACGCGCCGGACAAGCGGCATCCGAGTCCGGTGGGCACGTATCTGGCGGCCTGCGTGACATTCGCGGCCATGACGGGCCGCTCGCCGGTCGGCAATTCCTACACGATGGGCCTCGATGCGCCGACGGTGGAGCTGTTGCAGAAGGCGGCATGGGACACGGTGCAGGAGTATTACGGGCGGTGATCTTGTAGGATGGGTAGAGCGAAGCGAAACCCATCATCACACGCGCGAACAGCGATGGGTTTCGCTTCGCTCTACCCATCCTACGGCACCTCGCTTATTTCAACACCACCCAAGCCGGCGCGTGATCGCTCGCCCCGTCCTCGCCTCGAACCTTCTTGTCGACCCCCGCCTTTGCCAGCCGCGAGACGAGGGCGGGACTCAACAGCAAATGATCGAGCCTCAAGCCGGCATCGCGCGGCCAGCGATTCCGCTTGTAGTCCCAGAACGTGTAGATCCGCTTGTCGGTATGAAGCTCGCGGATCGCGTCGCACCAACCCTGTTCAAGAAGCGAGGCATAGGCCGCGCGGCTCTTCGGCTGGATCAGCGCATCCTTGTCCCATGAGCGTGTCGGATAGATGTCGATCTCCGTTGGCGCCACGTTGTAGTCGCCGGCGAGCACGACGGGCAGATCCTGCTTGATGAAGGTCCTGGCGTGGCGCCTGAGGCGCGCGAACCAGTCGAGCTTGTAGTCGAATTTCGGGCCCGGCCGCGGATTGCCGTTGGGCAGATAGATGCTGGTGACGATAATGCCGCGCACGGCGGCCTCGATGTAGCGGGCTTCGTGATCGCCGGGGCGTCCCGGCAAGCGGTCGCGGGTCAGAATGGGCTCGGCTTTGCGAGCGAGGATGGCGACCCCGTTCCAGGTCCTTTGCCCGTGCCACACCGCGCCATAGCCGGCCTTTTCGATCGCTGCCGCCGGAAATTCGCCATCACTTGCCTTCAACTCCTGAAGCGCGACGACATCGGGCTTTGCCGCGCGCAGCCATGCCAAGAGATTGGGCAGGCGGCGGTTGATGTTGTTGATGTTGAATGTCGCGATCTTCATGTAGAGCTACCGGCTTCTGCCGCCCCATACCGGAGATATCATGTCCAAGTTGAACTTTGCCGCCATCGTCGTCGCCGTCGCGCTCTCCGGGCTCGCGTCGGCACAGTCATCCGACCCGCGCGGCGCCTGCAAGGCAGACTATGACAAATTCTGCGCCGGCATTGCGCCGGGCGGCGGCCGCATCGTCGCCTGCCTCAGCGCGAAGCGCGACCAGCTCAGCGACACCTGCAAGGCGGCGCTGGACAACAGGAAGAAGAAGTAAGCGCGCCTCTCGTGTCCCGGACGCGCGCAGCGCGAGCCGGGACCCGGAAAGCAACACGGTACATCGTTGAGATAATGGGCCCCGGCTCAGCAGCGCAGCGCTGAAGGAGCGCTGCGCTGCGTCCGGGGCACGAGAGTGCCGTTCAAGACGGCAGCGGTGGCGGGGCCGTGGGCTGTTCGATCGGCGGCGGAGAGGGCGGCTGCGCGGCGTCCTGCGCCGGCTCTGGCTTGGCCAGCGGCTCCTCGACATTGCCGCCCTTGTAGATGCGGGCGTAGCGGTGACCGAGGCTGGTCAGCACCTCATAGCCGATGGTGCCGAAATGATGCGCGAGCTCGTCGACGGTGATGCCGTCGCCGAGCAGCGTCACCATATGACCGCGCCGCACCGCATTCGGCGGCAGGTCGGTGATATCGATCGCGATCAGATCCATGGAGACGCGACCCGCGACAGGGCAACGCTTGCCGGCGACGATCACCTCGGCGCCGCGGGTGCCGTCATTGGAGCTGGCGGCGCGGAAATAGCCGTCGGCATAGCCGACCGCGATGATGGCGAGCTTGGTCGGCCGCCGCGCAGTCCAGGTGCCGCCGTAACCCACGCTCTCGCCGCGCTCGACATTGCGGATCTGCACGATGCGCGCCTTGAGGTCCACGACCGGCTGCATCGGATTGTCGGCCTCCGGCGTCGGATTGACGCCGTAGAGCGCAGCCCCCGGCCGCACCAGATCGAACTGGAACGGGGCGCCCAGGAAGATACCGGAGGAATTGGCGAGCGCCGCCGGCACGCCAGAGAACTCGCTGGCGATGCTGCGGAAGGCCGCGAGCTGCTTGGCATTGACCGGGCTGTTGAGCTGCTCGGCCGAGACCAGATGGCTCATCACCAGCGTGATGCCGTGATCGCCGGCGTTGATGCGGGGAATGATGGCCTGCGCCTCCGACAGCGTGAGACCCAGCCGGTTCATGCCGGTGTCGATGTGGACAGCCGCGCCTCCGGTCCAGCCGGTGCGGCGGCAGAACACGTCCCATTCGGCGAGCTCGTTGAGGTCGCCGATGACAGGACGGCAATTGATCTGGGCGTAGTGCTCGCCGGTGTTCTGGAAATAGCCGCCGAGCACGTAGATCGTGGGCTCCGGGACGGCCGCGCGCACCTTGCGCGCTTCCTCGATGGTGGCGACGAAGAAGGTCTTGCAGCCGGCCTTGCTCAGGGCACGCGCGACCTGCTCGGCGCCGCAGCCATAGGCGTCGGCCTTGATCACCGCCGAGCACTCGGCCGGCACCGCCGTCTTCTCGAGCTTGCGCCAGTTGGCGATGATGGCGTCGAGATCGACGGTCAGCACGCCGCCGAAGGCTGCGAGCGCGGCAGCCTGATTGGCTTCCGCGGAGAGAAGGCCGGATTGCGAGATCGTTTTCGGGTCGGACGCCAATGTCATGGCGTCGTTTTACGCAAGAGGCAGGCCCGGTTCAAGGAACTCAGTAGTCGTTGCCGCTGCGAGCCGGCAGCTGAGCGTCAGGCGCGAGGTCGCCGAACCGCGTGACCGAGGCTTCGAACGCCAGATCGACGGTGCCGGTCGGGCCGTGGCGCTGCTTGCCGATGATGACCTCGGCCTTTCCGTGCGCAAGGCTCATGTCGAGCTGCCACTTCTCGTGTTCGGGCGTGCCGGGGCGTGGCTCCTTCATCGCGAGATAATATTCCTCGCGATACACGAACAGCACGACGTCGGCGTCCTGCTCGATCGATCCGGATTCACGCAAGTCGGAGAGCTGCGGCCGCTTGTCGTCGCGGGATTCGACCTGGCGCGAGAGCTGCGACAGCGCGATCACGGGAACGTTGAGTTCCTTCGCCAGCGCCTTCAGGCTGGTCGTGATCTCCGTGATTTCCTGCACGCGATTATCGCTTCGCTTGCCCGAGCCCGAGAGCAGCTGGATGTAGTCGATCACCAGCAGGTCGAGTCCCTTCTGGCGCTTGAGCCGGCGCGCGCGTGCCATCAACTGCGCGATCGACAGGCCACCAGTGGCGTCGACATAGAAGGGCAGGGATTGCAGCTCGATCGAGACCTCCCGGATCTTGTCGAAATCGGCTTCCGAGATGCCGCCGCGGCGGATGTGGGAGGAGGGAACGCCGGTGCGCTCGGCCACGATACGGGTGGCGAGCTGGTCGGCCGACATTTCGCAGGAGAAGAAGCCGATCACGCCGCCATTGGCGGCCCTCGTGGTGCCGTCGGCCTGCAGCTCCGGAACGTAGGCGCGGGCGACATTGTAGGCGATGTTGGTCGCAAGCGAGGTCTTGCCCATGCCGGGACGGCCCGCGACGATGATGAGGTCGGAGTGCTGCAGGCCGCCCATCTTGGTGTCGAGGTCGCGCATGCCCGTCGAGATGCCGGACAGCTTTCCGTCGCGCTGGAACGCCTTGGCCGCGAGATCGACCGCGACCGCCAGCGCCTGCGAGAATTTCTGGAAGCCGCCGTCATAGCGGCCGGACTCGGCGAGCTCGTAAAGCTTTCGCTCGGCGTCCTCGATCTGCGCCCGCGGCTGGAAGTCGACCGGCGCGTCGTAGGCGACGTTGACCATGTCCTCGCCGATGCCGATCAGGTCGCGCCGCAGCGACAGGTCGTAGACGGTGCGGCCGTAGTCCTGGGCGTTGATGATGGTGGTCGCTTCGGCGGCGAGCCGCGCAAGATATTGCCCGATGGTCATGCCGCCGACATCGGTATCGGCGGGCAGGAACGTCTTCAGCGTCACCGGCGTCGCGACCTTGCCCATCCGGATCAGGCTGCCGGCGGTCTCGAAGATGGTCTGGTGCAGCGGCTCGAAGAAATGCTTCGCCTCGAGGAAGTCGGAGACGCGGTAAAAGGCATCGTTGTTGACCAGAATCGCGCCCAGGAGGCTCTGCTCCGCCTCGATGTTATGCGGAGCGCTCCGATAGGCGGGAGTTCCTGCGTCGGGCGCGAGTTTGAGGACGTTCGAATCAGTCAGGGCCATGGTCGGACGTGCTTAGCAATTTTCTTGGGCGGATGCGGGGCCGGGATAAAGCGCCGCCGCAGACCAAAGCGGAAGCAAAAGCTGGCCGCTATCAACCGATCTTAAAAGCGGTGGATGATTAGCAGCCGCAGCACGCGCCGCGCTTGACGGATTTTTGCGGAACCTGCGCGGCCCTAAAGCGGCCGCGACCACGCCACGGAAATATCCTGAAACCGTGAACCTAATGAATGAGCGCGCATACGTATCGA
Source organism: Bradyrhizobium sp. Y36 (assembly GCF_002531575.1). GTDB lineage: Bacteria > Pseudomonadota > Alphaproteobacteria > Rhizobiales > Xanthobacteraceae > Bradyrhizobium. Next base: position 18,534 of record NZ_NWTI01000027.1, on the reverse strand, counting down.
AGAGCGCGCCAAAAGGCACGCGCCGGGAGCTTTCGGCTCGCTTCAGACCAGCAGGAGATAGACCAGCGCCACCAGAGCCGCCCCGACGCCGGTGACGATCAGGGCATAATCGGTGCGGAGGTCGTCCTGCACGTCAAATGAGGTTTGGGTCTCTTTGCGCATGGCGACGGTCTATGACAGGTCCGACCAGACTTATGTGAAGTGGATCACATCTTCCCGGATTCTTTCGGGGGTATGAGCGGAACGGGCGGCCGTGCCGGGGATTGTCTCCCGCGGTCCGCCAACAGGGAACGAGGCAAGCGATGCGGCCAGAACGGCAGCACCAGGTGTGGCGAAGTGCGGCAGGCAGCCGGCTTTGGCTGTCGGGGCTGATTGCGGCCATGGAGCACGCTGAGCGGCCCGAAGTGCGTCGCCAGCCCGTCGCGCCGGAAATCCTGGTGGAAATGCGGGCGCAACTGGCGTTAACGGCTCATTTCCGTTCCTCCCCCATGTCGACCCTGCGCCACTAGGATCTATTCACCCGCCATTTCAGTCTCGGTCCGGTCGCCGCCTCGCGGGCGCGCAGCCGGGCTTCTTCGCGCGGCATGTAGTCGCGGGTGATCGGCACCACACCCTGCCGTCGGGTCAGCTGGATCTGGAAGTCCATCATGGCCTGCTTGCGGAACGTCATCTCGCAGGCCGCCAGATAGAATTCCCACATCAGCGCGAACCGCTCGTCGTAGAGCTGCACCGCCTCCTCACGCCGCGCCATGAAACGCTCCCGTCAGGCTCTCAGCGTTTCCGCGTGGTGGAGGCGCGAGATCTCGATGTCGCAGACAAGGAGGCCGGCACGCTCGATCGCCGGCAGCACTTCCGACAGGACCGGGATGTAGCCGCCGGGAAAGAGCTTCGCAGAGCCCGAGTTCGGGATTGATGAGGATTTTCCGTTCCGCTTCTGCGGTGACGAAGCGCACCGCGACCGGCTCGCCGGTCCCATCGCCGGCGGTGAACTTCGAGTCACCGGAGCCAGTCACCCTCATGGACCCGCGGCGGATGAATCGAGACAGGAATCTACGCAGCAATCGGTCTATCGACACCTTCCTCTCGAGCGAACCCGAAGAGATGCGACTAACCCGGCTTTCACATCCGACGCTCAGGTCCCGTTCTGGATCCTATGCGTTTGCATCCAAATCTGGGGACGACCGCCCGGACCCGCTATTGCGCTGTGATCGCAGCGGATATTCCAAGAGCGCTTAATCACATCCTTGCGCGCGGAGGCTGCTTCCATTCGCGGCTCAATCCGCTAAAAGGTGACCCGCCGCCGCGCTGCATGCCGGCTGCACCCCTCGGAATTCAACGGAGATGATGGGAATGTCGAGCCGAGCGCTCAGCCTCGCGACGATACTGCTTCTGATCGGCTTCGGCGCGACCGACACCGTTCTTGCGCAGGCGACGAACCTCGAGGCCGGCAAAACCCCGTCCCAGCTTTTCGCGCAGACCTGCAATGCGTGCCACAAGAGCCCGCGCGGACTTCTCAAATCCGTCGCACCGGGTTCGCTGCCGGGCTTCCTGCGCCAGCACTACACAACGAGCTCGGACATGGCAGGCATCCTCGCCTCCTATCTCGTCTCCAACGGTGCCACCGACACCCGCTACCAGGCCAAGGACGGCAAGAAGGACGGCGCCAAGGAGAAGGACGCGAGCACCAGTCCTGAGCATCACGGCCGCCGCCCGCGCGGGCAGGACGCCGCCAAGCCGGATGGCGAGGCTGCCGCTCCCGCTACGGAAAATTCGCGCCAGAAGCGCGCAGCACGGCCGGCCGAGGAGGGCGCGAAACCCGAGGGCCAGGCTGCGCCCGAGGGGCGCAAGGGCAAGCGTCGCGCCAAGCCCGGAGCCGAGGAAGCGCCGAAGGTGGATGCCGCAGCGCCGGCGAGCGAAGACAAAAAGAGCGAACCGAAGACCGAGGCCGCAAAGCCCGAGAGCACGAAGGCCGAGCCCGACAGCGGCAAGGCCTCCGAGAAGCCTGCTGAAGCCAAGCCCGACAGCAGCGCCAAGGTCGAGCCGCGCAGCAGCGACGCACCGGCACTGCGGCCCGATCCGGTCCCGCAGGTGACGCCGGCAGCTCCGGCCGCCGCCAGGCCCGTAGAGCCGGCCGCGCCCAAGCCGGCGGAAGAGGCGGCTCCCAAACCCGCCGCCAGCTCCGAGCCGGCCCCGGCGCCCAAGCCGCAGGAGCAGGCCCCGCCCGCGACCGCGGCGGCCCCGCCGCCGGCCGCATCCTCCGGGCCTCCGACGCCGCCGATCTCGCGCTAAGCCAACCCAAATCTTTCAACCGACCTCCCGAGGCCGCGTCGATCGCGGCCTCCTCTCGTCTTGACCGCTATTAGAGCAATACTCTAGAGTAACGCTCTAGGAGGCGTCGATGACGGCGAGCGTGCGCGACGATTTGCTGGCGGCCGGACTTGTCGTGTTCGACCGCGTCGGCTTCGAAGCTGCGACGGTCGCCGCGATCCGCACCCGGGCGCGCGCCTCCAACGGCAGCTTCTTTCACGCCTTCGGCTCGAAGAAGGAGCTCGCGGGCGCGCTATTCCTGGAGGTGCTCAGGCACTACCACGCCGCGGTGCTGGCGGCGCTCGATCCTGTGCCCGGTGCCGAGCAGGGCATCGATCGGCTGATCCGGGCTCATCTCGACTGGGTTGTGACCAGCCGGCGCGAAGCGCGCTATCTCTTCGAGATCTCCCGCAGCGAGTGGGGCGAGGAGGTACGCGACGCCCAACGAGCGCAGAATGCGCGGCTTGCCGAAGGCATCGAGCGCTGGCGCGCGCCGCTGGTTGCGAGCGGCGAACTGTTGCCGATGACGCCGGGGATGTTCGTCAGCCAGCTCATCGGGCCGGCGCAAATCTTCTGCCGCGCTTTCCTGTCGGGACGCGACCGCGCCGATCCGCGCGCCGAGGCCGACACGCTGACCGCCTGCGCCATCCGCGCGCTGCGGCCGTTCGATCGCATCAACAAGCAATAGGGAGAGACCGCATGCGAGCCGAAGCTGATCCGGACTTTGCACCGATCGCCGAGCACATCCACGCCAATGTCGGCCGGCAGGGCTTCATGAACCTGGTCGGCGCCGAGCTGTCGGAATTGACGCGCGGCACCTGCACGATTGCGGTGGACCGCCGGCCGGAGCTGATGCAGCAGCACGGCTTCTTCCACGGCGGCGTCACCGCCTTCCTGGTCGACAACGCCACGACGATCGCGGCGGCGACGTCGCGCGGCCAGCCGGCGCTGACGGCGGAATACAAGCTCAATCTGTTGTCGCCCGCGGTCGGCGAGAAGCTGATCTGCCGTGCCCGCGTGATCAAGCCGGGCCGTCAGGTGTCGGTGGTTGCGGCCGACGTGTTCTGCGTCCGCGACGGTGTCGAGAAGCACACGGCAACGGCGCTGGCCTCGATTGCGATGCTGAGCGAGGACGTCGCCGCCAAAACGAAAAGCCCGGCCGCCTGAGGCGACCGGGCTTGGGATGCGCGGGTCAAGCCCGCGCATGACGAGATGTACTGTAGGCTTACTTCTCTTCCGCAGCCGGGGCCGGCTCGACCTCGTCGGGCTGGGCTTCCGGATCGAAGAACTCGCCGGCGGCGGCGATCGCCTCGGCAGCCGCGTCGCGATCCTCGTTGCGGGTCGAGATGTCCTCGCCGCGGTTGACGCGCTCGGCCTCGTCCTGGCTGCGTGCGACGGTCACGGTGATCTCGACCTCGACCTCGGGGTGAACGGCAACGGTGATCGAGCGCTTGCCGATGGTCTTGATCGGCGCGTCGAGCTGGACCTGCGGACGGGCCAGCGAGATGCCGTCAGCTTCGAACGCCATGACGATGTCACGCACATTGACCGAGCCGAACAGCTGGCCGGCTTCGGAGGCCTGGCGGATCACGATGATGTTCTTGCCGGCGATCTTCTCGGCGACCTTGGACGCTTCGCCCTTCGAGGCGAGGTTGCGGGCCTCGAGCTCGGCCTTCATGCCGTCGTACTTGGCCTTGTTGTCGGCGGTGGCGCGCAGCGCCTTGCCGCGCTTGAGCAGGAAATTGCGGGCATAGCCGTCGCGAACCTTCACGACTTCGCCCATCTGGCCGAGCTTGTTGACGCGTTCCAGCAAAATGACTTCCATATTCGTTCTCCTTTTGAAGTGCTCTGTGGGTTTCGGTTTCGGTATGAACTCAAGGGGTCGGCAGCGGCGGCGGTTGCCGGCTGCGCAGGAAGCGCTCGCGGAAGCCGAACACGGCATCCGCCAGGCCGAGGATCACCATCGCGATCACGGGCCATCCGAACACGACCACGACGGCGTAGGTCGAGCCGAGCCAGAACGTGCGGCTCTTCAGCGCCAGCGTCAGCGTATGCAGCACGGCGAAGCCGGTGAGCGCATAGCCCATCATCAACGCCGCGGCGGTGATCTGTGCGGCGATCGCCAGCAGCCCGCCGGTGAAGCAGAAGGCGAGCGCGACGCAGAGCGCCACCAGCGTCATCGGCGGCAGCTCCGCCGTCATCATGTCCGGCCACGGGCGCCGCAGCCGGCCCGACGTCGCCGTGATCTTGGCGCTGAGCCAGAGGTTGAGGGTCAGCGTCATCATCGCGATGACGGTGGCGCCTGCGGGTGCGATGCGCACCAGCGCGTCGACGAACTGACCGACTTCGCCGGAGCTTTGCGGGTCGGTGGCGCGCAGAAGGCGCATCAGGCCGCGCCGCAGCGTGCCCATGATGGTGTCGGCGTCGGTGCCGAGCGTGAGCAGGGCGGCGATCGTGGTCAGAGTGGCGAAGCCCGCGAGCCACAGCAGGATGCGGCCGACCGGATACCATTCGAGATCAGGCTCGGCGGACGCCTCAGGCGCGGCAGATGCCACGGGACGGCTGAGCAGGACGAGGTGACCGAGCCACCATGCGGGCAGGGCGACCGTGACGGCGAAGGCGATGCAATAGGGCAGGCCGAACAGGGCGCCGAGGCCGATCGCAGCCGCGATGCCGCCAACGCTTGCGCACAGCGGTCCCCAGCCGATCGCGGCGACCATCAGGGGAAGCGGAGCGAGATAGAACAGGACGAGCGAGATGAGCGCGCCCGAAATGATCGAGGCGAACATCAGGGCCGACGCAGCGCCGGCGACCAGGGCTATCAGCACAAATGGCATCATCAGCTGTCCCGCTCCCTTCGAGCGGTTAGAGGCGGCTTGCCCCAACCATCGGCGACCGGACGACCCGGAAGCCTTATGAAGTTAAAGAGTGCAGCCGGCGGCGATGTCGCCGCCGACTGAATTCGTCTTAGCGAATGACGTAGGGCAGCAGGCCCAGGAACCGCGCGCGCTTGATGGCGCGGGCGAGCTCACGCTGCTTCTTCGCGGACACCGCGGTGATGCGGCTCGGCACGATCTTGCCGCGCTCGGAGACGTAACGCATCAACAGCTTGGAGTCCTTGTAGTCGATCTTGGGAGCATTGGCGCCCGTGAACGGGCAGCTCTTGCGACGACGGAAAAACGGACGGCGTGCACCAGCTTCAGCCATGTTTCTTACTCCGCATCCGTGGTTTCAGCTTCGTCGCGCGGACGGCGCGGGCCGCGATCGCCGCGGAAACCGCCTTCGCGGTCGCCACGGAAGCCGCCTTCGCGCTCGCCGCGGAAGCCGCCGCCACGATCGTCACGCTCGCGGTCGCGATCGGCCTTGCGCATCATCGCGGACGGGCCTTCCTCCAGCTCCTCGACGCGGACGCTGAGATAGCGGATCACGTCTTCGCTGATGCGCTCCTGGCGCTCGATCTCGGCGATCGCCGCGGACGGCGCGTCGATGTTGAGCAGCACGAAGTGCGCCTTGCGGTTCTTGTTCATGCGGTAGGTGAGGGAGCGTACGCCCCAATTTTCGGTCTTGGTGACCTTGCCGCCGAGACCCTCGACGATGCCGGTCATTTGCGCAGTCAGTTCTTCGACCTGCTGCGTGCTCGCGTCCTGACGCGCGAGAAAGACATGCTCATAAAGAGCCATGATGGTCCTTTCCTCGTGTTGGCGCGTCGCCCGGCGTCAAGCCCTTGAGAGGCCTTCGGAAAGGACTCTGGGATGAAGCTCAGAAGGCGGAAACACGGGACGACGGGCCGACTGGCCCTGCCACACCAAAATCACGAATGATTTGCTGAGACCGTCCGTTCAGCTCCCGGCCGGGGTCTGCGGATGCGCGCCTTATACGGATTTTGACCGGCTTTGCAAGGTTGGACGGCCAGGTTTCGGCCTCGGCTGCCCGGCCATCGGCGCCCGCGCGCATCCTCCAATACCGTACCACCTTGATTTATTTGTTTGTATATCATACAAATAATTGATGGGAGGCCTTCGATGGCGGAAAAGTCGGTCCATGCAGCGGTTGAGGCTGGCGATCCCAAGCACGCCGCGCGGGCGACGCGCCCGGCCGGCCGCAAGATGCGCTCGCTGCTCCTCGATGCGGCAAGCCCGCTGTTCCGCGAGCGCGGGCTGTCGGGCACGGCGATCGCCGACATCGCCGCTGCCGCGAACGCCTTCCCGAGCCAGATCACCTACTATTTCCGCACCAAGGAGGCGCTGTTCGTCGAATGCGCCTGCCGCGACCTCCTGTATCTGGCGCGTGCGACCGAGCAGGCGGCGCTGAAGGCGCGCACGCCGCGGGACTACACGCACGCGCTGGCGCAGACCGTGACGGCGAGCGATTCCGTCGCCTTCTTCGCGGAAGCGCTGACATTGACGCGCCGCCGCCAGGATCTGGCGCCGCTGGTCGAGCGCACGATCGAGCGTCTGCACAGTGAGGGCGCGCGCGCCTATGCGAGCCAGGTGGCGCGGCACGGCTGGCGCTCGCTGCGGGCGCCCGACGAGAGCTCGCGCCGTTTCTGGGCCGTCGCCATCGGAATCATTCTCGAAGGCCATGCGATGGGCCGTTCGCCCGAGGCGCTGTGCGCCGAGATGCTGCGCGTGCTCGGCGAGCAGGCGAAATCTAGCGGCGACACGGCGCGCTTACGCCTCGTCGACGATGCGTCCCATTCGAATGAAGAGGGGTAGGCCATGACCGCGCTTCGCATGCGGGCCCGCGACTTCCTGACCGACGACCAGCTCGCCGACGTGCGCCGGCGCGTGACGTGGAAGGGCGCCGCCCTGATCGCGCACGCTTGGGCGCTGATCATCGGCGCCGTTGCGCTGGTCGCGTGGTGGCCCAATCCGGTCACCTATGTGCTCGCCGTCGCCATCATCGGCTCGCGCCAGCTGGGCCTTGCGATCCTGATGCATGACGGCGCGCATGGCTGCCTGTCCGCCGACGAGAAAGCCAATCTGGCCCTGAGTCAGTGGCTGTGCGCCTATCCATTGTTTGCGGAGACGCGCAGCTACCGGCGTTATCACCTGCAGCACCATGCGCGCACGCAGCAGGAGGATGATCCCGATCTCGTGCTGTCGGCGCCGTTTCCGATCACGAAGCTGAGCTACCGCCGCAAGTTCATTCGCGACATCACCGGACAGACCGGCTACCAGCAGCGCAAGGCGCAGCTGCTCAACGCGCTCGGCTCGAAGGACTGGCCGTGGCGCCGGCGCGCCGCGCATTTCTGGGAGCAGCTCGGGCCGCAATGTCTCGTCAATGCCGTGATGTTTGCGGCGTGCGTGGCCGCCGGCGTGTGGTGGGCCTATCCGCTGCTCTGGCTGGTGCCGCTGCTGACCTGGATGATGGTCATCACCCGCATCCGCAATATCGCAGAGCACGCCGTCGTCCCCGACAGCAGCGATCCCCTGCGCAACACCCGCACCACGCATGCCAACTTTCTCGAGCGCCTCTTCATCGCGCCGTACTACGTGAACTACCACCTCGAGCATCATCTGCTGTTCTATGTGCCGTGCTACAATTTGCCGAAGGTCCATCGGCTGCTGAGCGCGAGCCGCCATGCCGGCCGCATGGAGGTGCAGCCGGGCTATGCGGCGGTGCTGCGGCTGGCGACGGCAAAGCCCGACCGGGATGACCGGCCGGGCCAGTTGGTGAACAGCGCGCGTCGCGCGCAGGCGGGCGTGAAGGTCGATGCCAACCAGACCGCCGGCGGCTTTTGAAGGGGCGTATCCCCAGTTGAATGCCGGCCGGCGTTCCCATCGCGGCTTGACAGTCCGGCCCCGGACAGTGTCTACGGCCCCCTTTGGAGCGTGATCCGGAACCATGGCCCAAGGAACCAGGCCCCAAGGCCGCGCGTAATCGGCTGCCGGTTCTCGTAGGGATCGTGCCCGACAGACAGGGAGCGCCGATGACGGCAGCATTCACATTTCCGGGGCAGGGGTCCCAGGCCGTTGGCATGGGCAAGGCCCTGGCCGACGCCTTTCCGGTCGCGCGCGCCGTGTTCGACGAGGTCGATGCCGCGCTTTCCGAGAAGCTGACGGCCATCATCTGGGATGGTCCGGCCGAAACCCTCCAGCTCACAGAGAACGCCCAGCCGGCGCTGATGGCGGTGTCTGTCGCCACCCTGCGCGTACTGGAGGCCGAGGCTGGTTTTTCCGTGGGGCGGGACGCCGCCTTCGTGGCCGGGCACTCGCTCGGTGAATATTCGGCGCTGGCTGCGGCCGGCAGCCTGACGGTCTCGGATACCGCCCGTCTGCTGCGCACCCGCGGTCTCGCAATGCAAAAGGCGGTGCCGGTTGGTGCCGGCGCGATGGCCGCGCTGCTCGGCCTCGATTACGAGGCTGCCATGGAGGTCGCCAATGAGGCGGCGCAGGGGCAGGTCTGCCAGGCCGCCAACGACAATGGTGGCGGGCAGGTGGTCGTCTCCGGCGACAAGGCCGCGGTCGATCGCGCCGTCGAGATCGCCAAGACCAAGGGTGCCAAGCGTGCGATGCTGCTGCCGGTGTCCGCGCCGTTCCACTGCAAGCTGATGCAGCCCGCCGCCGACGCGATGGCGGAGGCGCTGTCGAAGGTCGCGATCAAGGCGCCCGCTGCGCCGCTGGTGTCGAACGTGCTGGCGAGCGCCATCACCGATCCCGACGAGATCCGCCGCCGCCTGGTCGAGCAGGTCACGGGCACGGTGCGCTGGCGCGAGTCGGTTGCCTATATGGCAGGGCAGGGCGTCACCCGCTTCTTCGAGATCGGCGCGGGCAAGGTGCTGACCGGGCTCGTCAAGCGCATCGCTGACGGTGCCGTCGGCGTTGCGGTCGGTGGACCGAACGATATTGCCGCCGCCAAGGACGCATTGGCCGCTGCGAAGCAGGCCTAGGGGAGTATTCGATGTTCGATCTGACTGGCAAAAAGGCGCTCGTCACCGGCGCGACCGGCGGCATCGGCAACGCGATCGCGCAGGCGCTGCACGCGCAGGGCGCGACCGTGGCGATATCAGGGACGCGCAAGGACGTGCTGGATGAGCTGGCCGGCAAGCTCGGCGAGCGCGCTCACGTGCTGCCCTGCAATCTCTCCAAGGCCGACGAGGTCGAGGCGCTGGTGCCCGCTGCGGAAGCTGCAATGGGCCAGGTCGACATCCTCGTCGCCAATGCCGGCATCACCCGCGACAATCTCTTCGTCCAGCTCCGCGACGAGGACTGGGAGGAGGTCATCAACATCAATCTGACCTCGACCTTCCGCCTGGCGCGCGCCGCGACCAAATTGATGATGCGCAAGCGCTTCGGCCGCATCATCGCCATCACCTCGATCGTCGGCGTCACCGGCAATCCCGGGCAGGGCAATTACACCGCGTCGAAAGCCGGCCTGATCGGCATGATCAAGACGCTGGGCGCCGAATACGCCAAGCGCGGCGTGACCGCGAACTGCATCGCGCCGGGTTTCATCAAGACGCCGATGACCGACGCGCTCAACGACAAGCAGCGCGAAACGATCCTGGCCAAGGTTCCGGCCGCCCGCCTGGGCACGCCCGAGGACATCGCGGCCGCCGCGGTCTATCTGAGCTCGAACGAAGCAGCCTACGTCACCGGCCAGACCATCCATGTCAACGGCGGCATGGCCATGATCTGAAGCCTGCGTTCCGCACCGCCCACATGTGGCGGCGCCGGATGCGGCAAACGGCCGTTTTCGGAGGGAAATGAGGCTTGTAGTCAAGGCAATTGAAGTATGATAACCGGACCTTCAACGGATGGGCAAAGAACGCCATTGCAGGTTTTTGAAACCCTGTATATTGGCGATGCGGAGCCTTGGCCGTCGTTCGCCGGGCCCTGTATCGGTTAAGATGGGGCCAAATCAAAGTTCGTAAGCGAAGGCAAGTAACACGACCACGACGGCTCGTATCGTCCCGGGGGGTCGGGTCTACAGGGAACAACACGAGGTTAAGCAATGAGTGACATTGGCGAGCGGGTTAAGAAGATCGTGGTCGAACACCTTGGTGTTGAACCCGAGAAGGTTGTCGACGCTGCGAGCTTCATCGACGACCTCGGCGCCGACAGTCTGGACACCGTCGAGCTGGTGATGGCGTTCGAAGAGGAATTCGGTTGCGAGATTCCGGACGACGCCGCGGAAACGATTCTCACCGTCGGCGACGCGACGAAGTTTCTCGAGAAGAACGCGAAGAGCTAAGGCTCTTCATTTTCGCGGGGACAACATTGAAACCGGACGGGCCGCTTCGCAGCGGTCAGCCGGTTTCTTGTTATTGGCCGTGAATCTTTCGATGCGGAGTTTTCGGATATGAGGCGGGTTGTCGTCACGGGTCTCGGCATGGTCTCGCCACTCGGCTGCGGCGTCGAGCCGACCTGGAAGCGCATTCTCAACGGCGAAAGCGGTGCGCGGCCGATCGAGAGCTTCGACGTCTCCGATCTTCAGACCAAATACGCCTGCACGGTGGTGCGCGGCGACGGCACCAACGACACTTTCAATCCCGACAGGTGGATGGAGCCGAAGGACCAGCGCAAGGTCGACGACTTCATCATCTTCGGCATGGCCGCAGCCGGCCAGGCGCTCGACGACGCCAACTGGCACCCCGAGAGCGAAGAGGACAAGTGCGCGACCGGAACCATGATCGGATCCGGCATCGGCGGCCTCAACGGCATCGCCGACACCGCGATCCTCCTGAAGGAGCGCGGGCCCCGTAAGGTCTCGCCGTTCTTCATTCCGGGCCGCCTGATCAATCTCGCCTCGGGATATGTGTCGATCAAGCACGGGCTGAAGGGACCGAACCATTCCGTGGTCACGGCCTGCTCGACCGGCGCACACGCCGTCGGCGATGCCGCCCGCCTGATCGCGCTCGGCGATGCCGACGTGATGGTCGCAGGCGGTGCCGAGTCGCCGATCAGCCGCATCGGCATTGCCGGCTTCAATGCTGCGCGCGCGCTGTCGACCGGTTTCAACGAGACGCCCGAGAAGGCCTCGCGTCCCTACGACAAGGACCGTGACGGCTTTGTGATGGGCGAGGGCGCCGGCGTCCTGGTGCTGGAAGAGCTCGAACATGCAAGGCGCCGCGGCGCCAGGATCTACGCCGAGGTGATCGGCTACGGCCTGTCGGGTGATGCCTATCACATTACCTCGCCGTCGCCCGACGGCGATGGCGGCTTCCGCAGCATGTCGGCGGCGCTCAAGCGCGCCGGCCTCACCGCATCCGATCTCGATTATATCAACGCGCACGGGACCTCGACGCCGCTCGGCGACGAGATCGAGCTCGGTGCGGTCGAGCGTCTGCTCGGCAATGCCGCCTCCAAGGTCGCGATGTCCTCGACCAAGTCGTCGACCGGCCATCTGCTCGGTGCGGCCGGCGCGATCGAGGCGATCTTCGCTATTCTTGCGATTCGCGATAATGTCGTGCCGCCGACGATCAACCTCGACAATCCGTCGGTGGAGACTGCGATCGACCTCGTGCCGCACACGGCGAAGAAGCGCGAGGTGAATGTCGCCTTGTCGAACTCTTTTGGTTTTGGCGGTACCAATGCGTCGGTGATCGTCCGGCGTCTGGCCGATTAGTTTGCGTTTGAGACGAATCCACCGTTTTGCCGTATTCGGCGATAGTCATGGAAGTGGGCGCGTGCATTTGGCTCGGCAAGCGATTGCCAGGCCGCTATTGAACCGGCAGGATTCAGGTTGTTTCGATGAGTGAAAGGCCGCCCATTTCGCCCCGGAGTCCGCGGGCAGCGCTGGAGCCCGAGCAGCTCCCGCCGCCGCCGAAGCGATCGGACCGCGCCCGCAATCCGTTCGTGGTCGTCGGCAACGCCATCATCACCCTCCTGCTGATCGCCATGCTGGGCGCCGGCGGCGTCTATTATTACGGCCGGCAGGTGCTGGAAGCCCCCGGGCCGCTCAAGGACGACAAGATCGTCAACATCCCGCAGCGCGCCGGCAAGCGCGACATCGCCGAGACGCTGAACCGGGAAGGCGTGACGGACATCAATCCCTGGGTGTTCATCGCCAGCGTCGCCGCGTTGAAGGCGAGCTCGGACCTCAAGCCGGGTGAATATGCGTTCCAGAAGAACGCCTCGCTCCGCGACGTCATCGCCACCATCGTCGAGGGCAAGGTGGTGCAGCATGCCGTCACGATTCCGGAAGGGCTCACCTCCGAGCAGATCGTGGCGCGCCTGTCCGACAACGACATCTTCACCGGCAGCGTGCGCGAGCTGCCGCGCGAGGGCACGCTGTTGCCCGAGACCTACAAGTTCCCGCGCGGGACCCCGCGTGATCAGGTGATCCAACGCATGCAGCAGGCGCACAAGCGCGTGCTCGCCGAGATCTGGGAACGCCGCAATCAGGACATTCCGGTCAAATCGCCGGAGCAGCTGGTGACGCTGGCCTCGATCGTCGAGAAGGAGACCGGCAAGCCCGATGAGCGCAGCCGCGTCGCCGCGGTGTTCGTCAATCGCCTGAAGCAGCGCATCAAGCTGCAGTCCGATCCGACCATCATCTACGGCCTCGTCGGCGGCAAGGGCACGCTGGGACGTCCGATCAAGCGCAGCGAGATCACGCAGCCCTCGCCCTACAACACCTACGTCATCGAAGGTCTGCCGCCCGGTCCGATCTCCAATCCCGGGCGCGCTTCGCTCGAGGCCGCCGCCAATCCGGCCCGCACCCGCGACCTCTATTTCGTCGCCGACGGCACCGGCGGGCACGCCTTCACCGAGACGTACGACGCGCATCAGAAGAACGTCGCCAAGCTCCGCGCGATGGAAAAGCAGATCCAGAACGACACGGTCGAGCCGGCCGAGGACGCGCCGCCGCCCGCCGCGGCCGCGCCCGGGGCGGCCGATGCGCCGACGGCGACCACGCCGGCCCGGCCCAACCAGCAGAAAAAGCCGCCGGCGGCTCGTCCCGCTGGTCCAGCACCGGCGCGGCAGGGCGCGGTGCAGCCCTCGCCGCCGGTGGTCCAGCGCTAGGCGCGGTACAGACCTGCTTGCGGGACTTTGCGGATTCCACTTTCCTGCAAAATAGTCTTAAGTTTCGCGTGGCTTGATGCCGCGCGAATCCCTTGGTTTCTGGAGAATTTGACCTGATGGCGCTGTCGTCCATGACCGGCTTTGCGCGAAGCCACGGCGCAAGCGGGCCGTACACGTTCGAGTGGGAATTGAAGTCGGTCAACGCCAAGGGCTTCGACCTCAGGGTCCGGCTGCCGCAGGGGTTCGACGAGCTCGAGGCCCATGCCAAGAAGCGCGCCGGCGAGCTTCTGTCGCGCGGCACGGTCTATGCCAATCTCAACGTCAAGCGCACCAACGCGGCCACCACGGTCCGCGTCAACGAGGACGTGCTCAACGCCGTCCTGAAGGCCGCCGCGCTGATTGCCGGCAAGGTCGACGCGGTGGCGCCGAGCGTCGATGGCCTGCTCGCCATCAAGGGCGTCGTCGAAGTCGCCGAGCCCGAGGGCGACGAGGAGGAGGACAAGGCTGCGCGCGCCGCGGTCGCCGCGGCCTTCGACAAGGCGCTCGACGAGCTCGTGGCGATGCGCAAGCGCGAGGGCACCTCGCTCGGGCAGATCCTGACCCAGCGGGTGGACGAGATCGAGCAGCTCGCGAAGAAAGCGGAAGGCGCGCCCGGCCGCAAGCCGGAAGCGATCAAGGCGAGGCTCGCCGAGCAGATCGCCGCGCTGCTGGACACCTCCGATCGTTTCGATTCCGACCGCCTGATGCAGGAGGCGATCCTGATCGCCACCAAGGCCGACATCCGCGAGGAGCTCGACCGCATCGCCTCGCACGTCGCGCAGGCGCGCGAACTGATCGGCAAGGGTGGCCCGATCGGTCGCAAGCTCGATTTCCTGGCGCAAGAGTTTCACCGTGAGGTCAACACCTGCTGCTCGAAGTCGAACGACATCGAGCTGACCAATACGGGCCTCGCCATGAAGAACGTGGTCGAGCAGTTCCGCGAGCAGGTCCAGAATCTGGAGTGATCGATGACATCAGGCGGTCACGGAACTGACGGTGTCGAGCGGCGCGGCCTGATGTTCGTGCTGTCCTCGCCCTCGGGCGCGGGCAAGACGACGCTGTCGCGGATGCTGCTCCAGCGGGAGCCCGGCCTCAAGATGTCAGTGTCGGCGACCACGCGCCAGAAGCGTCCCGGAGAGGTCGAGGGGCGCGACTATTTCTTCGTCGGCAAGCCCGAATTCGAGAGAATGGTGGAGCAGGGCGAACTGCTCGAATGGGCCACCGTGTTCGACAATCTCTATGGGACGCCGCGGGCTCCCGTGGAGGCGGCACTGTCGGCCGGACAGGATGTGCTGTTTGACATTGACTGGCAGGGCACGCAGCAACTGCACCAGAAAGCAAGCGTCGACGTCGTCCGCGTCTTCATCCTGCCGCCCTCGGCGGCGGATCTCGAAAAGCGGCTGCATTCGCGCGCGCAGGATTCCGACGAGGTGATCCGCAAGCGCATGAGCCGCGCCAGCCACGAGATGAGCCATTGGGCCGAGTACGACTACATCGTGATCAACCACGACGTCGACGAGGCCTTCGCCGAGGTGCAGTCGATCCTGAAGGCCGAGCGCCTCAAGCGCGAGCGGCGGATTGGCCTCGTTGGCTTCGTGCGAGGTTTGCAAGGGCAGCTCCAGGGCTAGGCTGCGGCAACTGCGGCCCTTGCTTCGCCAGCCGTTCCAGCATCGCGGTGATCACGTCGACATCGACGTTGTCATCGATCTGCAAATCCTCGTCGCGATGGTCATCCTCGCGGGCGGCGACCGGCTTGTCGGCGTCTGTCTCCTTGGCCGCGAGGCGGGGCGGCGCTGCCTCGATCTCGAACGCGCCGTTGAAGATGTCGGCCTCGTCCAGCTCAGCGTCCTCGCTGCGAACGGAGGCGGATTGAGCCGCGAGCCGGCTGATCTCCCGGGTGAACGCAGCGAGCTGCGCGGTCTGCGGCGGCCGGACCTCGTCGAAGTCGACCGGGCCGCGTTGCGCGTTTGGCGCGAGCGCTGGCTCGTGCCAGGGGGCGCGGCTGCCCTCATGGTCCTGCGGGGTCCAGTCGTCCCAATGCCCGCGACGGTCGGCGGCCTGGATGCGGACGCGTCCGCCGGCGAAGCGATAGATGACGCTGGCGAGGATGCCTGCGAGCGCCAGCGCGCCGCCGATCACGAGCAGCAATAGCTGCACCCCTGGCTTGTCGGTCGCGCCCTCCGTTGCGGCGGGCGGGAGCGGGGCGGGGGATTTTGACGGCTTTGCGTTCGGCTGCGCCGCTGCCACGGCGATGGCCGGTGCGGGCTGCGGTGCTGGTGACGCCGCGGACACATCGGGCCACGCCGGTGGGGCGGGAGTTTGCGGCGCGCTGTTATCGGCCTGGTTGGCAGGTTGTTGTGGTGGCGTCGGGTTTGCCGGTACAGCCTGCGTGATCGCGTTCGGCGCCTTGGGGGCTGCACTGCTCCGCGGAGTGAGATATTCGGCGCGCGCGTCCTGCACGGTCTGCTGCGGCGGCGGCGCTGGTGAATCCGATGATGTGTCGACCGTGGCCTGCGCGGTCTGCGCGACCTTCGCGCTGTCCTTGTCGCCGGCGGCGCGCAGATACCAGCATTGCCGCTTGGTCGTGCGGTCGAGGCGGTAGTACCAGTGCTGTCCCTGCGGCGCGGTGCCCTTCGGCGAGGCGAGGCAGTCGGCGGCCTGGCTGGCCGTGCTTGTTCCCGCCGGCGCGTTCTGCGACACGGCCGCCAGCGGCGCGCCGGCAATGAGACTGCCGATGAGGGCAGAGACGAATTTCGCGGTTCGGTTGCCCATCCTGGTCTCCCGGTTACGCATGCAACTCTACAGCCCCCTTTGTCATCAAAGACTTGGGTGGCAATGAGCCGCAAATCCGGAGAGGATGTGGCTTGAATCGGGCCTGCGGGATGTTTGTTCCGCAGCGAAACAGGGCCCTTTCGCCGTTACTGTTTCGCCGAACTCCAGGTTCCGCCGCAGCCGTCGGAACGGCGCCAGGTTCCGGAACCGCTGCGCGCACCGAGCCTTCCGGAGCCGGTGAAGGTCACGCCGCCGTCGCCATGACCGAACGTGCTGACGGCGCCGCTCGAACTGACCGTGCCGCTGACGCCCTGGCCGATGACCTTGCCCGAGGAGACCACGACCGCACCGGACGTGGTGCCGCCGCAGCCGACGCTGGTGACCATCCAGGCGCCGTCGAAGCTGCCGCCGCCACCTCCGCCTCCGCCACCTCGCCGCGACGACGAGCGCGGCTCCTCGGCGGCCGGCTTGCTCCGGCGCGCCGAGGGTGCGGGCTCGGCCGAACGGTCCGACCGTGAGCCCGACAGCGACTTCTCGTCATTGCCGATCGAGCCGCCGGCACTCCCCGATTGCGCCAGGAGTGGCGACAGGGCGGACGATGAAGCGAGGATGGCGGTGAGGAGGACGGCGAGGGCAACCGGACGGGTGACGGCATTGGGCATGAGCAAAATCCAAATTGAAAAAAATCAGCGGCCGGAGCCGTCAGCGCAGACGGCTCCGATAATGCGGCAAGCTTTGCCAGCCTTGCCGCACTCGTCAAGCGCGGCGTCCTTGGCTCGCTGTACGCCCTCGCGCTGCACCAGCGACCAGGATTTGTCGGAGATCGCAAACGCGCCGCAGCTTTTCCCGTAGAAGGAGAGCTCGATCGGGCATTTGGCGCCGGCGCAATTGCCGCGCGCATCCGCCACCGCCGCGCGTCGCGAGGCGTGGTTCCAGGAGATGCCCCATTTGCTGCCGTCAGGACCGTAGACGATCGAGCCCCACGGCTTGAGATCCTCCATCTTGCGCATCCGCAGCAACAGGCCTTCGGTGGCTTCGCCTGTTGGCGCCATCGAGATCCGTTGCTGCAGCTTCGTGATGGCGCGCGTCAGGCCGTCGGGCGTATCAGGATCGAAATTGAGTTCGTAGAGCCGCTCGCTGAGCTCGCTGAGCAGCGCGGCATCGCGCAAGGGGACGCGGTCGGGATCGGCGCGCAGACGCTCCGCCGGCAAGGGATCGGGCTGCATCGCCGCGACCTGCGGCGGCGCAGCTTGCGTCGGCGGCACGAAGAAGAACGTGCCGTCGATCGGCGAGGATGACACCCAGGGCTGCTGCGCGCCTGCGGTGGCGCGTTTCACGGCGAGGCCGACCTGGTTGAAGGTCTGGAACACGTCGAGACCCGCGACCCGGATCGTCGTCGCCAGCGCCTTGGTGTAGGGGCTGTGGCCGTCGGCGCCGTCCTGCGCGACGTTGCCGGGCTGTGTCGCATAGGAAATCAGCGTGCCCTCGGGCGCGCGCATCTGCGCAAGGCCGCCGTCCGAGGCGCGCAATCCCCGCGAGCCAAACGGGTTGTTGCGGCAGGCATCGAGGATCACGAGGTTGAGGCGCGTGCCCGAGCCCTGCATCTGGCGCAGCACGAGATTGACGTCGGTCATCTGGAAATCGACGTCGGCCTCGCGCGTCGGATTGGCGCCGACCGGCACGAGATAGTTGGAGCCGGCGACCTGCACGCCGTGGCCGGCATAATAGAACAGCGCGACGTCGGCGCCCTGCACCTGCCGCCCAAAACTCTGCACCGCGATGTCCATCGCGCCCTTGTCGAGATCGAGCTGGGCGCGTCCGCCGACCAGCGTGAAGCCGAGCGCACCGAGCGTCTCGGCCATCAGGCTCGCGTCCTTGGACGGATTGTCGAGCGGCGTGATGTTCTTGTAGGTGGAGTTGCCGACCACGAGCGCGATGCGTTTCTCGGCCGACGCCGGCGCGGCGATAAGCAGGGCCAGCGCCGCCAACCCCAGGACGCGATTGAAAATCCTCGCGTGCATCGAAATTCCCCAAAATAATGCCGTCAGTGTATCAGCCCGCCGCGCCGCCGAAAAGCGTCCGGGGAGGCGGGGGGCAGTTCACCAGCGTGTCCCGCTGCGCTCGCAATGATGGCGGATGAGGGGATATCTCGTTCTCCAGTAACACTGTCATTCCACGCGAAGGCGGGGAATCCAGTACGCCGCGGCTTCTCGGTTCAATCACAGCCGTCTCTGGAATACTGGTTCGCCCGCCCCAGTGCGCAAGTGCGCACAAGGCGGGCGATGACAGTGAGTGTGTGGTGACAGACGTGGGTTCGCAATCTCGCGGCGCGTTTCGCCCGAGCTTTGCAGGTCGTTCGCGCGCTTTTGAAGGCCAAAGGGCGCAGGGAAGGCCGGGCGCCGGCGGCACCCGAGATCCGTGCGCGACGAAAATGCACACGGGGTGG
>NZ_NWTI01000026.1 GCF_002531575.1 Bradyrhizobium sp. Y36 | reverse complement strand
CCAATTAGACAGACTGAATCACTGATCCCTCTGCGTCGCAACAGCCGCCTTTTTCAACAGAATCGGTCAAAAGCGGTAGCGCCCGGGCCAGTCAAGAGACTTCCGCTAGTCCCTCAGGAGCCGACATTGCTTAACGAGGAGACGCCTAAGCCGCCTTACGATTTTGGAAACTCGTTGAGGAGCTGTGCCCAGACGATCGCGAAGGCGATCAGGCCGCAGACGCCGACCAGCGTGGTAAGCCGCGGCAGCCGGTTGATCGCGACGAGCAGCCACGCCGAGAGGAAGAACAATCCGAAGATCATGCCGAGCGGGAACACCGCGAGCCATTGAAAGCCGGTGCCGTCGCCCGGCGGGACATGGGCGATGAAATAGAAGGTGTAGAGCCAGAACAGCGTGCCGGCAGCCGCGACGAGCGCGGCGATCTTGCGAAAATTAAGAGGGACTGACCCGGTCATGGCTTGGCTCATGCCCCTTGGTCGCGACAGCAGCCTTTCGCGTTCATAGGAACGTTGAACCGGACCAGAGAAGGCTGCGACTACCGATCAGGACATGCCCCGGATGAGCCATGACTGACACCCTCCTGGACGCCATATTCGAGGTTGTCGATTTCGCGCTCGATCTCTCCGTCACGATTGACGACACGAAGCGATCAAGCAGGCCGGACACTGTCGAAGTCCCGCCGGATCCGCCGCCGCTGTCGCCCGCCGCACAGCGCGCGCTCGCCGAAACCGAGGAACGCGAGCATGCGCGCGAGCAGGCCGCTCAAGCCGCCAGCGGCACCGACCAGGCGTCGTAGCCGTAGACCCAGCTCGTATCGGTCCTCTCCTTCAGCCAGATGTTGGCGCGAGACGTCTCCTGCACCCGGGTCGTGCGCGCTCTGCGCGTCGCCTCGAAGCGGCGGAATGCATCTGCGACGCCGTCGCGGTCGACACCATCGAGACAGCGCGACAGCACCGCGGCATCCTCGATCGCCATCGCCGCGCCCTGCGCCATGTAGGGCGTCATGGGATGACAGGCATCGCCGAGCAGGGTCACCTTGCCGTCGGCCCAACGGTCGAGCGCCTCGCGGTCCATGATCGCCCATTTGTGCACGTCGGGACACGCCGCGAGCACCTTGCCGACCTCCGGATGAAAGCCCTCGAACGAGGCGCGCAGATCACGTACATCGCCCTTCGCGGACCACGACTCGATGCGAAAGTCCGGTTCGGGCTGGCTGGTGACGAGATAGACTTCGCTGCGGTCAGGCTTGACGTAATAGATCACGATGTGACGGTCCTCGCCCCACCACTTCGTGCAGTCGTCGATTGTCTTTCCACCGAGCAGTGTCGCTGGATACGTGGTGCGATAGGCGATGCGGCCGGTGAATTTGGCCGGCGCGGTGTCGAACAGAATGTCGCGCACTGTCGAATGGACGCCGTCCGCGCCGACCACGGCATCGGCGACGGCGCTGCTGCCGTCGGCAAAGCTCAAGCGGACGCCCTCGCCGGTCGCGTCGAGACCGACCAGCTTGTGGTTCAGCTTCACGAGTTCATCCGGCACCGCGCTCGCCAGCGCGGCATGCAAATCACCGCGATGGGCGAGCAGGTAGGGCGCGCCGAATTTCTCCTCCGCACTCTCGCCAAAGATCATGTCGAACTTGATGTCGCCGCTCTTCCAGTCACGATTATTCCAGGAGCGCGGATAGAAGGACTGACGGCGCATCCGCTCCTCCAGTCCCAGTTCACGCAGCACCTTCATGGCGTTGCAGCCGATCTGGATGCCGGCACCGATGCGGGCGAATTGCGCGGCCTGCTCGTAGACCATGACGTCGACGCCGACGCGCCTGAGCGCCGCGGCGGTCGCAAGCCCGCCCATGCCGGCACCGACGATCGCAACCGAAAGCGGCCTCGCCATCGCGTCCCCCACCCTGTCGCGCGGCTTGAATGCCGCGTCGTCGTCTGTCCCTACGCGGGCCGGAAGCCGGCCCGCTCCAGCGCCGCACGCGCCTCGTCCGAGCCAAGGGCCTCGAGAAACGCCCGCACGGCCGGCCGGTCCTTGCGCGCCGTTACCAGCGCGAAATCATAATGCTCCTCCGCATGCGGAATGAAACCGAGGCCGGCCGCATGGGCGACCGGCGCAATGGTCATGCCCCAATCGGCGCGGCGCTGCGCGACGGCCGCCGCCACGGCATTGTGCGAGCGCGGCTGGTTCCAATAGCCTTCCGGCCGCGCGCCGCCGAGCAGCCGGTCGATCAGGATGCGCGTGCCGGCGCCCTGGTTGCGGTTGACCATGATGCAGGCGGGATCGGAGAGCGCCGCGGCAACGGCCTCCTTCGCACCGAAGCCCTCGAAACGCCTGTCACCCTTGCGGAAGACGATGCCCTGCATCCGACGCCAGCCCGGCACGAGCTCGAGCCCATCGACGAGATAAGGCGTGTTGTAGGTCTCGCTTCGATCGTCGAACAGATGGATCGGCGCGAGATCGCATTCGCCGCGCTTGGCCGCCGCGAGGCCGCCGAGGCTGCCGACGGCGATCGAGCGCACGGTGAGGCCGGCATGCGCGAGCCCAGCGGTGACGAGGTCGAGGCCGGTGCAATGGCTGCCGACGACGACGAGATCGGGCACGCGGACATGCGGCGTGAACAGCGTCACCTCTGTTTCGGTCCCCGCCGGCATCTGGTCGGCGAGCGCTTCGACGCGCAGGAAGCCGTCGGCCTGCGCAAAGGACGTGATCGCGCCGGACCCCTTGCCGGAGGGATAGGCGATCAGGCCGTGCTTGCCCGCAACCAGCGAGACCATGACGAATTCAGTGCGGCCGAGCTCGGACGCGATGCGCACGGGCACGGTCGCGCTCACCTTGGCATCGGAGCGCGGCGGCAGGCCGGCAAGCTTGCGGAGCACCGGCACGATCATATCGTGGAAGGTGAACATCGCCGACGTCGGAAATCCCGGCAGGATCACCACTGGCTTGCCGTCGCACACCGCAAGGCACAGCGGCTTGCCGGGTTTTAACGCAACGCCATGCGCGATGATGCCGGGCTGGCCAAGCCGCCCGATGATGCGATGGGACAGGTCGCCCGCGCCTTTTGAAGTACCGCCCGACAGCACCAGCATGTCGGCATCCACAAGCGCACCGCGCATGGCAGCTTCGAGCCTGGCTTCGTCGTCGGCAATGGCACCGAGGAAGATGGCCTCGCCGCCGTTCTCGTCGATGGCGGCGGCGACGATCGCGCCGTTGGTGTCGTAGATCGCGGCGGGCGGAAGGGCCCCGCCGGGCTGAACCAGTTCATCGCCGGTGGAGATCACGGCCACCCGCGGCTTGCGCGCGACCTTCACCTCGGCAATGCCACAGGCTGCCAGCATGCCGATCTCGCGCGAGCCGATGATGGTGCCGGCGCGCAGCAGCGCCTCCCCGCGCGCGATGTCGGATCCGGCGTACGAAACGAACTGTCCAGGCGAGACCGCCCGACGCACGTCGATCGCATCGAGGTCGGCCGGCTGGGTGTGCTCGACCATGACGACGGCGTCGGCACCGCGCGGCACCGGACCGCCGGTGGCGATCGGCGTCGCGGTTCCCGCCGCAACTTGCAGCGCCGGCGCCGTGCCGCAATGGATGGTCTCGCCGTTCAGCGTGAGGCGCCGAGGAGCACCCTCGCCGGCCGCGGAGAGATCTGCAGAGCGCACAGCGAAGCCATCGACATTGGACCGGTCGAACGGGGGAACGTCGATCGGCGCCGTGATGTCTTCCGCGAGCGCGGCGCCGATCGCGGCGCCAAGCTTGCGCGTTTCGGACGGAAGCGCACGCGGAAACAGCGCTGCCTCGAAGCGCGCCAGCGCCTCCTCGCGCGAGAGGATCTTGAGGAATTGCTCCTGCTCGAGCGCGCTGCGGTTTGGCGGTTTCGGGATCATCGTCATGCGGAACCCATATCACTCCCGCATCAGATAAGCATCGACCGGCTCGCCTGCCGCAAATCCCTCGTGATTGCCGGGAATGAGCAGCCACGCATCCGCACAAGCGATCGCCTGAAGCGGCCATTCGCCCACGGCAAGCGGCCTCCAGGCCTTATGTTCCTCCACCAGCAGCACGATCTCGGCAATGCCGACGCTGGAGGCAATCTTGCGCGATAGCGGCAAGGTCATCTGCCGGCGCGTCCGACGCGCCGACAGGCGATCGACGAGCGGAAGCACGAGCGCGAACCAGGCTGCGAGCGCAGGATCAGGCGAGCCAGGCAAGGCGACCACGGGAACCCGTCCGAGCCGGCCCACCGCCGCGGTACGCCCAGGCTGGAGCGCAAGGCCGTGCGCCATCACTTCGCCGCGCCGGGCCAGGGCCGCAACGGCGGCATCCCGTTGGCCGACGCCGCTGCCGCCGACCATCAGCAGGAGATCGCAAGCGGACGCATCAAGCGCCTCGGCAATCGAGGCTTCATCGCGCGCACCGGCTTCACGCGTTTCCACGTCCAGTCCCTCTGCACGCGCGAGACCGGCGATCAGATGCATCGTCGCCGTCGCGCCGGGCACGTTGACGATGCACAACCGGGGCCGCCGCACGCCGAGTTGCTCCAGACCCGCTACGCGTGCGAGCAGCAGATCAGCCACGCCGACCGGATAGCCGTCCGTCGCGGCAGGCGTGCGTTCCGCGATGTCGCTGCCGGCACGCCTGACGCCCTGCCCCGGCACGCCTTCGGCCAACACCTGCACGAGCGGCCCAGACACCTCGACGGCGTCGGCGTCGAGCACACAGTCGCATCCCGCCGGCATCGCGTCGCCGGCATCGACCCATGCCGGAAGCTTCGTCAAAGGCAGCGGCGAATAGGAGGACGCGCCGACGAGATCATTGGCGCAGAGCGCCCAGCCGTCCGCGGCGGCAACGTCGTGCGGCGGATGGACCGCAAGCAGCGGAGTGCCCGTGGCGATGCAACCGACCGCGTCGGTCAGCGCCAAGTCCATCGGTGCAAGCGATCCGACGCCTTGCAGCAACGCGGCGAGCGCGGTGTCGAGCGGTGTCAGCGATGGCGGCAGGCGCTGGGTCATGCGCCATGATGGACCATGCATCGCACGGTTTGGCAACCGCCGGCGATGAGGACGTCAACCGCCGGACTTGCCCGCATTGGGGAAGAACAGCTGCTGGCCGTCGACCTTGTAACCTGCGATCGCCGCCTGCCCTTCCGGCGAGATCAGCCAGTCGATGAAGGTCTGCGCCAGTTCCCTCTTCACGTTCGGAAACTTCTCCGGATTGACCAGCATCACGCCGTACTGATTGAGCAGCCGCTTGTCACCTTCGACGACGATGTCGAGATCGCCGCGATCCCGGAAGGCGATCCAGCTGCCGCGGTCCGACAGGACGTAGGCATTGGCGGCGCGCGCGGCGTCGAGGGCCGAGGCCATACCCTGTCCGGCCTCGCGATACCAGGCGCCCTTGGCGGCCGCGATGTCGATGCCGGCGACGATCCAAAGCGCGAGCTCCGCGGCGTGAGTACCGGAGCGGTCGCCGCGCGTCACGAACGGCGCGCCTTTGGCTTCGATCGCCTTCAGCGCCGTCGCGATGTCCTTGCCCTTCACGGCCGCGGGGTCGCTCTTCGGCCCGATCAGCACATAGTCGTTGTACATCACGTCGAAGCGTTTCACGCCCAAGCCGTCGGCGACGAACTTCTCCTCCTGCGGCCGGGCATGCATCAGCACGACGTCGGCCTCGCCCCTGCGCGGCCCGTTCAGCACCTCATCGGTGCGGCGCGCGATCACCGTCACCTCGATGCCGGTCTTGTCGTGGAAGATCGGCAGCAGATATTCGAGCAGGCCGGACTCCTGTGTCGCGGTCGTCGTGGCGAGGACGATGCCGCGGTCCTCCGCGGATGAGGCCGCAACACCCGCGGTGAGGCCGCAGAAGAGCGCGAATGCAACGGACAGGCGGCCCATGATCAGGTTCCCATTGGCTATGACATGATCATGATGATCATCGATTGCGCCGCACTCGTGACGCCTTTGCGCATTTGCGCGCTGCGGCGCTTGAAGCGGACAACAACAGATAGAGCGCAAACCAAGTCACTACCGGCGACGGGCTTCGCCGCGTCGCCGCCATCGTGATGCTCGGGAAATTTCGGCAACGCGGATCGGCATACCGATTGCAATCACGCGCACCAAGCGTGTGCTGCAGGATCGTTCACCAAAGCAGAAATCGCGCATGCGGATGTGTTGCAAAGCAACGAGATCATCAGGCATGGTCCCGGCGGACGAAAATTGAAATGCAGAATTCCACCTGCGTCGAACGTCAAAAAGAAGCAAGAATTTGCATAGGAATGCAGGATGGAATTCCTGACGACCAGCGAAGCCGCCGACTATCTTCGGCTCGGCGAACGCAAGCTCTACGAACTCGTCACCACCGGCGCGATCCCCTGCACCAAGGTGACCGGGAAGTGGCTCTTCCCACGACACGAGCTCGATCTCTGGGTGCTGTCGGGCCTCGCGCGTCCGGCCGGCATGCTGATCGCCGAGCCGCCGCCGGTCGTCGGCGGCAGCCAGGACGAACTGCTGGACTGGGCCTTGCGCGAATCCGGCTCGGGCCTGGGATCGATGAGCGAGGGCAGCGTGCGCGGGCTCGAGCGCTTGCAGCGTAACGAGGTGATGGCGGCGGCGGTGCACTTCCACGGCCTCGACGCAACCAATGACCTCGCCGGCGATGCCAGCGTCGAAGCGCTGCGCGCGGCGCCCGACCTGCATGATGCGGTGCTGGTCGCGTTCGTGCGCCGCGAGCAGGGTCTCGTGCTGCCGCAAGGCAATCCCAAACACCTGCACGGCCTGACCGACGTGCTCACGCTCGGCGCCAGGATGGCGATGCGGCAACAAGGCACGGGCGCGCAGATGCTGCTCGACGTGCTGCTGAAGCGCGCGGGCGCTTCGACACGCGATTTGCGCCGGGTCGATACCCCATGCCTGACCGGTCCGGACCTTGCCGAACTGGTTCGCGCCGGCCAGGCCGATTGCGGCATCGCGACACGCGCCACGGCGCGCTCGGCGGGTCTCGATTTCGTGCCGCTGGTCTGGGAGAATTTCGACCTTGCGATGCGGCAGCGCAGCTATTTCCGCCCGCCGATGCAGGCCCTGCTCCGGTTTCTCGGCGAAAGACGGCTGCGGCAGCGCGCCGAGGAGCTGACCGGCTACGATCCCTCGCCCGCAGGCCAGATCCGCTTCGCAGCCTGACATTGACGCCCGCCCCCAAATAGTTGCAAAAGAAACCAATTCAGCCGGGGGCACACCCGGGGCAACACCGGCCAACGCGCCGGATCAGGGGAGGAGCAACGTGAATCCAACGAGATTTGGACTACCGGTCGCCGCCGCGCTGGCGGCGACGCTGATGTCGGGTGCCGCAATGGCGCAGGTTTCCGACGACATCGTCAAGATCGGCGTGCTCACCGACATGAACGGCCCGGCCTCCGCGCCGACCGGCCAGGGCTCGGTGACGGCGGCGCAGATGGCGATCGACGATTTCGGCGGCACCGTGCTCGGCAAGCCGATCAGCGTCGTGGTCGGCGACCATCAGCTCAAGGCCGACATCGGCGCCTCGCTCGCGCGGCGCTGGTTCGACGTCGAGCAGGTCGATCTTATCGTCGACGTGCCGGTCTCGGCGGTCGGGCTCGCGGTGCAGAACATCGCCAACGAGAAGAAGCGGCTGTTCATCACCCACTCCACCGGCACTGCCGATTTCCACGGCAAGTTCTGCTCGCCTTACGCGATCCAGTGGGTGTTCGACACCCGCGCGCTCGCGGTCGGCACCGCGGACGCGGTGGTCAAGCGCGGCGGCGACAGCTGGTTCTTCATCACCGACGATTACGCCTTCGGCCATTCGCTGGAGCGCGATGCCTCCGCCGTCGTCACCGCCAATGGCGGCAAGGTGCTGGGCTCGGTGCGGCCGCCGCTGGCAACGCCCGACCTCTCCTCCTTCGTGCTGCAGGCGCAGGCCTCCAAGGCCAAGATCATCGGCATTGCGGCGGGCCCCCCCAACAACATGAACGAGATCAAGACCGGCTCGGAGTTCGGCGTGTTCAAGGGCGGCCAGCAGATGGCGGCGCTGCTGGCGCTGATCACCGACATCCACGGCCTCGGCCTGCAGGCGGCGCAAGGCCTGTTGCTGACGACGTCGTTCTATTGGGACATGGACGACAAGACCCGCGAATGGTCGAAGCGCTACTTCGCCAAGATGAACAAGATGCCGTCGATGTGGCAGGCCGGCGTCTATTCCAGCGTGATGCACTATCTCAACGCCATCAAGGAAACCGGCACCGACGATCCGCTCAAGGTCGCCGCCAAGATGCGCGAAAAGCCGATCGAGGATTTCTTCGCCCGCAACGGCAAATTGCGCGAGGACAATCTGATGGTGCACGACCTCTGGCTGGTGCAGGTGAAGACGCCGGAGGAGAGCAAATATCCGTGGGACTATTACAAGATCCTCACCACCATCTCCGGCGACAAGGCGTTCGGTCCGCCGGACCCGGCATGCCCGCTGGTGAAGAAGTGACGATCGCCTAAAGCGATCGTCATGCCGGGGCGGTGCGAAGCACCGAACCTCAGATGCACAATTGCGCACCGGGCGATCTCGAGATTCCGGGTTCGCGTCTTCAACGCGCCCCGGAATGCCGGTTGCCTTAGGCGACCGTCATTTCACCACGCCGATCTCGCGAAAATAATTCATCACGCCGGGATGGATCAGCTCCGGCCTTGGCGCCGCCGCGACCGTGTTCGACGCCGTGGTCTCGCAGGCCTGGGCGAGCTTCTTGCAGAAATTTGCTTCGACACCGTGCAACGTCTTCGCCAGGCGATAGGCGACATCGTCGGGCAGATCCTCGCGCGTCAGCACGAAGCTCCAGGATCCCAGCGAGGCGATCGGCGCGGTCTGTTGCGGATAGCTGTTCGCCGGCACCAGCAGCGGCTTCAGGAAGGAATGCTTGGCGCGGATGCGGGTCATCTCCTCCACGCTGGGGGCAATGAAGCGCGCGCCTGATGCGCTCGAGGCCACCGCGGCAAAGCCGGGCCAGCCGATGCCGGCGCCCCACAGCGCGGCGACGCGGCCGTCCTCGACCATCGCGGGGCCGTCGCCGGCGCGGTCGAGATAGACCGCCCTAAAATCCTCGTCCTGCTTCAACCCGAGCCCATCGAGCACGTAGCGCGCCAGGATCGGCAGGCCCGAGCCCTTGGCGCCGAAGGCGACGGGCTGACCGACGAGATCCCTGATCGTCTTGTAGGGACTGTCCGCCCGCACCACGAACATGCCGGGGTTGGAGTAGATCGCCGTCAATATCTTCAGCCGCACGGGCGCGCGGCCGATGCCGGCAAAGGCCTCATAGGCCGGCTCGCCCGCGACCAGCGCGAGATCGAGCTCGCCCTTCTCCAGCAGCGGAATGTTCTCGTTGCTGCCCTTGGTGTTGCGGGGCGCGATCGACATTTGCGGATCGGCCGCGTTCATCACCTCGGCGAAGGCGTTGCCATAGAGCGGAAAGCCGCCGCCGGGCGTTGCAGTCCCCAGACTGATCGTCGTGGTCGAAATGGCCGTGCCTCCGGTTTGAGCAGCAGCAGGGCCGGCGAGCAACGCGGCTGCGAGAACGATGATCGCGAATCTCATGGTCGTCCCTGACGGGCCTGCGTCAACACCGACTTGCGGCGATGTAGGCAGGGCGCCGATTTTGTGAAAGCATGCCCCCAACGACAATAATGCAATGGGAGGCGTCATGTTGCGAATTTTGCGTCGGGGTGTTTTCGGGCTCGCGGTTCTCTCAGGTCTTTTCAGCGCCCCTCCTCCCGCCTCCGCCGCTTACCCCGACCGCCCCGTGCACTGGTTCATCGGCTTCGCCGCCGGCGGCCCGGTCGACATCGTGGCGCGGATCATGGCGCAGGCGCTGTCGGACCGGCTCGGCCAGCAATTCATCGTCGAGAACAAGGCCGGCTCCGGCGGCAACATCGCCGCCGCGGCTGCGATCAACTCAGCCCCCGACGGCTACACGCTGCTGTTCGTCGCGCCCAACAACGCGATCTCGACCTCGCTCTACAAGAAGCTGCCGTTCGACTTCATCCGCGACACCGTGCCGGTGGCGAGCATCATGCAGCTCACCAACATGCTGGTCGTCTCCAACGCGTTCCCGGCGAAGTCGGTCCAGGAGTTCATCGACTATTGCAAGGCCAATCCCGGCAAGATCTCCTATGCCTCCTCCGGCAACGGCACCTCGGTGCACATGTCGGCCGAGCTGTTCAAGGCGATGACCAAGTGCGACATGATCCACGTGCCCTATCGGGGCTCGGCGATCGCCTTCCCCGACATCATCTCCAACAAGGTGCAGCTGATCTTCGACAATCTGCCCTCCGCGCTGGAGCAGGCCAAGGGCGGCAACGTCCGCGCGCTCGGCGTGACCTCACCGCAGCGCTGGCCGAGCGTGCCTGACGTGCCCGCGATCGCCGAGACCGTGCCGGGCTTCGAATCGGTCGGCTTCTACGGCATCTCCGCGCCGAAGGGCACCCCAAGCGAGGTGGTCGAGACCCTCAACAAGGCCGTCGGCGAAGTGCTGAAGGACCCGAAGGTCGTCGCCCGCCTCACGGAAGTCGGCGGCCTCCCCAAGCCGATGACGCCGGCCGAGTTCGGCAAGCTGGTCGCTGACGAGACCGAGAAGTGGCGCAAGGTGGTGGAGTTCGCCGGGGTCTCGGTGGACTAGCGAAGGCTCGGCCATAGGCAGTACGAAGCCGGAGGGGGTTTGGTTGGCCCCCTCCATACCAAAAAGTCGCAAAACAACCCCATGCACAGTAGACGAGGCTAGCAATTTCAAAGGGTTAGCAACCCCGAAAAACGGACCCGGACGAGGTCGTTTTGCTTCGTCGGGCAAAACAGGGGTATACAGACATCATCGCCAATTTCGGTTATATAGAAATCTCCGGCGATGCTGCTTCGGCGTTCCCATCCACCCGGGCCAGCATTGCACCCCCGCCCCCATCCCTGTAAACGAACCGCGCACCGTTGCCGGCCGCGCGTTCCCGCGAGCCGCTCGCGGCGGGGCCTGTAGCTCAATGGTTAGAGCCGGCCGCTCATAACGGTCTGGTTGCAGGTTCGAGTCCTGCCGGGCCCACCACGCTTCGCCCTGCGGGCTACGCGTGGCGCAGCCAAGCGCAGAGCGAGGGCGAAGCGTGGTGTCCGGCGTAGCTGGAGTGCAGCGGAAGCGAAGACGGACGAACTGCGAGCGAAGCGGGCGAAGGCTGCCGCGCCGAAGCCCGCCGGGCGAAGGCGGGCTGTGAAGGCCTCTACCGAATTTTTCAGTGGACCGGCAGCCAGACATGATCAAGATCGCGACACTCCCATTGCGACACCCGACGTCCGCGCGTGCATCCCGCGGCGGCGGTACCTCTCTCACGCTTAGCGCTCTCATTCCGGGACTGAACATGCGCAAATATCTCGCGATTTTGCTGATCTCGTGTTGGGCCAGTTTGGCCTACGCACAAAAGGCCGACCTCATTGTCACGAACGCAAAAATCGTGACGCTCGATCCAGCATCAACGACCGCGC
This sequence comes from Bradyrhizobium sp. Y36, assembly GCF_002531575.1. GTDB lineage: Bacteria > Pseudomonadota > Alphaproteobacteria > Rhizobiales > Xanthobacteraceae > Bradyrhizobium. Next base: position 90,841 of record NZ_NWTI01000026.1, on the reverse strand, counting down.
AGGCACTCGCGGTCCGCGACGGCAAGATCGTTGCAGTGGGCGGCAACGACGCCATGCAAGGCCTGATCGGGTCCGCCACGCGCCGCATCGACGCAGCCGGCCGCACGATCATTCCGGGATTGATCGATTCCCATGTTCACGCGGTGCGCGCCGGCCTCACCTACGCGACCGAGGTCAACTGGATCGGCGCGAAGACCATCGACGAGGCCATGGAACGCCTGCGCCAGGCGGCAAAAACGCGCCCGGCGTCCTGGATCATTGTGGCCGGCGGCTGGAGTGAACTGCAATTTGCGGAGAAGCGGCGGCCAACCCTGGCCGAAGTGACCTCGGCCGTTCCTGATAATCCGGCCTACATCCAGCTGTTCTATTCGGCGTTGCTGATGACGTCGAAGGCGCAGCAGGCCCTCGGGATATCTGCGGATCAGTTGCCGGCCGGCATCACCGCCGAGCGCGCCGCGTCGGGCGAAGCCACGGGCTGGTTCAACGGCTCCATTGTCAGTATCTCCGCGCTGTTCGATCGCCTGCCGCGGCCGAATTTCGAAGACAACGTCGCCGGCACCCGGCAGTTCTTCACGGAGCTCAATCGTCTCGGAATTACCGGGGTCGTGGATCCCGGGGGCTTTAGCATCTATCCCAGCCACTACGCCGCCTTGCAAAAGCTCTGGCGCGAGAAATCACTGTCGGTGCGGGTCGCCTACAGCCTGTTCGCCCAGAATGTCGGCGCGGAATTCGAGGAGTACAAGACCCTCACGCCGTTCCTGCCGATGGGATTCGGCGACGAGATGCTGCGGTTCAATGGAATCGGCGAGCGGATCACGGGCGCCATGTACAACAACAACGCGCCCGACGCGGCGACCAGGGACAAGTTCCTCGAGATCGTTCGCTGGGCGGCCAAACAAGGGCTGACGGTCACGATCCATTGGCAGGAAGACAAATCCGTCCATCAGCTCCTCGATCTCTATGAAGAGGTCAACAAGGAGACGCCGATCGCGCCGCTGCGCTGGTCCATCGCCCATCTCGACAACGCCTCGCCCGAAACGCTGGCGCGGATGAAAGCCCTGGGTGTCGGCTGGACCATGCAGGACGCGATGTATCTCGGCGGCGACCGCGTCGTGGCGCAGGTTGGCGAAGCCGCGCGCAGCATGCCGCCCATCGTCGCGGCGTTGCGCATGGGCGTCCATGTCGGGGCGGGAACGGATGCGCATCGGGTCGCGTCCTACAATCCGTTCGTTGCGCTGCAATGGATGCTCGACGGCAAGACCGTCGGCGGATTATCGACGCGCGGGCCGGACGAAACACCGAGCCGCGAGGATGCCCTGCGCCTCTACACCATGGGAAGCGCCTGGTTCTGCTTCGATGAGACGCGGCGCGGCTCGCTCGAAACCGGCAAGCTCGCCGACTTCGCGATTCTCGATCGGGACTTCATGTCCGTCCCCGTCGAGCAAATCGGCGCCACGGCGTCTCTGCTCACAGTCGTGGGCGGCAAGGTCGTCTATGCAGCGGATGTTTTCTCGAATGCAAAATAGGGGGCTGGAGAGCCGCCGTGCACTCATGACGGTCCGGTTGCGGGCTCGAGCCTTGCCAAGCCTCCGCCAGCCTTTGTTGCGAATTCTCCTGGACCCACCGCGGCAAATAGCAACAACCGCCAATCGCCTTAGACGCCGCGCCACCGGACTGCGCCTCAACCTTCGTTACGGTGACAGTGCACTAAATCGCCGCCCATCGCTTCTGACCGGGACGGAAGGCGAGAATTAAATGCACTGCCACCGTAATCACGCCGACCGATCAGGGCAGTGCGCAAAAGACCTATACCGTGGTGATCATCGTAGGATCGGACCGTCACGTGATCGATGTGGCGCAAGGCGTGACGGGGTCAAGCTCAACCGGTATCGCGCAGTCGCGCGGCTCGACGCATATGGGTGATGGTGCACTTGATTCACGGGCTCGAAGGCTCGGACACCACCCCGCGAACAGCGAAACAAACCGGGCAAACTTTGCCTGCACCGCGAGGGGACATCGGTAATTTTTTCACCCCAGTGAGGACAACCCAAACCGGAAGCATCGAGAAATCATGGGAAACGCTTTGGCACGCACGTTGCTTATCGGGGATCGTCTTGAGGACCGAACATGCAAGTCGCGACCGGAACATCAATCCTCGGCTACCAGCCTGCCAAGGCCGCTTCATCCACCAGCGGCACGAAGACGCCGGCGTCGAGCGATGGCGGGATCGCGCAAGCGAACGCGGACAGCGCATCGAACGAGAGCAGCGTAGAGGCGGACTTCCTGAAGTACGCCAAGATGACTCCCTTCGACCGTATGCGGGCCGGCATTTTGAAGAGTATGAATCTCACTGAGGACGACCTCGCCAGAATGTCTCCGGACCAGCGAAAAGCTGTCGAGGAGAAGATCAGAGATGCAATTGAAAAGCAGCTCGAAAAGCAGGGCCAAAAAACCGGCAGTCTCGTCGATCTATCGGCGTAACAACCGGATCCTGCTCACGGCATTGCCCGGCTTCCCCGGTGCTCGCCGGTGACGGTTGAAAAAGGTGGTGAAAGTGCCCCAGCGCCGAAACATCGGACCAAGCCGGCGCTGAGATCACATCCTATCCACTTCTCCAGACAGACCATTTGCATTCGCGCTTTGCGAGACCTGAGTGGACGCCTCGTCCTTCGAGACGACCATTTCACGCGCATTCTCCACAGCCCTAGGGAATATGTAGACAGGCCCGGCTCTGCCGTTTGGGAATCCCTGACCCGTGCTAAGCGGCGGGAACAAGCAGGGGCGGGGCGGATTCGTCCAGGCTAAGGAGCAATCTCGATGCTGATGACGAAGGAGAGACGGCCGGAGATCCGCACGCTGCGTGGATGGGCGCTCAACGTGCTGCAGGAGGCCGGCGCCATCCACGAGTGCGAAGAGCATGGCTGGGCAAAGGACCGGGCCGACCCGCACGCCCGCGCACGTGCCATCGATCGCGCCCGCGAGGTTCCTCCGGCTGGCGTATCTCCGGACGAAGCGATCGCGGAGATGCGCGACGTGCTCGATTCCATCGGAGACAATTGTCCGGAATGCCCGGCCGGAGATTGCTGAAGCGGCATCGAACGCGATATCCGGTGTTCGCATGGACCGGACGTTCATTCTGACAGCTGAGTTGGACCCCGCCAGTTTTGATTGGCTGGACGGGCTGCGCCGCGCGCATTTCCCGCGGGAGCGCAATTTGCTGCCGGCGCATCTCACGCTGTTTCATCGCCTCTCGCCGGCGCAGACGAGCCGGCTGGCCGATGTCACCCTGCCTGCAGCTCCGGTGCCGATGCGATACACTGGCGTTCGCCTGCTCGGCTTCGGTGTCGCCATCGAAATCACCTGCCCTGAACTTGCGCGATTGCGGACTGCGCTGCAGACCGCGATGGGCGGCGAGCTGTCCCGGCAGGACAGCCAGGGCTGGCGGCCGCATGTCACGATCCAGAACAAGGTCGCGGCCGCTGCAGCGCGCGGTCTTTACGACGAGCTTCACGCGGAATTCGTGCCGCGCGCAGGGGCCGTTGGCGGGCTGCTGGTCTGGGAGTACCTCAATGGTCCGTGGAGGCAGGACCGCCGGCTCCCGTTCGATGGCTAGTCTCTCCGCCGCTGCACTTCGGCATACCATTCGGCGTAGGGCGTGTTTTTCGCCATGTGCCGGTTGAGGTCGGGAGCGCCGTCCGGCCACCAGACCGGGCCGCGCTCGCCGAGCGCGCGCTTCGCGTCGTCGACAGCGCGATGGGCCGCCGCTTCGGACTCGGCATCGGCCGCCGCCTTGGCGTCGCGGACGGCGCGCCGCGCCGTCATCAGGCGCTTGACCAGCTCCGACCTTTCCCGCTCGCTTAGATGCGGATTGGCCATCCGCCACAGGCGACCGCGGACGACGAAGTAGCGTCCGTCCGGCGTCACCGGATATTTCATGCCGATTTGCGCCGCGCCCCTGAGGCCGGCTTCTTCGCGGACGTCTCCTTTGCGGCCGCCTTCCTGCCCGCGATCGGCATCAGCATCTCCTTCTGGCCCGCCGCGGCCTTCTTCGGCTTCCTGGCGGGCTTGGCCGCCTTCGCGGGCGCGGCCTCCGTCCCGGCTGACTTCCCAGCTGCCTTGCCGACGCTGCGGCGCAGCGCCTCCATGAGGTCGACGACGTTCTCGCCCTTCGGCCGCTCCTTCGGCCGAATGACCTTGCCGGCGCGCTTTTCGTTGATCAGCTCGATCAGCGCGGTCTCGTAATGGTCCTCGAACTTTTCGGGTGTGAAGCGCCCGGCCTTCTGGTTGACGATGTGCCTGGCGAGGTCGAGCATGTCCTTGGTGACCTTCACGTCCTGGATGTCGTCGAAATAGTCCTGCTCGCTGCGCACCTCGTAGGGGTAGCGCAACAGGGTGCCGACGAGGCCCCTGTCCATCGGCTCCAGCGCGATGATGTGCTCGCGGTTGGTCAGCACCACGCGCCCGATCGCGACCTTGTCCATCTCGCGGATGGTCTCGCGGATCACCGCGAAGGCGTCATGCCCGACCTTGCCGTCGGGCCGGATGTAGTAGGGGCGGATCAGGTAGCGCGGGTCGATGTCCGACCTGGCGACGAACTCGTCGATCTCGATGGTGCGCGTTGACTCCAGCGCGATCTCCTCGAGCTCCTCCTTGGACACCTCGATGTACTGGCCCTTCTCGAGCTCGTAGCCCTTGACGATGTCCTCGTTCGGCACCTCGTCGCCGGTCTCGGCGTCCACCTTCACGTATTTGACGCGGTGCCCGGTCTGCCGGTTGAGCTGGTTGAACGAGATCTTCTCGCTCTCGGATGTGGCCGGATAGAGCGCCACCGGACAGGTGACGAGGGACAGTCTCAGGAAGCCTTTCCAGTTGGCGCGGGGGGCCATTTACGCGGAACTCCGGTTCGAGGCGACTTTGAGTCAAGACGAACGGCCGGCCGGGGTTCCGACATGGCTTGTGGAGAAAAAGGCAGCGCAAGTGTAGGATTCATGTCGCATCGCTCCGCCCCTTCGCCGAGCACCCCCACGGGGCCGCCGTCTGGCGGCAGGAGAATGTCATGACCAGTGAAAAAGGCCCGAACATCAAGAAGAAGCAGAAATGCAAGAATTGTGAGGGCAAAGGCCTGGTCAAGAAAGGCGACAAGGTGCTGAAGTGCCAGCGCTGCAAAGGCACCGGCGTGCGCTGACCTTACGCTGATGACCGCTGCCACCTTACGCGCAAGAAAGCCGAGGGCTGGAAGACTGCAAGCGGCATCAATCGGGAGAAAGCAACCATCCGTCGATGAGCTCGCGGACAAGTCGGCGATCGTGATCGAGGTCCGTCGAGCGATACTGGTTGGGATCCCTGCTGACCAGGGAATCGGCAACGCGCGCACCGGATGCCGTTCGTTCCAGGCGAAGCGCAAATATCATGAACCTGGTCCAGCTCCGGCAGAAATACACCCAGTCGCCGTCGCAGCAGACGGACCACTTCTGCTCCATCTCCTCCGGCTGGAAGCCGCGCAGGATCAGTTCATGCTCGGCCGCGGTAAAGTCGGCCTGGAAGCCGAGCGGCTCGATCTCTGCGGGCGGACGACAATGCTTGCAGGGCCGACCGGTCGATATGGCGCAAGTCATCGTCATCTCCTGCCGCGAATTGCGGGCAATTTGAGCGCGCTACGGGACAGGTCGCGTCAGTATCATTCATTGACGGCGGCCGTAACCAACATGACCCAAAGGGGTCATTCAACGCTCGCTTCGGCGTGATATATTGCCCGCCACCTCGCGGGCCCCGCAAGCGTCACGTCAGCTGCGAAACGAGATTGCCCCCCGGTGGCCGAGGGGTGGTGCTCGCGAGCGAACGAACCATCGCGGCAGTCCCCCTTGCGCCTCACCTCACCTTGTCCGTCCAAACGGCCCCGCTATTCTGGCCGCATTGCCTCAACCAAGGACATTTGCATGCGTGCCCGCGTCCTCTGCCTCGTCCTCGCCCTTGCCGCCCATCTCGCCCCGGCCGCGGCGCGCGACGCCAAGCGTTGCCCGCCGGACTTCAGCGTCGAAAACCGCCTGGACGCCGAGCAGAAGGCCGCCCTCAATCTCAATGCGCGCGAGCGCGCGGCCATCGAGGACCTGAAATACGCGACCATGGCGCCGATCAGGGAGAAGTACGACAGGAACGAGATCGATCGCGACGCGTACAACCGCCTCACCAAGCAGCGCGACGACGCGCTCAACTGCATCGACGCCGACAACAATCTGAAGGACCAGCAGTCCTACTACACCGAGCAGACCAAGCTGATCGAGGCCGGCTGCCAGAAGGGCCCGGTCGACAAGATGTACGCCGGCTGGCTGAAGGAGGGCCAGGAGCGCAAGGCCAAGGCCTGTGCGAAGGCCGATCTCGAATATCTGGCCCAGATGGTCAAGCAGCTGAAGGAGATCCAGGCCGACAAGCTCGCCAAGGAGGAGAAGTCCACCCCGGCCGTCAAGACCGTCGATGCCAGCCAGAAGAGCGCCCCGTTCTGCGATCAGATTCGCGCCGTGACCGGCCATGCGCCGAACCTGTTCGCCGCCATCACGAAGGAAAAGAAGGAGAAGTGGTTCATCGAACCGGGCACGCTCGGCAGCAAGGGCGTCAAGATCAGCGACATCGCGGCGATCGACGAATACGCCACCCCGATCACGGTCTCGCAGGACTTTCTCGCCGCGCGAGCCGAGTGCGCCATCAAGGTCGGCACCGACAAGGACATCACGCTTCGCATCGTGCCGACCTACGCCTGCGACTGGCGATACGACAAGACCAACCGCCGCGAGCTCGAGCAGCGCACGGACCGGCTGCTCAATCTCGTCCGCGGCTGCTTCGGGTCAGTGAAGGAGGACGGCGAGTTCTATCGGCACCAGTTCGTCGGCGACGGGGCGGTCAACGTCTCGGGAGACCTCTATTACGGCGAGGGCAAGCCGTCCCGCATCTATCTGGAGATCGCCAAGCATACGCCGGAGGAGGACCGGGCCTGCATCAACTACGGATTCCAGCGGAAGGAGCAGGACAAGAAGCTCTGCATGTCGCGGCTCAAGCCCTGAGGGCTCGGCAAGATCAATCATTTCGCATGCGAAGCTTCCTCCGATAGGATGACGCCCGGCACGGCCGATATGTTATCCTCCGCCGGAAGCAGTCACGGAGAAAAGCCATGCCAACCAGCGTCAAGCAAATGCTCGAAGCCGCCAACGCGGCCGTCCCCAAGATCACGTCGGAACAGGCCGCCGAGATGATCAAAAACGGCAACACGCTGGTCGTCGACGTGCGCGACGCCCCCGAGGTCGCGGCCAGCGGCAAGATCGAAGGCGCCGTGAACGTCTCGCGCGGGATGCTGGAGTTTCGTGCGGATCCTGAATTGCCGTCCCACGACAAGGCGTTCGACAAGAGCAAGAGCGTCATTCTCTATTGCGCGTCCGGCGGCCGCTCGGCGCTGGCCGGCAAGCTGCTGAAGGATCTGGGCTACGACAAGGTCTACAATCTCGGCGGCTTCAAGGACTGGACGGGGGCGGTCGAGAAATAGCGATCGCTGGCCAGCCGGCGCGCAACGATAGCTCGCCCCCGCTGCGCATCCTTCGAGACGCCCGCTTGCGCGGGCCCTCAGGCAGAGGACCTCATGTGCGGCACACATTTCGACGACGACGATGCCGCCGAGCCTGAGGAGACCGTCTCCGGGTCCGCGCAAAGCCCGGCCCGGTGACAGGCTCGGCGGTCGTCGCGAGGGACGAGGCGCTCGCTCGGAACGCGCAAGACGCCGTATGCGATTGCCTTGCTAATCCATCGCCGTCGTCTGCCGCCGGCGCAGCTCGGACGGGCTGTGGCCGAACTTCCTGCGGAACACCGTGCTGAAATGCGATGAGCTGCTGAAGCCCAGCCGATAGGCGATCTCGGTCACCGAGAGCGCGCGCAGCTCAGGGCGCATCAGCGCGTCGTAGCAACGCTGCAGGCGGCGGTTCAAAATCCACTCCGACACCGACATCTCGGTCGAACGAAACAGATAATGCAGATGCCGGAGCGAGACGCCGTTGCTCCGGGCAATCTTTTCCAGCGACAGGTCGGGCTCGGTGAGGTGCTCCTCGATCCAGGCCTTGACGGAGCGCAGCCGCGCCCTCCGCGCGGTGGCATCCTCCGAGAATTCGTCCTTGTCGCCCATGTCGAGCGCAAGCGCCAGAACGTCCATCAGCTCGTGACCGAGCCGGCCTCGCGCCGTCTCCTCCAGGCTTGATGCCTCCGAGGCGAGCAGCACGCAGAATTCGGCGGCGATCCGCCCCAGGCCCCGCCCGGTCGCGATCGTCGCCGCGAGCGGCATCTTGCCTTCGGCGAAGCGCGACGAAAATTCCTTGCGCGGAATCTCCAGATACAACGACCGGAATTGGTTCGAGCATTCGAGATCGTAAGCGTCGGAAGCCGAAAAGATCGCACCGATGCCCGGGCTGGTCACCAGGGTCTGGCCGGCCTGAAGCACGTCCATGCTGCCGGCTTGCAGAAACTGGACGTAGTAACAATCCTTGTCGAGCTTGGCGATGTGCCGCTCGCGCCGCGAGATGCGCTGCTCCGACAGGAAGACGTCGCTCATCGTGACGGGGCCAAATTGCGCCTCGCGGATAAAGCCCTGATAATCGGCCGGCCTCACCGCGTTCACGTCGACATGGACGTAGTGATCGCAGATCGCGTCCTGCCAGGCAGCAAAGCGCTTGGCTGGATCCAGCTCCTCGGTCGTGAACACCAGATCCATCGGCGGCCCGTTGCAGCGAGGTTTGTCTGTGCAGCGCACAAAAGCGTGCCGGTCGATCTTAGGTTCCTGTCAGCCTGGTGCAAGACTCTTTGCGCGCCAGCGCAAAAGGTTTGCGCGTTGACGCAAGTCAGCGTGAGCTCTCTCGCCTATCAAGCGCAAAACAAAACTTGGGACGGGGGGAGGCAAGCGCGCGCGGAGACGGCGATCCCGCACGCGCGATGCCGATCCCGGGGAAGGCAAGCGATGAAGCGCATTCGGGTCAGCCAGCAGGAGATCGTGTTTGCGGTCTTCGCGGCACTCTTCCTGACCTTCTCGATCTTCCTCAACGGCTTCCTCTCCGCCGACAACATGCTGACATTGCTGCAGAACGTGGCAGTGCTCGGCATCCTGGGCCTTGGCATGGCGATCGTCGTGATCGGCCGCGGCATCGACCTGTCGCTGATCGCGGCACTCGCGGTCCCCGGCGGCCTCGTGCTGCAGATGGTGCAGAACGGACATTCGCTGCCCGCCTCGCTGCTCGCGGCCGGCCTGCTGTCGATCGCGGTCGGCCTCGTCAACGGCTGGCTGATTGCCTATGCGGAAGTGCCGCCCTTGTTCGCGACGCTCGCGACCGGCCTGTTCGTCGCCGGTCTCGGCCAGGCCGCCCTGTTCCAGCTCGACGTCGTGCAATGGAGCGAGGGCTTGGCCGGGTTCGAGCGGCTCGGCCAGGGCAGCATCCTCGGCATCCCCACCTCGATCGTCATGTTCGCGATCGCCTGCGTCGTGGTCTTCATCCTGCTGCGCAAGACGCGCTGGGGCGCCTATATCTACGCGATCGGCGACAACCCGTTCGCCGCGCGCGTCACCGGCATCCCCACGCGGCCCATCATCGTGCTGCAATATGTCGTCGCCGCGCTGATCGGCTGCTTTGCCGGCCTCGTCATGGCCGCGTCCGTCAACTCCATGCCGACCCGCATCTTCAATTCGACGCTGATCTACGATGTCATCCTCGTCGTCGTGCTCGGCGGCATCGGCCTGTCGGGCGGACGCGGCGGTGTCGTCAACGTCATCATCGGCACGCTGCTGATCGGAACGATGCTGAACGGCATGACGATCCTGAACATCCCCTATGCCGGCCAGAACCTCATCAAGGGCCTCGTGCTCCTGGTCGCCGTCATCACCGACACGTTCCTCAATCCACGCAACGAAGAAACGGCCCAACAGGGCGACATCTGAACTGCCAGAAGAATACGCCTGTCCAACAAGGAGGAAGACAATGGCCTGCATGCATAAGTTCGCGCTTGGAAGTCTCGCCGCACTGGCGCTTTCAGCCGGCACCGTTCCGGCCCTCGCCCAGCAGGGGCTCGACGAGCCGTTCCAGAAGACGTTCCGGGAAGCGCTGGCCGGCAAGACGGTCGCCTATGTGCCGGTCGCGATGAATTTCGACCTCACCGAAGGCTGGTATGCGGGCCTCAAGAAGGAGCTCGAGCCGTTCGGCGTCAAGTTCGTCATTCGCGATCCCAACTGGAATACGAATGCGGGCGCGCAGGCCGTCACCTCGCTGATTTCCGAGAAGCCGGCGGTGATGGTGATCCACAATCCGGACGTCCAGACCTACGCCAAACTGCTGCAGCGCGCCGAGAACGAAGGCATCTACGTCATCCAGATCAACATGGGATCGGCCTATCGCAGCTCGGCCTTCGTCGGCGCCAACTGGATCGAGATCGGCGAGCGCCAGACCGAAGGCGTGGTGAAGGCCTGCCAGGGCAAGTCGAACAAGATCGCCATCATCCAGGGCGCGCTCTCCGCGGCGGCCAGCGCCTACACGCTCAAGGGCGTCGAGAACATCCTCGCCAAGCATCCCGAGATCAAGGTCGTCTCCAGCCAGGCGGCCGATTGGGACGCCGCCAAGGCCAAGGCGATCACCCAGACCGTGCTGAAGCAGAACCCCGATCTCTGCGGCATCGTCGGCTTCTGGGACGGCATGGACATCGGCACTGCCGCCGCGATCAAGGAAGCCGGCCTGACCGGCAAGGTGTTCCTGGCGACGTCGGGCGGCGGCGAGCGCAAGGGCGCATGCGAGCTCGTCAAGAACGGCTCGTTCGACCTCAACATGAGCTACGACGTGCCGACGCAGGCAGCCCAGATGGCCGGCACGATCAAATGGCTGCTGTCGTCGGGTGCCAAGCCGGGCTCGGTCAAGGGCTCGGAATACACCACGCTGATCCCGATCACCAAGGAGAACGCCGACACCCAGACGGCGTGCTGGAATCTCTCCGATCTCAAGAAGTGATCGCATAAGAAAGCTGCGCGTTCCGCCCCTTCGGATGCGGAACGCGCAACCTTGCACATAAATCAGCGGAAGGCAGATGCGCGAGACACTGACGAGGCTCCGATATCGCTACTGGCCGGACCATCTCCTCGGCGAGATCCTGTCCAAACGATGGACCGAAACCGCCATTCCGGTGATCCTGCTCCTGATCGTCGGCTTCGCGCTCAGCCGCTCGCTCGAGCACTTCCTCTCCCCCGCGAGCCTCGCCGACACCGCGCGGCAGGCCGGCGAGATCGGCTTCATCGGCCTCGGCATGGCGCTGGTCGTCATCGTCGGCGGCATCGACCTGTCGGTCGGATCGATCTTCGCGCTGACGGATTTCTGCGCGCTCTATCTGCTCGACGTGCTCAACTGGCCGGTCCCCGCCGTGGTGGTCGTCACCATGATCGTCGGCGGGCTGCTCGGCGCCGTAAACGGCGTGCTGATCGGCTATCTCAGGCTGCGCGCCTTCATCACCACGCTGATCACGCTGATCATCTACCGCTCGGCCTACGATCTCCTGATCCAGCGCTATTCCAACGCCATCGCGTCGGCCTTTCCCGATATCCCGTCATGGGATTTCATCGGCGGCGGAACCGTGCTCGGCATCCCCAGCGTCGCGCTGGTCTACATCGTGATCGCGATCTTCGGCCATATCTTCCTGACGCGATTGCGGCCCGGCTGGCACATCACCGCGATCGGCGGATCGCGGCGCTCGGCCTACAATTCCGGCATCCCCGTCCGCCGCACCATCGCGCTCTGCTACGTCGCAAGCGGCGTCCTGACCAGCATCGGCGCGCTGTTCTTCGCAGCCCGGCTCGGCACGGTCGGCGGCGATATCGGCGTCGGCCTGGAGGTGATCGTGCTGACGGCAACGGTGCTCGGCGGCATCACGCTCGGCGGCGGCAAGGGCTCGGTCGTCAAGTCCATGGTCGGCGTGCTCATCGTCCTCCTCGTCACCAACGGCCTGACCGCCATGAACGCGCGCGGCGGCGTCAACCGCATGGCGCTGGCGTCGATCCTGCTGGTGGCCGCGATGGTCGACATCCGCTGGCAGAAGAACCGCACCCGCATCATCAGCAAGGTCTATGTCGCCCCGACCTACCATGCGCTGCCGCCACCGCCGCCGACCGAGATCGGCGAGGGCGGGCCGTTCGAGCAGAACGACAGGCTGCGCGAGGTCTCGCTGATCGGGCTCGGCCGGATCGAGGCGCCCGAGGACGTCATCCTCGATCGCAACGACGTGCTCTACGCGGGATCGCGCCACGGCGACATCATCCGCTTCTTCCCGCCGGACTACGAGCGGATGGAGGTGTTTGCGCATATCGGCGGCCAGCCGCTCGGCATGGCGTTCGACAAGCAAGACAACCTCTATGTCTGCATCGGCGGCATGGGCCTGTATCGCATCAGGCCCGACGGCACCGTGGAGAAGGCCACCGACGAGACCAACCGCAGCCTCTACTCCGTGAACGACGACAGCCGTCTGCGGCTTGCCGACGACCTGGACATCACCGACGACGGGTTGATCTTCTTCTCCGAGGCCACCGTTCGCTACGAAATGGACGAATGGCCGGTCGACGGGCTCGAGGCGCGCGGCAACGGCCGCATCATCTGCTACGACACCAAGACGGGCACGACCCACACCGCGCTGCGCGGCCTCAAATTCCCGAATGGCGTCGCGGTGGCCAGTGACGGGCAATCGATCCTGTTCGCGGAGACCTTCGGCTGCTCGATCAAGCGCTACTGGTTCGCAGGCCCGAGGAAGGGCGACGTCGAGATCGTCATGGACAACCTGCCGGGCTACCCCGACAACATCAACCTCGCCTCGGACGGCAATTACTGGCTGGCGCTGGTCGGCATGCGCAGCCCCTCGCTCGATCTCGCATGGAAGATGCCGGGCTTCCGCCGGCGCATGGCCAAGCGCGTGCCGGTCGACGAATGGCTGTTTCCGAACATCAACACCGGCTGCGTCGTCAAGTTCAACGAGCAGGGCAAGATCCTGGAATCGTTCTGGGACCTCAAGGGCCTCAATCATCCCATGATCACCTCGATGCGTGAGCATCGCGGCTATCTCTATCTCGGCGGCATCGCCAACAACCGGATCGGCCGCTTCAAGCTCGACAATGCCGATCCCAACTTCGTGCAATACGACAAGCGCTGGGGGAAGTCGTCGTGATCGCCGCCATCAGCGAATTCGCCAACCACTTCCTCGGCCGTGGCGAGGCGGCCATCACCGTCCCGTCGTTCGACGGGGCGTTGAAGCCCAATCAGGCACTCGAGCAGGCGGATATCCTGCTCGCGTGCGAAGCCCCGGAGGACCTCGCCACGGACGGCACCTCACTGCTGCTTGCCGATGGCAAGCGGCTGGCGCGGCTGAGCGGACATTCGGCAACGACGGTGCGCACGTTCGAGCGGCCGATCTCCGCGCTGGCGTCCTTGCCGGGTGGAGGTCTGGCCGTCGCGCTTGGCGGCACGGAAGTCCGGCTCTACGACAGCGCTACGGCTGAAACGCCGGCGGCCACGTTTTCGCAAGGCCTGCACGCCGTCAACGCGCTCGCTCCCGGGCCTGACGGCACGCTGATCGCAACCGACGGATCGTCGTTGCGCGGCGTCGGCGACTGGGCGCGCGATCTGATGGAGCTCGGCAAGACCGGCCGGGTGCTGCGGCTCGATCCGAAGACCCGTGCGGTGACACAGCTTGCCGGTGGCCTGGGCTACGCTTTCGGCGCGATCGCGGGCAACGGCGGCGTGCTCGTCAGCGAAAGCTGGCGGCATCGCCTGGTCTCGATCGCACCGGACGGAGTTCGCAAGGATGTGTTGCGGCACCTGCCGGTCTACCCGTCCCGGCTGTCGCCGGCGCGCGGCGGCGGCTTCTGGCTCACCGCCTTCACGGCACGCACCCAGCTCGTCGAGTTCGTGCTGCGCGAGCCGGCCTATCGCCGCCGCATGATCGCGGAGATCGACCCGGAGTTCTGGGTCGCACCGCGGCTGCGGTCCGGCCATTCCTTCAAGGAGCCGCTGCAGGGCGCGCACATCAAGACCATGGGCGTGATGAAGCCGTGGGCGCCGCCGCGGTCGTATGGTCTCGTCATCCGGCTTGGGCCCGACGGCCTGCCGCGCTACTCGCTCCATAGCCGGGCCGACGGCGTCAACCACGGCATCGTCGCCGCCGTCGAATTCGGAGGCGACCTCGTCATGATCGCAAAGGGACCCGGCCGCGTCATCAAGCTGCCGCTAGCCTCCCTCGGCGAGGAGGCCCGCGCATGAACGACCTCGTCCTGTCGCTGTCGAAGGCGACCAAGCTTTACGCCGGCGTGCCCGCCATCGACGGCGTCGATTTCGATCTCAGGCGCGGCGAGATCCACGCCCTCGTGGGCGAGAACGGCGCGGGAAAATCCACCCTGACCAAGGTCATGGCCGGCGTCGTGACGCTGACGTCGGGCGGCATGATGGTCGACGGCGTCGAGGTCACCCCGAAGACCCCGCTGGAGTCGCGCAACCTCGGCATCGCCATGGTGTTCCAGGAGAACAGCCTGGTGCCGACCATGACGGTGGCGCAGAACCTGTTTCTCGGACAGGAGAAATTCTACAACCGCCTGCGCGGCATCTACATCGCGGCCCAGCAATTCCTGCAATCGCTCAATTTCGACGTGACGCCGACGGCGACGGTCGGCGGCCTGGGGGCGGCCAAGAAGCAGATGGTCGAGATCGCCCGCGCCGTGCTGCACAAGGCGAAGGTGATCATCTTCGACGAGCCGACCGCGACGCTGACGCCGGAAGAGAAGAAATACTTCTTCGACCTGGTCAAGGACCTGAAGAAGCGCGGCGTCTCCATCATCTTCATCTCCCATGCCCTCGAAGAGGCGCTGTTGCTCGCCGACCGCATCACGGTGCTGCGCGACGGCAAGCACGTCGTGACCGACGACGCCGCCCGCTTCGACCGCGCGCGCATCGTCCAGGCGATGGTGGGACGCGATCTCTCCAACACGCTCTATGGCGCGCGCAAGGCGACGGTCCGTCCCTCGGGCAGGCGGGTGCTGACGGTGCAGAACCTGAAGATGGCGCCGATGGTGAAGAACAACTCGCTGTCGGTGTTCGCGGGCCAGATCACCGGCGTGTTCGGCCTGGTCGGCGCCGGGCGCACCGAGACGTTCAAGATCGTCGCCGGCGTCATGAAGCGCGACTTCTTCCATGGCGGCGAGGTGATCCTCGACGACAAGCCGGTCCGCTACCGCGTCCCCGCGCCGGCCGTGCAGGCCGGCATCGCCTACGTGACCGAGGACCGCAAGGTCGAAGGATTTTTCGAGACGGCGTCCATAGCGCGCAACATCTACCTCGGCCTGCTCGCCAAGTTTCCGAAGGGACGTGCCTGGCTGTCGCGGCGTGAAAGCACGTCGACCGGAAAGTCCTGGATCGAGCGCCTCAAGGTGCGCGCCATCGGCGACGAGGCCAAGGTCGTCGAATTGTCCGGCGGCAACCAGCAGAAGGTCGTGATCGCCAAATCGCTGATCCAGGATCCGGAGTTGATCATCTTCGACGAGCCGACGCGGGGCGTCGATGTCGGCGCCATCGTCGAGATTCACGAGTTGATCAATTCGCTGGCCGACAAAGGCAAGGCCGTGGTCGTGATCTCTTCCTACCTGCCCGAGATCATGGCACTGTCGGACCGCATCCTGGTCTGCAGGCAAGGCAAGGTGGTCGAGGAGTTCTCCGCGCTGGAGGCGACGGAGGAAGCCATCATGTACGCGGCGATCCACTGACGGCTCCCCGCCGAGACTTCGCAGCACGATCGAGTCGGACAGATCATGCGGAACGCGGCCTGGAGGCGGGCCGCCCATCTCGCTCGCTCAGCAGCTTGCCGGTGATGATGTTGACGAAGTGCAGCGACATGCAAGCCGGACACCTCACGGGCACATAGCTGTCCGCCGGCTCGGAACTCTCGGGCCGCTCGTCATCGATCCGATGCTGGACGTTCGTGCCGGTGCGCGGGCACCTGAAGAGAATCTGGCGCGGCATGTTCCCTTCATGCTCCCGAACCGCTGCCGTCGAAATTGCGGACGATCCCTTACGGACCTTTCCTAGGTTTGCGATGGGTCAAGGCGAACCGCCTTCTCGCGCCTATGCTCTCCTCGGGATCGGGCGCGCTGTCCGATACCGGACGAAGCGGAGCCCGGACTCCTAGGCACTCCGGGCGCCGCTTCGGAACACAGGGCTCGGCGACCGCGCGTCGCTGGCAACAGGCCACCATCTGGACCGCCCCGATCGGGAGAGCAGCCATGATGTCCGCCAATTTCGACGATCTCTCTGCAGCCGTGCGCTACGCGCTCGAGACGACCCGTGCGACCACCGTCTGCCCTTTCCACGACGAGGTGATGATCCGCGTGGGCGACGATGCCGCCGAAAGCCATGCCTACGAACGCGCCAAGCGCATCCTGAAGAGCGATGGAACGGCCCACCAGCCCGATGCGGTCAGGCAGGAGATCGGTCGCCAACTCGCAATCGCCGCGGACGGCCGATGCCCCAAATGCGACCGGACCGGTGCGGCCGGCTAGGCGCTGGGCGCCCGCCTTCGCCGCTCAGGACGCCGCACGCCTGGACGTGCTCTTGCTTGAGCTGGAGGGCACGAGGCTCCGCGGCCGCCCGACCAGATATCCCTGCATCTCGTCGCAGCCCTCCTGCACCAGCAGCGACATCTGGGCATCGGTCTCGATACCTTCCGCCAGGACCGGCACTCCGAGACCATGAGCTAGGCCGATCACGGCCCGCACGATGGCGAGCGATCGCTCGCTCTGGCCGAGCGAGGCGACGAAGGATTGATCGATCTTAATCCGGTCCAGTGGAAACGCCTCGAGATATGACAGCGACGAGTATCCCGTTCCGAAATCGTCGAGTGCGATCAGGATGCCGAGCGCCTTGAGCGACTGCATCGTTCTCTTGGCGCGCGGCATATCCTCGATCAGGACACCCTCGGTGATCTCGAGCTCGAGACGTGCGGCCGCAAGCCCGCTGTCGCGCAGCGCCCGACGGACCTGCCGGTCGAGATTTTCCCGGCGGAACTGCGCCGCCGAGACGTTGACGGCCACCCGCAGCGGCTGATCCCAAGATGCCGCTTCCCTGCACGCCTCCATCAGCACCCAATCGTCGATCTGCGCGATGGAGCCGCTCTGCTCCGCGATCGGAATGAACTCGCCCGGAGGGATGATGCCGCGCACCGGATGCCGCCAGCGCACGAGCGCCTCGTAGGCCATCAGCGTGCCGTCGCGATGCTGCTGCGGCTGATACTCCAGATAAAGCTCGCCCCGCTCGACGGCCGTCCGCAAATCGTGCTCCAGCGCGCGGCGGTCCCGCAGCTGCTGGTCCATCGCGCTGGTGAACAGGCGGACGGCTCCCCTGCCCTCGTGCTTGGCACGATACAGCGCGGCGTCCGCATTCGCCAGCAGGGACACGGCATTGTCGGCGTCTCGCGGATAGAGCGCGACGCCGACGCAGAGATCGATCTTGAGCACGTGGCCATCGACCTCGATGGGCTGCTCGAAGAGAGTCCGTATCCTCGTGGCGAGCAGCTCTGCGGTTGCCGGGAGCGGCGACTGATCGGTGATGCCGATGAATTCATCGCCGCCGACGCGGGCCACGTAGGATCCTTGCGCGGCTTGCTGCAGCCGGCGCGAGGCCTCGCGCAGCACCGCGTCGCCGACGGCATGACCGAAGCGGTCGTTGATCTCCTTGAAATGGTCGAGATCGATGCAGAGCACGGCAAAGGCGCTATCGGTGATCTCCGCTCGCTCGATCGCGGCGCCGAGGTACTCGTCCAGGGCGGCCCTGTTGGGCAACTCCGTGAGCGCGTCGTGACACGCGAGATAGCTGACCTTCTGCTGCGCCCGATTCCGTTCCGTCACATCGAAGGCGACGCAGACATAAGCGGACTGCACCTCATGGAGGAGCGGCCGGGATTCGATCACGACCTCGATCGCCTCACCGTCGGCGGTCCTGTGCAATTCGCAGTCGCGTTCGGCCTCCGCTTGCGGTTCGCCATAGGCGAGCTGATGCTCGGACATGGCGAGAAGATCCTGGCGCGAATAGCCATAGTGCCGGCACATCGCACCGTTCACGGCGATGAGCTGACGCGTCTTCGCATCGACCACCCACATCGGAAGCGGGTTCTCTTCGAAGAGCAGGCGGAAAGAAGCTTCGGCTTCCGCAAGCGCCGTCTCGGTGCGATGCCGTTCCGTGATGTCCTCGTGGGTCGCGACCCAGCCCTTCCCCTCCATCGGGCGATGCCGGATCCGCACGATCCGCCCGTTGGTCAATTCCACGGTCGTATCCGAGTTGTCGCCGTTCACCGCAGCGCTGTTGCGCCAGACCAGGTAATCCTGCTTGGACATCTTTGGAGCGCTGCCGGCCGAATAGCGGAGCTCGACAATGTCGTTCAGCTCCATGCCGGGCCGGACCAGTTTCGGGTCCAGATCGTAGATCTCGAGATACTGCCTGTTGCAGACGATCAGGCGCTGGTCGGCATCGAAGAAGCAGAGTCCCTGGGACATGTTGTTGAGCGCCCTGTCGAAGCGCTCGGCGAACGCGGTCGCGGTCTGCTCCGCGGCTCGCGCGCGATCGCCCTCCTCGGACAGTCGTGCGTGGGTCTCGACCAGCTTCACGAAAGAACGGAAATTGGTGTTGATCATCCGGGCGAGTAAGGCCAGCAGCGCCAGCAGATTGATCCCGACCGAGATCATCATCCCGTCGCCGGAGAGCAGCAGCAGCGTCGCGATCGGGGCGCCGGCAATCAACATCGTCAGCCGGGACGCCGGCGGGAAGCTGCCAAGACAATAAGCGGTCCCGACGCATCCCATGAAGAGAAGCAGGGCGATCGGAGCGCGCAGGCCGGGATCGACGGCCATGAACAACGCCAGAATCCAGATCACGAAGCTGGAGCAGATCACCACCGTGGCGAGACGAGCCCCGGCAAGCGCTCGGTAGGCCTCCTCTGCGGTGAAGTCGGCCTTCTTCAGCCGGAGCCACTGTGCCAGCCGAAACATGCAAATGGCGAGGAGAGTGGCCGGCAGGGCAAATCTCAGCCACGGCGACACCGTGTCAGGGAGCACCAGGCCCACGCTGATGCTGTCGACCAGAAGAACGGCGTAGAGAACCGGCACCTGCTCGCGCAGCACCCGGAATTGCTCGACGAGCAGCGAGCGCCCGAGCGGATCGGTCGTATCGCCGACCACGAATGCGTCACGAACCCGCGCGAAGAAGCCCATCGAGATTGTCCCAGTCACACGGAAGGCTAGGACAGAGACGCGAAGGACCCGTAAAAGCGCTTGGTATCTTCGACCTTAACGGGATCGTTGCGGCCTCAAAGAAGCCAATCCCGTCAATGAGTTCCGGGCGCGCTGGAGGAACTCGCCGGTTCCAGGCGGTTAAAGCGGCCTGTGGTCCCGGCAAGCGGGGCCCGTGCCCAGGAGAACGCTTCTTCGCGATCCCGCTCAGTTCTCCACCCGGTACAACCTCCATCGCGCCGGCACGCCCTTGAGCTGATGCATGCCGTGATCCCTGAAGCGGATCTCGGACTTCGCCATCAGGTCCCGGACAGCGCTCGAGACCAGGACTTCGCCGGCCCGTGCTTTGGCGGCGACGCGCGTGCCGATGTGAAAGGCAAGGCCGACCATCTCGCCTCCGCTCACCTTGTATTCGCCGGCATGCAGCCCGATCCTGATGTCGAGCCCCAATGTGCGCACCGCCTTCTGGATCGCGGTCGCGCATGTGATTCCGGCCACCGGCACCTTGAAGGTCGCCAGCACGCCGTCGCCGGTCGTCACGACCTCCTTGCCGCGCGAGCTCTTCAGCTCCTTGCGGACGGCAGCGTAATAGTGCCCCATGATCTTGGTCCAGCGCGCATCGCCGAGCTTCGCGGCTTTCGCGGTGGAGCCGACGATGTCGACGATCAGGATCGTGGCCAGCACTTGTTTGGACTCGGCGCCCGCCTCGGCTATCCGGCGCCGGGGCGCGATCGGTCCGGAGAGCGGTTCATAGCGATGGCTACGACGCCGGGCGATCGCGGCTTTGGCATAATCCTGGGCACGCTGCGCCGTACCGCACCGAACCGTCTTCTCCTGCGGCAGACGCGTCCAGTAGACCTTTCGCCCATCACCGGCGCCCTGAACCTCCACGGCGCCCCACTTCAGGAAAACCGCCGAACCAACCCGCCGGACACACCAGGCCTTCGACGTGTATCCCGATACGTTCGACTGATGGACTCCGATGCGCAGGAATTTGGGCATGAACGCGCGGCCGATCACAGGACCGTTTGAGCTATTTGTGGCAAAGCGTAGTGGCACATGCGCGTGTTGGCAATACGATCCGCCGCGAGGCAGTCCCGGGAGCAGCATACGCCGCGCTTGACGTCCGCGGCGCGAACGGCAAATCTTTGCTTTGCCGTTGGCGCGGCGCCCATCCCGATGGGACCAACGGTGTCTGGGCGTGCTCATTTGAAATTCCGAATATTCGAAACCAATCCATTTGAAACCAACGCAAGATGAAGAACCAGGTCCGATGTTCTCTTGAAGCCACCCTGTTGTCGGCAGCGCTGGCGATTGCCGTCATGCCGGACATCGCGCATGCGCAATCGGGCAGCGCCGGCGGCAGCATCGGCAATGACGAAAAGTCACTATCCGGATCGCGCGAGACGCCTCGTGCGGCGGAGCCCTCAAAGCCCGCACGACGCAGCACACCCGCGGCCGGCGAGTCGGGCCGCGCCCCGCAAAGGAGCAGCGGCGGCGGAGGCGGCAATTTTGATGGAGCATGGGTCCTGACCAGCGTCGGTGCAACCTGCGCCGGCTCCACCGACACGGTGGTCATCACCAGCGGCAGGCTGGTGGGGCAATACGGCACCGGTCAAGTCAGCCCGAGCGGCGCCACATCCGGAACGGGAGCCGCCGGAGGCCTGACCTGGACGATGTCCGGCCGGTTTTCGGGCCGCAGCGGCTCCGGGACATTCAAGCGATCCGACGGATGCGTCGGAACCTGGACCGGTTCAAAACAGTAGCTTTGGAATATTCGCCTCTCGCGACGGGACAGGCTGCAGGTCGCGAGAACTCACCCGTGATACGCAAACAACTCGATCGGATCACTGAAGCCGCGCACCTCGTGCTTGCCGACGCGCTCCAGCTCGCGCGTCCCCTCCACCAGTTCGGCAAAGTCGCGCGACAGCAGCACCGTCCGTCCCAATTTCTTGGTGAGGGTTTCGAGGCGGGAGGCCATGTTGACGGCGGGGCCGATGACGGTGAAGTCGAGCCGGCTGGACGATCCGATATTGCCGTACATGACGTCGCCGACATGGACACCGATGCCGTAGTTCAGCGGCGCGCGGCCCGTGCCGCTGTTCCGCTCGTTCAAGGCCGCCATGGCCCGACGGGCCTCCGATACGGCAAGGAGCAGGTTTGCGCAGGCGTTGGGCGCTCGCAGCGGAAAGATCGCGAGCAGGCCGTCGCCGATGAACTTCAGGATCTCGCCGCCGTGCCGCGCGATCGGCTCCGACATCGCGTCGAAATAATCGTTGAGCAGGTCGATGACGTCGTCGCGCGGCCAGTTGTCGGAGATCTTGGTGAAATCCCGGAGGTCGCAGATCATGATCGCTGCGCGCACCGTCGTGCCGGTGCCGCGCCTGGTGGCGCCGGCCAAAATGAGCTCGCCGGCGTGGGAGCCGACATAGGTCTCCAGCAGGGTTCGCGCCAGGCGGTTCTTGATGCGGATCTCGCTGACCAGCGCCAGCACCGGCAGGAGCTTCTTGAGGGCGGTGATATGCGAGTCGTCAAAACCGCCGGGCCGGTCGGTGGCAAAGGTGACGACGTGCTGTTTGCCGAGCGTGTGGTACAGCGGCCAGGCGACGTAGTCGGTCAGCCCGCCGGCCCGCATCTCGCCGTAGATCGCGTGCTTGCGGCCGAGCGAGGGATCTTGTTCCAGATTCTCGCGGAGCTCGGCAGCGCCCTCAATGATCTCACTGGCGGGGCTGCCGATGTATTCGGGCCGCTCGCGGACGTCGTAATCCACCCGCGCGATCTCCGCGCCCGTCATGCCCTCGGACCAGATCATCCGGGCCCCCAGCCATTGCGGATGATTGATCTGGACGTGAAGCGTCGCCCGCTTGAGCGGAATGCCCGCCTGCTGCAGGCGGATGCACATCTGCGCGAAAATGTTGTCGATGAAGCGTTCGTCGCGCGTGCCGTTGGTCAGCCAGTCGACGACGCCGTCGGCCAGCGTAGGGGCATTGTTGTCCGGCGCGTTCATGTCCTGCCCCTCGAGCTGTGGCCTGCATCAGGGCAGATATCGTGCCGGGGCTCCGCCGCGTCAACCTAGCCAATTGCATGGATTGTACGCATCGGGCTGTCGATGCGGGCTAACCGAGAAGCCGGATCGATCCCAGCACCACCAGGCCGGACACGAGCGCGAGCCGCGACGGCTCGGTCAATTCGACCCTGAGGGTGCCGTTGCCGGGGATGGTGAAATCCGCATCGTCGAGCCGGACGCGGCAATCGCCGCACGGCGCGTAAACCAGATGCGTGCCGGCGGCGAGCCGCCGCTCGCCGGGCTCCCTGAGCGCGAGGAGATCGATCTCCGCGGCCCCGCGCCGCGCCATCAGGTTGACGACCTCGACGGGACCCGCCTCGAGCTCGGTCACGATCTCGATCTCGCCGGTGAACCGCACCGTGGTGAACGGCTGGCGCTCGTCGAAGTCCTGCCCCGGCGCCCTCAGCACCAGGCCGCGCCCGCTGACGACCATCTGCAGGCGGTCGATCCCCGGCATATGAGAGAATGGTCCGGGCGCCACGATCGGCGTGGACGCAAAGCGCCACAGCAGAGTGTCCCAGTTCTTCGCGGTCGCGTCCGTGCGATGGGCATCCGCGATGTCGGTGAAGATGCCGCCCCCGTTCTTCCAGGGCGAACGGGTGTAGTCTTCGGATTTGAGAAGGGTGGTCTTCATGTCTCGAGGCCGTCCGGAATACGCAGGCGATCGGATATCATCAGCACATCATCCGTGTGAAGGGGCGACTTTGCCAGCCGGACGTCAGGACGGCTATTTCGACGTCAATGCCGCCACGTTGACGCCGCCAGGGCTCTCACATCCCGCTCAGGCCGCTATCCACCGCCAGCGTCTGCGCGGTGACGTAAACGCTCTCGTCGGAGAGAAAGAACAGCACGGCGTAAGCGATCTCCCAGGCCGTGGCCTGACGGCCGAACGGGACGTGGCCCTTGCCGCGGTTGGGGCGGCCGGCGCCGGCTTCGCGGCCGTTGGGGGTATCGACGAGGCCGGGATAGACGAGATTGGCGCGGATGCCGCGGCGCGATCCGAGATGGGCGATGTTGCGCATCAGCCCGCCAAGCGCGGCTTTCGATGAATCATACACCGCCATCTGCGATCCCGCCTTCAGCGCCGCGATCGAGGAGATGAAGACGATCGCGCCGCCGTTGCCGAATTTCGGCAGCGCGGCGCGGCAGCACAGCATGGGACCGCGGACGTTGACGTCGTAGATCCTGTTCCATTCCTCGGGGCTGACATTGTCGAGCCCGGTCTTGCCGAACGTGCCGATGTTCAGCACCATGCCGTCGAGGCCGCCCAAGGCGCGATGCGCTTCATCGATCATGCGGACAACATCGGCTTCGGATGTGACGTCGGCGGCAACGGCGAAGGCCTCGCCGCCTTCCTCGGTGATGCGCTTGACGGTCTGCTCCGCGGAGGCGTGGTTGAGATCGGCCACGGCGACCTTCGCACCCTCGCGCGCGCACAAAATGCTCATGGCGCGGCCGTTGCCGATGGGATCGGTGGCGGCGTCGAACACGCGCTGGCCGCCGCCGACGATGAGGATGCGGCGCCCCTTCAATCGCGCCCTGCCCGGTGCTTCGCCCAAGGATTCCGCGCTCGGCGGACGGACATAGCGCTCCGGTTCGCTTTCGGTCTCCGCCATCTCAGCCGCCCGACTTCCTGCCGCCGTCATAGACCTTCATGCCGGCGGCGGGATCGAGATCGGTCTCGGTCGCTTCCGTCAGCCGCGCCATCATCATGTAGAAGCCAAGCGCGACGATGGATTCGACGATCTCCTGGTCGCTGAAATGTTTTCGCGCGGCGGCAAAGATCTCCTCGGGAACGCGGACGTTCTCGACGACCTCGCGGCCAAACTTGAGCAGCACGCGCTCGGCCTCGCTCAAGCCGGCGGCATCGTAGTCGCCGCGCTCGACCGCATCGATCTGGGCTTGCGTGCAGCCGACGCCGAGCGCGATCGGCACGTGCTGGCGCCATTCATAGGCGCCGCCTTCGATCTGGGCGGCCTGCAGGATCAAGAGCTCGCGGTTGACGGCCGAGAGCTTCTGCTTGTGCAGGATCGAATTGCCGAGCCGCATCGCCGGGATCATGTTGGCCTCGGCATGGGCCATCATGCGAAAGATGTTGAGCTTGACCGGCATGCGGTCGAACGAGGCGCGGATGTCGCCGCTCGTCGTCTCCGGATCAATCAGAGGCAGCCTTGCCACGCGTTTCTCCCTTTGCTTTTCGTTTCTTGTTGCCGTCGTCATGTCCCGCCGCGATCAGCGACAGGAAGAAGGCGAGATAACGGTCGATCGCCTCGATCACCTTCGGCCGCGGCGAGGGCGCCGCGCCCATCACGTAATGCTCGAGGCGGATGTAGATCAGGCCGGCCGCGAACAGCCGCGCGGTCTCGCGCGGATCCGGCGTCGAGATCAGGCCCGCCAGCGCAAAACCGCGAAAATAGTCCGTCATCATGCTCTGCTCGCGCGCGTAGAAATGATCGGCGAACTTGGCGCGGATGCCGGGCACGCGGTTACGCTCGGCGGTGATGACCTTCTGGAACTGATGCTCGCGCGGATCGGACCATTGCTCGACGAGGTCGAGCGCGAACTGCCGGCAGAACGCGGCGGGCTGGCGCGCGAGCTGCTTGTAGCGGGGCTCTTCGAGGCGGCTCGCAGAACTCGCGGGGCCATGCTCGCTGACGATCGCTTCCAGGATCGCGGCCTTGCCGGGGAAATGATTGTAGAGGCTGCTCTCGCGGATGCCGACGCGGCGCGCGAGCTCGCGCATCGAAGCGCCGCCATAGCCGCTCTGCGCAAACAGATCGAGCGCTTCGGTGAGGATGCGCTCGCGCGTCGTGGACGCAGCCGCTTGCGCCGCGCTGGAGGTGTGGACGGCCATGCCTGATTGACTAACGAACGATCGTTCGCTAGTCAAGCGATCGGCCTCGGCCCTGCAGCAACTCTGCACGTGCGGGTCGCATTCAACTCCGCTCGATCGGGAAGCGGAGAGCAATCTGGGGGACAACGCCATGGCGCACTTCGCTCGCCTTTTGCCTACGCGGCAAGCCATCGTGATGCCGCGCACCGTCGCGCTTTCGCTTCTCGCATTGGGGTTCGCGGCCCTGCCGGCCCGCGCCGAAGACCCTTCCGCCTACCCCTCGCACAAGATCAAGATGCTGCTGCCCTATGCGGCCGGCGGCGGCGGCGACGTGGTCGGCCGGTTGCTCGCGGACAGGATGGGCAAGACGCTGGGGCAGAGCATCTATATCGAGAACCACACGGGCGCGGCCGGCACGCTCGGCACGCAGATGGTCGCGACGTCGCCGAACGACGGTTACACCATCACCGTCGGCGGCATGACCACCCATGTGCTGGCGCCGGCCATCTATCCAAAGCTGCCCTACGATCCGATCAGGGATTTCACGACCATCGGCCGCGTCGGCACGTCCTCGATCATGCTGGTGGCGACCAAGGATTTTGCGGCCAACGACGTCAAGGGCCTGGTCGCGCTGGCCAAGAAGGGCGAGCCGGTCCAGTACGGCAGCTGGGGCGTCGGCTCGACCGGGCAATTCTGCGCGGAGATCCTGATGCAACAGACCGGCATCAGGATGGACCACGTGCCGTTCAACGGCATCGCCAAGCTCGCGGGCGACCTGCTCGGCGGCCACATCGCGCTTGCAACCCTCGACATGGCGACCGCGACGCCGCTGGTGAAGGACGGCTCGATCAAGGCGCTGGCCGCCTGCGGCGAGCGTTCGCCAAGCCTGCCTGACGTGGCGACGTACAAGGAACAGGGCGTGCCGTTCGACCGCAGCCTGTCCTGGGCGATGTATGCGCCCGCGGGCCTTGCCGAACCCATCGCGAAGAAGCTGTCCGCGGCCCTCAAGGAGGCGCTTGGTGATGACGTGGTGAAGGAGAAGCTGCTGGCGCTCGGCATCACCCCGCAATTCGTCCCCGGCGAGGAGCAGCGCGACATCAACGCGCGCGACATCGCGGCCTGGAAGCAGGTCGCCAAGGACGCCGGCATCGAGGTCAAGTGACTGGATTGAGAACAGGAGCGCAGGCATGAGCCGCATCTTCGGCGCGGTGCGCCAGAACGGATATGTGGTGCGGGACATCCAGGCCGCGATGAAGCACTGGATCGAGGTGATGGGTGTCGGTCCCTGGTACTACATGGACCGCGTCAAGACCGACTGGTTTCGCCATCGCGGCCAGGACTCATCCGTCGAGATGAGCATTGCGCTCGCCAATTCCGGCGATCTCCAGATCGAATTGATCCAGCAGCGCAACGACGCGCCTTCGCTGTACAAGGAGTTCCTCGACGCCGGCCACGAAGGACTGCAGCACATGTCCTATTGGAGCCATGACTACCAGGCGCTCTACGACAAGGCGCTCGGGCTCGGCTACAGGATCGGGCATGAGGGTCAGATCGGCGGCGACAAGGGGCGCTTTGCCTATTTCGACACGCAGGCCCATCCGGGCACGGTAATCGAGATCTCCGACATCAGCGGCACCAAGGGACCGTTCTTCGAGCGGGTCCGCCAGGCGGCGTTGAGGTGGGACGGCACGCGGCCGATCCGCGAGGTCGGCGGCGCGACATCATAGCGTCGGCGCGGCGCATTCATCGGTCCGGGTCGAGCCGGCTTCACGGCGTTGGCGGCGACCGCGCCGGGCTCGCACCTTGTGTGATAGTCTGCACCGACCAACACCTCCGTGTGCTGTCCGGAAGAGGGCCGGCCCGGGACCGTCAGGGACAGACAGATGAGCCGAGACCAGGTCTTTGAGCTGCTTCGCAGTCTGAAGTGGTTCGTCGCCCTCAGCCTGGTCTTCTGCGCAATCCTGTCCTTGCCTGCGCAGGTGGTCGAGCTCTATCGCATCGGCTACGCCGATTTCAGCATTCCGAACCTCGTTCTGTTGTGGCTGACGCTCCTTTTCATCGGCAGCCTGACATGGTTCGGGTCCGCCATGGTGGCTCTGGAGACCCGGGCTCGGCTCGCCGCCGAACCGACGAGAGCGTTCGACCGGACCGCCAGATTCGCGCCGATCGTGCTGGGAGTGCTCCCGCTGATCGCGAGTGTGGCCGGACATTTCAGCGCAATTCCGTTGCGGCTCGGCGAAGCCGACGCCAAGCTGAGCGAGATCTACGATGCGCCGGGAAGCGCGTTCGACAAGTTTGACGCCTTGCTCGCGATCTCGGTGGGGCAGCGGCTGCGCTGGAGCGGCTTTGCGGTCCTCATTCTCACCGTTCTTGCTGCCTGGTGCTGGTCCTCCGCGGCCAGGCAATACGCGAAGAACCCCTCCTACGTTCGACGCTTTCGCGGCCGGCGATTTCTGCTCGTCACGATCGGGCTGATCACTGCAGCCACCGTGATCTTCGCTGCCGGTCCGGCGAGCCTCGCCGGGCATCTCGGGCCCTTCGTCATCCTCGCTCTCTTCGCGGTCTGCGTCACCGCGTTCTGCACTTATGCAAGCCTGCTGACCGTTCGTTCGCGCCTGCCCTGGATGCCGCTGCTGATCGGCCTCGCCATCGTGCTGTCCTGGATCGACTGCAACGACAATCACGGCATCCGGATGCTGGACGGGCCGCCGCCGGCATCCGGGCTGGATTCCGCGACAGCCGAATTCACGAGGTGGCTCTCGCTCCGTCCCGACCGCGATCAGTTCAGCAAGGATTATCCCGTCTACGTCGTGGCGGCCCGCGGCGGCGGCATCTATGCCGCCTATCAAAGCGCGATCTTCCTGGCCCGCCTGCAGGACCTCTGCCCGGCCTTTCGCCATCACCTCTTCGCCATCAGCGGCGTCTCCGGCGGCAGCATCGGCGCGTCGGTGTTCTCGTCGGCGCTGGCCACTGTCCCACAGAAAGAGGCCGGCACGACGGCATGCCCGAAAATTGCCGCCTATCTCGATCAGAAGTCCGCTCTGGACGCAGGGATCGAGGAGCCCGGACCCAACGAGCAGCACGTTCGGAACGTCCTGTCCGCCGATCTGCTGTCGCCACTCGTGGCGTCGACGCTGTTCGGCGACTTCCTTCAGCGCTTCATCTTCCGCCCCATAGGACCGCTCGACCGCGCTCGCGCACTGGAATTCTCGCTCGAAAGCGCGGCGCGATCCGGCACGACGCCTGGACCGCTGGAGCAGCCGTTCATGGCGCACTGGCAGGCGAACGGCAGCAGACCGGCGCTGCTCCTCAACGCAACCGATGCGGCAAGCGGCCGGCGGGTGGTGTTCTCCCCGTTCACGTTCGGCACGGATACTGGCGGAGACAACGTCGATTCCCTCTCGTTCTTTCAATCGCTCAAACCCTCGAGCGACGGGCAAGCCGCCTCAACCCCCATCAATGTCCGCCTGAGCACCGCCGCCTTCGTCAGTGCGCGGTTTCCGTGGGTCTCGCCGGCCGCGACTGTTCTTGCCAGGGACCCTCTGTCGCCGCGCGCGAACAAGATGCGGCTCGTCGACGGCGGCTACTTCGAGAACTCGGGCGTCGACACCGCGATGGACCTGATCGACTCGCTGCGAGGAACCGTTGCCGAGATCAACAAATCCATCGACGCGGCCCAGGACACCGAGACGAAACGGCAGGCGCGTGTCTCGATCAAGTTGATCGTGCTCGGCGGCGGCAGCTATCCCGAGCGGAGCTCGTTCGGGTTCGGGGAGATCCTCGAACCGATCAACGCCCTGCTGAACACCCGCGATTCCCGTGGCTACATCGCGATCAACCGCGCCGCGCGCGCGATGCCGACACGAGCCTTCGACAGCGAGGTCCACGGCACGCAGGAGATCAGCACCGTCAGGGACCTCCGCCTCGCCACGCTGACGAACCCCTATTATCCGCTGCCGCTCGGCTGGACCATGTCGGACAAGACCCGCCAGATCATCGACAAGCAAAGCGGGCGCTTCTGGGACTGTGAAGCGAGTCGCGATTTCACGCAGGATGATCCCAGCGGCGCGATGGCCGATTGCATCCAGGTGCTGCTCGCGCACGAACTGAATGAAACGGTCGACCGGGCCGCGCACGAGATCGCGATCGCGAACCATTACCGCGAGCTCGGAGATGCCCGCCAGGACGCTCCATCACGTCTCGACATACGCGCGATCAGCCGCTGCTATGCCGACGGGTCCGCGCTCCCGATCAAGCTGTTCCAGATCCGCTCGCTGCAAGCGCTGGTGAAAGAGTGGGATCGCCATCCGGAGATCACCGATCTTCGACACCTCGCCTATGTGCTGGCGACCGCGGCCTATGAGACCTGGGATTTCAGGGTGCTGTCCGAAAACCCCGGCTACAGGACGGCCGCAAGCTCGTTGTATCATGGCCGTGGCTTCGTTCAGCTGACCGGCCACGACCGATACCAGGACATTGGAGCGCTGATTGGCGAACCGCTCGCCGACGAGCCAGATCTGCTGTTCAACGCCAGCATCGATTCCCGCGCGACCTTCGCATTCTTTTTCGGCAACGGCCGCAACAAGCTGGCGCCTTACTTCAACGACACGCAGGAAGACTGGGAAGGCGCACGCACGGTGGTCGCAGGACGTCTGTCCGAACAACGGCTGCGCCAGCAATCGGGCCCCATCCTCCGGACCGGCAAGCGATTGCTGGCCTGCCTCAGAGCGGCGCAACCGCCGCAGACGCAGGACAGGGCCAAATAGAGTTTGTTTTGCGGCGAGGGTCGGCTATTCTCGCAGCCATTATAGATCCCGGCTTTTGGGGGCCGTGATGAAGTTTCTTTTTCTTTTTGTTCTCGGCACGTTGGTGCTTGTCCTGGAGCCGGCCGCAGCATTCGCCGACCAGCGCATGGCGCTGGTGATGGGAAATTCGGCCTATCAACGTGCGCCCAAGCTCGCCAATGCCACCAACGATGCCGGCCTCTTGGTCGAGACCTTCAAGAAGGCCGGCTTCACCGTCGTCGAAGCACGCAACGATCTTTCCGCACAGGACATGCGCCGAACCTTGCGCGACTTCGGCGCCAAGGCGCGTGGCGCCGACATCGCCGTGATCTACTATGCCGGCCATGGCATCGAGATCGACGGCAACAACTATCTCGTTCCCGTCGATGCCCAGCTCGAGAACGACACCGATGTCTATGACGAGACCATCGGGCTCGACCGCGTGCTGGTCGCCATCGAGCCGGCGAAGCGGCTGCGCCTCGTCATTCTCGATGCCTGCCGCGACAATCCGTTCGCAAAGAACATGAAGCGCACGATGGCGTCGCGGGCGGTCGCGCGCGGCCTTGCCAAGGTCGAACCGTCGAGCCCGAACACGCTGGTGGCCTTTGCCGCCAAGGCCGGGCTGACGGCGCTCGACGGCGACGGCAAGAACAGCCCCTTCGCCACCGCGCTGGCGCATCACCTCGCAACGCCCGGCCTCGATCTGCGCAAGGCGTTCGGCTACGTCCGCGACGAGGTGCTGCAGGCCACCACCAACAGGCAGGAGCCGTTCATCTACGGCTCGCTCGGCGGCGACGACGTCGTACTGGCGCCTGCGGCTGCGCTTGCTTCCGCGCCGGCCGCGCCCGTGGGCTCCGGCGATGCGAGCGCATCGCGCGACTATGAGTTTGCCGAGCGCGTCGGGACCGTGGAGGCCTGGGATCTCTACACCGCAGCGCATCCGAGCGGGTTCTACACGGATCTGGCCAAGGTTCAGCGCAACAAGCTCGCCGCGGCAACGCCCCGCACGCCTCCGGCCACGGTGGAGAACGAGCCGAAGAAGGTGCAGACCTCACCTGTCCTGCCGCCGCAGCCAGACGCCGCAAAACCCATGGCTGCACCCAAAATGGCGGCTGCTCCGGCCGCCGTGGTCCCGCTCGCGCTCACCGGCGCCGCGGCAGGCGAGACGAAGAGCGTTGCCGCCGGGCCGGCATCGACTTGCACCACGCGAACCGCGCGCCGCGGCAACGATGCCGTCGGCGGCCCGTTCATTCCGGTCTCGATCAAGCCGAATGTCGAGGGGGCGAGCGTGCGCACGATCGCCGTATCGCCCAATGGCCGGGAGGTCGCCACCGCGGGCGACGACGGCGTGATCCGGCTCTGGGACGCCGCCTCATTTCGGCTGACGCGGGTGCTGCGGGGACACACCGGGGCGGTCTACGCGCTCGACTACTGGACCGACGGCAAACAGCTTGCCTCCGCCGGATGGGACGGCAAGGTGAGGGTATGGGACCTCGGAAGCGACGGTCGCAGTGTGAGCTTCGACGCCGGCGCGAAGCAGTTCGCCGTCGCCTTCGCGCCGGAGCCGTCGCTCAAATACCTGGCCTCGGCCG
This sequence comes from Bradyrhizobium sp. Y36, assembly GCF_002531575.1. Taxonomy (GTDB): domain Bacteria; phylum Pseudomonadota; class Alphaproteobacteria; order Rhizobiales; family Xanthobacteraceae; genus Bradyrhizobium. The sequence continues at coordinate 59,259 of NZ_NWTI01000026.1, read as the reverse complement.
GCGAGGACGGCGTCGTGCGGATCTGGAACCTCGTGACCCGCGAGCTCGCCAAGAGCAAGCTCGATCACCAGAGCGGCGATGCGGCGCGCGCCGCAGTGCGCTCCTTGAGCTACGCGCCGTCCGGCTCGGGTGAGTTCGTCTCGGCCGGCTATGACGGCAAGATCAGGTTCTATCGCACCAGCGGTGCCATCGACGCAAAGGACGCCTATGGCCGCAAGGCGCTGCGCGTGGCCTATTCGCCCGACGGCCTGCGCGTGGTCACCGCCGGCTCGGATGCGGAGCTCGGCTCGGCAAAAGTGTGGGACGTCAGGAGCGGCGCATCGCGGCTCCTCGCCGGCCATCGGGATTACGTGGTGTCGGCGAGCTGGTCCACAGACAGCAAGCGCATCGTGACCGGCGGCGGCGGGCGCGACAAGTCGGTGAATCTGTGGGACGCCGACAGCGGCCGATTGCTCGCCAGCTTCGCGGGTCACCAGGAGGACGTCGAGGCGGTCGCGTTCTTTCCGGGCGGCACGCGGCTGATCTCGGCGAGCGAGGACAAGACCATCAAGGTGTGGGACATCGCCGAGCGGCGCGTGCTTCTCACCGCGATCGGCTTCGGCGACGACGGCTATGTCAGCTATACGCCGGAGGGCTGCTACACCGGCTCGAACGGCATCGAAAGCCGGCTCAGCATCTCCAGCGGCAGCCGTTTCGAGCCGATGTCGCTGGAAGCGCGCAAGGCGATGCAGGAACCGGCGGGATTCACGTCGCTGCTGGCGCGGTAGGCGGCGAGCCGTGCTAACATAGGTCCCGTGTCCGAACCTTCAGCGAGGCAAACATGTCCAACACTGACAAGGTTTTCGCCGGCTCGATTCCGAAAATCTACGACGAGTATCTCGTGCCGATGATCTTCTCCGTCTATGCGGAGGATATCGCGAAACGCGTCGCGGCCCGCTCTCCCGCCGTGCTGCTGGAGATCGCCGCTGGCACGGGCGCCGTGACGCGCGCGGTGGCGGCGGCGTTGCCCGACGGCGTTCGTTATGTCGCGAGCGATCTCAACGAGCCCATGCTCGCCGTTGCCGCGCAGCGCCAGGCAAACGACGATCGCATCACCTGGCGGCAGGCGGACGCCATGGCCCTGCCGTTCGGCGACACCGAGTTCGACGTGGTCTGCTGCCAGTTCGGCGCGATGTTCTTTCCCGACCGCGTCAAGGCTTACGGAGAGATCAAGCGCGTCCTGAAGCCCGGCGGCACGTTCGTGTTCAACGTCTGGGACCGCATCGAGGACAATGTGGTCACCCACGAGGCGACAATTGCACTCGGCCAGATGTTTCCCGATGATCCGCCGCGTTTTATGGTCCGCACGCCGCACGGCTATTACGACAAAGCCGTCATCCGAACCGACCTCGAACGCGCAGGCTTCCGCGACATCTCGATCGAGACGCGATCCGAGACGAGCCGCGCGCCCTCGCCCGAATATGTCGCGCTCGCCCTGTGCCAGGGCACGCCGCTGCGCAGCGAAATCGAGGCAAGAGATGCCAGCAAGCTTCAGGCCGCGACCGACCTCGTTGCCGAAGCGCTCCGAAGCCAGCATGGATCCGGAGCGGTCGACGGCAAGATCCAGGCGATCGTGATCGAAGCGCGCGCGTAGAGACGACCGCGGTCCGCCGCAGCGGGCGAGCAGTTACCACCAGCTCCGCTGCATCGGCTGCGTCGATTGATAATACTGGTACTGGCCACGCTGCCGGCGCGGATTGGCCGGCTGGACGTAGGGATCACGCTGGTAGAAGAAGCCGAAGCCGTTGCCGCCATTGTCCCAGCCGTCATCGCTGGCGATCATGGCCGGCGCGGTCGGCTTGCGGGTGATGAAGCCGCCTTGCGGCTGGTCGCTCAGCACCGCGACGAACTCGGTCCGGTAATTGGTCTCGGCGCTCAGCGGTTCGTCCGAGATGATGATCGAGGAGCGCGGCAAGGCGGTCGGGCCGATGCGGTCCCACACGTCCTGCGGGATGGTGATGCGGTCGAGCGCGTTGCGGGCCTCGTCGCCGTTTTCGATCGTCACCACGCTCCAGCGCAGGCCCGTGTCGGACTTCGCCATCGCCGTGAAGATATGCGTGCCGAGGGGCCGTTCGGGATTGCGGATCGTGACGGGCACCTCGATGCTGGTGTCGAACACCTCGCCGCCGCCATCGGGCGCCGGCTTATGCGTGTTTCGCCGCACATAGAGCTTTTGCGTCGAGCGGCTGATGTAGACAGAGACCGGCTCGCCCGCGAGCTTTGCATCGGTCGCCGCCTGGACGGCCTCGGTCTTCCTGGTCGCAGCGGCTTTCGCGGCGTCCTTGGTCGCTGCCACCGCATCGCGCTTCGGCTGCGCCGCGGCCTTGGCGGCGTCGAGCTGCGTCGCCGCGTCGGCGGCCTTGGTCGCCGCCTTCTGCTTCAATTCCTCGGCCTTGGCGCGGGCCTGATCGGTCTTGGCGTTGGCGAGCGTCTTGTCGGCGAAGGCGAGCTCGGCGTCGGCGCGGGCCTTCTGCTGTTCCAGCTTGCGCAGCGCAGCAGGCAGCGAGGAGGCTTCCTTTGCAGCAGCGGAAGCAGCCTTCTTGGCCTCGTCGGCAGCTCGTGTCGCCTCCTCGGCCTCGGCGGAGAGCTTGGACGCCCGGCCGGGCACGGCGGCGATGGCTTCCGGCTTCGGCACGAACAGCGAGGGGTGGGAGAATTCCGTCGGGACCGTATCGTGGGGCGAGATGATCACCCGCATCCCGATATAGGTCTTGTCGAACAGGCCCTCGGCAAAGCCGAACGGCATGCGCACGCAGCCGTGCGAGGCGGCGTAGCCCGGCAGCGGTCCGCCATGCAGCGCGATGCCGTTCCAGGTGATGCGCTGCATGTTCGGCATCCAGGCATCGTCATACATGGTCGAGCGGTGGTCCTTGTCCTTCTCGACGATGGCGAAGACGCCGGCCGGCGTCTCGCGTCCCGTGGTGCCGGTCGACACCGGCGCGCGCAGGATCCAGCCCTCGGAATCGTAGAACGTGACCTGCTGGCTCTTGATCGACACGATCGCCATGATCGGCTCGCCGGCCGGGCGCGGGGCCACCGCCTCGGCCGGCTGGCGCGCCTGCTTGGCCGCGCTCGCCGGCGCGACCGCCGCCAGGACCGCCATCGCCGCCAACGTCACAAGTCCGGGAGGGCCCCAACGCCGCATCGCACCGGTGAATTGCGCCGTTGTCAGTCGGTCTTTCATGCCTTACCCCGGTTGTCAGTCCGTGCTTACGTCGATCATCGGTCAGATTGCAGTCTTTGGATTAAGAAATCGCAGCCGCCATCTGTTCCGAATCCAACGCTCTACGGCCTCTTCCGGCGGCAAATCTCTCATATACGACGGCCCGCGCGGGCGAAAGGGCGGCTTGTGGCCAAGACTGGCCTGAAGCTGGTGGTCCATCGCTGCGGCAGAATGTCCGCCGCCGCGACGACGAAATCCCGGATATCCGCCCCATTTCCGAGCCGAGCGCCCCAGAGACCACAATCCGGTCACAGATCGCCCACGTCCCCGCTTTGACGACTGCGCACTGCGCCAGCGTCTTGTTGCCGAGCGACAAGCTTTGGCTGAAAAGGGCAGTTAAGCGCCCAGCGCTTCTCTGCTGAATATTGGCCGGAGGGGTAACTAGCTGATCACGGGCGAGGCGGTTGAAGCCGAGGCTGCCTCGCCAAAGGATACCAGCCGCAGCCGTTCCTCATCCCACAAGGTCAGGCGCACGGTCCGCAAGCTCTGGAGCAGCGTAATCCGTTCGCGGCCGACGAATTGCGGATGATCCCGCAACACGTCGGGCAAGCGATAGCAGGGAATTCGACTGCACAAATGATGGATGTGGTGGATGCCGATATTTGCCGTGAACCATCGCAAGACAGCCGGCAATTGGTAGTGGGAGCTGCCGTACAGCGCGGCGTCATGAAAATTCCAGGTCTCATCGTGCGACCAGTAGGTGTGCTCGAACTGGTGCTGGACATAGAACAGCCAGACACCGATCGACGCCGCCAGAACGACGATCGGCAGGTGTACCAGCAGGAACGGCCCATAGCCGACCAGCCGGATCATCGCGGCGACCAGAACGGCGATCGCGACGTTGGTGCCCATTGTGCTCAGCCAGGGCTTCCAGCCGCTCCGCATGATCCCTATCGGCAATCGATGCTTTAAGATGAACAGATATGTGGGCCCTACGCCAAACATGACGATGGGATGCCGATACAAGCGGTATAGTGTCCGACGCCATCGCGACTGCCCGAGAAACTCGCGCACGGTCATCGTATCGATGTCGCCCAGGCCCCTGTGATCGAGATTGCCGGAGTTGGCATGATGGCGGGCATGATTATGCCGCCAGTAATCGTACGGCGTCAGTGTCATCACGCCGATGGCTCGGCCGACCCAATCGTTCGCGACGCGGCCGCGGAAGAACGAGCCGTGCCCGCAATCGTGCTGGATCATGAAGAGCCGAACCAGCAAGCCTGCGGCAGGCACCTCGAGCAGCAGAGCAAACCAATAGCCGTGGTCGAGAGCGACCCAGATCAGAGCCCAGATGACGCAGAGCGGCACCGCCGTGATCACCAGTTCGAGAACACCGCGCGCACTGTCCGGCTCGCGATAGCGGGCGAGCAACTGCGCCGATGCGCGGATCTCCGGCGTTCCTTGAGTCATCTCTGGTCTGCTCCCGAACATGCCCGCCGAAGAGGTACTGCTGTCGTCCACGGACACGTCCGGCGGCAGTTATCAGGTCGTGCCCCGCACAGCTCATATTGATCCGTGCGAGGATGTCCTGCTGAGCAGTATTGCTCGCCGGAGCCGGCGTTGTCGCCGAATTTGCCTGCCCCCATGACACACCGCGACTGGGATGGGAAGGGCTAGGTCGAACGCTTTCGCGGACCGGCCGGCGATTTTCCGGCAATGTGAGCAATATTGAACAGTGGCTGACACGCGAGCGCGGCATGCTCAGTCGGCGAATCGGCTGCCTTCGGCGGCGGCTTAGGCTCCAGCATAACCCGCCATTTGGGCAGGACCTTCATATGTCCGAGATCTATGCTCGTCCAGAACCGACGCTGATTCCAATACGCCGGCCACTCTGCCCGGCCTGCCAGAGCCGCATGCTGCTGGTCCACGTCGGGGCAAGTTGCGACGGTCCCAACCTGCGGATCTTCGAATGCTCCAAGTGCGGGAACGTCCACGAGACAACGGTGGACGATCCGAACGGATCAGCCAGATAACAACGAAGGGTAACGCCCGAGGAAGCGGCCCCAGCCCGGGGGTTACGAACCAAGGCCGCCATTCATCGGCTATGATGAGTGGGCACCATATCCGGTCGCCCTCACCAAGTAACCCCGGCGGGGTTCGTTCCAGTGAGCGCCTCACGATCAATTGCGAACCATTCCTTCAAAGCTGAGCAATTCTGCTCTGCGACAGAGTGAGCCAATCGATAGACTCTCGCTGTCTATCGGCCGCTTCCGGCCGGAGCGACAGGCCGGATCGACAAATGGCGCGGCTGACGCCTCTGAAGGTTCGTCCGGGAGATTTCACCTTGACCATCAGGACAACGCGGACCATCGTTTCATTCACCAATCCCTTCATCCTTCAGGGACTGGAGGGCATTCAGCCCGCCGGCGAATATGTCGTCATCACTGACGACGAGCAGATCGACGGGCTGTCGAGGATCGCCTACCGGCGCGTGGCAACGCTGTTTCAGACGCCTGCGACGTCTGCCTCCCAACTGCCGATCCAGTCCTTCTCGATCAGCCCAACGGAACTGGATGCCGCGCTCATGAAGGACCGGCATCAGACGGTCGTGCGGCATTGACGCAGATCAACCGTATGGCACGACGCCCGAAACCGCCGCCACAACGGCCTGGTCCGGATCGGAAGCAAGATTTACCCGATGCGCCCGGCCCCAGGCCTGCTAAGCTGAGGGTGCCTCCATCGGGTCTTCACAATGTCATGCCAAAAGCGGTGAAAAGCGCGTTCGATCCCAAACTCTTCCTCGCCAAGGTCGGCGACGGCAAAGCCATATTGAAATTCGACAAGAACCAGGTCGTGTTCTCGCAGGGCGATGCCGCGGATGCCGTTTTCTACATCCAGAAGGGAAGGATCAAGGTCACCGTCATCTCCGAGCAGGGCAAGGAAGCCGTGGTCGGGATCTTGGAGCCCGGACAGTTCTTCGGCGAAGGCTGCCTGAACGGCCATGCCTTGCGGATATCGACAACGGTGGCGATGGAACAATGTGTGGTCACATCCATCGCGAAATCAGCGATGCTGGCGACACTCAAGAGCGAACCGAAGTTCTCCGAGTTGTTCATGGAATATCTGCTCGGCCGAAACAGTCGCATCGAAGAAGACCTGATCGACCAATTGTTCAATTCGAGCGAGAAGCGGCTGGCGCGGCTTCTCCTGCTGCTGGCAAATTTCGGCAAGGATGGCGCGCCCCAGCCCATTACGACGCAGGTCAGCCAGGAGACGCTTGCGGAGATGATCGGAACGACCCGGTCCCGCGTCAGCTTCTTCATGAACAAGTTTCGCAAGCTCGGCTTCATCTCCTACAACGGCAAGATCGAGGTTCACAGCTCCCTCCTGAACGCGGTCTTGTATGACAAGCCTGAGATCGTGAGGGACGACTGAGACGGTTGGGGCAGAGATGCCTCAGGCCATCTCGTGCAACAACATGAAAGCCCCCCATGAAAAGCCGACCACACAAATCGACGAGATCGAGCCGAGAACCGTTCAAAGGGCTGACATCGCACCGGCCGATGGCTTCTCGCTCGTGGTCGATGGCCACTTCAAGACTCGTTACGGCAGCGAAACGGCCGCCCGAGAAGCCGGCGCCGAACTGCTCGGCAGGTTTCCGATGTTGCAAATCCTGATCTACGACGCAGCGACCGGGAAGCGGTCGCCGCTGCAATAGATTTTCGCGGCAACAGGGCCCGCATCGCGCGTCGGTGCGGGCCCGCGCGAGGCATTCGTGAAGCTCCGGCAATGCGCAATCATCGTCTCTTGGGACGATTCTCGGGACGACCGGACGGGCTGTCGGAGAGGATGCGGCGCAGACGTATGGCTTCCCTGAAGCTGTCAGACGGCTGCCTTTGCGGCACGGGATCGCTCTCCGGCTCGTCGGATTCCGGCGCCCCCTGGACAGAGAGCAGTCCTTCGCTGGCGCGATCAAGACGCTTGTCAGAACCCGACGCGTCGAGCGTATGACCGACCAACTCGCCCGAGAGACGATAGATATTGTTACCCCTGAGATCGTAGACCTTCTTGCCCGCGAGGTCGAAGATCGACGTGCCGCTCAGCACGCCGGCGCGAATCCCCCTGCTGTTGAATATGTATCCGCTCACGGCTCACCATCCATCGACGGACCCTTTTGGTGGTGCGCCGCCGATTGCCTATCGGATCGCAACCTCGACTTTCGCCTCTTCCTCGGCGAGACGCTTCAGAAGCCATTGCCGTCGGGCGTCGTCTTTGACCAGATCGATCTGCCTCCTGAAGATTTCCAGGTTTTGGCGGCGAATGAATTCCTCCAGGCCCTCCATCGAAGCGCACCCGGTCAGGTCGGAGGCCGCAAATCGTGACTGGCGATCCAGAGAGCCGCGGTTGAATTCATCGCATCGATTCCGGTCGTGGCGGTGTGGACGAGATGACGGCCGGCGCATGCGAACGTTCCGATCTCAAACGCGGATGGGTCGGGAATCGTCGTCAGATTCATGCGGCCTCCGCACGTGGGACAGCGCGGCGGTTGGTCTGGTGCGAGTGACGGACCAGATGAGCGGACATGTTGCAAATGCATGCGATGCACCCTCGAGATCAGGCGGAAGCGTTACAGCACTCCCAGTCACCGACAGATACCGACAAGGGGCGGTGATGCAGCCACCATGGGCCGCCGGGGCCGAAGTTGCTGGTCAATATTGCTCGCCCGAGCAAAGGACCCACCCGTCCGGAACCCGGTCCCGGCTGAGCGCTTTCACATCGCAGCTAGACGCCCAGCGCCTTTCGGTTGAAACCCCGCAGGAAGCGCAGCGACAGCGTCCGAACGTTGGCGACGTTGAGGAGCCAGGCGGTCGCGACATAGGCAAGGCCGCTGGCGAGACTGACGATAACGAGAGCGATGAAGCCGGTGCCACCGACCTGCGAACGCGCAACGAGGGTGGCCACAGCCATCGCCGCGGCCGAAACGGCAACCCCGGCAAGCCGGTTGAAGTCGAACGGCACGGGATGAGCGCGACGCATCAGAACGACGGCAACGATGAAACCGATCGCCTCGGTCGCCAGTGTTGCCAATGCCGCGCCATAGATGCCGTAGCCGGCGACCAGCGCGACCATCAGGATCACGCTCACGACCAGCGTGGCGAAGGACTGCGCCGCCAGCATGAAGGGACGCTCGGCGAGCTGGAAGCTGATCTGCACGTAGAACTGATTGGCGATCCCGAAGAAGCGGGCGAGCACCAGGGTCGGCAGCAGCGCCGACACGCCGGCGCGGAAGTCGACGCCGACGAGCGTGCCGGCGACCTGATCCGCCGCCAGCGCAAGCCAGACCGCAACGGGCGTGACGACGACGAGCAGAAGCTCGAGGCTCTCGGTCAGCCGCTCCCGCGTCGTCTCCCTGTTGTTCTCGGACAAGGACCGGAACACCAGCGGCACGGTCGCGGCGGCGACGCTGGATGCGATCATCACCATGAACTGGCGCGGCAGATCAGCGGCGACGCCAAAGATGCCCGCCGCGTCCTTGCCGAGCAGGTAAGCGACGATGAGCCGGTCGCAGGCCGAATAGACCGCAACGGAGAGACCGGCCAGCGTCAGCGGCAGGCCGTAGCGCGCCAGCTGCATGAACTGGCTGCGCTCGAAGCGCGCGATCTTGGTACGGTCGCCGACGAGATTCAGGATGATGCCGGTGAGCGACCCCAGGCCGAACGCCGCGAGCAGCCCCAATCCGCCCCAGCCGAGCCAGATGCCGACGAGGCCGAATCCGACGCTGGACACGCTGCGCACGATCGAGATCGCGGCAAACCGGTAGGGACGCAACTTGGCGCGTTCGAACTCCTGGCCGACATCGACGGCATTGGCCATGATCGCGACGAACATGCTGGCGAGCAGCAGCTCGACGCTGACGTCGCTGCGGAACAGGAACACCAGCGGCGTGGTGGCGCAGAGCACCGCGACGGTCAGGCCGAAGGCGACCATGGCCGTGCCGCGAAAATCGACCTCGGCCGACATCGCCTGATAGCGCGACACCGACAGCTTGATCCAGGCGAAGAAGATCGCCCCCAGGATGCCGGCAAGGCTGATGCCGACGACGTAGACGCCGTACTCCGCCGGCGTCAGCAGCCGCGTATAGGCCGTGACGGCGAAGAAGCCCACCGCCGCGGGCAGGATGTAGGCGATCAGATAGATCGAGAAATGGCGGTTCAACATGCGAGCACGGGACCGGCAGCGGTCTTGCGAATATGACGGCGGTTAATCAATGCGACCTTGGCCGGGCGAAGCAACTGCGCCGCAGCATCGCTGAAGAGTGTCACATAAGTCTGCAGATCGGGCCGCGAATGCGGCTTCGCAGCCGCTTTTGCGCATTAGCGTTAAATTTGCCCTTCCTCGAACGGCAAGGCGCAACCACCGACGGGAACCATGGCTTGCGGGCGGCAGGGGTTAACCCAACACCGCGAAACCCCGGCGGCGCGAGGCGACGCTTGGTACGATGATGCGTTGGCTCGAAAAGGACTGCCGTGACCAGGCTCGATAGACGCGAATTCCTTCTTGGCGGCGCCGCAGCCCTCGCGGTGGGCGCTTCTGCGTCGGCGGCACCGGCCTCAAAGATCGCCCAGCGCCGTCCGGGTTTCGGCGCAGCCGCGACGCTCTGGGACCTGCAGGCCGACCCACGACTCGGCGAAGCCATCAGCACCTATTGCACGCAGGTGGTGCCGGTGCTCGAGCTGAAATGGCCGATGCTGCGGCCGAATGCGCACACGTTCAATTTCGAGCGCGCCGACGCGATCCTGGATTTCGCGCGAGACAATGACCTGACGATGCGCGGCCACGCGCTCGCCTGGTATCACGACATTCCCGACTGGACCAAGCAGATCAAGGACACCCGCGGCGTCGAGCGCGCCTATGTCGACCACATCGGCACCGTCGTCTCCTACTACAAGGACAAGCTGACCTCGTGGGACGTCGTCAACGAGCCGATCCCGGACAATCCCCGCAGCCCGAAAGATCGACGCGACACGTTCTGGACCCAGCACCTGGGCCAGAGCTGGATTCCGCTGGCCTTCCGCACGGCGGCCGCGGCCGACCCCTTCGTCAAGCTCGCGATCAACGAATATGACATCGAGTCCGCCAAGGACTCGTTCATCGCCAAGCGCGCGGCCTATCGCAACCTGATCATGGACCTGCTCGACCAGGGCGTCCCGCTGCACGCCGTCGGCTTGCAATCGCATCTGCATGCCGAGCTCGAGATCGACACCCACGGCCTCGCCGAGTTCGTCACCGAGCTGCGCTCCTGGGGCCTGGACGTGCTCGTCACCGAGCTCGATGTCGACGACCAGAAGCTGAGCGGAACTCCCGCGCAGCGCGACGCCATCGTCGCCAAGCGCGTCGACGATTTGCTGACCGCGATCTCGACCAGCGGCCCGGTGCGCTCGATCCTGACCTGGGGCCTTTCGGACCGCTACAGCTGGATCAACGGCACCTTCGCCCGCGCCGACAAGCAGCCGAACCGGCCGCTGCCGCTCGACGGCGAGTTCAAGCCGAAGCCGTTCCTGGACGTGATCAGCAAATTTACGAAAGACGCCTGACGGCGCCGGATCTCAGCGCGCCCTCGGCGCGACGAATTCGGCCGCCTCGTCCACGTGGTCGGGGACGAGGCCCGGTGCCCGGCGATCGCGCGAATTGAGGCGGAACACGTCGCGGATGTCGTCGACCGAGGTCGAGGAATAGGACTGGATGCAGAGCGCGACCTGATCGGGCGAAGCGGCCTGCATCATCGCCTCGATGGCCGGACGGTCGAGCGGCGTGTCGTCCCAATGCGAGACCGCGATGCTGTCTTCCGTGACCCGATGGGCGGCCAGATGCGCGGGCGAGTTCGCGACGAAATGGCCGTACATCAGATATTCCGAGAACTTCTTCTTCCGGCACAGCGCCAGCACCCAGTTCAGCCCCGTTGCCGACTTGATGGCGTCGGTCATCGCGCGCGCGGTGTCCCTGTCCCAGACCAGCGCATTGCCGACATAATCGTCCGCGGGGAAGGAGCGGTCCTCGATCCCGAGAAGCTGATCGACCGTGCGCAGCCACAGCCCATGCAAGGGGTGGTCGGCACCGATGTCCTTTGGCGTCACGAACAGCGGCGTCTTCTCGGCCCCGGCATACCGGCCGACGTCGAATTCGCGGAAGAACAGATTGTCCGAATCCAGGATGCAGACGCGCTGCTCGGGCGCGTTGAGGACGCCGGCGATCTTGAGGATCTGCTGGATGTGCCAGCCGTGCACGGGCGAGGACAGCAGCGACAGCCAGACGCGCCGCTTGCTGACGAACTGGAGCGCCGGCGGCAGCGCGAACAGCCATTTCGGCAAATAGCGCGAGGCCGGAATGATGACCCGCTTGTCGGACGCGAAGCGCGCGAACAGCGGCACGTCCTCATCGTTAACGAGAACATAATGCCGCGTGTATCCCGAAAGCCAGGTGTCGATGCTCTCGCTGAGGAGCGAAAACCGTTCGATATCCTTGGCGTAGCTGGCAGTCAGCAGGGCAACGGAATGCATGGGGCGCGCTCGAATGGCCATCGGGCCGCACTCATAGCCGCGCGCGGAGGTGCTGGAAACTCACAAACGGAATCAAGGTAAAATGAAACGAAGCGTTAGCCATCCGTCGGCAGCTTCCAACATTTCGGCTCGGCCGGCGATCGGAGCGCGGCATGAGCCGGACACACGGATGACTACGGGGTCGCACGCCAAAGCTGTGAATGACCAAGTTGCGTCTTGATTATTTGGCGTCACCGCGCAAGATATCCCTGCGTTTTGATTTGCACGATTATTTTCGACGGGGGATTGTTATGGGCTTCAGGAAATTTACCGAGGATGCCTTGCGAGCGACGGGTAGCGCAAAGCTTGCCCGAAGTTGATCGGCGCGAGCATTAAGTAGATTTCGCCGGCCGGGACGCCGTACGAATCATCAGGCTTCGCTTTTCGGAGATGGGCCGCTCGCGTGTCGAGCCGGGGTCTCGCACAAGCTTGCGCCTGTAAGCCGGCCTGCAAATCGACAAGAATTCGCCCGGGTGGATCGCTATGAGCGGTCTGCTTGGTGATTCTTGCTCAGTTGTTTCTTCCGTCGGGATCGGGGATTTGCCCTGCCAGACGCAAAAGGCCCAATTGATGCCGAACGACAGAATTGAACTCTTTGTCGGACTGATCCAGTCCATTGACGCGCCGGGCACGGTCGAAGCGTGCCGGCGGCTGCTCTCGGTCGACGAACGGGTCCGAGCCGACCGTTTCATGTTCGAGCGACATCGGCGGCAGTATACTTTCGCGCACGCCATGCTGCGTCTGGCGCTGTCGCAGGTCGCCCCCAACGTCGCGCCGTCCGACTGGTCCTTTGGAGCCGGCCGCTACGGGCGGCCGTTCGTCGCAGCGCCCGAGACCTCAACCGCGCTGCACTTCAGCCTGTCTCACGCCGACGGCTGCGTCGCCTGCGTCGTGTCGCGGCACGAGACCGTCGGCATCGACGTCGAAACCGTGTCGCGACGGGTGGCGCCGTTGTCCACCGCGCTTCGCTTCTTTGCGCCGGAGGAGGTCGAAACGCTGCGCGGACTGCCCGAGCCGGCTGCCACCGAGCGCTTCTTCGACTACTGGACGCTCAAGGAGGCCTATCTGAAGGCGAGAGGCTTTGGGCTCAATCTGCCGCTCGACGCCTTTGCGATGCAGGTGTCGCGCGAGGCCATCGAGATCAGCTTCAAGCCCGACATCGCCGACGATCCCGACGGCTGGCGCTTCTCGCTGTGCTCGCCGTCGCCCTCGCATCGCCTCGCCATCGCCGACGGCTCTCGCGCGAACGGCGGCCTCCCCATCAGCCGCAACGCCTGGCCGTTGCAGCAAGCGGCGGAGTGACGCTCCTCGCGGCCGCGTCTTTCCGGCGGCACGGAGACGCACCGCGTCTGCGAGGCTCTCGCGTCAGGCGGAATGTTTACTTCTCCCTCTTGCCGCTTGCGGGGAGAAGCGAACCTCACCTCGCCTCTTCAAACCCTGCCAGCACCGAGGTCAGGTTGGCGCCCAGAATATCCGAGAGATAGCCGCCCTCCTGCACGAGCACGGTCGGCAGATCCAGCCTGGCGATGGCCTGGCCGATGCGGCGGAAGCCGGGCGTGGTGACGGCAAGGCCCTTCAGCGGATCGTGCTCGGAGGCATCGAGCCCGAGCGCGATCACGAGCGCGCCGGGCGCGAAGGATTCGATCGCCCTGCGCGCGACATCCATCGCCTGCATGTAGCCGTCATCGCCGGTACCGATGGCAAGGGGAATGTTGAGATTGGCGCCGAGGCCCGGTCCTTCGCCGCGCTCATGCGCATAGCCCCACACATAGGGATAATACGCGACGGGATCGGCATGGATCGAGATCGTGAAAACGTCGGGCCGGGCGTAGAAGATGCCTTGCGTGCCGTTGCCGTGATGGACGTCGACGTCGAGGATGACGACGCGCTCGTGCTTCTGCCGCAGATGCGCCGCGGCAATCGCGCTGTTGTTGAGGAAGCAGAAGCCGCCGGCCATGTCGCGATAGGCGTGATGACCGGGCGGACGACAGAGCGCATAGACCGCGTCCTCACCGTCCATCACCATCTGCGCGGCGGTGACCGCGACGTCCGTCGCGGCACAGGCCGCAGCCCAGGTGCCCGGACCGATCGGCGCTGCGGTGTCGGCGGTGTGCCAGCCGAGCTTGCCGACGATGTGGGTCGGATAGGTCGCGGCATGCCGCACCGGGTGGATGTTGCCGATCATCTCCGGGCCGGAATCACCGAGCGCCGTCCAGGCATCCCAGGCCTCGCTCAGGAACGACAGATATTCCGGGCTGTGAATGCGCGCGCGAGGTCCCTGTCCGAACGTGGTCGGCTCGACCAGCTGGTGCTTGCCGTCCTTCAGCCCCTTGAGCAGCCGGTCGGCGCGCTCCGGCTGCTCGGTGGTGCGCTTGACGACGCCGCGAACCAGGAAGAATTGCGGATCGTGGCTGCGGTGCAGTTCGGTGTGGACGGCTTTCACTCAAACACTCCATGCTCGCATGCTTTTGAGGCGTTGCCACAGATGTCTTGATGGCTGCGGCGGCCAGATGCAAGCAAGAAGAATGCCGTCTCGACTGCCCTGCGCCTGAAGCAGACCGGAGCTCAGCAGCGCCCGCGCTGGAGGCAGTGCTCGCGACCCGGCTGGTCGGTGCGGAAGGACTCGATGAAGCCGCCCTGGCGCTGGGTGACGAAGACGGTCTTGCCGTCGCTGCCGCCGAAGGCGAGGTTGGTCGGCTCCTTGGCCTTCAGCGCGATCTCGCGCTCGACCGCGCCATTGGGCTTCATCAGCGCAACCGTGCCCTTGAGGATGCGCGCGACGTAGAGGCGGCCGGCCACGTCGGTGCGCAGCCCGTCGATGGTGTCGGGCTGGAATGCCTTGACCAGCTTTGCGCCCGTCAGCTCGTTGCCGTTGATCGCATAGGACCAGATCTGGCCGCTGCTGGATTCCCCGACATAGAGCGTCTTGCCGTCAGGGCTGAGATCGATTCCGTTGGTGGTGCCCATCGCGCGCGGCGACGCCATCACCTGCCCTTGCACCGTGCCGTCGGCGGCTTTGGCAATCCGCCAGATGTGGCCTTCCCTGCCCTTCCAGTTCGGATCGCTCGCGTAGATCGTACCGTCGCGGCCGATCGTGATGTCGTTGGGCTGGTTCATCTCGTCGGAGTGAAACCAGATGGACGGCTCGGTCGATCCCTTCGCAATCGCGAGGATGTTGTGCTTCTTGTAGTCGGCGACGAACATGGTGCCGCTCCGATCGAAGCGGATGGCATTGCCGACACTGCCCTCGGGCAGGGTCGTGAACAGCTCCGAGGCGGCGCCGCCGGCGGGCAGTTTGCCGATGGTGCCGGGCTTGCCGAGATTGACGACGAACAGATTGCCGTCGAGATCGGCGGCGGGCCCTTCGATGCCGAAGGTATATTCGCTTGCGGGCGTCACCTGCACACTGTCGAACAGCTTGGTTTCGGCAGCGGCCAGCGGCGTCGCGACGAGCAGGATGCTACTGCACAGGCACCAGAAATTCCTGCCGGATGTAATAGCCATCGTCGTCGGTGCACTCGCCATTCAGATAGGGATCCGCCGGCCGGAAGAATCGGCTGAAGCCGGGTTTGTCTACAGCGCTCCTTTGTGTCACGACAACGACCTTTGCGGCCGGTATTTCGCCGCATTCCTTGCTGGTTCTGCCAAAGAACTTGCGCTGCGGCGGACCGGACTTGATCCGCATCCGCGTGCCCGGCACCATTTTCGCAACGAGCAGATCCATGGTGTCGAGCAGGCGCGTGTAGCCCGGCTCGGTCTTCGGCAGGCTCTCGCCGCCCGGCGGCATCAGCTTCTCGGCACCGATGCCGCGCAGGCGGGTGCGCAGCTTGCCGGAGAAGGGATCGCCCGGATAGATCCAGCCGTCCTGCGCGAGCATGAAGCGGAGCACCGCCACGTCCTTCTCCGTCTCCGACTGGCCTGGCTTCAAACCGAAATCGGAATGGCAGCCGACGCAGTGCTTCTCGACGAGGCCTTTGCGCAGCGTGGTCAGCCGGGCGTTGTTCTGCGCATCCCTGGCGACGAAGGCCATGAGCTGGTCGATCATCGCCTGGCTGCGCATGTCGCAGGGCAGCGGCGGCGGCGGATCGCCCGCGGCACGATCGATGCGGATCACGGTCTGGTTCTTGTCCTCGACCAGCCAGATCGCGCCGTCCTCCGCGACCGTCATGCCGACCGGCGCACCTTGCGGCCGCGCGCCGTTGACGCGGTGCCAGCCTGCGATCAGCTCGTCGAACGGTGCAGCCGCCACCTCGCCGGCGTCGGTCTGAAAGCTTCGCGACGGCTCCGCCGCGCAGCTGACGCGATAGCGCACCGGTGCCGCAACAGGCCTGGGGAAGCCGTGGTCATCGACGTCGTAGACCAGCAGGCGGCTGCCGGTCGGACGATAGCCGTGCAGGCCGACCAGCAGCTTGCCCTCCAGCTCCGGAAATTTGCCGCCGCGATAATACAGCATCCCCAGCGGCGCACCGTGCGGCGGCATCAGCGTGAGCGGCGCCTTGTAGAGCGCGCTGGCCGTGCAGAGCGACTTGTAGACCCCGCTTTGCAGCACGGTCCTGAATTCGGGGCTCGGCGTCGACAGATCGTAGCAATAGGGCCAGCCGTAATGCCTGCCCTGCTCGATCGCGTTGATCTCCTCGTTCGGCTTGAAAATGTCCGGCAAGTCACGGCTGTTCTCGCCCTGCAGGAAGGCGTAGCCGGCATCGGGAAAATTCGGATGCAGCACCAGGGCCATCGAGTTGCGCAAGCCCCGCGCATAGACGACGTGCGGCGGATCGGGATCCTTCGGTGTCAGCGCCGGGAAGACGCCGCTCGCGGGCGGCGTGAACAGCCAGATCGATGCCATGGCGGACGCGCCCTCGGCGGCCGCGCAAGGCTTCGTGATCGGCGCCGGCGTGATGCAGTCGTCGCTGTGCGAGCCGACATTGACGAACAGCCGCCCGTTCCTGTCGAAGACGAATGCCTTGAGCGGATGCGCGCTCTCCTCGACCCCGGTGCCGTCGGGCAGCGTGATCCGGCGGCCGGGCATGTGACGGATGATGGTCTCGACCGTGCCGCGCGGATTGTCGGCGAGCGGATCGAACCGGAAGATCGTCTCGGCGGTCGAAGCGTAGAGCTTCCTGTCCGGACCGATCGCGAGACCGAACGGATATTCGACCCCCGCCAGGAGCTCCTTGAGCCGACCGCCCTCGGGCGCGCGCGGATCGAGCAGCAGCAACCGTCCGTCGGCGTGGCCCCAGCCGCCCATGTCGGCCACCACGAACAGGTCGCGCCCCGGCACCTGGACGATCGCGCGCGGAAACTTGAGGCGATCAGCCTCGCTGGCGACGAGCCCGGCGCAAAATCCGGCCTTCATGTCGATCTGGATCCGGGGAAAAACGAGATCCCCGCTGCCGCAGGTCTCCCCGCCGATCGCATAGCCGCTCCGGCGAAGCAGCTCCGATGACGCCGCCGAAACGAGCCCGAGCACGACCGCCAAAACCGACGCCAAGACCGACACCAGGACGCCCGCACATGCGCACAGCCTTCGGCGTTCGCGCCCAGATGTGAAGTAGCTCACAGCGGCCTCCCGGATTTCCCGCAAAAAGCTGTTCCATGCCGGGAAAACGCCGTCCAGCTGAACATCACTCGCCTGTGATTAAACCTGTAACGATCTTCGTGCCGACCAATATCCGTACATTCCCTTACCGGGTTCGACCCGAATGTTTCGCGAAGGCTTCGGGTGGTATCGCTTTGCCATCCCAGTTGCTCCCGACAGGAGACGCACATGGTCCAGGTCTATTTTCACTGCTCCAACACCGAGGGCACGCTGATCGACCGCTACGGCGCCGCCGTGTCCAACCTCACCGAGGCCCGCGACCGTGCGTCCCAGATCATGCGGTCGATGATCCTGACGCCGAGCAACGAAGACTGGCGCGACTGGGTGATCCATGTCAGCGGCGACGACGGCGAAGAGATTTTCGACCTTCCCTTCACCGCCATGCTCGGCAAGCCGCATTGAGGTGATGCCATGTTGATCGCTTCACTGAGCCTCTTCCGCCAGCCCCTGAGCTTCGTCGCCGCCAAATGGCAGACGCTGATCCGGGTCGCAGGTGACCCCTACCGTCCCGAGCTTCACTACATGCGCGGGCCCGGCCCGAAATGGCGCGCCAAGTATCAGGCCAGCCGGCTGAACCGCTCGCTCTGAGCGCTTCGCAGATCTCCAACGGTCGCTCCACTCGTCATGCCCGGGCTCGTCCCGGGCATCCACGTTTCTGGCCGCAACTGAGAACGTGGATGGCCGGGACAAGCCCAGCCATGACGGCTTGGAAAACTTTACGTCCCCGTAAACTTCGCCTTGCGCTTCTCGACGAAGGCGGTGCGGCCCTCGAGGGCATCCGCGGTCTTGCGAATGGTCGCCTGGAGCTCGATCTCGCGGCGGAACTGGGCCTCGTAGGTGGCGTGCTCGCTCTCCTCGACCAGCAGGCGTGTTGCCACCAAAGCCCGCGTCGGCCCTTCGGCCAGGCGCCGCGCCAGGGCGAGCGCCTCGTCCATCAACTTGGCATCGTCGACGACCTGCCGCACCAGGCCGATCTCCTGGGCGCGTTCTGCCGTCAGCGGCTCGTTCAGCAGCATCAGCTCGAGCGCGCGCTGCCGGCCGATCAGCCTGGGCAACAGCCAGGTCGAGCCGAGATCCGGCACCAGCGCGATGCGGCTGAACACCTGGATGAAGCTCGCCGACCGCGCCGCGACGATCATGTCGCCGGCCATGGCAAGACTGAAACCACCGCCGGCAGCCACCCCGTTTACGGCGACGACCACGGGCACGCGGCACTCGCGCAATGCCTTGAACGCCGGCCAGTAGAACCGCATCACGCCGGCCGCGATATCCTCGCCGAGCGCGTCCGATGCCTTCAAATTCTGTCCTGAGCAAAATCCGCGCCCGGCGCCGGTGAGGATCATCGCGCGGATATTCTCGTCCGCGCTCATCGCGGCGACGGCGCTAGCCAGTGCGCCGAGCAGGTCCGGCGTCATCGCGTTGAGGCTTGCCGGCTCGTCGAGCGTCAAGATCCCGACCGCGCCATCCCGCGCCTGTTTCACACCAGCCATGCCGCGTCTCCCTTTCGATGTTCTCGCTGGCTGCAATGTGCCATTGTCCGCGGGCTTCGCCAATTGCGGAGCTTCAACCTCGGTTGCAACGACGCAACTGAATCCAGAGATCAAGACGACATCATGCCTCATCAGTTCAGCCTCAACCAAACCGTCCGCAAACCCGCCGTCACATCCAAAGGCGGCATCGTCGCCTCGCAGTCGCGGCGGGCGGCCGAGGTCGGAGCGCAGGTGCTGGCCGCGGGGGGTGACTGCGTGGACGCGATCGTCGCGACCACGTTTGCCCTGAACGTGCTGGAGCCCTGGAATAGCGGTATCGGCGGCGGCGGCGCGATGGTGCTCTACCGTGCCAAGGAAAATCGCACTGAGGTGATCGACTACGGCATGTGCGCGCCGCAGAGCCTGCGCCCTGCCGACTATCCGCTCAGCGGCGGAGGCGCCGCCTCCGACCTGTTTCCCTGGCCGCGCGTGAAGGACGACCGCAACGTCCATGGCCCCGGCTCGATCGCCGTCCCCGGCGTCGTCGCCGGAATGGAAGAGGCGCATCGCCGCTACGCCAAGATGCCGTGGAAGGATCTGGTGGCACCATCTGCCGTGCTCGCCGGCGAAGGCCTGCTGGTCGATTGGTGGACGACGGTGACGATCTCCGGCTCGGCCGCCGATCTCAGGCGCTATCCGGCAAGCGCGGCCGCCTACCTGAAGGACGGCCTGCCGCCGACCGCGCCCTGGGGCGTCAAGGCCGAGACGCGGCTGCCGCAGGACGCCCTCAAGGCGACGCTGTCGCATCTCGCCGAGGCCGGCCCCCGCGATTTCTACCAGGGCGATCTCGCCAGGAGCATCGCCTCCGACATCAAGGCCGACGGCGGCTCGTTGTCGGTGGAGGATCTCGCCGCCTTCCGCGCCCATCTGCGCGCGCCGCTGGCGATCCCCTATCGCGGGGGCAAGGTGTATGCGACGCCGGAGCTCACGGCGGGGCCGACAATGGCGCATGCGCTACGCCTGTTGCAGCAGAGCTTGACGCCCGCGGGTGCGCCGGATGCCGGCGCCTATGTCGAATATGCACTCGCCTTGCAGGCGGCCTTCCGCGAGCGGCTCAAGGACATGGGCGATGCCGACGGCAAGCGCTCGCTCGGCGCCGAATATCTGGCGCCGGCCTGCACCACGCATTTCTCGGTGGTCGACCGTCACGGCAACATCGCCGCCGTGACGCAGACGCTGCTCTCGTCCTTCGGCTCGCGATATGTGACGCCGCATACCGGTATCACCATGAACAACGGCATCATGTGGTTCGACCCGACGCCGGGCACCACCAACTCGCTGGCCCCCGGCAAGCGCTGCCTTTGCAACTACACGCCTGTCATCGCCGAGACCAGGGACGGCAAGCGCCTCGCCGTCGGCGCCTCCGGCGGACGCCGCATCCTGCCGTCGGTGATGCAGCTCGTTTCCTTCGCGATGGATTACGGCATGGACCTCGACGCCGCCATCCACCAGCCGCGCATCGACGCCAGCGAGGGCGCGGTGGTGATCGGCGACGCCCGCCTGCCGGCCGACGTGCGCAAGGCGCTGGCCACACGCTTCGACTATGAAGAGAGCCGCGTGCAGGCCCTGCCGCAAAAATTCGCTTGTCCCAGCGTTGTGATGCGCAAGGGCGACGTCAATTCCGGCGCGGTCGAGATCTTCCAGCCCTGGGCCGACGCCGTGGCGGAAGACTGAGCGCAAGGATTGATTCGAGGTTATTCCATCGCGCGTTGAGCTCTCGCGCGATGATGCATCTGCGCGAGCGTCATGACGCTTTCACATTCGCGGGGAACCAACCTGCCCACGCTTCGTTCATTGAACGGACAAGTGCGCTCGCCCTGACGGAGGACATCATGAAGAAACTTGCGCTCGCCGCGTCGCTGGTCATTGCGGCCGGCTTCACCTTTGCCGGCCCCGCACTCGCCAAGGGCGGCCATGGGGGCGGCCATGGTCATGGCCATGGCCACGGCCATTCGATGGGCCATCACCACCATGGCACGCCGCACGGATGGTCGCGTGGACGCAAGGTCGGCTGGCGCGGCCATGGCTGCCCGCCCGGCCTGTGGAAGCAGGGCCGCTGCTGACGCGCGATCGTTTACGATGCAAGGCGCCGCTCCTGACCGGGCGGCGCCTTCTTCAAATGCCGAGCCGGTCGCGGACGCGGCCCGCGATCACAGCGGTCGTCACGCCCATCGGCCAGAACGCGTGCATCGGCATCGGCTTGATGCCCGTGATGGGCATGTCAATTTCGGCGGGGGCGCCGCCGATCAGCCGTCGGGCGAGCTGCGCGCCCATCGCGGTCGCGAGCGCAACGCCGCGGCCGTTGCAGCCGAGCGAGATCAGGATGCTCTCGGCCAGCTCATGCACGTGCGGATAATGATCCGCGGTGATGGCGAGGCGACTGTTCCAGCCATGAGTCCAGGCGACGCCCTTGAGCTGCGGCCACAGCCGCTCGGCATAGCGGATCAGATAGGCGACGTCGTGCGGCGACTTGATCCAGCGCATCGGCCCGCGGCCGCCCATGAGGAGACGGTTATTCTGGTCGATGCGGTAGTAGACGGTGATGTGGCCGCTCTCGTAGAGCACGGGCCGCGTCGGCATGATCGCGCGCGCAACCGCATCTGACAGCGGCGCGGTGGCGGCGATCGAGGAGAACACCGGCACGATGGTGCGGCGGAGCGCCGGCCAGAGATCGTCGGTAAAGCCGTTGGTGGCGAGCAGCACCTTGTCCGCACGCACCACCGCTCGCGGCGTCTCGATGCGCCAGCGCGAGCCGTCGCGGCGCAGCGACAGCGCCGGCGTCTCGCCATGCACCTTCGCACCGGCGGAGATCGCGGCGCGCGCAAGGCCGCGGGCGTAGCTCAGGGGATGCAGATCGCCGCCGCGGGTGTCCAGCATGGCGCCGATGTAGCGGTCGGTGCCGGTCATCTCGCGGAGCTGCTCGCGGCCCAGATACGTCACCGGCATGCCGCGCCGAATGCATTGCTGCGCGGTCTTTTCGATCGCGGCGGCGCTGGCCTCGTTGTACGCCGCACGCAACGTGCCGTTCTGCCGTGCCTCGCAGGGAATCTGGTAGCGGCGGATCAGATCGTGGGTGAAATCAGTGGTGCCGTAAGCGAAGTCGATCATGCGGCGGCCGAGTGAGGGGCCGAAATCCGCCTCGATCTGATCGGGGTCGTGCTTCAAGCCGGGATTGGTGTGGCCGCCATTGTTGCCCGACGCACCCCAGCCCGGCTCCTGCGCCTCCAGCACCAGAGCCTCGACGCCCTGCTCCGCCAGATGCAGCGCGGTGGAGAGGCCGGTGTAGCCGCCCCCGACGATGGCGACGGAGACGGACTTGTCGACGTCGAGCGGCGGCGTGGCGACCGGCGCGACGGCAGTGTCGGCATAGAGCGAGGGCGGCAGAGGCAGGCGCGTCATGGCGAAGACCGGTCAGAGCGGATGCAGCACGCGCCGCAAGAAGTCCTGCGTGCGCGGATGCTGAGGTTGGTTGAGCAGCGCCTTGGCCGGCCCCTGCTCGACGATGACGCCGCCGTCGATGAACAGCACGCGGTCGGCGACATCGCGGGCAAAGCCCATCTCGTGGGTGACGACGACCATGGTCATGCCGTCGTCGGCGAGCTTGCGCATCACGCCGAGGACGTCGCCGACGAGTTCGGGATCGAGCGCCGAGGTCGGCTCGTCGAACAGGATCGCCTTGGGCTGCATGGCGAGCGCCCGCGCGATGGCGACGCGCTGCTGCTGGCCGCCGGAGAGCTGCGGCGGATGGGCGTCGGCCTTCTCGGCGAGGCCGACCTGGGCAAGCAGCGCGCGGCCGCGCTCCAGCGCCTGGGCACGCGGCTCCTTCTTCACGTAGAGCGGCCCCTCGATCACGTTCTCCAGCGCCGTGCGATGTGGGAACAGGTTGAAGCGCTGGAACACCATCGAGACCTGGGTGCGGATGTCTAGGATCGACGGCGCATCGCGATCGACCTTGAGGCCCTCGACGCTGATCCCGCCGCGGTCGTAGCTTTCGAGACCGTTGATACAGCGCAGGATGGTGGATTTGCCGGAGCCGGAGGGACCGACGATGCAGACCACCTCGCCCTTCTCGACGGAAGCCGTGATGCCCTTGAGCACCTCGTTCACGCCAAAGCTCTTGTGGACGTCGTTCAGCTCGATCATCGCTTGCCCGCCCGCTTCTCGAAGTGACGGACCAGCAGGATCAGCGGAATGCTCATGGTGAGATACATCAGCGCCACCAGCGTGAACACGTTGGTGTTCTTGAAGGTCGAGGACGCGATCAGCTTGCCCTGAAGCGCGAGCTCGGCGACGGTGATGGTCGAGGCTTGCGAGGAATCCTTCAGCATCATGATCATGACGTTGCCGTAAGGAGGCAGCACGATGCGCACGGCCTGCGGCAGGATCACGCGGCGCATGGTGAGCCACCAGCCCATGCCGATCGACTGCGCCGCTTCGATCTGTCCCTTGTCGATCGCCTCGATGCCGGCGCGGAAGTTCTCCGCCTGATAGGCCGAATAGGCGATACCGAGCCCGAGAATCGCGGCCTGCAGGGCCGACAGCGTGACACCGAGATCGGGCATCACGAAGTACAGGTAGAACAACAGCACGATGATCGGGATGCCGCGGATCACGTTGATCAGGCTGGCGCTGATCATCGACAGCGCCTTGATGCCGGAAACCCGCATCATCGCCCAGACCAGGCCGAGCACCGTCGAGAGCAGAAGCGAGCCGATGGTGACAACGATCGTCAGCACGACGCCGTTCATCAGGATCGGGAAGAACTCGGCGGCGTCGTGCCAGAAGCCTTTCATTGGGCAGCCTTGATCAATCGCTAGGATCAGCCCTGGGCCTTGAGGCCCCATTTGTCGAGGATCTTGTCGATGGTGCCGTTGGCCTTGAGCTTGGCGAGCGAGGCGTTGATCTTGCCCAGCAGCGCGGCTTCGCCCTTGCGCACGCCGATGCCGACCGAGCCGACGGTGACGGGCTTGTAGCCGTCGACGAGGCGCACCTCGGGAAAGCCACCCTGCTTCAGATTGTAGGCGAGGATCGGATAGTCGGCGTAGCCGGCCTTGAGACGGCCGGTGTTCACGTCGCGCAGGATGTCCGGAATGGTGTCGTAGGCCTTGACGTCGGCGAACAGGCCGGACTTCTTCAGCGCGTCGACGAAGGCGGTGCCGACTTGCGCGCCCACCGTCTCGCCCTTCAGATCCTCCTGGGTGGCATAGGCCTTGGTGTCGCCCTTCGGCACCACGAGGCCCTCGCCATAGGTGTAGATCGGGTCGGAGAAGTCGACGACCTCCTTGCGCGGCGCAGTGATGAACATCGCGGCGGCAATGATGTCGATCTTGCTCGAGGTCAGCGAGGGGATCAGCGCCGAGAACTGCATCGGCTCGATCTGCACGTTGAAGCCGGCATCCTTGCCGACCTCGGTGATGAGATCGGCCATGATGCCCTGGATGGTGTTGGTCTTGGTGTCGAGGAAGGTGAAGGGAATGCCCGTCGGCGTCGAGCCGACCTTCAGCACCTGCTGCGCCGAGGCCGGCGTCACCACTGCCATCGCGAGTGCCGCCATCGCGGCCCGAACCATACGCTTCATCGCATCCCCCTTTGGGTCTGGCCGATGTCGGCGCTTACGCTGTCGTGATCAGACGTTGCGGGCCGCGCCGTTTCAGCCTATTTTCACCAATATGAAAATTTGGTCACACTTTCGCGGACGATGCAAGCGGTTTTCATGCACATGAAGGAAGCGGTCTGACGTGAGCGGTGGCAAGAGAATGCGCAAACCGGCGGCAGGCAAGCCGGCCAGGAAGGTGAAAGCCAAAGCCGTCGCCAAGCCGGCGGAGCCTGCGATGGACGTCGCGGTTGGCCGCCGCATCCGGGATCTCAGGCGCGTCAGGCAATTCTCGCTGGAGACGGTCGCGGCGCGCACGGAGCTGTCGATCGGCTTCCTCAGCCAGATCGAGCGCGGTCTGTCCTCGCCCTCCTTGCGCGTGCTGGCGACGCTGGCCGACGTGCTCGGCGTCGGCATCGCCGCCTTGTTCGGCGCAAGCCCGAGCGCCGACGGCGCCTCCGATCAGGTCGTGACGCGGGGATTGCAGCGACCGGAGCTGAAGCTGTGGCGCACCGGCGTGTCGAAGCAATTGCTGAGCCCGGCCAGCGCCGACAACAAGCTCAATCTGTTCCTGGTGCATCTGGAGCCCGGCGGCTCCACCGGCGACGAACTTTACACCCATGACGGTGAAGAGGCCGGCCTTGTGCTCGAAGGCGAGATGATGCTGACGGTGGACAGCGAAACATGGTCGCTGAAAACCGGTGACAGCTTCAGGTTCGCGAGCCGAAGGCCGCACCGGTTTTCCAATCCGGCGCAGGATGCGAAATCCGTGGTGCTGTGGGTGAATTGCGTGACGGGGGCGGGGTAGTTTCACTTAAAGTCGTCTGCTGGCATGATGTGAAGGCATTCTTCAGGACGAGGGGCCCCATCGATGGATGAGCTTATCATCGCTGCGATCCGGCGACGGCTGAAGACAAAGCCGACCGATATGGGCCAACCTCCGCGCGCAGGACTCGTCCCCGCCACCGCAAGCGTCATTGCTTCCGACGAAGCGCATCTTCGCTTCCGGCTGCCGCCTCTCTTGAAGCGGATGTATGCAGATGTCGGCAACGGAGGTTTCGGCCCCGGATACGGGCTAATCGGACTGACCAACGGAGTTCCCGACGACACCGGCAAGACCGCTGTTGCGATCTACGATTTGTTTCGGAGCGATCCGGAGTTGACATGGCCGGATGGCCTTCTGCCGATCTGCCACTGGGGATGCGCCATCTATTCGTGCGTCGATTGTCGCGACCAGGATTTCCGGATGCGGATCTTCGATCCCAATGGTCACGATGGCGATGACTGGACCGACGCGTTCTTTGACGACGCTCCCAGTTTCGAACACTGGATCAGTTCGTGGGCCTCCGGCGTCGATCTGTGGGACGCCATGTACGGCGACGAAGGCCATATCGCCCGGATCATCTCTGCCCGCCGCAAGCAGCTTTGAGCTCAGCGCTACCGGCTTCCCGGGCCGCCCCCTTGCGAGGGCCGCTCCGCCGCCACCTCGGGGTGACGGTGATAGGTAAAGGGCGAACGGCGTCCACGCCGTCATTGCGAGCGCAGCGAAGCAATCCAGGCTGTCTCCGCGGAAAGACTCTGGATTGCTTCGTCGCAAGGGCTCCTCGCAATGACGAGACCTTTACCCAAACCGATGATTATACCGGTCCACCGTCAGCGCACTGACATCGATATCCGGCGTCTTGCCCGACAGCAGGTCCGCGAGCACGCGCCCCGAGCCGCAGGACATGGTCCAGCCGAGCGTGCCGTGCCCGGTGTTGAGGTGGAGGTTGGCATATTGCGTCGGGCCGATCACGGGCGGGCCGTCCGGCGTCATCGGACGCAGCCCGCTCCAGAATGTCGCCTTGGCGAGATCGCCGCCGCGCGGGAACAGGTCGGTCAGCGAGTGATCGAGCGTGGCGCGGCGCGCGTCGTAGAGCTTGTCCGAATAGCCGGATATTTCCGCGGTGCCGCCGACGCGGATGCGATCGCCCAATCGCGTGATCGCGACCTTGTAGCTCTCGTCCATCACGGTCGATTCCGGCGCGCCGGAGGCGTCCTTGATCGGTACCGTGATCGAATAGCCCTTCACCGGATAGACCGGCAGCGAAATGCCGAGCGGGGCTGCGAGCCGCGACGACCAGCTGCCGAGCGCGAGCACGTAAGAATCCGCCTGCAGCAAGCCGGCGCTGGTGGCGACGCCGCTGACGCGCGCACCCTCGGTGACGATGCGGTCGATCGAGGTGTTGAACATGAAGCGCACGCCGAGCGCCTCGGCATGCTTGGCCAGCGCCTGCGTGAACATGTGGCAGTCGCCGGTCTCGTCCTGCGGCAGGCGAAGCCCGCCGACGAATTTTTCCTTCACGCCCGCGAGCGCCGGCTCGACCGCGATGCAGCCCTCGCGGCTCAGCACCTCGAACGGCACGCCATATTGCTTGAGCACGGCAATGTCTTCGCCGGTGCCGTCGAGCTGCGCCTGGTAGCGGAACAGCTGCAGCGTGCCTTGCGAGCGCTCGTCATACTGGATGCCGATGTCGCGGCGCAGGTCGCGCAAGGAATCGCGGCTGTACTCCGCGATCGGGATCATCCGGCTCTTGTTGACCGCATAGCGCGCGCTGGTGCAGTTGCGCAGCATCTTGAGCAGCCAGACCCACATCACGGGGTCGAGCTTCGGCCGGACCACGAGCGGGCCGTGCTTCATCAGGAGCCACTTGATCGCCTTCACCGGCACGCCGGGGCCGGCCCAGGGCGAGGAATAGCCGGGCGAGACCTCGCCGGCATTGGCAAATGAGGTCTCGAGCGCCGGCTCCGGTTGACGGTCGACGACCGTCACGTCGTGGCCGGCACGGGCGAGGTAGTAGGCAGAGGTGACACCGATGACACCGCTGCCGAGGATCAGGACTTTCACGCTTCGTCAAACTCCCGCGGCGCTCGCCGCTGCAAGGACACAACTCGCAACGGCGAGAGCAATTATCAGGCCACCTTCTTGATGGCGTCGCCGAGGATCGAGACCATCTGGTCGATATGGCTCTTCTCGACGATGAGGGGCGGCGACATCGCGAAGCTGTCGCCGCTCATGCGCAGGTAGAGGCCGGTGTTGAAGCAGTCGACCATGACGTCATAGCCGCGTGCACCGACGGCGCCGTCGCGCGGCGCGAGCTCGACCGCTCCCATCAGGCCGCAATTGCGGATGTCGACGACGTTCGGCAGACCCTTCAGCGAATGCAGCGCATCGCGCCAGTATTCGGCAATCGACGCACCGCGCGTCAGCAGGCCTTCGTCCTTGTAGATGTCGAGCGTGGCGATACCGGCGGCGCAGGCGGTCGGATGCGCCGAATAGGTGTAGCCGTGGAACAGCTCCATCATGTTTTCCGGGCCGACCATCATGCCGTCGTGCACCTTGCGGCTCGCGAACACCGCGCCGCAGGGAATGGTGCCGTTGGTGATGCCCTTGGCCGTCGTCATCAGGTCCGGCGTGACGCCGAAGAAATTGGCGGCGAACGGCGTGCCGAGGCGGCCGAAGCCGGTGATGACCTCGTCGAAGATCAAGAGGATGCCGTGCTTGTCGCAGATCTCGCGCAGCCGCTGCAGATAGCCCTTCGGCGGCGGCAGCACCGCGGTCGAGCCCGGCACCGGCTCGACGATGACGGCGGCGATGGTCTCGGCGCCGTGCAGGGCGACCAGACGCTCGAGATCGTCGGCGAGCTCGGCGCCATGCTCGGGCTGGTCCTTGGCGAAGGCGTTGCGGGAGAGATCGTGGGTGTGGCGGATGTGGTCGACGCCCGGCAGCAGGGTGGTGAAGGCGCGGCGGTTGGCGACCATGCCGCCGACCGAGGTGCCGCCGAAGCCGACGCCGTGATAGCCGCGCTCACGGCCGATCAGGCGGGTGCGGCTGGCCTGGCCGGTGGCACGGTGATAGGCGAGCGCGATCTTCAGCGCGGTGTCGACCGACTCGGAGCCGGAGTTGGTGAAGAAGATGCGGTCGAGGCCCTTCGGCGCGATCTCGGCGAGACGCTCGGCGAAGTCGAAGGCCAGCGGATGGCCCATCTGGAACGACGGCGCAAAGTCCAGCGTCATCAGCTGGCGCTCGACCGCAGCCGCGATCTGCTTGCGGCCGTGGCCGGCATTGACGCACCAGAGGCCGGCGGAGCCGTCGATCACCTTGCGGCCGTCGACGGTGGTGTAGTGCATGCCCTCGGCCGAGGAGAACAGGCGCGGCGCCTTCTTGAACTGCCGATTGGCCGTGAACGGCATCCAGAACGAGTCGGTCTTGATAGTGTTCGGAATCTGATGAAGGGTCACGGCCGCGCTCCTGTGCTGACCCCATAGCTGAGCCACGGCTTGGGATGCGCAACAAGTCCTTTTCTGTCGCGCCGCAACCCATTGATTTGTCTGGGGCTGCCGGTCCATATTTGCGCGATCCGCAACACGTGCAACACGGGACCTGGCTATGAGCGTCGACATCGGTGGACGGCTGCGATTCATCCGGGCCCGCCAGAAGCTGTCGCAGCGCGAGCTGGCCAAGCGCGCCGGGGTCACCAATTCGACCATCTCGCTGATCGAATCCAACCAGATGAACCCCTCCGTCGGCGCGCTCAAGCGCATCCTCGACGGCATCCCGATGGGGCTTGCCGAGTTCTTCGCGCTGGAGCCGGAGTCCCGGCGCAAGATCTTCTACCGCGCCGAGGAGCTGACCGAGGTCGGCAAGAAGCCGATCTCGTACCGGCAGGTCGGCGACAATCTGTTCGGCCGCAGCCTGCAGATCCTGAAAGAGCGCTACGAGCCCGGCAGCGACACCGGCCGCGTCCACCTCGTCCACGAGGGCGAGGAAGGCGGAATCGTGATCTCGGGCAAGCTCGAAGTCACCGTCGAGGACGAGCGCCGCATCCTCAACCCCGGCGATGCCTATTATTTCGAGAGCCGCCGTCCGCATCGCTTCCGCTGCGTCGGCGGCAAGCCGTGCGAGGTGATCTCGGCCTGCACGCCGCCGACGTTCTGAGGCGCGATCGGCCCATCCGCAATCGTACGAGCACCGGTATCTTACGGTCCTTGAGCCATCTCAATTTCCGCGCGCGCGACCGCTATATATTACGAAACGTAGCCGAGCAGCCTGGCGCAAAGGTGCTGAGGTTATGGCCCCGGACTCCTAGGTACTCCGGGGCCGCTTCGTAACGGGAGCCAGCGCATGAAGATCACTCTTGCCAATGCGGAAGCCGTGCTCGACGAAGCCTTGCGCGACGCCGACAAGCTCCATTCGCGCGAGCTGCGCAAGGTCATTGCCGAGTACATCGAGATGCAGCGAGAAGCGGTCAAGGCCCTCCGCAGGAAGTTGCATTGATCGGATCGGCACGGCGGTCGACATCCCCGAGCCCTCCTGAACCTTGCTGACGCCGCGGACGACCAACGAACCAGGCACGATCCCGCTCCAGCCAAGGGCCGCCAATGTTCGCCCCATTTCGCCTCGCGCTCGTCACCGCGACGGCCCTCTTCGCTCCCATCACCTGCCACGCCATGGACGATTTCCTCCGCGCCGCCAGCAGTGCGCCGACCGCAATCACGCTATGCGGCGAGGCCAACGGCAACGGCAGTGCGATCAAGCCCGCCATTTGCCAGGAAAGGGGCTACGACAAGCTCGTCGCCGCGATCGACAAATCCTTCGATGCTGCGCTCGCCAGGGCGCCCGTCAATATCCGGCCTCTGCTCAAGCGCGACGAGGCCTGGTTCAACGAGATGATCTCGCAAGCCGCCGACACCGTGCAGGAGGTCGACGATGACGAGCTGCGCGACAACTTTGCCGCTACGCTGCGCCAGCGCCAGGTCGCGCTCGATGAGATCGCCGGCGGCTTCGGCCGGAGCGGGTTCTCCGGCAAATGGGCCAACGCGTTCGGAAGCCTCACACTCTCGCCGGATGCGAACGGCGTGCGGCACCTGACGATCGACATGAAGGCCTATTACGGCAGTGACAGGCATCGGCAGTGCAAGCTGAGCACGACCGTGACGAAGGCCGGCAGCTGGCTGAGCGGCTCGATCCAACTGCCGAGCGCCGCATCGCCGGCAGGCCGGCAGCAGACCAGGCCGGGGAAACTCCCGGCGATCAAGCTCCGTCGCCAGGGCGAGACCCTTCGCGTCGTCACGATCGATGGCGACGATACGACCGAGGCAGGCGATGATTGCGACTATCTGTGGCAGGTCACCGGCACGTATTTCGCGAGCGGCCCCTCCGACGCCGCCGACAAGGCCGAGACCTCGTTCGTCGCGCCGACCTTCGATTGTGTGCGTCCGGCGACGGCGACGGACGAGGAGATCTGCTCGGATCCCGATCTCGCCGAGAACGACCAGCGATTGAACCGTGCCTGGAAGGCGCTGCTGCCACGGCTCGACGATGCGACACGGCGCGCGCTGACGGAAGACCAGCGCAACTGGGTGCAGGCGCAGACCCTGCAATTCCCCGAATTTCTGCATCCGGCCTGGGAAAAGCGCAGCTCGGAAATGCACGCCACCGCCAGCGGGCGGGATCACGTCAATGCCCTCCAGCGCGAGCGGATCGCACTGCTGGAAGGCTTCGACGACAAGCGCGCGGGCCTCGCCGGCATCTGGCTCGCCTACAACGCGATCCTCAAGGTCACGATCGACAAGGATGGCCGGCTGACGACGCAGGGCTGGAAATGGGACCAGGGCGATTGGAAGGCCGGCTGCGACTACGAGATGACCGGCAAGATGGCCGGCGGCACCTTCCGCTCCGACGAACAGCGCAAGAATCCCGATACGCTGGAGCGCGACCACGCCATGCTGGTCGTCAACCGTCTCGACGACGTGTTCGCGCAGAAGCGCAATGGCAAGGACACCGACGACGAGGCGAAGTGCAGGCGAAGGCTCGACAACTCCTCGACCGCCCGGCTGTTTCCGGCGCGCCCCTCGCCCGACATCGACAATTTCTCCGGCTCGATCCGATAGCCTGTTCCGCTCCGATGGAATCGGAACGGAACTCTAGACTCTTGTTGACGCGTTTTCTTGACGCGAACCGGTACCCACTTCACTCGAAACCGCTCTAGCACCGGGCACGCGAGCCCGGCGCTCAGCGGCCTTTCAAGACTGCGTCAGCAAATCCTCGATCCGGATCGGGAATCTGCGGACACGCACGCCGGTTGCGTGCCAGACCGCGTTGGCGACCGCGCCGGCGCTGCCGGTGATGCCGATCTCGCCGACGCCCTTGATGCCGAGCGCGTTGACGTGCGGGTCGTGCTCATCGACCGTGATCACATCGAGTGGCGGCACGTCGGCATTCACCGGGACATGGTACTCACCGAGATTGGCGTTCATGATGCGGCCGGTCCGGCGATCGGTGATCGCCTCCTCGTGTAGAGCAAAGGACATCCCCCAGATCATGCCGCCGAACAGCTGGCTCTGCACCATCCGCGGGTTGACGATGCGCCCGGCGGCAAACGCGCCGACCATGCGGCTGACACGGATCTGGCCGAGCTCGGGATCGACCTTCACCTCCGCAAACACCGCGCCATGGGCATGCATGGCATATTCCTCCATCGCCGCGGGGTTCGGCGCGCCGGTGCCGCGGGCCTCGACTTCGGCGACGCCGGCACGCGCAAGGATCTCGGCGTAGCTCTCGCCGCGGCTCTCGTCGTCACGGCGGATCAGCCTGCCGTCGCGTGCGATCACACCGGCATTGCCGGCGCCGAACAGCGGCGAGCGCTCGTCACCGGTGGCGAGATCGGCGAGCTTTGCGATCACGGCCGCGCCGGCGCTGTGGATCGCAGCACCCGCCGTTGCCGTATGCGCGGAGCCGCCCGCGATGCCGGCATCGGGCAGGTCTGACGTACCGGCCTTGAACGTGACGCGGTCGATATCGAGGCCGACGGCATCGGCCGCGATCTGCGCCAGCGCCGTCCAGGCGCCCTGCCCCATGTCGTGCGCGCCGATCTCCATCAC
Source organism: Bradyrhizobium sp. Y36 (assembly GCF_002531575.1). Classification (GTDB taxonomy): domain Bacteria; phylum Pseudomonadota; class Alphaproteobacteria; order Rhizobiales; family Xanthobacteraceae; genus Bradyrhizobium. The sequence goes on along the minus strand of NZ_NWTI01000026.1, from coordinate 26,819 downwards.
GCCAGTGCCGTCGCGCCGGATCGCCGCACGCGCTTCCGCCTGGAACATCAGCGCCGGAAAGGTCGCGGTGCCCATGCCCCAGCCGACCAGAAGGCCGGCATCGTCGCGCATCTGCCGCGCCTGGAGCGATCGCTTCGCCCAGCCGAACCGCGCTGCACCCTGCTCGTAGCAGGCACGCAATGCCTTCGACGAGAACGGCTTGCCGCTGATCGGCTCGACCTCGGCGTAGTTCTTCAGGCGAAAGGCGAGCGGATCCATGCCGCAGGCCCAGGCCATTTCATCAATCGCGCTCTCCAGCGCGATCGAGCCGGTCGCCTCGCCGGGCGCACGCATGAACAGGGGCGTTCCGGTGTTGACACGCACGGCGTCATGCGAGGTGCGGATCGCTGGCGCCGCGTAGAGCGTGTGCGATGCGTCGGCAGCGGGTTCGTAGAAATCGTCGAACGTGCTCGACACCGTCCGCGCGTGGTGGTCGAGCGCGGTCAGGCGGCCCTCGCCGTCGGCGCCGATGCGCAGGCGCTGGCGCGTCGGCGCGCGATGGCCGACCGGCCCATACATCTGCTCACGGCGCAACACGAGCTTGATCGGCCTGCCGACCAGCTTCGCCGCCATGATGCCGAGGACCGGCGGACCGCCCATGAGCCCCTTCGAGCCGAAGCCGCCGCCGAGGAAGGGACTTCGAATGTGGATCTTGTCGTGCGCAATACCGAACAGTTCGGCAATGCGCGCGAGCGAAAGCACCAGGCCCTGGGTCGGCATGTCCACCGATAGCCTGTCGCCGTCCCATTGAACCACGATCGCGTGCGGCTCCATCGCATTGTGATATTGCGGCGGCGTCTCGTAAGTCGCGTCGATCTGCTTCTCGGCCGAGGCAAGGCCCGCCTCGACATCGCCGAGGTGGTTCTCGGTGGGATTGCCGACGCCGACGACGGGCGGCACGAAGCTCTCGCCGGCGTCGAGCCCGACCAGTGGCGGCAGCGACTCGTAGCGCGGCGCCAGCAGCACCGCACCCTCTGTCGCGGCTTCCAGCGTTTCCGCAATCACGACCGCGATCGGCTGGTTGGCGTAGCGGACCTCGTTGCTCTGCAACGCCTCCATTCGGAACACGAACGGATTGGTCTTGATCTCAGGGTCGATCGCGAGCTGCGGCTTGTGGTCGGGCGTCATGACATCGACGACCCCGGGATGCCGTTTTGCGGCGGTGACGTCGAGCGAGACCACTCGGCCATGCGCGATGCTGGAAACGGCGATCACCGCAAACAACATGCCGGGCAGGTGATTGTCGGCGGCATAGGTCGCCTGCCCCGTGACCTTGAGGACGCCGTCACGGCGGGTCAGCGGCTGGCCGATGTTCGAGCCGTGCCTGATATGGGCGGGGGCGCTGGTGAGATTGAGCTCAGGCATGGATGGCTCCTGATGTCGCGGCAAAGGGAGAGGCCGGCAACGCCGGCAGGCGCGCGGGCGTACCCGCGGCGGCAAGGGTCAGCGCGCGCATGACGATGCGGCGCGCCAGCTCGATCTTGAAGGCGTTGTCGCCGGACGGCTTTGCGTCGGTGAGCGCGCGCCAGGCGGCTTCCTGGAACGCGTCCGCCGTGGGCGCGACACCCCTCAGCACGTCCTCGGCGGCGCGGACGCGCCACGGCTTGGCGGCGACACCGCCGAGCGCAATCCGCGCCTCCGCGACCTTGCCGTTCTCGATCCGCAACGCGGCCGCGGCGGACACCACGGCGAAGGCGTAGGAGGTACGGTCACGAACCTTGAGGTAGCGCGCATGCGCGGCGAAGCCGCGTGCAGCAGGCGGCAGGCGCACAGCGACGACGATGTCGCCGGGCTCCAGCGCCGATTCACGCTCGGGCGAATTGCCGGGCAGGCAATGCAGCTCGTCGAGCGCGATCTCGCGACGGCCGCTCTTGCCCTCGATCTCGACGACGGCGTCGAGCGCGACCAGGGGCACGCAGAAGTCGGACGGATGGGTGGCGATGCAGCTGTCGCTCCAGCCGAGCACGGCATGGCCGCGGTTCTCACCGTCGCGGGCATCGCAGCCGCTGCCGGCCTCGCGCTTGTTGCAGCGGCTGGCAGTGTCGTAGAAATACGCGCAGCGCGTCCGTTGCAGCAGATTGCCGCCGACCGTCGCGGCATTGCGCAATTGCGCGGATGCGCCGGAGAGCAGCGCCTCGGCGACGGCCGGGTAGGACCTTGCAAAGACCGGGTCATGCGCGAGATCGGCATTGCTCACCAGCGCGCCGATGCGGAGCGATCCGTCGGCGAGCGTCTCGATCGCATCGAGCCCGTCGAGATGGGTGACATCGACCAGCCGGTCCGGCCGGCTGACGCCGCCTTTCATGAGATCAAGCAGATTGGTGCCGGCGGCAAGATAGGCCGCGCCCGGCTGGACCGCGGCGGCGACGGCCTCGGCGACGGTCGCGGGCCTGACATAATCGAACTGCTTCATGCCGAGCGCCTCTGGTTGGATTCGTCCATCTGTCCTTGCGCATCGAGCACGGCATCGACGATGCCGGCATAGGCGCCGCAGCGGCAGAGATTGCCGCTCATGCATTCGCGGATGCGCTCGGGATCGCTGCCGGCCTGCGCTTCCTGCATCATGCCGATCGCGCTCATGATCTGGCCGGGCGTGCAGAAGCCGCACTGGAAGCCGTCATGGGCGATGAAGGCCGCCTGCACCGGATGCAGCTGGTCGCCGCGCGCGACGCCCTCGATGGTGAGGATGTCGGCGCCGTCATGGCTGACGGCGAGCGCGAGGCAGGAGTTGATCCGCTTGCCGTCGACCAGAATGGTACAGGCGCCGCACTGGCCGCGGTCGCATCCCTTCTTGGTTCCGGTGAGATGGAGGCGCTCACGCAAGAGATCGAGCAGCGTGACGCGCGGATCGTCGAGGACGAAGTCGCGCCGCGCACCGTTCACGGTGAGGCTGATGGAGTGGTTCATACAAGGCTCCGATCAGAAATGGACATGTCTCATCGCTCGGCGCGCCACCGCCGTGGCCGCCGTCGATATGATGTCGGCCGACAGAAGCCGGCCAACGTCCACGCGAAGATACGGAGGCACCCTCCGCTTAACAAGAGCCGCCCGAAAATATTTGGAATTCGTCGAAAGCCCGTGCATCGCCAACGCGATGCAGCCCTGCAAAGGTCCGACGAGGGTTCAATCTAACCAATTCGTGATCTAGATTGCGCGCCATGGACGACCACACCGACCCAATTCGCAAGCCCCGCGCCGATGCCGTGCGCAACCGCGAGCGCGTGCTCGAGGCCGCGAAGGCCGTGTTCAACGCCGGCGGCCCCGAGGCGAGCCTCGAGGCCGTGGCGAAACGCGCCGGCGTTGGGATCGGTACGCTCTACCGGCATTTTCCGACGCGAGAGGATCTGTTCGAGGCCGTGTACCGGCGCGAGGTCGGGCAGCTCAGCGAGCTCGCCGAACAGTTGAGGACCGCCAAGGACCCGGTCGACGCGCTCCGCCGCTGGCTGCGCTCCGCAGTCGAATTCGTCGCCACCAAGAAAGGCATGTCGGCCGCACTGGCACTGACCTATCAGAGCTCCTCGGAACTCGCGGCGTTCTCGATGGACCGGCTGACCAAGGCGATCGGATCGCTGCTTGGCCCGGCGATTGCCGCCGGCCAGATGCGCGGCGACATCAGCCCGGAAGACCTGCTCAGGGCCTTGATCGGCATGTGCTACATGCACGACCAGCCGGGCTGGCAATCCTCGGTGCTGCGCATGCTCGACGTGTTCGTCGATGGCTTGCGCCTGCAGCCGGCCGGCAAGGCCAAAGCGCGCGCCAAGCCGGCGAAACTCGCGGTGAAACGAAAACGATAGGCGCCCGTATTTCCCCGAGGTGATGCTAGGATCAGCATCGCCGGGATTTCAACGCGGAGCCTGTCATGCGCATCGCCGCCTTGCTCGTCGCCATCAGCCTCGTCTTCAGCTCGACCGCAGCCCTCGCCGACGATATCGCCGCGGCCCAGGACGTCATCCGCGCCCAGGAGCAAGCCTTCGTGCGCGGCGATGCAAACGCCGCCTATTCTCACGCCGCGCCGTCGATCAGGGAGATCTTCCCCGCTCCCGACGTCTTCATGTCCATGGTGCAGAGCGGTTACCCGCCGGTCTTCCGCCACAGGAGCTTCGAGTTCGGCGAGAGCAAGGTTGAAGGCGGCTGGATCGCGCAGCGCGTCCACATCATCGACGCCAACGGCGAAGCGTGGATAGCGCTGTACACGCTCGAGCAGCAGGCGGATGGCAGCTACAAGATCACGGGCTGCTCGCTGCTGAAGGCAGGACAGGCGGTTTAGGAATCATCCCGTCAGGATGGGCTTCAGCGCCTCGCGCTGGAGCACGATGAAGTCGAAAAAAGCTGCGATCCGCGGCACGCGCCTGAGATCGGGATGCGTCAGGATGCGCCAGCTCCGCGTCAATTCCGGGACAGGGCCGAGCACGCGCACGAGGCCAGGCTCGGCGTCGCCAAGCGCGATCGGAAGCGGCCCGATGCCGACGCCCGACCTGATCGCAGAGACGAGCCCCAGCACGCTGTTGATGCGCGCGGCCATCCTGGCGTCCGGCGCGACCTCCTTGAGCCATTTGACGGCACGGTGATTGGCCAGCGAATCGTCGAGGCCGACCAGCAGATGCCGACCGAGATCCGCGACGCGCTCAGGCTTGCCGTGCCGTTCGACATAGCCGCGGCTGGCGTACACGGCCCAGACCGATTCCGCGATCTTGCGCCCGACCAGTTCATCGTCGGTGTCGCCTGAGCGGAAGGCGACGTCGACCTCGCCCTTGGAGAGGTCGAGATAGCGATCGCTCATCACGAACTCGACGCGGAGCGACGGATGCTGCATGTGAAAAACGTCGATCAGGCCGGATTGGATCAGCCGGGCCACGATCGGCTCCGGGCAGGTGACGCGGATCACGCCCGTCATGTCCTGCTCGACGTCGTTGGCTCGCCGCGTGAAGTCCACGATGGTGGCTTCGACACGCTCCGCATATGGCAATATCGCCTGGCCGAATTCAGTCAGGCGGTAGCCGCTCTGTTGGCGCGTCACCAATGTGCGGCCCAGTCGCCGCTCCAGTTCATCCAGCCGGCGATGCACGGTCGACTGGCTGAGACCGAGCGCCTTGCCGGCCGCAATGGTGCTGCCGTGGCGCGCCACCGCCAGGAAATATTTGAGATCGTTCCAGTCGAACATGCGCGGATTATGCACTTGTGCGGCCGCCACCCGCAATGTTGCGGCTCCCACGCCGGAACGACCGCTCCTAGGCTGCATCAGCGACCCTGCAATGGAGGTTCAAGATGCGTCCTCACCTCGCCCTCGGCACCGCAATCGTACTGGGCTGTACTGCTCCGGCCGTAGCTCAGAGCCACGATGCGCATGGCATCGCCAAACCAAATCTGGTGCTGCAGCAAGTGGTTGAGGGGCTACCGAAGGAGGACAAACAGTCGGTGCGGGTAATGACCGCGTCATTCAAGCCGGGCGACAAGACCGTCTATCACACCCACCGTTACCCCGTGACCGTGTACGTGCTCGAAGGCGCTTTCACTCTGGAGCTGGACGGCAAGCCGCCCCTCACGGTCAAGGCCGGCGAGGCGTTGGTCGAACCACCCGGAGTGCCGATGACCGGCTACAACCGGACAGACGGAGAGACCCGGGTCGTCATCTTCTACGTCAGCGCGGTCGATACACCCTTCCTCGACCCGTTGGGCCATTGAGGAGGCCTAAGTCGCGAATTCCGGCCCCGTCTTCGTCGAGCTCATCCGCGAGCGGATCAGAAGCAGCACGACGATGCTGATGTTGAGCGCGTTCCAGGCCACGCCGTTGGCGAACGCCGCGCCGTAGGAGCCGGTGGCGTCGAAGATGACGCCCGACACCCAGCCGCCGAAGGACATGCCGAACACGGAGGCGAAGATCACGATGCCGACGCGCGTTGCGGCTTCACTCGCCGGCATCGCCTCGCGCACGATGATGGCGTAGCTCGGCACGATGCCGCCCTGGAACAGGCCGAACATCGCGGAGATCAGATAGAGCGAGGTGAGGCTGTCGAAGAACAGGTAGAACACCAGCGCAAAGCCCTGCGCCAGCGATCCCACCAGCAGCGTGCGAATGCCGCCGATCTTGTCGGCGAGATAGCCCGAGCCGATCCGGCTGACGATGCCGCAGGCCATCATCAAGGACAGCATCTCGGCGCCGCGCGCGACGCCATAGCCGAGATCGCCGCAATATGCGACGATATGCACCTGCGGCATCGCCATGGCAACGCAGCAGGCGATGCTGGCAATGGAGAGCAGCACCGTCAGCGTGTTGGTTGACAGCTTGAGATCGACGCGGGGCGGCGGCGCGTTGGCATGATCGCGGACATGGTCGTCGCCCATCTGCGCGCGCAGCACGAGCACCAGCAGCGCCATCGTGCTCGCGCAAACGATGCCGATGCCGATATGGGTGTAGCGCCAACCGATCGTCTCGGTGCCCCAGCTCACGATCGGCGGCCACATCGTCCCCGCGACGTAATTGCCGCTGGCGACGATAGTCACCGCCAGGCCGCGATAGCGCTCGAACCAGTGCGAGGCTTCCGCCATCAGGGGCGCGAAGGTTGCCGACGTGCCGAGGCCGATCAGGAAATAGGCGGCGACGAACTGCCAGAGCTGGGTCGATAGCCCCGCGAGCACATTGGCAACGCCGAGGAAGGCGATGCTGATCGCCATCGCCGCAACGATACCGAACCGGTCGGTGATCTTGCCGGCAATCACGCCGCCGAGCCCGAAGCCGAACATCATCAGCGTGAAGGCCAGCGACACCGCGCCGCGCGTGGCCCCGAATTCGGCCTGCACGGTGGGAATCACGACCACCACCGCCCACATGCCGACGGCGCCGATCGAGCCGATCACGAGCGCAAGCACCAGGCGCACCCAGGCCTGACGGGAGTCAGGGGTGAAGGCAGCGGGTGTTTGTCCTGGATGTTTCGGCGCGTGCACGGGCCGGACCATGGCCCGCGGATCGTCGCACGGTCAAGCATTGTGGCGCGATGTTGGGCATGCGCGGTGCACTGCGGTAAGAAGGAGCTTGGCGATCGCGCGATTTGCCATTAGTTTGCAATCAGCGTGTGCACCATGGCCGCGCGGAGAGCATTGTCGGCGGGAATGTTGCTGCGATTGACGCGATCGATGCGGATCAGGGTGGGGCGAATCATCGCCCTCGCCTATCTGTTCTGCGTGCTCGCGCCGGCGGCGAGTCTTGCATGGGGCAATGTTGCCGCGCCGTGCCTCGACGACGCGCTCATCGCCGAACACGCGCCAGCGCATCACCAGATCTCGGCCGGCCATGTTCATGGCGGGACCTTGCATGATCACGCCGGGCCGCATGCGCATCACCAGACCGCGACACAGGACGCACCCGCACCGCATCATCATGGCGGCAAGGGAACCGTGGGCCCGTGCTGTGCGATGATGTGTGTCAGCGCGTTGCCCGCCGATCTGCCCGTTGTCGCAACACCGGTCCAGCCGACTTCCACGTGCGCGCCCGAGATCGTGGCCAGCCTGCACAGCGCGGCCGCGCCCCTGCACTACCGGCCTCCCATCTCCTGATCTGACACGACGATTTCGGGCCGTGCGCGCTTCTGCGCGCGCGAACCTGTGGTCTCCAGATCAGGGATGAATCATGCTGACGCTTTCCGGGGCGAAGTTCGCCGCCGCATCCGCGGTGCGCGGACGACACTGTCGATTCCATTGGCCGCTGCTGGGCGCACTTGCGCTGGCGCTAGCCGGCTGCATGCCGGCAACGACCGAGATCGCCAGCGCGGATCCCGCCGATCCCGCGGCGAAGGTCGCGCCGGCCTCCTATCGCTCGACCATTGCGCCCTACAGCAGCCTGCGGCCTGCGACGCCGGCACCATGGCGCGACCGCAACGACGCCGTCGCGCCACGGCCAAAGCAAGACCGGTAGGAGCGCGCCATGAACCGCCATCTTGCGCGAGGCCTGCTCGTCCTCACCGCGCTCAGCCTCTCAGGCTGCGCCGCGTTCTCGCCCGACAGCGGCATGAGCGGGGTTTCCGAGCTGACCAGCCAGACCATCAACAAGGACGTCGCCTTCGTGCGGACGGCCGACGGCGCCGCCACGGTTGACGCGCGCGTGCGCCAGCTCCTGGCGAAGACGCTCAGCGTGGACGCCGCCGTCCAGATCGCACTGCTCAACAACAAGGGGCTGCAAGCCGCCTATAACGAGCTGGCATTGGCCGAAACCGATCTGGTCGAGCAGAGCCTGCCGCCCAATCCGGTGTTCTCGATCTCGCGAATCTCGGGCAATGGCGCCAGCGAGATCGAGCGCCAGGTCGTCGGCGACATCCTCGCCCTCGCCACCCTGCCGTTCCGCTCCGACATCGCCCGCGAACGTTTTCGCCAGGCGCAGTTGCGCGCGGCGCTGGGGACGCTGCGGCTCGCGACCGAGGTGCGCCGCGCCTATGTGCGCGCCGTCGCAGGCAACGAGATGGTGGCATTGCTGACGGACGCCAAGGCGACGGCGGAATCGACCGCACAGCTCGCCGTCAAGCTCGGCGAGACCGGTTCGATCAACAAGCTCGACCAGGCCCGCGAGCAGGTGTTCTACGCCGAGACCACCGCGGACCTCGCAACCGCTCGCCAGACCGCAACGAGCGCGCGCGAAAGGCTCGCGCGCCTGATGGGGCTTTGGGACGGCGGCCTCGACTTCCGCCTGCCCAATCAACTGCCGCCGCTGCCGCGTCGGCCGCAGGCCCTGCCCTCGATCGAAACCGACGCGGTCGCTCATCGCATCGACCTGCAGATCGCGCGGCTCGAGCTGAATGCGCTGGCGAAATCGCTGAGCCTCACCGAGGCGACGCGCTTCGTGACCCTGCTCGATCTCGCCGGCATCTCCCGCCGCACCAGGGATCCTGAAGGCGCGCCGTTCCGTGAACGCGGTTTTGACGTTCAGTTCCAGATCCCGATCTTCGACGGCGGCGAGGTCCGCGTGCGGCAGGCCGCCGAGACCTACAATCTCGCCTTCAACCGCTTGACCGAGCGCGCCGTCAACGTGCGTTCGGAGGCGCGCGATGCCTACCGCACGTACCGGTCCACTTACGACATCGCCAGCCATTATCAGCGCGAGATCATCCCCTTGCGCAAGATCATCACCGAGGAGATGCAGCTGCGCTTCTCCAGCATGCAGGTCGACATCTTTGCGCTGCTGACCGAGGCGCGTCAGCGCCTGGCGTCGCTGCGCGGCGCCATCGATGCCAGGCAAAGATTCTTTCTTGCCCAGTCCGACTTGCAGACCGCCGTCAACGGCGGCGGCGCGGCTGCTTTCGACGGCGACGCGCCAACCACCATCGCCGCGGCAGCGCCTGCCGATGCCGGCCACTGACATGGAGACCTCAATGTTTTCCCGCCGAGGATTTTTGGGCACCGCCGCGCTCGTCGGCGCATCCGCGGTTCAAGGCCGCGTGCAGGCCGCGTCGATTCCGGAAGCGCCGCACATGGACAAGGTGGTGATGCAGCCGCCGCTGCATCCCGTCGGCGGCCCCGACTATCGCCCCGTCGTGACGCTGAACGGCTGGTCGCTGCCGTTCCGCATGAATGGCGACTGGAAGGAATTCCATCTCGTCGCCGAGCCCGTGGTGCGCGAATTCGCCGAAGGCATGAAGGTGAATCTGTGGGGCTATAACGGCCAGTCGCCGGGCCCGACCATCGAAGCCGTCGAGGGCGACAAGGTCCGCGTCTTCGTCACCAACCGCCTGCCCGAATACACCACCGTGCACTGGCACGGCATGATCATCCCGAGCGGCATGGACGGCGTCGGCGGACTGACCCAGCCGCACATCCAGCCCGGCAAGACCTTCGTCTACGAGTTCGAGATGAGGAAGAGCGGGACCTTCATGTACCACCCGCATTCCGACGAGATGGTGCAGATGGCGATGGGCATGATGGGCATGGTCGTCGTGCATCCGCGCGACCCCGCCTTCCGGCCCGTCGACCGCGACTTCGTCTTCGTGATGAGCACCTATCGCGTCGATCCCGGCACGTACCTGCCGCATGTCAACGAGATGACCGACTTCAACATGTGGACCTGGAATGCGCGGGTGTTTCCGGGCATCGATCCCCTGGCCGTGCGGCTCGGCGACAGGGTGCGCGTGCGCATCGGCAATCTCAGCATGACCAATCACCCGATCCATCTGCACGGCCACAGCTTTGCGGTGACCTGCACCGACGGCGGCTGGATTCCCGAGAGCGCGCAATATCCGGAGACGACGACCGACGTGCCGGTCGGCGCCGTCAGGGTGTTCGACGTGCTCGCCGACAATCCCGGCGACTGGGCGTTCCACTGCCACAAATCGCATCACACCATGAATGCGATGGGACACGACGTCCGCAACCTGATCGGCGTGTCGCGCAAGGATCTCGCCAAGGCCGTCGGCAAGCTTGCGCCGGACGCGATGGCGATGGGCTCCACTGGCATGGCGATGGGCAACATGGAGATGCCCGCGCCCGACAACACGCTGCCGATGATGACGGGCACCGGCCAGTTCGGCCCGATCGAGATGGGCGGCATGTTCACGGTGATGAAGATCCGCGAGGACCTCGCGCGCGACGACTACCGCGATCCCGGCCCCTACAAATTCCCGCAAGGAACCGTCGCCTACGAGGTCGAGGCGCCCGATGCGGCACCGGTGCGGGAGCCAGATAGGCCAATGCACAAGATGAAGATGTGAGCGTTTCGATGAACCACCAACTGGAGATGACGATGAAGACCTTCAAGCTCGGCCTCGCGCTGGCTGCGCTGTCGCTCGCGCCGGCGTTTGCGCACGACAAGCACGCCCACGCGAGTTTTTCGGCCGGCGAGCCCGGCGATCCCAACAAGCCGGCACGCACGATCGAGATCCTGCTCAACGAGATGGACTACGCACCGTCGAAGATCGAGGTGAAGCGCGGCGAGCAGATCCGCTTCGTGCTGCGCAATGTCGGCAAGGAGGACCACGAATTCCTGCTCGCCACACCTAAGGAGAATCTCGCCCATGCGGCGGAGATGAAAAAGCATCCGCACATGGAGCATGACGATCCCAACGGCGTGCGGCTCGCACCACACAAGACGGCCGAGATTCTCTGGAAGTTCAGCAAGCCCGGCACGTTCGAATTCTCGTGCCTCATCCCCGATCATCGCGACTACGGCATGGTCGGCCACGTCACCGTCAAGTAATGACAAGGAGCCTCCCATGAACCGCATCATCCGCATTGCCGCAGCGCTGACGCTGACGTTGAGCACCGCCAACACTGGAGCCCTGGCGGCCGGGGCTGCCGCGATCAGCGGCGAGGTCAAAAAGATCGACGAGGGCGCCGGCAAGATCACGCTCAAGCACGGCCCAGCCAAGAGCCTCGGCATGGAGGAGCCCATGACCATGGTCTACCGCGTCAAGGATCCCGCGATGCTCAAGCAGGTGAAGGTCGGCGACAAGGTCACCTTCGAGGCCGAGGAGGCGGCCTCGGGCTATACGGTGACCAGGATGGACAAGGCGAAGTAGGGGCGGCTTTCTCTTGCCTGTCATTCCGGGGCGGCTCGAAGAGCCGAACCCGGAATCTCGAGATTCCGGGTTCGATGCTGCGCGTCGCCCCGGAATGACGGTTCTTGCCCCCGAAACACCCCGGTCCGCCCCTCTTCCCATCCCTCCGTTAACCCTTTGCTAACCATACACCGGGCAAAAATTGCCGGGTGAAGTCGAGTGTCGTCAGCCGCGTAGAACGGGAGCTCCCGTGGACGCCAGTGCGGTGCCTCACTTTCGGAACGGCGGCCCTTCGGCCGCCGCGCAGACATTTGGGGCGCGCGGACGGGGTTCGCGCGGGGAGGCAGCTACCATGGTCGACGTCACGGCAGGACAGGGCGTAGGCAGCGCAAGGCCGGGCATCCCCTCCCTCAACGAGATCGTCACTATCCTCAAGCGCGGCGACATCGCGCTGGCGCTGGGCATCCTCACCATCCTCGTGGTGCTGATCCTGCCCCTGCCCGCGATCGTGCTGGACCTGTTCCTGGCGATCTCGATCACGCTCTCGATCCTGATCCTGATGACCTCGCTGTTCATCCAGACGCCGCTGGAATTCTCCGCCTTCCCGACCGTCCTCCTGATCTCGACCATGCTGCGCCTGTCGCTCAACATGGCCTCGACCCGGCTGATCCTGTCGCACGGGCACGAGGGCACGGCGGCCGCCGGTCACGTCATCGAGGCCTTCGGCAGCTTCGTGATGGGCGGCAATTTCGTCATCGGCATCATCGTCTTCGCCATCCTGATCATCGTCAATTTCGTCGTCATCACCAAGGGTTCGGGCCGCATCGCCGAAGTCGCCGCCCGCTTCCACCTCGACGCCATGCCCGGCAAGCAGATGGCGATCGACGCCGACTTGTCCGCCGGCCTGATCGACGAGACGGTCGCCAAGCACCGGCGCAAGGAGCTGGAGGACGAGAGCGGCTTCTTCGGCGCCATGGACGGTGCCTCCAAATTCGTCCGGGGCGATGCCATTGCCGGCCTCCTGATCGTCTTCATCAACGTCGTCGGCGGCATGATCATCGGCGTGGCGCAGCAGGGCCTGTCCTTTGCCGACGCCGGGCGCAGCTACACGCTGCTGACGGTCGGTGACGGCCTCGTCACCCAGGTGCCCGCGCTGATCGTCTCGACCGCGGCCGGCCTGCTCGTCTCCAAGGCCGGCGTCTCCGGCGCCGCCGACAAGGCGCTGATGAAGCAGTTCTCCGGCTATCCGCAGGCGCTGGCGATGTCCTCCGCGGTCATGCTGGTGCTGGCGGCCCTGCCGGGCATTCCGACCCTGCCGTTCCTGGCGCTCGGCGCCGGCGCCGGTGCGCTGGCCTGGAACGCCCGCAACCGCAACCGCGTCACCGCCAAGGCCGAGGAAGCCGCCAAGGCCGCCCCCGCGGCAGGTCAGCCCGGCGCGCCGGGCGCTGCGGCCGCCGAGGAGCCGATCTCGGCCGCGCTCAAGATCGACGACCTCAAGATCGAGCTCGGCTATGCCCTGCTGCCGCTGGTCAACGGCCCCGACGGCACCGACCGCCTCACCGAGCAGATCAAGGCGCTGCGCCGTTCGCTCGCGATCGAGATGGGTTTTGTGATGCCGGCGGTCCGCATCCTCGACAACGTCCAGCTCGAGGCCAACACCTACATCATCAAGATCAAGGAGGTCGACGCCGGCACCGGCAAGATCTGGCCGAACCAGTTCATGGTCATGGACCCCGGCGGCAGCCAGGTGCAGGTCCCCGGCATCCACACCACCGAGCCGACCTTCGGCCTGCCCGCGACCTGGGTCGACGCCAGCCTCAAGGAGGAAGCCTCGCTCAAGGGCTACACCGTCGTCGACGCCGCGACCGTGCTCTCGACCCACCTCACCGAGCTGCTCAAGGCCAACATGTCGGACCTGCTCTCCTATGGCGAGGTGCAGAAACTGCTCAAGGAGCTGCCGAAGGAGCAGAGCGAGCTGGTCAAGGACATCGTCCCCGGCCAGGTCACGGTCTCCGGCATCCAGCGCGTGCTGCAACTGCTGCTCGCCGAGCGCATCTCGATCCGCGACCTCTCGACCATCCTCGAAGGCATCGCCGACTCGCTCGCCTTCTCGCGCAATCCCGCCACCATGGTCGAGCACGTCCGCGCGCGCCTGGCGCGGCAGATCTGCGCGCAAAACACCTCCTATGCCGGCTACCTGCCGCTGATCGCGCTGTCGGCGAAATGGGAGCAGGCCTTCGCCGAATCCATCATCGGCCAGGGCGAGGAGCGCAGTCTTGCGATGCAGCCCTCGAAACTGTCGGAGTTCATGACCGCCGTGCGCGAGGCGTTCGAGCGCGCCGCCCGCGAGGGCGAGGCGCCGGTGCTGGTCACCTCTGCGGCAATTCGTCCCTTCGTGCGCTCCCTGGTGGAGCGGTTCCGGGCCCAGACCACCGTGCTGTCGCAGGCCGAGATCCACCCCAGGGCGAGGCTCAAAACGGTCGGAAGCATCTGATTTGCCTTAAGAAGCCGTGTGTTTTTCGGCCACAGGCAAATGGTTTTTGAGTTCCTGGCGCCTTGTGGACCACCTGTCGATAAGGCGCCTGACACCCACATTACGACTTTGAAATAATTGCCAAAATTTACGATGAGCGGTCGCTTTTGATCGCGATCTTTCACGTCCTGTCACGCTCTTGTGATGGCCACTTGGGAACGAATCCCCCCAATACTAGGTTGTTGGGCACCGGAAGCATGAACCTGCCCGAACAGGGTAGCGACTACTTCGGGTAGATGGCGGCAGGAGCCTTCCATGAACCACTCGATTTACAGCGCAGATCGCTCGACCCACTTGAAGATCGTGGTCGTGGCCCTCGTTGCAGGGATCACGGTGGCAGGCTTCGGCATCACGGCACGCACGGGTTCGGACGAAGGCCTGACCCAGACCGCCCGCGTCCTCAAGGCCGGCAAGCCGGTTACCATCACCAGCTCGAACGCGTCCCTCGTTCGCTAAGGAGACATGAGTTTCAGGAATTCACGCGGCTCTTTACCAGCCCCCCAAAGTCGCCACGTGGATATGTAGACGACCCCAACCCCAAGTCGACTACAGAAAGCGCCCGCCCCCCACGGGCGCTTTCTCATGTCTGGGGTATGTTCTGACGGAATGCGCGGGAAGCGGCATTCTCCTGCTCTCGTGACCCGGACGCGCTGCAACGCCCTTCGCGTTGCTGCGCTGAGCCGGGACCCAGCAGGCCACGGCATTTGCTGCCACGTGGGCCCCGGCTCTGCAGCGCATCGCTGAAGAAGCGCTGCGCTGCGTCCGGGGCACGAGAGCGGAATTTGGACGCAGCTCGTAGGATGGGTAGAGCGCAGCGAAACCCATCAACGCCTCCCCTGTGTTGAAACATGATGGGTTTCGCAAGTGCTCTACCCATCCTACGCCTCCGAGACACACCTTCGCATCCCCGCGGCGTCTCTCGCCCGAGCTTTGCTTGATCGCTTCACCCTCCATTGAAAGAGGGCGCAGGGAAGACCGGGTGCCGGCTGGCACCCGCGGTCCACTGTGCGAATCCTGCGTGACGAGAAGCTGCACAGCGGCATACAGGTGTAGCCAGGACATCCCGGCCTTCCCTGCGCAGTGGTTTGACGGCTTATGTCGTGATCTCCCCGGGGAGCGTTGCGCTATTGCCCCCGTCGCCTTGCGGATGGCTGATGCGCTTGCCCGGTTGAGCAAACCACATCACCACAAGACTTGGCGCACAGACCCCGGGCGCCAGGACCACACGATTTTGCCGTACGCTGATGGCACCTGTCGTGGGCGCCAAGTGTTTCGCTCACGGTTGCCCGCCCTGCGAAATCCTTTGCGCCGATGTCATCGGCGTCCACCGCCGCCCAGCCCGCGTTCGTGACGATCGCGATACGCCCCTCTTCCCTGGGCCGGGTTGCGGCGACACATACGCGCTTTCCGAATTTCGGTAAAGTGGAATATTTTCGACCACGCGGATTGACCGACCAATTGGGTGTTTTGCCCGTCGGGCAACGCAAGGGATTGTGGCGCCCCTCGTCATTCCGGGGCGCGACGACGTCGCGAACTTTGATGCGCAATTGCGCATCAGAGAATCCATTTGGCAGCGCGTGATGCGGGCCGATGGATTCCGGGCTCGATGCTGCGCATCGCCCCGGAATGGCGACGCGATGTCGATTTGCGCAATTGGTCTTGCAGCCCGGATGGGCGGCAGCGATGTCCGGGGCCCTCACCACGAGCGGTCACGGGTATCGCTGCGCTCACCGGGCTACGAATCGCGGCCTACGCCTCGCGCAGTTCCGACGGCGTCGCGCCAAAGCGCTTGCGGAAGGCGCGGTTGAAATAGGACAGGTCGGAAAAGCCCGAGGAATGCGCGATGTCGCTGATCTTGCGCGTCCTGGCGCGGGGATCGCCGAGCAGTTTTCGCGCCTGCAGCAGGCGCTGCTCGAGCACGAATTCGGTGAAGGTGGTGCCGGCCTGCTCGAACAGGCGCTGCGCCTGGCGCGGGCTGAGGCCCGAGCGCGTCGCGACCTCGGACAGGCAGAGATCGTTGCGGCCAAGCGCCGCCATCACGTCGGCGCGCATGAGGTCGAGACGCGCCGCCGCGTGGCCGCGGCCGCGGGCAAGGCTGGCGTGCTCGGCATCGGTGCCGAGCAGGAGGCCGACGAGGTCGACCATGTGCTGCGCGGTCAGGCGCTGGCCGACGGCGTCGAGATGCGGCGCGTGATTGGCGGCGAGCGCATGGTAGCGGAAGATGGTCTCGGCTACCGCGCCGTCGCTGAGCACTTGCGACAGCTTGTCCTCGGCGCGCGGATTGATCTCCAGCAGCGCGCGACGCGGCATGCGGATGGTGGTGAAGCGGTCCTCAATGGTGTGGCCGACGGTGCCGGTGATGCCCATGTCGACGAGCACCATCTGCGCGGGCGCGAGCTCCACGGTATGACCGTTCTGCCCGACCCGGACGAGGCCCGCATGGGCCGCGATCAGCACGAGATCGTCACTGCCGTCGGCGAGGTGGCTCTGGCTGCGGGAATATTGCGCGGAGGCGCCTTCCGGAATGGCGAGCGCGATGTTGTCGACCACGCTGATCTGGAGCCGGCAGTCGATGCTGTCGCCACGGCTCGGCCCGATATCGAGGCCGCAGGCCCCCAAGGCCCGCTCGCGCCAATGCTCGAACGCCGCACCTTGCGGCAGTCCCGTATATTGGTGAACGAAGATGCCCGGCGTTTTCGCTGCATCCATCTGATGTCTAGCCCCTCTTTCGGCTCCGCGATCGGCGGTGCCGACTGCAATTTCCGGGAATTTGACGCCACGGACTGCGGCGAGGTTCAAATCGGGGGGCGATTCAGGAGGATTTGTCGGGATGCGACGGCGGAACGGACCGTGGCGACAGGGCGGGGTCTTGTAGCCCGCATGGAGCGGAGCGGAATGCGGGGACGGTGGTCCCGGATTGCGCGGAGCCTGTCATCGGGCGGCGCTTCGCGCCGACCCGTTGGCTCCATCCGGGCTACGGCCCTACTTCTTCGCCGGCGCCTGCGGCTCGGACGGCGGCACCGTCTCGATCAGCTTGCCCGAAAATACCGGAGCCGAGGTCGGCCGGCCGTCAGGCGAGCCGCCGGCCTGCTCGACGGTGACGGCGTAGGTCGCGCCGTTGACGACGTCGGCATCGTAGCCGGCGAGCAGCGGACGCGCGGTGAAATCACTGGCGCCGATCACGCCGAGCGAGCGGGGACGCGGCAGCTTGTCGGAGATCAGCCAGAGCTCGAAACTCTTGCCGGCCTCCGGCGTCGCGCCGACCTTGCGCACGGTGAAGTTCTTGGTTGCACCGTCGACGGTGAGGATGAAAGCGGGCCCGCCGGCCTGGCCTTGCAGCAGCGCGACATATTGCGCCGCGGCAGCGAGCGGCGCGGCCGGAATCTTCACTTCCACCGTCTGGATGCGCGGCGCGGGACGCAAGGCCCCCGGCAGCGCGTCGGGCAGGAAGATCTGAAGCGACAGCGTCACCAGCAGCGCGGCCGCGAGCGCGCCGGCCGCGGACGCGACGGAGCGCCAGCGCTTCACGCGGCTCTCGAGACGGATCACGTTGGTGTCGTCGGCGATGGCCACCTGCGGCGCCCGGACGACCTCGGGATCCGGCGCATGGACCTGCGGCATGAACACCGGCGCGATGTCGGCAATCGCATCGGATTCGGAGCGCACCGGCCCGGGCCGCCCTGCTTCGAGAGGCTGCGGCTCCGGTTGCGTCACCTGCTCCAGCGGCGCTTGCGGCGGCGCGGCTTCGACGGGCGGGATTGGCGGCGGTCCGACGTCGGCCAGACCGGGCGGCTGCTGGGCAAGGGCCGTGCGCGCGATCTCGGACCTGATGTTCTCCCACACGATCGGGCGCGGCTCGACCGAGCCGACCATCTGGTTGAGCGCGCCGAGCCGGAAGGCCCAGGCCTGCACGATCGCGGCGAACGCCTCGTCCACCGCCATCATGGTCTCGACCTGCGCGCGCTCGTCGGCATCCAGCGTACCGAGCGCGTATTCCGCGGCGAGCGCGATATGGTCCTCCGAATAGGCCATCAATTGCGGTCCAGAACCACCCTCACAGTAGAACCCTCATAGTCCGAGGCACTCCCGGATCTCCAACATGCTGCGCCGGAGCCACGTCTTCACCGTGTTGACGGGCGCTGAAAACTTCTCCGCCAATTGCTCGCGGCTCCAGCCGTTGTAATAGGCGAGAAGCACGAGCCGCTGACGGTCCGGCTCGAGCCGGCCGACGCATTCGAGCAGCCGCTTCAACTCTTCGGTCATCTCCCGGCGCGCCAGCGGGTCGGGGCTGTCGGCCGCCACCTCCATCGCCTGAGGCTCTTCCTCGATCGAGACCTCCGACTTCTTGCGCACGATGTCGATCGCGCGGTTGCGCGCAATCGAGGCCATCCACGTGATCGGCGAGGACAGCGCCGGATTGAACCCGCCGGCACCGTTCCAGATCTTGACGTAGGTCTCCTGGATGACCTCCTCTGCGAGATCCTGTCGGCGCAAGATACGGAGCACGACGCCATAGAGTTTCGCGCGCGTGGCGGCGTAGAGGCGCTCGAACGCGGCCTGATCGCCCTTCGCCACCGCCTCGATCAACCCGACCAGCTCTGCTGGCGTCAGCATTCAGCCCCCCAACACGCGGGCCGTCGCGTTCCGCGCAGGCCCCAGCACGTCGCTACCATAGCGCGCGGCAAAGCCCCTCACCAAGGGGCGGGGCGCCACGCTGTGGATAGCAAATGCAAAAACCCGGACCTTGCCGGTCCGGGTTTTGCTGATTCCTGCAAATTCAGGCTGCCGGCACCGCTCAGGCGACGGCGCCGATGCGGGCGCGCATCAGGCCGATGCTGTCGAGGTCGGCCTGCTCGCGGGCGTTCTCCTCGGCGCGCTCGCGGGCCTGGTCGCGCTCGTCGAGCAGCTCGACCTTCTTCAGCTCCTCGAAGGCCTCGGCGAGCGCAGCCTTGGCTTCGTCGAGCTGGCCCTTGAGCTCGTCGGCCGAGCGGGTCAGGTTCTCGCGGCGCTGGATCGCCGCCTTGGCGTAGGTCGGATAGGCGAAGTGCGAGGGATCGTTGATCCCGGCGCGCTCCTGCTCGGTCTGGATCTCGCGTTCGAGATCGACCGACATGCGCTGGAAATCGGCGATCATGGTCTCGATCTGGGTGACCCGGCGGCGCTTCTCGTCGACCTGAAACTTCTTCAGGCGAATGAGGGTATCTCGTGACTTCATCGACTCGTACTCCCCAGAAGTCCCCCCGCTGCACGTGGGACGATACCGGTCACCCCACGGGCCCGATCGGGGCCCAGACCGGCTCTGCTACTCTGTGGGGTCGGATGATGACGGGACAAAGTTAGCGTTCCGTTTCCAAATTGCCGAGGATTTGCGCCAACTGGCGGTAGCCGTCGGCCAGTGATGCATTTTCGTCCTTGCGCTGGCGCAGGAAGGCCTCCAGCGGCTCGTGCAGGCGGATCGCCTCGTCCACCTCCGGGCTGGAGCCGGCCCGATAGGCGCCCAGACGGATCAATTCCTCCATGTCGGCATAGGTCGCCATCACCGCCCGCGCCTTCTGGATCACGGGCCAGAACTGCGGATCGGCCGATTTCGGCATGGTGCGGGAGACGGATTTGAGGATGTTGATGGCGGGATAGCGGCCGCGCTCGGCGATCGAGCGCTGCATCACGATGTGGCCATCGAGGATGCCGCGGACGGCGTCCGCAATCGGCTCGTTGTGGTCGTCGCCGTCGACCAGCACCGTGAAGATTGCGGTGATGGCGCCCTCGCCCAGGCCCGGGCCGGCGCGCTCCAGCAGCTTCGGCAGCTCGGTGAAGACGGTCGGCGTGTAGCCCTTGGCCGTCGGCGGCTCGCCGGCGGACAGGCCGATCTCGCGCTGGGCCATGGCAAAGCGCGTCACCGAATCCATCAGGCAGAGCACGTCCTGGCCTTCGTCGCGAAAATATTCGGCGACCGCGAGCGTCAGATACGCCGCCTGGCGGCGCATCAGCGCCGGCTCGTCGGAGGTCGCGACCACCACGACCGAGCGCGCCAGACCCTCCTCGCCGAGATCGTCCTGCAGGAACTCCTGCACCTCGCGGCCGCGTTCGCCGATCAGCCCGATGACGCTGACGGCGGCATCGACGTTGCGCGCGAGCATCGACAGCAGCACCGATTTGCCGACGCCGGAGCCTGCGAAGATGCCCATGCGCTGGCCGCGGCAGCAGGTGAGGAACGTGTTCATCGCGCGCACGCCGAGATCGAGCGGGGCGCCGACGCGCTTGCGCGAATGTGCCGGCGGCGGCGTATTGCGGAACGGCATCGGCGAAGCGCCCTGCGGCAGCGGGCCCTTGCCGTCGATCGGCTCGCCCAGCGCATTGACGACGCGGCCAAGCCAGGCGGACGAGGGCCGCACGAGATTGGCGGCATTGGCGATCACGGCCTTGCAGCCGCGGCGCACGCCGTCGAGGCCGGCGAACGGCATCACGACGGCGTTGTTGCCGGAGAAGCCGATCACCTCGCAGGGAATCGAACGGTTGGCGCCGGTCTCGATCACCAGCCGCGCGCCGACCGACATCGCGTGAATGGGTCCTGCCACCTCGACCATCAGGCCGCGAACGCCGACCACGCGGCCATAGATGTTGACGCCGTCGATATCGCCGATCTGTTCGGCCAGCGCCTTCATCGGGGGGCCTTCATCAGGAGCGCCTTCATATGAGGGCCTTCATATAAGATGGTGGTCGCGCCAGCGATCCCCGGGACTTCACGGTGAAAACCTTAAGTTTCGCCATATTTCTGAACGGAGCTTAACTTCGTGTTTACCCGCATCATTAATCATTGCGTCACTGTCTTTGTGACTGAGCGTGACTCCCCTTCAGAAGAAGGCTGAGTCACGGGAGTCGGTTAGGCCCGTCTCTTAAAGTGGAACTTGAACGGAGTTGGGTGACGAAAGCTGCTTCACGCGCAAGACCTTAGGGCGATTCGACAAAAATTGCACCGGGGGGACTTGCGTTCCAGAATCAGGATTTGTTAACCATCTGTTGTCAGGATCCGAATCAGTTGTTCAAAGGCGTTTTGTTGAGTGCCGCGAATGCGGCCGACCTGACGCCCAGGAGCGGCGACTATGGGGAACTGGCATGCGCGTTTTGCTGATTGAAGATGACAGCGCCGTCGCGCAGTCGATCGAGCTGATGTTGAAGTCTGAGAGCTTCAACGTCTACACGACCGATTTGGGGGAAGAAGGCGTCGATCTCGGTAAATTATACGATTACGACATTATCCTTCTCGACCTCAACCTGCCCGACATGTCCGGCTACGACGTGCTCAAGCAGCTTCGGGTTTCCAAGATCAAGACACCGATCCTGATCCTCTCCGGCCTCGCCGGCATCGAGGACAAGGTCAAGGGTCTCGGCGTCGGCGCCGACGACTACATGACCAAACCCTTCCATAAGGACGAGCTGGTTGCCCGCATCCACGCGATCGTGCGCCGCTCCAAGGGTCACGCCCAGTCGGTCATCCAGACCGGCGACCTCGTCGTCAACCTCGACACCAAGACGGTGGAAGTCGGCGGCCAGCGCGTGCACCTGACCGGCAAGGAGTACCAGATGCTGGAGCTGCTCTCGCTCCGCAAGGGTACGACCCTGACCAAGGAAATGTTCCTCAACCACCTCTATGGCGGCATGGACGAGCCCGAGCTGAAGATCATCGACGTCTTCATCTGCAAGCTCCGCAAGAAGCTCGCCAACGCTTCCGAGGGACGCAACTTCATCGAGACCGTGTGGGGCCGCGGCTACGTGCTGCGCGAGCCGCACGAGGCCGACGAGCGCATCCCCGCCTGATCTTCTTCCGTTTACGTCGCGAGCCCCCTTCGGGCTCGCTCCTCCCAGCCTGGACCCCGCCGCAAATGGCGGGGTTTTGTTTTTGCGGGGATGCTTCATCTCGCGCTTGAGCTTTGAACCGCTATGCTTCCCCCGCCGACGAATGGTCGCTGCACGATGGGGGAACGATGATCCTGCAATCACTGGCCGGCCTGCCCGCCTTCCTGGTCTATTTCTGCACCGGGCTGATCGCGATCGTGGCCTATCTGCTGGTCTATACCCGCATCACCCCGCATAACGAATTCCAGCTGATCCGCGACAACGAGCCGGCCGCGGCGATCGCGCTCGGCCTCAGCCTGCTCGGCTTCGTGGCGCCGCTGGTCAGCGCCATCGCGCATTCGGCCAATGTGCTGGATTGCATGATCTGGGCGATCATCGCGCTGATCGTGCAGATCATCGTGCTGTTCCTGGTGAGGGTACCGGTGCCGAACCTGTCGGCGCGGATTGCCGCCGGCGAGCTGGCCCCGGCGATCTGGCTCGGCCTGTCCTCGCTCGCCGCCGGCCTCCTCAACGCCGCCTGCATGATCTACTGAGATGATAGCGAAGTGACATGGCCGACAATCCTCCCAGCAAGCAGTTCGGCAAGCGCCGGCCACGCCTGCCGGCGGACCTGCCGCTGCCGCCGCGGGAGCCGGTGAAGCGCTCGGGCCACGTCGCGCTGCTGGTGATGGGCACGCTCGCGGTCGGCACCACCGCCTACACCTTGATGCCGCGGCAGACTTGCGAGCCCACGCCCGGCGCCGTGCCGGGGCAGACGACCACGACCTGCACAAGCAGCAGCTCGTCGGGCGGCAGCAGCTCGCGCTGGTCGTCGCGATCGAGCTTCTTCAGCAGCGATTCATCGAGCCATTCTTCTTCGGGAACCTCGTCGTCCGACTCCGGCCACAGCAGCGTGAGCCGCGGCGGCTTCGGCTCGTTCGGCCACGGTTTTTCGGGCGGCGGCTAGCGCATGATCCGGAAAAGTGGTCACCGGTTTTCCCTCGCGACAAACGCGAAACGCGTTTGCGCGGAGATCATGCGCAGGAGATAGCATGCAGCGCATCACCTGCCTGGAGCGCGACGACTGGCGAGAGACCGCGGCGCAGTGCGGCTTCGTCTTCCACACCATCGACGGCGAACGCTATTGGGACGAGCGCGCCTACTACGGCTTCACGCTCGACGAGATCGAGCGCGGCATCGAGACGCCGACCGGCGAGATCGAGGCGATGTGCCTGGAGCTCGCCGGCCGCGTCATCGGCGACGAGCGGCACCTGCGGCGCCTGCAGATCCCGGAAGCGTTCTGGAGCCTGATCGTCGAGAGCTGGCAGCGCGACGACCGCAGCCTCTACGGCCGGCTCGATCTGAAGTACGACGGCAAATCGCCGGCCAAGCTGCTCGAATACAATGCTGATACCCCGACCTCGATCTTCGAGGCCGCGGTGTTTCAATGGACCTGGCTCGAGCAGGCGATCGAACGCCGCGTCATCCCCGCGCGCGCCGATCAGTTCAACTCCATCCACGAGCGGTTGATCGCGGCGTGGAAGGAGATTGCAGCCGGCCGCCACGTCCACCTCGCCGGCACCCTCGACAACGCCGAGGATGCCGGCACGCTCGCCTATCTCGAGGACACCGCGCGGCAGGCCGGGCTCTCGACGGGGCTGCTCGACATCGAGCAGGTCGGCTGGCGCGACGAGGGCGGCGGCTTCGTCGATCTCGACGAGACAGACATTGCGCTCGCCTTCAAGCTCTATCCCTGGGAATGGATGTTCCAGGACGCCTTCGGCGCAAAGCTCAAGGACGCCCCGACGCACTGGATCGAGCCGCCGTGGAAGGCGGTGCTCTCCAACAAGGGCATCCTGCCGCTGCTCTGGGAGATGTTTCCGAACCACCCCAATCTGCTGCCGGCCTTCTTCGAGGACGATCCGCGCGCCGCCGAGCTCGGCACGTCCTATGTGCGCAAGCCGCTGCTGTCGCGGGAAGGCGCCAACGTCACGATCGTGTCGGGTGGCATGGCCCTCGACGCGCAGACGGGCCCCTACGGCGCAGAGGGCTTCGTGCGGCAGGCGCTGGCACCGCTGCCGAATTTCTCGGGCTTCTATCCGGTGATCGGAAGCTGGCTGGTGAACCACGAGCCGTGCGGATTGTCGATCCGCGAGGACGAGAGCCCGATCACGGGCAATCACTCGCGCTTCCTGCCGCATGCGATTTTGTGAGGTCCCGTCGTTCCGGGCTCCGCGCTTGCGCGCGGCCCCGGAATGACGATGACATCACTTCGCCGCGGCGATCTTCAGCGGCTGCGGCATCAGCCCGCCCATGGGACGGCCGGAGCGCGCGGGGTTGAGCTGGTAGAGGCCGCGACGCTCGGTGATGGGACGGAACACATCGGTGATGCCGACGACGGATTCGGCGGCGCCGAGCAGCAGGGTGCCGTCGGCCTCCATCGTCTTCGCCATCCGCTCGAAGATCACCGCCTTGGTGTCCTGGTCGAAATAGATCAGCACGTTGCGGCAGAAGATCACGTCGAATGTGCCGAGATGGGAGAAGTCCTGCAGCAGGTTGAGCTGGCGGAACTGCACCATGGCGCGGATGTCGGCATTGAGCTGCCAGAGCTCGCCAACTTGCGTGAAATACTTCATCAGGTGCTGGATCGGCAGGCCGCGCTGCACCTCGAACTGGCTGTAGACGCCGGCCTTGGATTTCTCCAGCACCTCCTGCGACAGATCGGTGGCGACGATCTCGATGCGCCAGCCGGCGAGCGCCGCGCCCATCTCCTTCACGCACATCGCGATCGAATAAGGCTCCTGCCCCGTCGACGACGCCGCCGACCAGATGCGCAGGCTCTTGCGTGCCGCGCGCGCCTGGATCAGGCCCGGCAGGATGGTGTCGCGCAGATGATCGAACGGGATCTTGTCGCGGTAGAAGAAGGTCTCGTTGGTGGTCATCGCTTCGACCACGTCGGTCGCAAGCCGGCCGTCGCCGTTCCTGATCTTCAGCACGAGATCGGGAATGCCGGGAAGGCTTGCCTTGCGCGCCAGCGGCAGCAGCCTGCTCTCGACGAGATACTGCTTGTCGGGCGACAGATCGAGGCCGGAGCGCTCTTTCAGGAACTTGCGCAGATAATCGTAATCGGTGGGCGTCACGAGCGGTCTCCCGCGAACAGGCGGTTGACCTTGGCGCCGATCTGGTTGAGCGGCAGGATCGCCGCGCAGATGCCGGCATTGGCCGCCGCGCCCGGCATGCCCCAGACCACGCTGGAGGCCTCGTCCTGCGCGATCACGCTGCCGCCGGCGGCGACGATGTCCTTGCCGCCGCGCATGCCGTCCGAGCCCATGCCCGTCAGGATCACGGAGAGGATGTTGCCGTGCCAGATGTCGATGGCGGAGGTGAAGAGCGGATCGACCGCGGGCTTGCAGAAATTGACGGCGGGGCCGTCGTCGAGTGCGATCACGGTGTCCGCGCCGTTGCGTGCGACGCGCATGTGCTTGCCGCCGGGCGCCAGATAGATCCGTCCCGGTTTCACCGGCTCACCGTCGACCGCCTCGGCTGCCGGCTTGCGGCTCGAGCGCGCCAGATGCTCGGCAAGGATGGTCGTGAAGGTCGGCGGCATGTGCTGGGTGATCAGCACCGGGAAGCGATCGATCACCGAACCGAGTTCGGTGACGAGCGCCATCAGCGCCTGCGGGCCGCCGGTCGAGGAGCCGATCAGCAGAACCTTGGGAGCCTGGCTGGAGAACGGACGCGTGACCAGCGATCCCGACGACGGGACCTGCGAGGCCGGCGCGGGCGCGGCGGGCCGCGCCACGGGACCGCGCGGGGCCGGAGCCGGCGTTGCGGGCGCCAGCGGCGGGCTCGCAACCGCGGGCTTGCGTCGCAGCCGCGCGCCGAGATGACGGATCTTCTGGATCAGGTCGTGGTGAAAGATGTCGGCGGCCGACGCCTCGCGCGTCGATTCCGGCTTCGGGATGTAGTCGGCGGCGCCGAGCGACAGCGCCTTGAAGCTGATCTCCGCGTTGCGGCGGGTCAGCGTCGAAGCCATGATGATGACGAGATCACGCTTCTTCGCCAGCAGCTGCGGCAGCGCCGAGATGCCGTCGAGCTCGGGCATTTCGATGTCGAGCACGGCGACATCGGGGTTGATGCGTTCGAGCTGGTTGACCGCCTCGAGCCCGGTCCGCAGCGAAGCTGCGACCTCCATGTCGTGTTCGGCGCCGACCCAGCGCGAGATCAGACCGCGGATGACGACGGAGTCGTCGACGATCATCACACGCAGCGGCCCGGCTTCGCGCGACGAGCCTGTGGTCGAATTCCCTGCGAACGCAACACTCATTACTCACCAACTCAGACTGAAAGAGGACAGTTGAAAACGGGCGCCGAAGGATCCGTGAGGCCTCCTCCGGCCGGTCGCTCAGATAAGGCCGACTTCCTGGAATTTCGCCGTCACGATGTCCTTGTCGAACGGCTTCATGATGTATTCGTTGGCACCGGCATGCAGCGCGCGCGCGATATGCGCGACGTCGTTCTCGGTGGTGCAGAACACCACCTTGGGCTGGTCGCCGCCGGGCATCCGCCTGAGATGGCCGAGGAACTCGTAGCCGTCCATCACGGGCATGTTCCAGTCGAGCAGCACCGCGTCGGGCAAGCCGCGCTTGCAGGCTTCCAGCGCCTTCTCACCGTCCTCGGCTTCGAGGATCTGGAAGTCGAGGCCCTCCAGAATCCGGCGCGCAACCTTGCGGATGACGCTGGAATCATCAACGACGAGACAAGTTCGCATGTGAACCTCTGCTTCCTCCCCCTTTGCGGGGGCACTTCCAATTACTGGCACGTCGGCGGCGAGACCGCCGTATCAGGCCGCCATCATCTCGGGCGCGAGCTCGAGCACGCGATCGACGTCGAGGACGACCATGAGCTGACCGTCGAGGCGATGGACGCCGCCGGCGAGC
>NZ_NWTI01000025.1 GCF_002531575.1 Bradyrhizobium sp. Y36 | reverse complement strand
GACGATCGCGAAGCGCCCCTTTGGAAAGGGCCGGGATGTCCGGGTATATGCCACAAATCCGAAATTCGGTAAAGTGGAATATTTTTGCGGGAGGGGATTGACGGGTGTTTTGGTGTTTTGCCCGACGCCTCGCGTTGCGCCAGCCGCCGAGAGCTAGACTAATTCTACTTTGCTCTACCAAGTTAAGGCTTTAGGCCTCGGTTGATCCGTAATTCACGCTCGCACTTCGCGACCGCAGCCTCGATGGCGTAGTCAGGCGCGTAGCCCGGCGTATAGCCCTGCAACTCCCGCCTATGGCACTGATCCCGGAAGGCTTTCACCTCCGGATTGCCGCCTGTCGCGAACCAATAGATCATGTAGCCAAACGCAAAGACGCCCCAAGCCATGATGAGCAGCCCGCAGCCGCCCTGTTTTCGGAGTTCTTCTTTCCAGCCACTCACTTCGGCTTACGCGGCTCTACAACGGCCTTGAGCGTCTTATCGGCGGCCCGTATGTCAGCCGCGCCACGTTCTTGGGCGACCTCTAGGAACCGCTTGGATCGCTCGGAGTCGTCTTGTCGCGTCTCGGCTTTCGCAAATCTAGCTGCGGGCTTTTTGCCTGTGGTTTGCATACAATTAGCCTATGACCGCCAACGTTACCGGACAGCGGAAGCAGCCCGAGAGATTTCCCGGTGCCGCCGCCATCAAAGGTGTGAAACTCAGTCACTCGGTTGAGTATCCCGGTGGCCAAATGGATGGCATCAGGAACCCCAAGCGTCCTGCCGCCAAATTCCGCTGAACGTTGCATGTAGTAGTCGCGAAGATCGTGCGCCATCTTCGCAATTTTAATGTCCATGCCGACGCGGATGACTCGCCTCATAAGGCCTTCGATGAGATTCTTCATGCCCGCCGGAAGCCGACTCTCAAGCACTTCTGTAGTTGTAAGAACGGAGGTGATAATCTTCGCCTCGCGACGCTTCGCGCGTTCTATGACCTCGCGGACGCCGTCCATATCTCCTGTCGGCCTCTCTTCATCCTTGATCCAAGCTAGAAATAGACAAGAATCCCAATAGTAGACCGGTTCAGTACCAGCCATCACGAAGCTCCCGGATGAAGGCTTCGCTACTCAAATCACCAGTGGCATCGGGCGCCATACCACGAACGTCATCCCAGTCCGGCAACTCAGACTCAGGCGGAAATGCCTCAACCTGAACTACCTGTACCTGATGCGGGAACGTGGCACCGTTACGATAGTGGAGCGTGCCAGACACCTCGACCTTTCGTCCTACCGCAGACACCGCGTCATCGTACAGCGCGGACGGAAAATGGCAGGTAACTTTGCGCGGGCCAATCTCTGGGTAGACATAGAAAACGTTTGCGCCGTCATGCAGATTTATCTGCTCCAACATGCCTGCAATCGAGCCAATGCATTCCTCATCGACTGCTAGAGCGGCATCGACCTTGGCGGCGATCTCGGGAGTAAGATCAAATCTGTGATCGTTAAAAAGCAGAGTGACGTTCGCGACAGACTTGCCAACTGGCTTCGCGAGGCCTCGAATGTCCTCAAGCAGATCGGCGTCCAGTCCTGAAAGGTCATCGCCATTTTCAAGCGCATG
Source organism: Bradyrhizobium sp. Y36 (assembly GCF_002531575.1). Classification (GTDB taxonomy): domain Bacteria; phylum Pseudomonadota; class Alphaproteobacteria; order Rhizobiales; family Xanthobacteraceae; genus Bradyrhizobium. Next base: position 102,877 of record NZ_NWTI01000025.1, on the reverse strand, counting down.
CGTGACACGGCCCAAGCTCTCAACAATGGCATGGCCAACGTAGGGAAACTTAGGAAGAGCCTGAGGCTCTAGGACAACCCGCACAGGACTATTATAGGAAAGCTCCGCGATCCTATAGACAGTGGCCTGCTTTCCATCACTAGCCTCGCGGTCCAGCTTCGTGATGGTCGCATTAAGTTTCTGAAGCTGGTTCATGAACGCGCCAAGGCGCACTTGCCCGTTGTCCCCAGGCAAGCCCTCAATAATCAACGTGATCCGGTCATCTTCGGCCATCAACCGCACCACCGTACGCTAGGTTCAACGAACACTACCCGACGAATGAGTCCCGGTACATAAGCCTTTTGCTAGCCCCCGAACCGCCAAGGCGCTGCGCCGCACATAATCAATGCCGAGTGCGGCAGGGGGTATTTTGCCGAAAGGTGGTTTCGTCCGGCACGTCGACTATGTTCACATCAACGACGACCGCGATTACGAAGCGTGGCGATGAGGGAAACGGTGGGCTTCGCAAGGGCGCGTCGCATCATAAGTGTGACGAGCTGGACACTAAGGGCCCGATCGCTATTGGCGACCGGGCCTTTTGTCTCGTTAGTTCGACACCCCCGCTCACGCCGCCTTCGACACCAGCACTTCGCTCTCGATCAGCTCGGTGCCGATCAGATAGTCGCGGCAGCCGCGCAAGGAGCGCAGGGCGCGGTTGAAGTCGATGCCGGTCGAGACCAGGGCATGCAGGGTCGCCGGATTGCGCACGATGCCGCGCAGCACGGCGGCGAGGTCGATCTGGCCGTTCGGCTTGATGGCGGCGCGGGCGAGCGCCGGCAGCGCGCGGTGGGCGGGGTCGCTGATGACGCGGACCGCGGCAAACGGCAAGCCGGTTTCAGCGGCATAGGCGGCCGCGATGTGGCTTTCCATGTCGACGGCGGAGGCGCCGGTCTCGGAGTGCAGCGCGGCCTTGCAGGCGCGCTTGGTGACCACTTCCTCGGCACCGGCGAGGCTGCCGCGCACCACGCGGCGGCGGCCCGAGGTCAGGCGGTCGATCAGGTCGTCGCCGAGCGAGAGCCCGGCGGCCCAGCGGGTGTCGCCGTCGAGCACCTCGGTCGCCAGCACGACGTCGCCGGAGCGCAGGCTCGGGTCGAGCCCGCCGGCCACGCCGAACGAGATCACGCCGCGAATCGTGTTGGGATCCACCACGGTCAAAAGCGCCCTCAACTGGGTCGGGCTGCTGGATGAGCAGATGACGGCCATGCCGGGGCCGGCCGCGATGCGGGCCTCCTGCACCAATCCAGTCACGATCAAGATCGGCCGCGGATCAATGGCATTGCCCGCGGTAAGATAATCCCCCGTCCCCAAAGTCACATTCCGACCCCTACCACCCTGCTGTTGGTGCTCCGCAAGTTCCGATACCGCGCCAGTGCCCACAGCGGAAAGAACTTTGGGTAACCATGATACCGCAGATAGAACACGCGGGGGAAGCCTGTGGCGGTGTACCGCTGCTCGTCCCACAGTCCTTTTTTGTTTTGTGTTGCAATCAGGTACTCCACCCCGCGGGCGACGGCCGGGTGATCAACCTCGCCAGCTGCCATGAGAGCAAGCAAGGCCCATGCCGTTTGCGAGGCGGTCGAGGGGGCGGCCTCCCAGCCCTTGTAGTCGAGCCGGTAGCTGACGGCGTCCTCGCCCCAGCCGCCGTCCTCGTTCTGGATCGAGGCCAGCCAGGCCGCGGCTTTGCGAATCATGGGGTCGTCGTGGCGGACGCCGGCCATGTTGAGGGCGCAGAGCACCGACCAGGTTCCATAGATGAAGTTCATGCCCCAGCGGCCGTACCAGGACCCCTCGGGGTGCTGGGTCTTGCGCAAGTAGGCGATGCCGTCGGCGACGTGCTTGCTGGTCGCCGCGGTCTCGCCGAGCTGGGCCAGCATCGAGATGCAGCGCGCGGTGACGTCCTCTGTCGGCGGGTCGAGCAGCGCGCCGTGGTCCGAGAACGGGATGTTGTTGAGGTAGTATTCGAGATTGTTGACGTCGAAGGCGGCCCAGCCGCCATCGTCGCTCTGCATGCCCTCGATCCACTCCCGGCCGCGGGCGATCGCGGCATCGTAGCCGGTGGCGCCGTGCTCCCGCCGCATGCGGTCCATCGACATCACCACCACCGCGGTGTCGTCGAGGTCGGGGTAATGGGCGTTGTTGTACTGGAAGGCCCAGCCGCCGGGGCGGACGTCGGGCCGCTTCACCGCCCAGTCGCCCTTCACCTCGAGCTCCTGCTTCGGGATCAGCCAGTCGAGGCCCTGCTTGGCCGCCGGCACCGCCTTGTCGCCGCCGGCCTCCAGCAGCGCATGCGCGGTCAGCGTCGTGTCCCACACCGGCGAGACGCAGGGCTGGCAATAGGCCTCGTCCTCGCCGATCACGAGCAGCTTGTCGATGCCCCGGCGCGTGATCGCACGCGGCGGGAAATTCTCGTCCTTGCCGAGCGCGTCGTACATCATGACGATGTTGGCCATGGGCGGATAGATCGCGCCCATGCCGTCCTCGCCGTTGAGCCGCTCCTCGGTGAAGGCGAGCGCGGCGTCGATGGCGCGCTTGCGCAGGCTCTTCGGAAACATCGGCTCGACCACGCGCAGGATCGCATCGAGCGCGCGGAACAGCACGAACCAGGCCATGCTCTGGTGCGGCGCCTTCGCCGTCATGCCGATTCCGCGCGGATCCTGCAGGAACAGCTCGTCGATGCCGACGCCCTTCGGGTTCTTGGCGCGCGGCTTGAGCGCGGCGATGACCATCAGCGGCACCATGGTGGTGCGCGCCCAGTAGGAGATCTTGTTGATGTGGAACGGCGACCAGAACGGCAGCAGCACGATCTCGATCGGCAGCACCGGCACCGCGCGCCAGGTCACGACGCCGAACATGGCGAGCATGAAGCGCGTGAAGACGTTGCTGTGAATGGCGCCGCCGCGGGCGTGGATCGCCTCGCGCGCGCGCACCATGTGCGGGGCGTCGACGGAATCGCCGATCATCTTCAGCGCGAAATAGGCCTTCACGCTGGCGCTCATGTCGAACTCGCCGTCATGCACCAGCGGCCAGCCGCCATGGGCGCCCTGGATGCGGCGCAGATAATTGGCGATCTTGGCTTCGAGCACGGTGTCGACCGGCTCGGCGAGATAGTGGCGCAGGAGGACGTATTCGGCCGGAATCGTGCAGTCGGCCTCGAGCTCGAACACCCAATGGCCGTCGGGTTGCTGGAAGCCGAGGACGCCCTGGGTCGCCGATGCAATGCTCGATTCCAAGATGCCCGGCTGAAGGGCTTCGCGGCTGGTCGCGTTCACGGAATCCATGTCGCTCGATTGCTCCGATAGTCGATTGAAATTGACCGGGACACTTGCCCGTCAGGGCCGCCTTTCAGGATGCTTTGGCGGCCAGAACCAGATCGGCGGCGCGGTCACCCGACCGGACCGATCCCTCGATGGTTGCTGGCAATCCCGTAGCAGTCCAATCCCCCGCGAGAAACAGGTTTTTCAGCGCGGTGACCGGCCCCGGACGCAGGGCATTCTGGGCCGGCGTCGCCGCAAATGTGGCGCGGCGCTCGCGCACGATCTGCCACGGCGGCAGCTCGCCGGAGACACCGCCGGCCTTGCAGACGTCGTTCCAGATCGCCTGCGCGAGTTCCTCGCGCGGCATGTCGACGAGACGGTCGCCATTGCTGATGGTGACGGACAGCCGGTTCGGGAACGCGAACAGCCATTCCACCACGCCGCCGATCACGCCGAGGATCGGCGCCGAGCCGGGCGGCGGCTCAAAGCGGAAATGCGCGTTGACGATGGCGCGGAATTCGGTCGGCGCCTTCAGGCCCGGCAGCAGGCTCGTCGCCGCGCGCGGCGGCACCGCCATCACGACGACATCGCCGGCGCCGAGCTGGATCAAATCCTCGCCGCCGAAATTCAGAGAAGTCGCCTTGCCGTCACCGGTTGCGAACGAGCGCAGCTCGTGGCCGAGCTGAACCGTGTGGCCGCGATCCTGCAAAAACTTCACGGCGGGCTCGATCAGCACGGCGCTGAGGCCGTCGCGCGCGATCAGGGGGCGGCAGGCCTGTCCGCCCGCGAGCAGCGTCTCGCGCACGATCGCGCCGGCGAGTCCCGCCGAGCCCTCGGGCGGATCGACGTTGAGGGCGGCGAGCAGCAGCGGCTGCACCAGGCGCTGATAGAGCAGGCCTTCGGTCGGAATCGACTTGCCGACCAGCGTCTCCTCCGACGCCCAGATCAGCGGCGCCAGCTTCAGGTAATCGGTGAGGCCCGTGTCGGGCACGCGACGGCCCTCGTCCAGCACCCAGGTCGGCAGCCGGCCGGTGCCGAGATCGATCTGCCAGCGCTGCCCGGTCTTGATGTCGACGAAGGGAAACTGCGCGCTCTCGGGGCCGACGAGACCGGCTTCGGTGCCGATCGCGCGCGCATAGGCGCGCGCATGGCTGTTGCCCGACAGCAGCAGATGGTTGCCGTTGTCGATGGTGAGATTGGTGGCGCCGTCGAAATAGGACCGGCAGCGGCCGCCGGCCTGGTGCGTCGCCTCGTGCACGGCGACCTTGAAGCCGGCATTGGCGAGCCGAACGGCTGCGGAGAGGCCGGAAATTCCGGCACCGATGATGTGAGCTGTCTTTTGCATCAGATGAAAGCGTAACGGAGCAGGATCAGGATGCGTGTGATCTTCGACACACGCACCGGCTGGCGCGGCGCGTTGAAACCGCGCGCGATCAGGAGATCCAGAATGGAATGATAGTATTTCGACATGATCCGCGGCGCGCGCACGACGCGGCGCTTGTTGCGGTTCATGATCTCGTCCGACTTCTCGAAATGCGCCTTCGCCCGCTGCGTCAGCGGCAGGCAGACCTTCGGCAGCGCGCGCTCGGCAATCACGCGGTTCGGATCGTCGGAGGTGATGCCGGCATGCAGCAGCGCCTCGCGCGGCAGATAGAGCCGGCCGAGGCCGGCATCCTCGTCGATGTCGCGCAGGATGTTGGTGAGCTGAAGCGCACGGCCGAGATGATAGGCGAGCTGGATGCCGTCCTCTTCCGGCAGGCCGAACACCCGCACCGACAGCCGTCCGACGGCGCTGGCGACGCGGTCGCAGTAGAGATCCAGCGTCGCCATGTCGGGCGCGCGGATGTCCTGCGGCACGTCCATCTCCATGCCGTCGACGATCGCCAGGAAATCCTCGCGCTTGAGGCCGAAGGTCTTCACCGAGGCGACGTAGTCCTTCAGCCGCGGCGGCGGATGGCCCTGATAGAGCGCGTCGATGTCGTTGCGCCACTCCTGAAGCGCGGCAAGCCGCTCATCGCGCGGACCATTGGAATCGGCGATGTCGTCGACCTGGCGGCAGAAGCTGTAGATCTGGAACATCGCTTCGCGTTGGTCGTGCGGCAGGATGCGCATCGCGGCGTAGAACGAGCTGCCGGATGCGGTCGAGCCATAATTGGCGCCGGGCGCTGTCGCCTCAAGCGTCATGGGCAGTCCCCGGTCTGGAAAGGGCCTTGCGTCCGATCGCGCGGTGGCCGGCTTCACTGAGCATGCCCGCAAGGCTGAAGACGAGCAGCTCGAACTTGTTCAGATGCACCCGCTCGCGCAGGGGATCGCGCACCTTCAGGAGGCGCACGATGCGGTCGGCATAGGCCTGGATCACCGCGACGTCGATGCCGAGACGGAAATCCCGGATCTCCGCGGCCAGCCGCCTGCCCTCGTCGAGCAGCGCTTCGTTGCGCGCGGCGAGCGCCTGCAGGCAGGCCAGCATCGCCGGCGGCGACTGCGACAGCCCGAGCTGCTCGACCGAGGCGCCGTGTGCGGCCAGCGCATCGCGCGGCAGATAGACGCGGTTGAGCTCGCGGAAATCCTTGCCGCAATCCTGGAGGTGGTTGTTGATCTGCAGGCCGGCGCAGAGCGCATCCGACGCCGCCCAGGTCGAGGTGCTCTCGCCATGGACGTCGAGCATGAAGCGGCCGACCGGCATCGCCGAGTAGCGGCAATAATGGATGACCTCGTCCCAGTTCTCGTAGCGCAGCTTGGTCACGTCCATGCGGAACGCGACCAGCACGTCGAGCGCATGACGCGGCGCCATGCCGCGCTCGGCGAGCGCGCGGCGCAAATTGACGGCCTCGAGCTGGGTGTCGCCCTGGCCGAGCAGTTCCGCCTCGAGCAGGTCGAGATATGCCAGCTTCTGGTCGGGCGGGAGCGTCGCGTGGTCGGCGATGTCGTCGGCGGTGCGGACGAAATTGTAATAGGCCAGGATCAGGGCCCGATGACGCGGATGAATGATCCAGGACGCGACGGGAAAATTCTCGTCGCGGTCACCCTTGCCGGATCGCAATTCGCTCGCAGAGGTCATCGAGGGCTGGTTTACAATCGTTGGACAGAAAGGGCTTCTTCGCTCGCGGGCTCATGCCGGCGATCCGCCGCGGCCCCCATATAGGGGAATACGGCCGCAAAACCAATCCTGTCTGGCGATGGCTGCCCTTCCGCAGGACGGCCCGAAAAGGCGGCCCCGAAGGCCGCCTTTGTGGGCCAATGGCTTACTGATTGTGGGTCTTCAGGACCTGGTCGCAGGCCTGCGAGATCTTGGCCCGGTTCTCCTTGAGGCAGGCCAGGATGGTGAAATCGCCCTGGTCGATGACCGGACGGCAGAACTTCTGCACATCGCGCGTGCAGGCCTTCTGCTCGGCATCCGTGCCACGCCCTTGCTGGGCGAACGCCGCCGTCGAAACAGATGCCGACAGCAGGGTGAGAGCGACGAAAAGCTTACGCATTGTATTCCTTCATTCTGGCGGCAGAATCGCACCGGCCCCGGACCGCACGGGACGGACGACCGGAACGGATTGTTCTGATGGCAAAGTCGCCGCTTCTGTAGCGGCCTCAGAGAAGGCACAAGCACTGGCAAATGCGGCCAAATTGGCGCCGCGTCCACCAAATCAGGTCTTCCCTCAACTCTCATTGACAGATGTAAGCGGTTGATACTACGTCATAATTCAGACGCAACGCGTTTTCGTGCAGACCTGTTGCAGCGCTGCATCTGTCTGCACCTCGTTTCCCGCCGGAAACATGCCGAAACAGTGCAAATCAGCGGATTCGGGGCTGGCACGCGGCATCGTGAACCGCCATCTCTGGGAGCCGGGCTTTGAACCTGACACTGGCTCGGAGCACTAAACTTTCGATGTGGCGAGACGTTATCGCGTAGGCGGGCGTCGTTCCAAAACGGGATATTTGAGATGGCATTCTTTGGGCGATCTGGACTGGCAATCAAGGCGGCCGGCATTGGGGCTGCGCTGCTCTTCTCGATTTCGGCGAGCCACGCCCAGTCCTCCGGCCCGTTCGCCGGTTTCGACGGCGCGTGGACCGGCACCGGCACGGTGTCGCTGTCCGACGGCTCCACCGAACGGATTCGCTGCAAGGCCGACTACAAGGTCGCCGGCAGCGGCCTCAATCTGAAGCAGGCCCTGCACTGCGCCTCCGACAGCTACAAGTTCGACCTCACCAGCGACGTGACGAGCCAGGGCGAGCGCATCTCCGGCAATTGGAGCGAGTCCAGCCGCAACATCTTCGGCAATCTGCAGGGCACCGCCGGCGGCGGCCAGATCGACGTGTTCGTGGAGGCCAACGGCTTTGCCGCCAACCTCTCGCTGCGCACCAACGGCAGCAAGCAGACGGTGCAGATCTCCTCCAAGGGCGAAATTCGCGGCGTCAACATCACCATGACGAAGAGCTGAGACTCTCGTCTCGCCTGAGCGACATAGGGCCCCCGGTTCTCGCGAGCCGGGGGCTTTTTGCTGACACGAGCCGATCCTGGACGGACCTGCCGAGATGGACCCAATTCGCAGACATCTGCTCAAGGCCGCCGGACTCCTCATCGCCACGCGCGCTTTCGCCGACGATCCGCAGGGAGCGACCATGCAGCCTTCGTCCGTGAAGCCGCGTCACGTGCTCTGTTTCCTCGGCAAGGACGACAGCCTGCTGCAACCGCCGAAGGCCGTGGCCAAGACGATCGCCGATTTCGGCTTCGAGATCGACCGCTCTTATTCGCGGGCAAGACCCGATCCGAACATGGCGCGGTCGTTCGGCGTGTGCTGGGACCGCGTCTTCCCGAGGGCATGGTCCGCGGCGGACGAGACGGCGGTCGCCAACCACAAGGCGGTGCTCTACGTGCTGAGCCCGCCGATGGATCAGCAGAAGACAGCCGCCGGTTCGGCCGCCGCGCTGCAGATCGTGGACGAGATGTTCGATGCGGGCGCGGTTGCCGCAAAGGGCGAAAGCGCCGGTGTCGCGCACGGCGTCGCGCGCTGGCGCAGCCTTGCCGAGCAGGCGCGCAACGGCGCGAAGACGGAGCAAGGCCTCGGCATGACGCCCGCCGTGACCAAGGCCTGTCGCCTTGCCTTCAGCAAGCGCCCGCTCGCCGGCGATCGCTACTTTGAGAGCGTCGGCTATCACCTCGTCGGCCTGCCGGACGTCTATGTCGCAAAATCGCGCGGCGCCGACCGGTCCGCGGTGATGCTGATGGACGAGATCGCCGACGCCATGGCGGAGCACGGCGTCGAGACCACGCTGCGCGACCGCAAGCTCACGCTGTCGCGCGAGCAGGACTACGCCGAAAGCGATTTCAAGTTCAATCCATACGGGATCGTGCGCATCGAGGCGTGAGCGCAGGGCGGCCTTCGCCGCCCGCTCTCAGATCGCCGGCTTGTCGGTCCCCTGCAGCCTGGCGTGCAGGTTGATCAGCCACATCGCCGTCGGCCTGAGGATGAAGAGGTCGGCGACCAGCGCCATCACCATCGAGAAGGCGCTGAGCCAGCCGAACAGCCGAAGCGACGGCAGGTCGGAGAACACGGTGACGACGAGGCCGCAGGCCAGCACCACCGTGGTCAGGATCAGCGCCGGTCCGACCAGCACGGTCGCCCGCTCCACCGCGAGCGCGGAGCCGACGCCAGGCTTGTTCTCGAGGCGCAGGCGGTTGAGGAAGTGGATGGTGGCGCTGAGGCCAAGGCCGAACGAGACGGTGAGCGCGACGACGCTCGCGAATTGCAGCCCCTCGCCCATCGCCCACAGCACCGTTCCCGACATCACCACCGGGAAGATGCCCGGCAGGATGCAGGCGAGCGTCACCACCCATGAGCGGAAGGCAAGGCCGATGAAGATCGCGACCAGCGCGAATTCGATCGTGAGGCCGTGGTTCAGCTTCTCGATCATGCTGGCCGAATTGCGCGCCGCGATGGCGGCGAGACCGGTCACCGCGATCTCATAACCCGGATGCTTCTTGCGGATCGCGTCAAGCTCGGAATCGAGCTTGTCGACGATCGGCAGCAGCTGGCTCGAATCCTTGTCCGGCACGCGGCCGGCAACCACGACGGCGTCCTGCTCGGCGTCGATGAAGCGCCGCACCAGATGCTCCGGGATGACGCTGACATATTCCTTCAGCGTGGCGACGTCGGCACTGCCCGCCTTTTCCGCCAGCCATCGACGCAGCGTTTCGAGTGACCAGACGTTGCCGACCCCTGCGGACTTCTCGACCGTCGCGTGCACATCCGCGATGGTCTGGAGCGTCTCCGGCGAATAGAGCGTTTCGCCCTTCGGGAACGCGATCAGCACGTTGACCGGATTGGCGCCGGTGAGCTTGGCATCGAGCCGGTCGCTGGCGGCAACCGCCTGGCGCTTGTCCGGCACCTGGTCGGCGAGCCGGTAGCGCGGCTCCAGATTGGCGTAGATGACGCCGAGGCCGGCGACGAACAGCACCGCGATCAGGCTGAACAGGCCGGGCCGGCCCACCATGCGCACCGCGATCCAGTAGCAGAAATTGCGCAGCGCCTGCACGCCGGCGTCGGCGCCCTGGAACTTGACCGCAAAGACCTTCTCGTTGCGCACGAACAGCACGCCGAACACCGGCACCAGCGACAGCACCGCGACCAGCGCGATGATGGTGGCGGCAAGGCCCGCCTCGCCGAACTTGCGGATCAGATCGGAGTCGGAGAACTGCAGCGCGATGAAGGAAATGCCGGCGGTGCCGTGCGTCAGCACGCAGGCCGGGCCCACCACCAGCACAGCGTTCTTGAACGCGGTGAACTTGTCCTGGCCTGCGATCAGGCGGTCGCGCGCGGCAAAGGTGAGCTGCATCGAGTCCGAGAAGCTGATCACCATGATGAGCGGCGTCATCACGTTCAGAAACATGTTGAGATTGAAATTGGCCCAGCCGAGCGCGCCCAGCGCCAGCAGGATCGCGATCATCGGCGGGAACGCCGCCGCGATCATGAACGAGATCTTGCGGAAGAAGATGATGGCGATGACGCAACCGGCGAGAATGCCGAGGATGTTGTAGGTCAGCCCGTCGCGCTCGACGGCATTGCGGATTTCGAGCTGCATCACCGGCACGCCGGAGAGCTGCACGTTGAGCCCGGTCTCGCCGAGGTCTTCCTTCATCAGCGCGCGGATGTCGGCGACGGTCTTGGTCAGCTTGCTGGAGGCGACGACCTCCGGATCGAGCGACAGCACGATCAGCGCCAGCGTGCCGTCTTCGGACAACAGCTTGCCGCGGATGATCTCGTTGTTCTTGACGGTTTCGATGAACTTGTCGTAGGCGGCGCCTTCGGGCAGCTCGGCCGGAAACAGCGCTGCCGGCAGCTTGCCCGGCGCCGGCGCCTGGCGCGCCGAGAACAGCGAGACGAGGCCACGCGTGCCCTCGACAAGCTGCATGTCGGTGACGAAGTCGCGCAGCTTCTCGAGATTGTTCCGCGCCAGCAGGTTCTTGCCCTCGACCACCACGAGGACGTCGAATTCCTCGGCCGGGAACTTCTTCGTCACCTCTTCATACTGCTTGAATTCGCGGGTGTCGGAGCGGAACAGCTGCGACAGCGAATCGTCGATCTTGATTCGGTGGATGCCGAACACCGCGCCGACGATCAGCGCGAGCAGGATAATGCAGGAGACGATCGGCGCCCGGACGGCGATCAGCCCGAGACGTTCCAGCCCGAAGGCGATCGAGGACGCCGGTCCCTGCTCGACCTTGTCGACATGAACCTCATTCTCGCTGTGCTTTTCGAGCATGCCTTATCCAGTTCCTAAATCGGCTCGGTGTTGAGAGCTTATTGCGCCCCGCGAACGGCTTGAAAACGCCATACCAATGGGAGGCTTGCCCCTTGAAAATGCGCGGAAAATCGCCGGCAGCGGTTTAGCAGGTCAATCACCCCTCTCGCAAGCAGGCGAAGTGTGGGCAAATCGATCAACATGCGGCGATTTCGGGTCCTGCTCCCGCTCAGCGGGCCAAGAATGTGCCAATTCGACGCGGCGCGCGGTCCGCGCTCTCGTCCTTCAGCGCCACGCCGCTGACCTCTCGGGCCAGCCCCTCGCGGACCAACCAGGCGATCTTGAGGGCGGCCTCGTCATGGCTCAACCCGGCGTGGTGGATGTTGGACACGCAATTGCGCTCGGCATCGGTTCGGCCGGGCTTCGGCGCAAAGGTCAGATAGGCGCCGAGACTGTCCGGCGCCGACAGGCCCGGCCGCTCGCCGATCAGAGTCACGATCATGCGCGCGCCGAGAATGGCGCCGATCTCGTCACCGAGCGCAACGCGCGCGCCTGAGGCGACGACGACGTGGCCGAGCGCGACGTGCTCCCCTTCCGCGAGCAGCGGCAGCAGGCGCCGCACCAGGGCGAGCGCATGGGCGTGGACCGCCGCCGCGGACAGGCCGTCGCCGATCACGAGCGCGAGCTGGCACGGCGTAGAGACCGCTCGTCCCAGGGCTTCGACCGCGCCGGGCGCGAGCCTCCGTCCCAGATCCGGCCGCCGCAGATAGTCCCTGCGGTCGACCGCCTGGCTGCTCACTTCAGTGACGGCAAGTCCCAGCGCGCGGAGATCGGCGGCCAATTGCGGCGCGTCGAAAGCGGCATGCACGGCGTCGCGGGCGCGGGCATGGTCCAGCGTGAAATCGAGCAGCGCCTTCGTCGGCACGCTTGCGCCGCTGCGCCCGAGCGCGACGCGGGCGGGCGTGAACGCCCGCAGATCGAGCGTCGGACGGCGCGGCAGGGCCGGATCAGACACGGCGCGTCATTCGGCGGGAACGGCGGCTTCGCGCAGCCGGATCGAATAATTCGAGGCGTTCTGCTTGCCGCTGGAGGCCGCGCGCGCAAAGGTGATGAGGTGGTGTGCAATCAGGGTGCAGCCGATCAAACCTTCTAGATCGCCGCGCTTGATGCGCCCCAGCGCGAACTTCCAGAACACGCGCCTGTAGTCGCCGAGCACGCCGACCTTCCAGAAGATATTGCGCAGCATGACGAGACCGCGGCGAATGTTGGCCCAGGTCTTCATCTCGTCCGGCACCGGCATCTTCAGGCGGTGCACATAGACGTTGTCGCATTGATGCTGGAAGCGTGCGAAGACCTTCTCGGGCTGGTAGGCGACGCTCATGGCGTGCTTCCAGGACGCGACGACCTCGTCATAGGGCAACAGGAAGTCGACGTTGGAATCGCGCCCATCGTCTTCGACCAGGCGCCCCTCGCGCTCCAGCCGGTCCCACAGCGGCGTCTTCGGCAGCGCCTGAAGCAGATTGATCGTGAGCAGCGGAATCCGGGACTCCTCGACGAAGGCGAGCAGCGCCTCCGAGGTGTTCGGCTTGTCGGTGTCGAGCCCCATGATGATGCCCGAGACGACCTCCATGCCGTAGGAGTTGATGGTGCGCACGCCCTCCAGGATCGGGACCATCATGTTGTGGTCCTTCTGCATTGCCTTCAGCGCGTCAGGGTCCGGCGTCTCGATGCCGCAGAAGATGGTGATGAAATAGGCCTCGCGCATCTTCTCGAGGATCTCGGGCCGCTTGGCGATGTTGAGCGTCGCCTCGCAGGCGAGCCGCACCACATAGCCGGTCCGTTTCTGCCATTCGATCAGGTGCGGCAGCAGGTCCAGCGCCGCCTTGCGGTTGCCGATGAAATTGTCGTCGACGAAATAGACCGTGTCGGTCATGCCGCATTCGCGCAGGCGGTCGAGCTCGGCGATGATCTGCTCCGGCGCCTTGATGCGCGGGTTGCGGCCGTAGAGGCCCGGGATGTCGCAGAACTCGCACTGATAGGGACAGCCGCTGGAATACTGGATGCTGCCGAGCATGTATTTCTTCACGTCGGCGAGTTCGTAGGCCGGGATCGGAAACTCCGTCATCGGCACCCGGTCCTTGGTCGTGAGGACCACCTGCTGCTCCGGCCGCGAGGTGTCGCGCGACAGAATTTCGATCAGCTGGTTGGTGGCATCGCCGAGCTCGCCGACATGGAGATAGTCGAACGAGGGGTAATAGTCCGGACAGGCGCTGACGGAGGGCCCCCCGAGCGCGACGGCCAGGTCGAATTCATGCGCACGGCGGCAGATGTCGTTCATCTGCTGGCGCTGGATATGCATGCCGCTGACGAAGACCGCTTCCGCCCATTCGAACTCTTCCCGGGTCGCCCGGCGGAGGTTCTCGTCGACGAACTTGACCTGCCAATCCGGCGGCAGATAGGCGGAGATCAGCAGCAGCCCCTGCGGGGGCATGAAGGCGCGGACACCGTCGGTCAGGGGATAGGAATGCTCGAACGTACCGAACGAGGAGGTGTAACGCGGAAACACGCAGAGAATCCGCCGGGCCGTTCCGTTAATTGCAGCTCGCATCTAAGCTCCCCCGCCACGCTCGACTGATGGTGCGGAAATTGCCAGCCAGACACATAGCGTAATGCTGCCGCCGGAATTTCTCAATATTGTGGCACAAGCATAATTCCGGAGGATGCAGATAGTTTCCGAGGCGGGCGCGACGCTCCGAACCGCCTCAGGCGATCAGTCGCGAGGCAAAATCGGGCAACAGGCCTGCATCGCCGGCAATGCGGAAATCGGCACCCGTGATGCCCGACCGCGCCAGCCAATCGTCGAATTCCGGCGCGCGGTGCAAACCGAAGACGTCACGGACATAGAGCGCGTCGTGAAAAGACGTCGACTGGTAGTTCAGCATGACGTCGTCGGCCCCGGGGACGCCCATGATGAAGGTGACACCGGCGGCGGCGAGCAGCGTCAGCAGATTGTCCATGTCGTCCTGGTCCGCCTCGGCATGATTGGTGTAGCAGATGTCGACGCCGAGCGGCAGGCCGAGCAATTTGCCGCAGAAATGATCCTCCAGCCCGGCGCGGATGATTTCCTTGCCATCGTAGAGATATTCCGGGCCGATGAAGCCGACCACGCTGTTGACCAGCAGCGGGGCAAAGGCGCGGGCGACCGCATAGGCACGCGCCTCGCAGGTCTGCTGGTCGACGCCGTGATGGGCGCCCGCCGACAGCGCCGAGCCCTGCCCGGTCTCGAAATACATCACGTTCTGCCCGACCGAGCCGCGCCGCAGCGACAGCCCGGCCTCCTGCGCCTCTTTCAGCAGGGCAAGGTCGATGCCGAAACTGCGATTGGCGGCCTCGGTGCCGGCGACCGACTGGAAGACGAGGTCGACCGGGACGCCCTGCCCGATCAGCGACAGCGTCGTCGTGACATGGGTCAGCACGCAGCCCTGCGTCGGAATCTTCAGCCGCGTGATGATCTCGTCGAGCAGCCGTAGCAATTGGGCGATGACGGCGGGATCGTCGCTCGCCGGGTTGATGCCGATGCAGGCATCGCCGGCCCCAAGCAGGATGCCGTCCAGGATCGAGGCGGTGATACCCCTGGCGTCGTCGAAGGGATGGTTGGGCTGCAGCCGCGTGCTCATCCGGCCCTTCAGGCCGATGGTGTTGCGGAAGGCGGTGGTGACCGCGCATTTCCGCGCCGCCAGGATCAGATCCTGGTTGCGCATCAGCTTCGAGACTGCGGCCGCCATTTCCGGCGTGATGCCGGGCGCGAGCGTCTTCAGGACCTCGGGCGTCGCCGCATCCGACAGCAGCCAGTCGCGGAAGCCGCCGACCGTCAGGGATGCCACCGGCGCGAAGGCCTTCGCGTCATGGCTGTCCATGACGAGGCGGGTGACCTCGTCGGCCTCGTAGGGGATGACGGCTTCCTGCAGGAATCTTGCGAGCGGAACGTCGGCAAGCGCCATCCGCGCCGCGATCATCTGCTCGGCGGTGTCGGCGGCGATCCCGGCCAAGCGGTCGCCGGAGCGCGGCGGCGTCGCCTTGGCAAGGAGATCGCGCAGGTCCGGGAACGTGTGGGTCGTGGCGTCGATGGTGTGGCGGTAGACCAAGGGCCTCTCCGGGGTTCGTCGGCCGGTGGCCGAGTCCGATCGATCTTGAAGGCGATCCCTCCGTCAGGGAATACGCGCTTGGCGGCCGGCATGCACGCCAATGTCGGGGCTCTCGACGGGTCCGCCCGGCGGGGATCTGCAGAAAACCGGCAACACCCCGCCAACCAGCTGAAATAATTCGCCATTCTGCCGACCGGGCGACCATCTTCCCGGCCCCCGCGTTAACGCCGCGTCCATCTTCGTTCTGCATAGTTTTGCATGAATTTTAGACAACCGCGCTCACCGGCCGCTTTCGGCCATTCCGGGCCCCTGAACACCATGACATCAGACCGATCTGGGAATGCCGCCAAGCTGGCAGGCCGCTTCACGCTTGCCACCAAGCTCTATGCCATCTTCGCGCTGTTCGCGCTGCTGACGGCGGCAATCGCCATGCTGTCCGACTACAACAGCCGCCGCAGCGCCGACCTGACCAGCGCGATCGAGACGGCGAACGCCGCTGCGCTGAACGTCGAGCGCGTCAACTCGCTGGTCTATGCGGTGGTGATGGAATCGCGCGGCGTCTACATGTCGACCGAACCGCCCGTCGTGAAGAAATACGGCGAGGGCCTGCTCAAGTTCAACGCCCAGATCCTCGACGTCGTGAAGCGCTGGGAGACCATCGTCAGGGCCGACGATGCCGAGCAGTTTGCCACCTTCAAGAAGCGCATCGAGCAGTTCGTCGAGTTCCGCAAGGAGCTGGTGCGCCGCGGCGTCGAGATCAACGCGGCCGCTGGTCGCGAATGGGGCGACAACGACGCCAACCGGGCCGTGCGTTCGGCGCTGAACAAGGACCTCGAGGCGCTGTCCAAGGTCTATGCCGAGCGCGCCAAGCAGATCGCGCGCGAGACGGAGACCAACCGCACCCTCTCCTTCGTGCTGACCTGCCTCGGCGGCGTGGCGCTGGCCCTCGTCGTGATCGGCATCGTCATCATCGCCCGTTCGGTCGCCCGGCCGCTCGCCGCGATCACCGCCACCATCAAGCAGGTCGCCGACGGCGCAGAGCACGTCGTGGTGCCGCACTCCGACCGCGCCGACGAGATCGGCGCGCTGGCGCGCGCGATCCAGGTGTTCCAGGAGGCCATGGGCCGCAACCGCAACCTCGCCTCGCAGGTCTCGCAGGATTCCGCCGCGCGCGAGGAGCGTGCCCGCCACATCGAGCAATCCGTCGAGCAATTTCGCGAGGCGATCGGCGCCATCATGCGCGGCCTCAGCGACAACGCCTCCACCATGCGCGAGACCGCGCAGACCATCACCCGCGTCACGGCGGATGCGAACAGCCGTGCCGGCACGGCGGCCAATGCCAGCGAGCAGGCCTCTCACAACGTCACGGCGGTGGCGAGCGCCGCCGAGGAGCTGTCGGCTTCGGTGGAAGAGATCGGCCGTCAGGTGCGGCAGAGCGCCGGCGCGGTCGAGCAGACCGGCCAGCGCACCGAGAAGTCGATCTCGGAGATCGAAAGCCTCGCCGCGGCCACGCAGCGCATCGACGGCGTGCTCAGCCTGATCCAGGCGATCGCCGAGCAGACCAATCTGCTGGCGCTCAACGCCACCATCGAAGCCGCCCGCGCCGGTGAAGCCGGCCGCGGCTTTGCCGTGGTCGCCCACGAAGTGAAGGCGCTGGCGGGCCAGACCGCCAAGGCCACCGCGGAGATCAGCGAGAACGTCGCGATGATCCAGGCCTCGACCCGCAACGCAGTCGATGCCGTGCGCGAGATCGGCGGCGCGGTGCGCGAGATCAACGAGGTCACCTCCGCGATCGCCGGCGCCATCGGCCAGCAGGACGCCGCCACGCGCGAGATCTCGTCCAACGCGCAAAGTGCCGCGCAAGGCAACGAGACGCTGGTCGCCAACATCACCTCGCTGCGCGACGCCATCGGCGAGACCGATACCGCCGCATCCTCGGTGCTGACGGCGGCGGGCAGCCTGACCGAAACCGCAGACACGCTGTCGCGCGAGGTGGAGAAGTTCTTCCAGAACCTTCGCGCAGGCGCGGCCGACGGGCGTATCGCCAAGGCGGGGTGACGGCCCTTCACCCAAAAAGTGAAAAACAACCCCATGCACAGTAGCCGGCACCAACTGAATCAGTGAGTTGGCCGTCGGACGATCTGCCGATTTTACGAAATACAATTTGACTCGTCGGGCAAAACACTGGTGTCGTGTCATCACGGCCGACGCCCGGTCGTGTCAGGTCCGCCAGCAAGAGCGGAACCCAACACGGCAAGTCAGCGACGGGCCGAGGCCGACGTCTCCTCAGCGCGAGCGGCCACCATCAAGACATCCATCGCGCTGTCACGCTGATGCGACCAAGCGGCATGTTGCCAATGTGGGTCGATCCTCCTAAGGTCGACAAAGCTCAGAGAACAACGACTACGTGTCTCGGGAATAGGCAGGCTCTCTGCAAAGGGATGACCATGCCGCCGGCAGATTGCTCACCGTGGCGCCCCTTGGCGAGTGAGCGTTCGGCCCAGTCTCCAGAACGGGGAACATCGGGACTCAGGAACAGCGAACGCGCAGTGCGGCGGGTTCGCATCGGCACACGCAACCTGTTGCAAGGGAGGAGCGAGTGGGACGGGCCTGGACGACAGAGGACGATGTTCGCTTGAACGTCCGCTCCGAGCGTCTCGACAGCATTGAAGAGCTGACAAACCCGATCGGCAACACGAACATCGAAATCGTCCAGCTCGGCCGAGGACGGGTTTCCGGCGAGATCACGCGCGGGCAAATCGACAATGTCGCATTCAGCCGCGGCCACTTTTCAGTTCCTGTTCGTGCGACCGGCGTATTCAGTCGCGACAAGCTCGTGGTCGGAACTCTGCTGGGCTGCTCTGGTGAATCCCGCAGCCTGACCGAACCCGTCGCTTCCGGCGACGTCATCGTCCACCCGCCCGGGGGCGAGCACGATAGATACTATGGAGGCCCTGCACGCTTTGCCGGCTTGATGTGCGATCCCGGCGAGCTTCCGGGCTTCTTTGCGGCCGAGGACTGCATGTCGGACCCCGGGTTCTGGCTCAAGCGGCGGCACTTTCGTTTCGGCGGACGTCGCACGGCATCTCTCGAGGCCTTGATGGCTCTGCTCGTCGGCAGACTGGAGGACGGCAGCCTCAGAACCCATGGGGCTGCCGAGTATTGGAAGCGGGCGATTGTGGACGCTTTCCTGGGGCCGGTTGCACATGAGCTTGCCGCCGACAGCGAACGGACAATTCCCTCCTCTGTCAGGATCGTGCGAGAGGTCGAAAGATATCTGGAAGAAAACGGTCATCGCGCGATCCATGTCTCCGAGATCTGCGCGAAGATGAAGCTGAGGCGAAGAACCCTTTATCGGGCGTTCGAGGAGGCGGTGGGAACCGGCCCGATCGATTTCCTGAGATCCAAGCGGCTATCGATGGTTCATCTGAGACTGCGGCAGGCAAGCCCCGAAACCGGTGTCATCGAAACCGCGACCGAACTGGGCTTCCTGGAACTCGGCCGCTTCGCGCAGCAATACCGTGCGCTGTTTGACGAATATCCTCGCGAGACGCTTCGGCGCAATGGTCGCCGAGAGAGAAGACCGCAGAACATCCTCCGCTCCTGACGATTTGGCACGATTCGCATAACGCCCATGGCGCGTCCGAGTCTAATCTGCCTGTCCGTTCTTTGAGGAAACAGGCGCCAAAGACGCCGCTCGGCCCGGGAGGGCGCTCCTGGAGGGAATTGGAAGCATGCGTGCTATCGTTTGCAAGTCTGTCTCTCGTTCAATCTCCATCTCACTCTCACTTGTCGCACTTTCGCTGGGGGCCCTGCCCCCCGAACCGCTTTCAGCAGCTCCCTTGCCGCCCCCGACAGCACTCCAGACGCAGGCTGCGTCATCCGCGATCATCGCGGTACGCGCCGCCGGCCGCGGTGGACGCGTTGCAGTCGGACCGCGCGGTGGCGCCGTCGTTCATCGTGGCGGCGCCGTCGTCGGCCCCCGAGGGGCGGCCTATCGCGGCCGCACCGCCGTGGTCGGACCTCGAGGCAACGTCGCAGTGCGTCGAACCACCGTGGTCCGGCCTGGCTATCACGGCGGCGGCGTGCGTTGGGCTCGGCCCGGCTGGTATCGCTGGCCTGCAGGCGGCGCGATCGCTGCAGGCGCTGCGATCGGCTTTGTGACGGCGGCGACCGCAGCGGCGTGGGCCGGTGCCGCGCCGGCGCCCGGGATGTGCTGGTACTACACCGATCCGTCCCGCACGCAGGGCTTCTGGGATTATTGCCAGTAGCCGCAGCGGATGGGCGCCACCATGTTGCAGGCATCGATCGATCACAGGCGTCAAGGTGAGGCGTCGACCGAGGACATGATCTGGATTCCCGGCGGCACGTTCCGAATGGGATCCGACCATCACTATCCCGAAGAGGCTCCGAGCCACAGCGCCGCCGTGGACGGCTTCTGGATCGATCGCACGCCGGTGACCAACCGGCAGTTCAAGGCGTTCGTCAACGCGACCGGCCACGTCACCACGGCGCAGATCGTTCCGGATCCGAAGGACTATCCCGGCGCCCGGCCGGAGATGATCTATGCGGGCTCGCTGGTGTTCTCGCCGCCCTCGCGGGTGACCGATCTCAACGATTGGAGTCAGTGGTGGACGTTCATGAAGGGCGCGACCTGGCGTCGCCCTTACGGTCCCAAGAGCAACATCAGGGATCTCGACGACCATCCGGTGGTTCACGTGTCCTACAGCGACGCGCTGGCCTACGCGACATGGGCGGGCAAGGATTTGCCGACCGAAGCGGAGTGGGAATTCGCCGCGCGTGGCGGACTCGATGGCGAAGATTTCGCCTGGGGCAACGCGTTCAATCCGGGCGGCCGGCACATGGCCAACACCTGGCAAGGCATCTTCCCGCTGGAGAACCGCTGCGAGGACGGCTTCGCACGCACCTCGCCGGTGATGGCCTTCCCGCCCAACGGATACGGCGTCCACGACATGATCGGCAACGTCTGGGAATGGACTGCCGATTGGTGGTCGGCCCGGCATGACGCCGATGCGCGCAAGCCTTGTTGCATTCCGCAAAATCCGCGCGGAGGTCCCGAGAGCGCCAGCTTCGATTCCTGCCAGCCTCACATCAGGATCCCAAGGAAAGTCTTGAAGGGAGGCTCGCATCTTTGCGCGCCCAATTACTGCCGTCGCTACAGGCCTGCGGCGCGCCACGCCGAGCCTGTCGATACTTCGACCAGCCACGTCGGCTTCAGATGCGTCGTTAGAAATGGGAGTGAACGATGAGCGAAAAGAAGCAGTCAAATCCCAATCGCCGCAGCATCCTTCTGAGTGGAACGGCGCTTGTCGCGGCGACGGTCGCAACCGACGCGTTCGCGCAGACGCAGAACGCCGCACCGGGTTCTCCCGTCCCGGCAGCGAGCCCATCCGGCCGCAGGCCGAACATTCTCGTTATATTCGGCGACGACATCGGGCAGACCAACATCAGCGCCTATTCGTTCGGACTGATGGGCTACCGGACGCCGAACATCGACCGCATCGCTCGCGAAGGCATGATGTTCACCGACTATTACGCGGAGCAGAGCTGCACGGCGGGGCGCTCATCTTTCATTACCGGCCAGTGCACGCTTCGCACCGGGCTGTCGAAGGTCGGTATGCCCGGTGCATCAGTCGGTCTGCAAGCCAACGACGCCACCATCGCCGAACTGCTCAAGCCAATGGGCTATGCCACCGGCCAGTTCGGCAAGAACCATCTCGGAGACAGGAACGAATATCTTCCGACTGTGCACGGTTTCGACGAGTTCTTCGGCAACCTCTACCACCTCAACGCCGAAGAAGATCCGGAATCGCGCACGTATCCGCGCGACACGCGCTTCCGCGACACGCTCGGTCCGCGCGGCGTTCTGCGCTGCAAGGCGACCGACCGGGACGATCCGACCGAGCACCCGCGCTGGGGCCGGGTCGGTAAGCAGACCATCGAAGATACCGGCCCCCTCACCAAAAAGCGGATGGAGACCATCGACGACGAAACGTCGGCGGCCGCGATCGATTTCATGCAGCGGCAGGCGCGGGTGAACACGCCCTTCTTCTGCTGGTTCAATACGACCCGCATGCACTTCCGTACACACGTGCGAGATTCGCATCGCGACCAGCCGGGCCTGACATCCAGAACCGAATATGCCGACGGCATGATCGAAACGGATGCGACCGTCGGAGCCGTCCTGAAGGCACTCGACGATCTCGGCATCGCGAACGACACCATCGTCCTCTACACAACGGACAACGGCCCTCATCAGAACTCCTGGCCCGATGCCGGAACCACCCCTTTCCGCAGCGAGAAGAACACCAACTGGGAGGGCGCATTCCGCGTCCCGTGCATGATCCGGTGGCCGGGTCGAATTCAGCCCGGCTCGATATCGAATGACATCGTGAGCGGCTTGGATTGGCTGCCGACGCTCCTTGCCGCAGCTGGCGATCCCGAGATCAAGAGCAAGCTGCTCAAGGGGCATCAGGTCGGTGGCAAGACGTTCAAGGTGCACCTCGACGGATACAATCAGCTTCCGTATCTCACGGGTCAGCAGGCGAACAGCGCACGCAAGGAGTTCGTCTACTTCAACGACGACGGCGACCTGGTCGCCATGCGCTACGAAAACTGGAAAATCGTATTCGAAGAGCAGCGCGCCAGCGGTACGCTGCGGATATGGGCGGAGCCGTTCACCAAGCTGCGGGTACCAAAGATGTTCGACCTGCGCTCCGATCCCTACGAACGCGCCGACCTAACGTCGAACTCCTACTACGATTGGTTTACTTCGAATCCCGCGCCTTTCCTGGCGTCACAGGCCATCGTCGGGCCGTTTCTCGCGACCTTCAAGGAATACCCCCCGAGCCAGCGGCCGTCGAGTTTCTCTATCGATCAGCTTATCGAAAAGATGCAGAGGAGCCTGGAGCCAGCACATTAGCATTGAACGTCGGACGGTCGGCGGACCGGCTGTCCCTCGGCATCGAGGAGCTAGTCCATGAATTTCACTCGCCGCTTCACGCTCGCTGCGCTGCTGGCCGTGCTTCTGCCTGTTTCGGCGACGGTCGCTCAGGTCGATCCGTTGCCGTCGTGGAATAGCGGTTCCGCAAGGCAGGCCATTGTCGATTTTGTCGGGCGGGTCACGCGCGAAGGCAACCCGGACTTCGTACCCGTGCCAGAGCGCATCGCCGTGTTCGACAATGACGGCACGTTGTGGTGCGAGCAGCCTGAATATTTCCAGGCCACCTTCGCGCTCGACAGCGTCAAGGCAATGGCGCCAAAACACCCCGAATGGAAGCAGCAGGAACCATTCAAGTCGTTTCTCGCCGGCGACAGGACAGCGCTGGCCGAACAGGGCGAGCAGGCCCTGCTGACGCTGGTGACCGCCGCGCATAGCGGCATACCCACGGATGAGTTCTCAAAATCCGTTGCCGACTGGCTTTCGACCGCACGGCATCCGCGCTTCAACCGCCCCTACAACGAGCTCGTCTACCAGCCGATGGTCGAGCTATTGGCGTATCTGCGCGTCAGTGGCTTCAAGACCTTCATCGTATCAGGTGGCGGCGTCGAGTTCATGCGGGTGTGGGCCGAGAAGGCCTACGGGATTCCGCCTGAGCAAGTCGTCGGCTCCTCCGGCGTCACGCAATACCAGCTCGATGCCGCGGGAAAACCGTCGCTGCTGAAGACCGCCAAGGTGCAGTTCATCGACGATGGCCCGGGCAAGCCCTCCGGCATCCACATGATGATCGGTCGCCGCCCGATCCTCGCCTTCGGCAACTCCGACGGCGATCATCAGATGCTGCAATGGACCATGGCGGGATCAGGCGCGCGCTTTGCCGGCATCGTGCATCACACCGACGAGGTGCGCGAATACGCCTACGACCGGCAATCGAAGGTCGGCAAGCTTGACAAGGCCTGGGACGAAGCCATGGCGAAGGGCTGGACCATCGTGGATATGAAACAGGATTGGAAGACCATCTTTCGTGAGAAGCCTTGAGAGTTTCACCATGAGAAAAGAACTGCTTGTCACGCTCTCACTACTCTGCCCTTTGAGCACCGCCTTCGCGCAGGCCCCCTCCGCCGACGACAGCCTCGTGCGAAGCCGCGCCATCCAAGCCGTGATCTGGGGCCTGCCCGCCGTCAACTTCGAGCTGATGCTGCAGGCCGCGTTGAAGGCCGGCGCCAGGGAAAACCAGATCGTATTCTGGTCGCGCATTCCGGATTGGAAGAACCAGACGCTCACGCCCAATCCCAGCACGATTTACCTGATGCCTTTCATCGACACGAAGGGCAACGGCCCGATGGTGCTCGAAATTCCGCCGGCGAGCGGAGGCGAAATCACCGGAACGATCATGGATGCCTGGCAAGCCGCGCTCGATGACGTGGGACCGGCGGGAGCGGACAAGGGCAAGGGCGGAAAGTATCTCATCCTCCCGCCCGGCTACGTCGAGAAGACCCCTGAGGGCTACATCGCGCTCGCATCCGACACGAACATGGGTTACGCGCTGTTGCGCTCGAACGTCGGCAGCGGCAGCGGGGCCGATGTCGCAAAGGCGGTCGCTTACGCCAAGCAGATCAAACTTTACCCGCTGTCACAGGCGGCCGCTCCGCCGCCGACGGCCTTTGTCGACGTGGTCGACGTCATCTACGACAGCACGATCCCCTACGACGTCCGCTTTTTCCGGTCGCTCGACCGCTTCATCCAGCGGGAGCCGTGGCTCGAACGCGACAAGGCCGTGATCGATCAGGTCAAGGCGATCGGCATCGAAAAGGGCAAACCGTTCGATCCCGGCCCTCAAGCGCAGAAGATGCTCGAGGAAGCGGCCACGGACGCACACAGATGGCTCGATGTCCGGTACGAAGGTCTCTTCAGGCCGCCCTTCTATGAAGGCGGACAATGGGCGCTGCCGGTTGCGCACGACGTCACCGAGGGGCTGGCCAATCGCTTCGCCAAGCCGAACGTCTACCCGGTCGACGACCGCGGTGCGTTCTATTCGTTTGCATTCTCGAGCGTGAAGCACCTCGGCAGCGGCCAATTCTATCTCGTCACCATCCGGGACAAGGAGGGCAGGCCGCTCGACGGAGGCAGCACGTACCGGCTGGCGGTACCGGCCAACGCGCCGGTGTCGCTCTACTGGTCCGGCACGGTCTACGATCGCGACACGCACGGTCTCATCAGGGACACCAAGTGGTCGAGCCGGGGCTCGAACACGCCGGGCCTGCAGACCAACGCGGATGGTTCGGCCGACATCTTCTTCGGCCCGAAGGCTCCTGCCGGCAAGGAGTCCAATTGGGTGCCGACGAAGGCCGGCGGAGGATGGGAAATCATCTTCCGCTTCTACGGCCCGCAGAAGGCTCTCTTCGACAAGACCTGGCGCTTGCCCGATATCGAGAGGATTGCGGCGCAATGACGAACGTGACTTTCAGCGCCAAAGACGCGGTCACCGCTCTCCTGCTTGTATGGATGATGTCAGCGCCGGTACTCGCCCAAGATGCCATTCCTGTGACGGTCGACAACTTCGTCCGGGCCGAGACCGATCTCTATTTCGGCAATTCCGTGAGCGCTGGGGGCTTCGGCGGATGGCACCACATCCGACAATTGTTGCCTGTAGATCATCAGACCGTCATCCGCGGCAACCGCGACACGCTCTACTCGACGCGCGTGTTCGACCTCGATGCCGGGCGGGCTACGGTCACGCTGCCGGAGGCCGGAGGACGCTTCATGTCGCTGCAGATCATCAGCGAAGACCAGTACACGACGACCGAGTATGGAGCGGGACCGCACACGCTGGACAAGGCCAGGATCGGCACTCGGTATGCGCTGGCCGGCGTTCGGACCCTGGTCGACCCGAACGATCCCGAGGACATCAAGCGGGTTCACGCCCTACAGGACGCGATCGAAGTGTCGCAACCGGCAGGGCCGGGGAAATTTGAGATTCCGGATTGGGACAAGGCGAGCCAAAAGAAAATCCGCGAGGCTCTGCTCGTCCTGGCGAGCACCGTCACAGACACGCGGCGCGCCTTCGGTACCAAGGACGAGGTCGATCCGGTCCAATACCTGATTGGGGCTGCGTCTGCCTGGGGCGCGAACGCGCCGCGCGATGCGATCTACCTCAACGTCGTCCCTGAGAAGAATGACGGGACGACCGAATACAGGCTGACGGTCGCGGATGTTCCGGTCGATGGATTCTGGTCGATCAGTCTCTACAACGCGGAAGGCTATTACCAGAAGAACGCGCTCGATGCCTACACGCTGAACGACATCACGGCCAAGAAGGATCAAAACGGCTCCATCACGATTCGCTTCGGCAGTTGCGACGGCAAGGCCGCGAATTGCTTGCCGATCATGCAAGGCTGGAACTACATGGTTCGGCTTTATCGGCCGCGTATGGAAATCCTCAACGGGACGTGGAGATTTCCGCAGGCCGAGCCGGTGAGTCCATGAGCGGTCTCGATCTCTTCGCCTGGATCGTTTTGATCATCGTGCTCGCCGTGATCGTGTTGGTGATCTGGCTGATGGGGTCGCTGCCGGGGCACGTGGCGAGGCGACGAGGACACCCCTGGGCCGAGGCGGTGAGTATCGCCGGCTGGATCACACTCATCTTCGGCTTCGTGCTGTGGCCGGTCGCAATGATCTGGGCCTATGTCGACGTCCCGGCGAAGCGGACGGTGGAGCCCCGGCCATGATGATCGCCCTCATGGCGCTCTATCTGGCGCTGCTGTTCACGCTGGTCTGGGTCGGCGCGATCCGCTTCAACGCGTTCTGGAAGGCCTCGCCGCTCGTCGTGCTGCTGCTGCTGAACATCGGCCTGTTCATTCCGATGGGATGGGGTGCTCCGCAAGGCAAGGCACTGGTCTATCGCAATGCCGTCTCGATCGTTCCGGACGTCGCTGGCGAGGTCATGGACGTTCCGGTTCGGCCGAATGCGCCCCTGAAGCAGGGCGATGTCCTCTTCAGGATCGACCCCACGCCCTACGACGCCCAGGTGAAGGCGATCGAGGCCCAGCTCAAGCTGTCGAGCACGCGCCTGAGCCAGATGACGTCGCTGTACGAACGGGACGCCGGCCGCGGCTTCGACGTCGAGCAGCGGCAATCCGAGGTCGACCAGCTCAAGGCCCAGCTTCAAAACGCCCAGTGGAATCTCGACAAGACCGTGGTGCGCGCGCCGGCCGACGGCTACGTCACCAACGTCGCGCTGCGCAAGGGCGCCCGCGTCGGAAATCTTTCAGCCGCGCCCGTGATGGCCTTCATCGACACGTCCGCCACGCAGGTCGCGATCGAGGTCGACCAGATCAACGCCCGCTACGTCGCACCGGGCCACGCCGTGGAGATCGCGTTCAAGTTCGTTCCGGGACGCGTGTTCTCGGGAAAGGTCGAGAGTGTGCTGCAGGCCGTCGCCACGGGACAGACCCAGGTCTCGGGCGCCGCGGTCGCTCCCAAGGGCATCGAAACTGTCCCGTTCGTCGTGCGGGTGGCGCTCGACGACGCCGAACTCGCGAAGGCACTCCCCGCGGGCGCCACCGGGACCGCAGCCATCTTCACCGACCACGTCAAGGTCAGCCACGTGATCCGCCGCGTTCTGCTGCGGCAGATCTCGATCATCGACTACGTCAATCCGTTCTGAGCAGGGGAGAGCATCATGAGCAAAAGGGCACGTTGCGCGCTGATGGCGACCCTCGGCTGGGCCGTCGCCGCCATTCCCTCCCCCGCTTTCGCCGATGCGGGAGGCGTCGGGTTCTGGCTTCCCGGGATATTCGGCAGCCTCGCCGCGACGCCGACCGTGCCGGGTTGGGCCTACGCGTCGATCTATCTGCATCTGCAAGCCAATGCAGGCGCCTCGCAGAACTTCGTCACCAGCAACGGCGCGCGCGGCTCGGTCGTCGCGGGCTTGAACGCGCATGGCGATGCCCTGGCGCTGGGAATTACCTACGTCTCGCCGACGCCGGTTCTCGGCGGCCAGGCATCCTTCGGGATCGTCACCGCCCCCGGCAATGTCGGGCTTGGCGTCGATGCCACGCTAACCGGGCCACGCGGTAACGCCATCTCCGGGGCCGTGACGGACAACCGGACGACGCTGTCGGACGTCTATTACCAGGGCGCGCTGAAGTGGAACCAGGGCGTGCACAGCGAGATGGTCTACATCACCAGCAACATCCCGAGCGGCACCTACGATCCGAACCGCCTCGCCAACCTCAATCTGGGCTTCGTCGCGTGGGACGTCGGCGGCGGCTACACGTATTTCGATCCCAAGACCGGCCACGAATTCTCGGCGGTCGCCGGCGTCACCTACAATCTGATGAACCCGTATCTGCAGTATCAGAACGGCATCGACTTCCACGTCGACTGGGCGGCCTCGCAGTTCCTGAGCAAGAACTTCCAGATCGGCATTGCCGGCTACTTCTACCAGCAGATCACCGATGACAGCGGTCCCGGGGCCAAGCTCGGCGGCTTCCGGGGGCGGGCGATCGGAATTGGGCCTCAGGTCGGCTTCATCATCCCGATGTCCGATGGCTATCAGGGATATCTGAATATCAAGGGCTACAAGGACGTGGAGGTCGAGAACCGGGCTTCGACATGGAGCACCTGGGTGACATTCGCCGTCTCCGCGGCGCCGCCAGAACCCTCAAGCAAACCGAAGCAGCGGAAGTAGCGGGCCGGCATTCGGGTCCGTCCCCTGCCACGCCTGACAAACTGCCACCGCGGCGCGGATGAAGCGACGTCGACATCGGCCCGGGCGAGAAAAGTGTGGCGCGCGTCATTTCCCGTCGAGGAACGCGCGCACCTTGCTCACGGTCTGCGCCGGCTGCTCCTCCATGATCCAATGTCCGGAGCCGGTGATGATGCCGCCGTCGACCTTGGTGCCGACCTCGCGGATGACCGCAGCCTGCTGCTCGCCAAAGGACTTTTCGGCGCCGAGCGCGAGGATCGGCATGGTCAGCTTGGTCGCGGCGAAAACCTTGTTGTCCTTGGCGTCCTGCCCGAACGCCGCGAACTGCTCGAAGGCGTAATGCATGTTGCCGGGCCGGGCGTAGAGCTTCGCGTAATGCTTACGCGTCGCCTCGTCGATGGCCTTGGGATCGGCCGACAGGTCGTTATAGAAGCGGTCGAGATAGATGCGCTCGCGGCCCTTGACCAGGCGATCGACGTCGGGGCCGCGGAAGTTGAAATGCCAGAGCATCGGGCTTTTCAGGATCTCGTCCCAGGGACCGATGCCGGGCAGCGGCGCATCGATGACGACCCATTTGGTGATACGATCGGGATATTGCGCCGCGAGCGCGTAGCCCACCATGTTGCCGATGTCGTGCGTCACCAGATCGGCTTTCTGGACCTTGAGCTTGTCCATGACCATGGCGATGTCGACGCCCTGGGTCTTCTTGTCGTAGCCGCCGGCGGCCTGGGACGACAACCCCATGCCGCGCAGGTCCGGAACGATCACGGTGTGGTCCTTGTAGAGCGCCTTGGCGAGCGGCGCCCACATGTCGCCGGTGTCGGCGAAGCCGTGCAGGAGCACGACCGCCGGCCCGTGCCCGCCGACGCGGACATGCAGGGTGACGCCGTTGACCGAGATGCGCTGGATTTTGAAATCCGCGGGAAAGGGCTCGACGGCCGCAAGCGCGGGTCGGCCGCTGCAAATGACCAGGATCGTCACGATGGCGGCGAAAATGGCCAGGACGGATCGCGCGCCGGACGGCCGGCCGCGGGGGACAAAACTGCGCATTGTCGACCTGCTCGCTCTTGTGCCGAGCGCAACAACGTCGGCAGTGACGCACCAAATGATTCAGGGCATCAAAGCATACCACGCTACCTTCTGACCAGACGCGAGCACCAGTTTTTGCGCGATCGCCCGAAAGCTGTGCGTTATCCCATCACCCCGCTCCGCTTGATCAGTTCCTTCCCCACCGCGGCCAGGTGCACCTGGTCCGGGCCGTCGCCGATGCGGATGAAGCGGGCGTAGACATAGGCGCGGGCCAGGAACGTGTCCTGGGAGACGCCGGCGGCGCCGTGGATCTGGATGGCACGGTCGATGACGCGGGCGGCCATGCTCGGCACCACGATCTTGGCGGCGGCGATCAAATCGCGCGCGGCCTTGTTGCCTTCGCGGTCCATCTTGTCGGCGGCCTGCAGCGTCAGCAGCCGCGCCTGTGCGATCTCGCAGAAGGAGTGTGCGATGTCCTCGCGTACCGAGCCTTGTTCAGCCAGCGGCTTGCCGAAGGCGACGCGGGAGACGGCGCGCTGGCACATCAATTCGAGCGCGCGCTGGGCGCAACCGATCAGCCGCATGCAATGGTGGATGCGGCCGGGCCCGAGCCGCCCCTGCGCGATCTCGAAGCCGCGGCCTTCGCCGAGCAGGATGTTTTCCGCGGGCACGCGGACGTTGTCGTAGACGATCTCGGGGTGGCCGGCCGGGGCGTCGTCATAGCCGTAGGTCAGCATGTCGCGCACGATGCTCACGCCGGGCGTGTTCCTGGGCACCAGGATCATGGATTGCTGGCGATGACGGTCGGGATCGTCGGGTGAGGTCTTGCCCATCACGATCAGGATCTCGCAATCCTCGTTCATCGCGCCTGATGTGAACCATTTGCGGCCGTTGATTACGTAGTCGTCGCCATCGCGCGTGATGGCGCACTGGATGTTGGTGGCATCGCTGGAGGCGACCTGCGGCTCGGTCATCGAGAAGCCGGAGCGGATGCTCCCCGCCAGGAGCGGCTTCAGCCAGCGCTCCTGCTGCGCCCTGGTGCCGTAATTGGCGAGCACCTCCATGTTGCCGACATCGGGCGCCGAGCAGTTGAACACCTCGGGCGCCCAGAGGATGCGGCCCATGATCTCCTTGACGGGCGCGTATTCGAGATTGGTGAGACCAGGACCATGCTCGCCGGACAGAAACAGGTTCCAGAGCCCCTGCTCGCGCGCCATCCGCTTCAGATCCTGGAGGATCTGCGGCGTCTTGTAGCGCGAAGCCTCCGGCTTCACCTGCTCGTAATAGAGCTCCTCGACCGGCTCGACATGTGCCCGCATGAACTGCCGGACGCGCTCCTGCAGCTCCAGCGAACGGGCGGAGTGGTGAAAGTCCATTTTGATCCTCCCGCTCGCCGACCGCGTTAGTCTCGTAGCGTGGGCAAAGCGAAGCTTGCCCACGTTCCTGCTTCCATCTTGAGCGACCGTGGGCACAGCGCAAGGACGCCTTTGCTCACCCTACGATTCCGAATTCGCGGAGGGAGCGCGCCCTTACTCCGCTTCCCGCCTCACGTCCCTTTCAGCAGCTCGCTCGCCACCACCCAGTCGTTGCCGTCGAACTGCAACATGTAGCCGTCCTTGATCGGGCGGAAATCCTGCGGCGTGGTGTTGAGCGTGATGCCGGGCATCAGCAGCGACAGCGGCACGTTCTTCAGGTTCGCCGCCTGCGCCATGATGTTCTCGCGCGTCAGATTATCCTTGCACTGCTTGAGCAGCACCACCAATGCCTCGGCGACGGTGTAGCCGTAGAGGCCGGCGACGTTGTTGACGTCCGCGTTCGGCAGCCGCTTCTTCATGAAGTCGACATAGGCCGTCATCGCCGGATCGTCCTTCGGCTGCTCGACGAAGGGCTTGAGCGAGCCGAGCGAGAGCACGCCCTTGCCGGCGTCGAGGCCCGCCGGCACCATCACCGTCGCCTTGTTGGCGCAGCCGCTCGCGAGGAAGCGGGTCGGCTGCCAGCCGACCTCGTGAGCTTTCCGGATCGCCTGCGCGCAGGCGCGCGGCGTCACCGAATAGATCATGAAGACGTCGGCCTTGGTGCTCGCCAGCGTCAGCACCTGGGAATCGACGGTGGGGTCCGTGACCTCGAAGCTCGAGGCCATCGCGATCGCCTTGTCGGCATCGGCACCGAGGGCTTCCTTGACGCCGCGCAGATATTCCTTGCCGGCGTCGTCGTTCTGGTAGAGCACCGCAAAGCGCGCGTTCGGGTTCTTGGCGCGGGCATAGGCGACGTCGATCGCGGCCTCGCTGGTGTAGTTCGGCGCCCAGGGCAGCGCGATCGACCAGGGCATGTTGGCGGGATCGTTCCACTTCGAGGCCGAACTGATCAGGAAGATCTGCGGCACCTTGTTGCTGTTGAGGTATTTTGCGATCGCCGAACTCGGCGCCGTGCCCATGGTGGCGAAGATGAAGGCGACGCCATCGCCCTCGACGAGGCGCCGCGCGGCCTCCATGGTCTTGGGCGGCGAGAACGCGTCATCCAGCGAGATCAGGTTGAGCTTGCGGCCGCCGACCCCGCCCTTCTCGTTGACCTCGTCGAAATAGGCCGCGATCACCCGGCCTGTGATGCTGAGCGGCGAGGCCGGCCCGCTATAGGGCATGGTGTTGCCGATCTTGATCTCGGTGTCGCTGACACCGGGGCCGTAGGATTTCTGCGCGGCGGCTGGCGTCGACAGGCAGGCGGCAGCCAGGGCTGCGGCCAGGACCAAAGCGGCTTTCATGGTTTCTCCCCGATGATTTTCGTCCGCGCGACGTCATGAGGCGAACGCGCGGCGTGCTGCCTTTTGTGTCAGCGCGTCAGCTCAGCGGAGTTCCGCAAGGTGGTCTTGCGTCGAGTTGCTGATCGCGTGGCTGCGTCTCAGCGCGATCGCGTCGCCAGCTCATGCACGTCGATCACGGCCCGCGCCCATTCGGCCGGCCGCTCCTGCGGCAGATTATGACCGGCATCGGTGAAGACGCGCCGCTCGAACGCGGCTTCGAACTTGCGCGCGTGACTGATGGTGCCGGGATTGACGCCGTCGCTGTCGCCATCGATCGCAATCGTCGGGACCCGGATCGGCGGCTGGCCGGCCAGCTTCGCCTCGATGGCGGCATAGGCGGTATCGCCCGCGACGAGCGCGTAGCGGTGGCGGTAGGAGTGGATCACGACGTCGACGAAATCGGGGTTGTCGAACGACATCGCGCTTTTCTCGAACGTGGCGTCGTCGAATTTCCAAGTCGGCGACCACATCGCCCAGAGCTGGCGCGCAAAGCCGCGCCGGTTGCGCTCGAGCGCACGGCGGCCGCGCTCGTTGTGGAAGAGATATTGATACCAGAGCGCCGCCTCCTGCGGCGGCGAGGCCGGCTCCATGGCGCGGGCGATGTTCTGGATGTTGTAGGAATTGCCGCTGACCAGCCCGATCACGCGCTCCGGATAGAGCGCTGCGACCACGCAGGCCGCGCGGCCGCCCCAGTCATAGCCGCCGACGACGGCGCGCGCGATACCAAGCGCATCCATGAAGGCCAGCAGATCGGCGCCGAGCGCGGCCTGCTCGCCCGAGCGCAGCGTCCCGGCGGAGCGGAAGCGCGTCGGCCCGTAACCGCGCAGCCAGGGCACGAGAACGCGCGCGCCGGCCTCGGCGACAACAGGCGCGGCCTCGGCATAGGCGTTCACGTCATAGGGAAAGCCGTGGCCCATGATGCAGGGCCAGCCGTCGGGCGCGCCGTATTCGCGATAGGCGATGTCGAGGACGTCCGTGGTGACGGTTTTTTCTTGCATGGTTGATTCACGGAGTTGGTAGCCCGTATCGCTTCGCTCTCCGGGCTAAGGTCACCGCTATCTCTGCGGACCGGACAGCGAGATGTCGCGCTCGGCGCGGAACACGTTGCTGTAGAGGTTGGCGATCCATTGCCGGCCGATCTCGGTCTTGTTGAGATAGCCGATCTCGGTCTGGATGTGCGGTGCGACGCTGTTCCAATAGAACTGTGGATAGCGGTTCACGATGTCGGCCGGCGAGTCGTACCCGAGCTGACGGTTCATGCCGACCTCTTCGAACTCGTAATACAGCGCGTTGGCCTTGCGCAGATAGTTGGGATCGCCGAGCTGGCCGATGAAGTCGGCCGCGCGCAGGATCGAGGCCTCGTCGTCATATTCCTGGCCCTCGCGGGCGGGAAAGCGCGTTCCCTCGATGGCGCGGGCCACGCGTTCCGGATCGAGCCCGGGGATATGCCGCAGCCGTCGCGTCACATACAGCTTCGAGCGGTCGACGTGGTACATCATCAGGCTCGCGTCCGATGCGCCGCGCGGCAACGAGATCTTGTTTTCGGCCGCGTCGATCACGAAACCGTCGGAATCGTCCTCCTCGAACAGCCCGCGCACATAGCCGATGTCGTGGGCGAGGCAGGCGATCAGAACATGGACGTAATCCTCGGCCGACAGATGGGTATGAAGACTTCGTCCGCGGAGGATGGCCTGGGCCGCCAGCGTCACCAGCATCGTATGCTCGATATTGTGATAGAGCGCATCGCTATTGCCGATGCATTCCATCGCGGTGCGGGTCGCGCTTTCGACGATATTGGCAGACGTCTCATCGTACCGGCGACGCATGAACCTGCCGAGGAACTCCTCCAGGGATTCAGCGGCCAGTCTGGGTAGGGTTATCATGGATGCAGCCCCGTCTGCCGCCGGTGTCCCATGCCATCTCCCGACGTCTCTGTTGTTCTCGACGCAACACCAGCATAGCCCATCTTGGGCCGAGTGACCAAACTCCCCATCAAAAAATTCGTAAATATGTTACATTCCCGCCGCGCAACATCTCAGTTGTGCTATGATCCCGCCACAGCCTGAAGGCGATCGACCGGGAAGAGCCGGCCTGCCGATCGCTTCACGGGGCGGACAGGATGTCGGCGCCGTCCGCCGAGCGCGAAAGACTTCTGGCCAGATAGAACAACTCGACCAGCTTGCCGCGTTTGCCGGCCAGCGAGAAGATGTATTCGGGCGATTCCGCCTCGATTTCCGCGATCGCCACCTTGGCGATGCGATCGATACGGCTCGAGCCGTGCTCCCAGACGAAGCCGACACCGAGCCGATTGGCGACCGCCTCCAGCATGCCCTCACGCGTGTTGACGACGATCGCCGGAGCAGCACGCAGATTGACCGCGCGAAATGCCCTGTCCACGACGCGCTGGGTCGCGGAATCCCGGGTTCGAAACACCAGCGGATATTGCATCAGGCTGACGGCGGACACGCGCGATTCCCGGCTGAGGTCGTGAACGGGATGGCAGATCGCGACGACGCGCTGCTGCACGCAGGGCTCGCGACGGAAGCGATTGTCCTGCGGCACCTCCGGCAGCACGGCGACGTCGACACGCTGGTCGACCACCGCCGCCATGATCGCAGACCAGCTCCCGATCTCGATATTGATCTGGATCTTCGGATACAGATTGCGAAAGGCCGCGATCAACGCCATGCCCGGCATGGCGTTGCCGAGCCCGATCCGAAGCTCGCCTCCCGACAGCTCATCGCGCTGCTCCAGGATCGCCAGCGCATCCGCCTCGAGCGCCTGCAGACGGTTCGTTGCAGCGTAGAGTCGCCGGCACAACGGCGTCGCGATCAGGTTCTGTCCGTGCCGGTCGAACAGCGCAACGGCGAACTCGGCCTCCAGATCGCGCACCAACTGCGCGACGGCGGGCTGCGACACACCCAGCTTCCTGGCCGCGGCGGCAAAGCTGCCGGTGTCGAACACCGCATTGACCGCCCGGACACGCGACGACGTCAACGCCACGACAACAACTCCAAGACCGGCATCCCGGCTTCAGGATGCAGCAAAAGCAAAACCTGGGATCAACATAAGCAACGCCATTAACCGTTATGTGAATGTCAGACGCCGTCCCTACTCCTCGTGCGCCGCAACAGGCAGCAGGGGACCCGCGCGCATGGCGCAAATCGAGCTTTCCACGATCCGCAAATCCTTCGACGGGACCGACGTCCTGAAAGGCATCGATTTCCGGATCGAGGACGGCGAGTTCATCTCGCTGGTCGGTCCTTCCGGCTGCGGCAAGTCGACCCTGCTCCGCATCATCGCCGGACTGGAGCCGCAGAATTCCGGCCAGGTCCATATCGACGGCCGCCCTGTCGACGGCATTCGCCCGAGCGCGCGCAATCTCGCGATGGTCTTCCAGTCCTATGCGCTCTATCCGCATTTGAGTACCTTCGACAACATTGCCGTGCCGTTGCGGATGCGGCGCCTCTCCGCGATCGAACGGCTGCCGCTGCTCGGCCCGTTGCTGCCGGGCCGACGCGCCAAGGAACGGGGCATCCGCGCCGACATCACGGCCATCGCCGAGCAGCTCGATATCGCGCCATTGCTGCGGCGCAAGCCCGGGCAATTGTCCGGCGGGCAGCGGCAACGCGTCGCAGTCGGACGCGCCATGGTGCGCGAGCCCCTCGCCTTCCTGTTCGACGAACCGCTCTCCAATCTCGACGCAAAGCTGCGCGTCCACATGCGCGCCGAGCTCGCCGAGCTGCATCGCCGCCTCAAGGCCACGTTCGTCTATGTCACGCACGACCAGGCCGAGGCGATGACCATGTCGAGCCGGATCGCCGTCATGATGGGCGGCGAACTGATTCAGGTCGGAACGCCCGCGGAGATCTACAACGACCCCCGCGACATCCGTGTCGCCGAATTCATCGGCAGTCCCAAGATCAACATCCTTCCCGGCCGTGTCAGGAAGGACGGCGGCATCGACGTGCTCGGATCCGCTCTGCGGCTCGCGTGCGGCGCGACTGCGGGCGAATGCCGTGTCGGCGTGCGCCCCGAGCGGATCGATCTCGGCACAGGACCGTTCTCCGGAAGCGTCGTCCATCTGGAAAACCTCGGTGCAGAGGCCTTCGTGCACCTTGCGATCGAAGGCGCCGGGTTGCGCCTGATCGCGCGGCTCGCCGACGTCAGGCACCTGCCTGCGATGGGCAGTCCCGTCGCCTTCGGCTTCGCCTCCGACGCCGTGCAGGTTTTCGATCCCGCGGGAAAGCGGATTCCGCTGCGGGCGGAGCAATCCGAGCGCGTCCGAGAGCCGGCTCATGTCTGACGGTTCGATGACCATTGACGCGGCCATTGTCCCCGCCGGCGCCGCAAGGCGGTCGCTGCCGGTTCATGGCAGCCGGCGCACATACGCCGCCTACGCGCTGGTGGCGCCGGCCGCGGCGCTCATGCTGGTCATGCTGCTGGGTCCGCTCGCGGGCGTGATCGCCCTCTCCTTCACCGATTATCAGCTCGGCGCGCCGCATTTCTCCTGGATCGGGCTCGCCAACTACCAGGACCTGTTCGCCGACAAGGTGTTCTGGACCGCGCTGCGCAACACCCTGACCTATGTCGTGGTCGTGGTGCCCGGCGCCGTGATCGCAGGCCTTGCGATCGCGCTCCTGATCCAGAGCGGCACCAGCCTGCGCAGCCTTTATCGGACGATCTATTTCCTGCCCGTGATGGCGACCCTGATCGCGATGGCGGTGGTGTGGGAATTCATGCTGCATCCGCAATTCGGCCTGGTGAACGGACTGTTGCGCGGCGCGGGCCTGCCGGCCTTCGCCTGGCTGCAGGACCGCAGCACCGCCCTCTATGCGCTGTGTGCGATCGGTATCTGGCAGGCGGTCGGCTTCAACATGGTGCTGTTTCTCGCCGGCCTCGTCTCCATCCCCAAGCAACTCTACGAAGCGGCCGAAATCGACGGCGCGTCGAGCGGCTGGGCGCGCTTCCGCCTCGTGACCTGGCCGATGCTCGGACCGGTCACGACCTTCGTCGTCGTGATCTCCGGCATCCGCTCGTTCCAGGTGTTCGACACGGTGCATGTGCTGACCAAGGGCGGTCCGTCCAAATCCACCGAGGTCCTGATCCATACCATGTACACGGAAGGCTTCGAGTTCTTCCGTTCGGGCTACGCCGCGGCGATCACGGTCGTCTTCCTGGTCTTCGTCCTCGCGCTCACACTGATCAAGTCGAGGCTCGCCGATCGCGGCGTGCATTACACATGAGCCACACGCATTCCGTCACGCTCCGGGCGATCCTTCGCCATTTGCTCCTGATCGCGGGCGCCGCGCTGATGCTGGCGCCCTTCATCTGGATGATCTCGACCGCGTCCAAGCCGCAGACCGAAATCTTCTCCAGCGAGCTGCATCTGATCCCGCACCAGTTCGCGCTGTGGGACAATCTGCGCGAGGCCTTCGCCAAGGCCAATCTGCTGCGCTTCCTGCTCAACGGCGTCATCGTCACGGTCTCGATCTTCGTACTGCAGGTCATGGTGGCGCTGCCGGCGGCCTACGCGCTCGCGAAACTTCGCTTCCTCGGCCGCGAGACGCTGTTTGCCCTGGTTCTGTTCGGGATCCTGATCCCGCCGCAGGCGACCGCGATCCCGGTCTTCCTGCTGCTGCACAAGGTCGGCCTGCTCGACAGCTATGCCGCGCTCGTCCTGCCCTTCACGATCTCGGTGTTCGGCATCTTCCTGATGCGCCAGTTCTTCAAGACCGTGCCGGACGATCTCGTCGATGCCGCGCGCATGGACGGCATCTCCGAATTCGGCATCGTCTGGCGGGTGATGCTGCCGGCCGCGATCCCGGCCGTGACGGCCTTCGGCATCTTCTCCGTGGTCGCGCACTGGAACGACTATTTCTGGCCCCTGATCGTGCTCAACAGCGAGCAATTGCGCACGCCGCCGCTTGCGGTCGCGCATTTCCGCAACAACGAGGCCGGCACCAGTTACGGCCCGCTGATGGCCGCGGCGATGGTGATCATCGCGCCGCTCGTCATCGCTTTCCTCTTTGCCCAGCGCCGCTTCATCGAGGGCATCACCCTCACCGGGATCAAGTAACCGCGTCAACTCAAACAGGAGTCTATCCATGCTGAAGTCCATCATCGCCGCGGCGGCTCTGTCGCTTGCGGCCGGCTCTGCGCTCGCGCAGACCGAGATCGTGATGCAGTATCCCTATCCGGAGCTGTTCACCGAGACCCACAAGCGCATCGCCGAGGAGTTCGCCAAGGTGCACCCGGAGATCAAGGTCACCATGCGGGCGCCTTACGAATCCTACGAAGACGGCACCCAGAAGGTGCTGCGCGAAGCCGTCACCAATCAGATGCCCGACGTGTCCTTCCAGGGCCTGAACCGCATCCGCGTCCTGGTCGACAAGAACATCCCCGCCCCGCTCGACGGCTACATCGCGGCCGAAAAGGACTTCGACAAGCAGGGCTTCCACCAGGCGATGTACGACATCGGCACCGCCAGCGGAAAAGTCTACGCCCTTCCCTTCGCGATCTCGCTGCCCATCGTCTACGTCAATCTCGACCTCGTGAAGCAGGCCGGCGGCGACGTGGACAATCTGCCCAAGAGCTGGGACGAGCTGCTCACGCTCGCCAAGAAGATCAAGGCGCTCGGTAGCGACACCAACGGCGTCACCTATGCCTGGGACATCACCGGCAACTGGCTGTGGCAGGCCCCGGTCTTCGCGCGGGGCGGCACCATGCTCAATGCCGACGAGACCAAGGTCGCGTTCGACGGACCGGAAGGCAAGTTCGCCATCAACATGATCGCGCGGCTCGTCAACGAGGGCGGCATGCCCAATCTCGACCAGCCGTCGATGCGCGCGGCGTTCGCGACCGGCAAGACCGGCTTTCACGTCACCTCGACCTCGGACCTCAACAAGGTCACCCAGATGACCGGCGGCAAGTTCGCGTTGAAGACGATCCCGTTCCCGGACGTGGCTTCCCCGAACGGCCGGCTGCCGGCCGGCGGCAATGTCGTGCTGATCCTCGCCAAGGACAAGGCCAAGCGCGACGCATCCTGGGAAGCGGTGAAGTTCTGGACCGGCCCCAAGGGCGCAGCGATCATGGCGGAGACCACCGGTTACATGCCGCCCAACAAGGTCGCCAACGAGGTCTATCTGAAGGACTTCTACGTCAAGAACCCCAACAACTACACCGCGGTCGGCCAGCTCCCGCTGCTCACCAAATGGTACGCCTTCCCCGGCGACAACGGCCTGAAGATCACCGACGTGATCAAGGATCACCTCAACGCGATCATCTCGGGCGCCCGCGCCAATGAGCCCGACGCCGTCCTCGCCGACATGACGGCGGATGTGCAGAAGCTGCTGCCGAAGACCACCGGCGCCGCGCGCTGAGCATCACGACGTCAGCCAAGCACGGGGCGCCACGGCGCCCCGTGCCGCAAGAATGGAGACGAACGATGAAGCTGCTGCATCTGAGCGACATTCACCTGACGGCGCCCGGCGCGACCATCGGCGGCCGCAATCCGCGCGCCAATTTCGAGCGGGCGCTCGCGCACGCCCTGAAAGACCATCACGACGCCGAGGTGTTGGTGATCACCGGCGATCTCTCGGATTGGGGCGATGCCGCCGACTATCACTGGCTCAAGCAGCGCCTCGACGCATATCCGCTGCCGGTCCGGCTGTGCATCGGCAACCACGATCGGCGCGACGCCTTCCTCGGCGTGTTCCCCGAACTCGCCGACGAGAACGGCTTCGTCCAGGGCGTGCACGATACCGCCGCCGGCCGCTGCCTGTTCCTCGACACCGCCCATCCGGAGACGCATGCCGGCCGCTATTGCGACGAGCGCCTCGGCTGGCTCGAGGCGCGGCTTGCCGAGCATGACGGGCCGTTCCTGCTGTTCATGCACCATAACCCGATGCCGGTGCATCTCGCCCCGCTCGACCAGATCCGCCTGCTCGACGACGCTCCGTTCCGGCGTGTCCTTGGCCGCAACCGGTCAAAGATCCGTCACGTCTTCTTCGGGCATTGTCATTTGCCGCTAGCCGGTTCGGTCGCAGGCGTTCCCGTCTCGTCGCTGCGGGGCACCAATCACGCGAGCTACCCGCTGTTCTCCGAGACCAAATTGCTGAGCGCGTCCGACCTGCCGCAATCCTATGGCGTCGTGTTCTTCGGGGACGACTATGTGACCGTGCACATGGTGGAATACGGCTACGAGGGTCCGATCCGCATCGAAGGCTCGCCCGACTATCAGGCCTGGGATCGCGAGACCATGGTTCGGTGATCGGCAAACGAAGACCGCTTCCAGCGGCATACTTTCAAAAACCCGCGCTGCACTTCTTGTAAGGTCCGCTCCGCCTCTGATAGCTGCGCGTTGGCGTCCATCACCTTAGGTCGAAGATGGGCCACAGTCCGAAATCGCTATGGTATGAAAGAGATGGGCAAACTGACGCGGTCGGGGATTGATTGGGTTCTGCAATGTCGAGAGGCGCGTTGAAATGGACCCTGCTAGGATGCGGAGTCGTTTACTTTCTCCTG
Organism: Bradyrhizobium sp. Y36; assembly: GCF_002531575.1. GTDB lineage: Bacteria > Pseudomonadota > Alphaproteobacteria > Rhizobiales > Xanthobacteraceae > Bradyrhizobium. Next base: position 62,682 of record NZ_NWTI01000025.1, on the reverse strand, counting down.
ACGCTATACGGCCTCGTCGATGGCGGCGAGTCGAAGCCGATTCGGATCGTACTGTGGGCCGCAATTTTGGGTCTTTCCGCGTATCTGATAGCTACATGGAAATGGCCAAAAACGAACTAGGATAAGGCTCCCACACAGGTCCGCTTTGGGTCAAAAGCTGCCGATCACATTCAAAATGGCCGACTTCCGCCTTGCGTTGCCAAGCCGACGCTTATGAGTACGCCCTACTCCACCGCGACCACATCCACGGCGACGCCCAGCTTCTGCTTCGGCGAGCCGACGATGATGCCGTCGACCGGCGAGACGTCGGAGAAGTCGCGGCCGACCGCGAGCACGATGTGGTCGTTGCCGACCAGGAGATCGTTGGTCGGATCGAAATCGACCCAGCCGAGCTTCTCTCCGCACCACAGCGACACCCAGGCGTGGGTGGCGTCCGCGCCTTGCAGGCGCGGCTGGCCCGGCGGCGGAATGGTACGCAGATATCCGCTGACATAGGCGGCCGGCAGGCCGAGCCCGCGCAGGCCCGCGATCATCACATGGGCAAAGTCCTGGCAGACGCCGTGGCGCTTGTCGAAGACCTCGGTGAGCGGCGTCGAGATCACCGTCGCCTTCGGATCGTAGCGAAACTGGGTGCGGATACGGTGCATCAGATCGACTGCACCCTTGAGGATGCCAGTGCCCGGCGGAAAGCTCTCGGCGGCATAGGTGCTGACCGGACGCAGCACCGGCACAAGCGGGCTCGCGAAGACATAGCCGACCGGCGAGGCCGGCCCGAGGCTGGTCGCCTCGAAGGCGATGTCGCGAACGCTCTCCCAGGGCGGGCTTGCGGCATCGCGCGCCGGCGGCTGGCGCGACACCGAGACGCGCGAGCGCGAGTCGATCCGCAAGTTGCGATGCGCGGCCTCGATCACGATGCTTTCGGTCAGCGCGCCGAAGAAATCGCGCCGCACGGTGCGCTCGGCGGGGCGCGGACGGATCTCGACACGGTGCGAGATCAGCTCCTGGCCGTCGCCGCTGCGCGGCTCCAGCCGCAGCGTGCAGCGGGCGAAGCTGACCGGGTTCTCGTATTCGTAAGTGGTGACGTGGCGGATGTCGTAGATCACGCCAGCCCCGTCAGCTTTTCCGGCCGGGCCGCGTTGGGACCGTGCGGGAAGTAGTGCTGCCCGATCGCATCCGCGAGGCTGAGCAGGTCCTGCTCCAGCGCGAACAGCGTCTTGACCTCGAGCTTCTCGGCCTCGGCCGTTGCAAGCGTCGCCTGCAGCGCCACCGCGAGCCGTTGCGGCTTCTCGATCAGGCCGTGCTCCTTCAGGCTCGGCAGCGCGGCGATGTGCTCGTTCAGCGTCGTCACCTGGAATGCCACCGAACGCGGATTGTAGCCGTCGAGCACGGCAAGGTCGCGCACCGGCGCCAGGATCGGCGCCAGCAGATAGCGCGAGCGGTAGGTGATCTGGCAATCCACCAGCGTCAGCAGGATATCGAGATCCTCGTCGCCGGCCTCGTCATAGGCGAACTGGCGCGTGAAGCGCATGGTGTTGATGGCGCGCTCGGTGCGGCGGCCGATGTCGAGGAAGCGCCAGCCGGCGGCACGGTTCATGTTCTCCTGCGCAAGGCCGGCCAGGCTCGCCAGCTCCTGCAAGGTCAGCTCTGCCGCGCTCACCACACTGTCGTCGTCCTCGACCTCGTAGGCGAGGCGCTCGGCCATCTCGGTGATGACCTGCCAGGCGTCGGGCGACAGCCGCTCGCGCAAGGAGGTCGCCGTGCGCTGTGCCGCGCGCACCAGCGACAGCGCCGAGCCGAACCGGTCCGGGCTTTGCAACGCCTCGGCGACGATGCGTCCCGGCGCGGTGCGCGATGTCTGCGAGACCGCCCCCCAGGCCACCAGCAGGCGCTGGATGCGCTCGGCGGCTTGCTGCGAGGCCGCGGTGCCCTTGTTGGGCCCGCTCGGCGAGCCCAAGGCGCGCACGAGGCGCAGCGTCGCCTCGGCGCGCTCGAGATAGCGGCCGAGCCAGAACAGATTGTCGGCGGCCCGGCTCGGCAGCACGCCGGCGATGCGGCGGATGCGGACCTTGTCGGTCGCCGGCAGCAAGGTCGCGGTCGAGACCTGCTTGTCGGAGACGATCCAGACGTCGGCGGCCCGCGCACCGTCGCCCATCGACACCGCGCGCGCGTCGGCCTGTTCGGCGATACGGCAGAAGCCGCCGGGCATGATGGCCCAGCCGTCCGGCGTTGCCGCGGCGAACACGCGCAGCACGAACGGACGCGGCGTGATCTGGCCCTGCTCCCACACCGGCATGGTCGAGAGCCGCACCACCTCCTGGCCGACATAGTCCATGCCGCGCGTATTGATGGCGTCGACCAGGCGCTGGCGATCGCCGGCATCCAGCTCGCTCGCGAGCACCGGCCCCGCGCGGTCGAGACCGGGCACGCCGCGCCGGTAGGCGCCTTCGATCGCGACCTCGTCAAGCCGCGCCAGCACCTCCTCGCGCGCGCTGCGCTGGCCGCACCACCAAGTCGCGATATGCGGCATCTTCAGCTCTTCGCCGAGCAGGCGGCGGCTGAGCGCCGGCAGGAAGCCGAGCAGCGCCCGCGCCTCCAGCACGCCGGAGCCCGGCATGTTGGCGACGACGACGCCATCCTTGCGCAACACGTCGATCAGGCCGGGCACGCCGAGATGCGAGGAGGCATCGAGCTCGAGCGGATCGAGCGAATTGGAATCGACGCGGCGCAGCAGCACGTCGAGCCGCTTGAGGCCGGCGACGGTCCGGATGTGGATGCGGTTGTCGCTGACGGCGAGATCGTCGCCCTCGACCAGCAGGAAGCCGAGATAGCGCGCCAGCGTGGCGTGCTCGAAATAGGTCTCGCTGAAGCTGCCGGGCGTCAGCACGCCAATGCGCGGCTCGTCGCGGTCGGCGCGTGCGCGAAGACTGTCGCGGAACGCCTCGAAGAACGGCGCGACGCGCGGCACGTTCATCGACTTGTAGAGGTCGGAGAAGGCGCGCGAGAGCACCAGGCGGTTCTCCAGCGCGTAGCCCGCCCCCGACGGCGCCTGGGTGCGGTCGCCGAGCACCCACCAGCGCCCGTCGGGTCCGCGGCCGACATCGGCGGCATAGATCGACAGATAGCGCCCGCCCGGCGGCGGCACGCCGCAGACGGGACGCAGGTATTCGGGACTGCCGGCGATCGCGGCCGCCGGCAGCGCCCCCTCGGCGACCAGCCGGCTCTCGCCATAGATGTCGCGCAGCACGCGCTCGAGCAGCTCGGCGCGCTGGGTGATGCCGGCGCATAGCTGCTGCCAATCGGCCTCGCCGATCAAAAGCGGCAGGTGGCTCAGCGACCAGGGTCGGTCGGCGCTGTCGCCGGGGGCACGGTAGGTGACACCGGCCTCGCGGAGGTGGCGATCGGCCATGCCGAATCGTCGCTCGATCTCGTCGGGGGCGAGCGCGCCGAAGGCATCGAAAAAGCGGCTCCAGACCGCGCGCGGGGCGCCGTCGGGGCCCAGGAACTCGTCAGGGATACCAGGCAGGCGGCGATAGTCGCGGACCCATTGCGCGAACCGGCGCTGGCCTTCACGCGGAGCCTGCGCCCTGCCCGCCTTGTCGTTCTCTTCGGCTGCGCCCTCGGCCATGCGCCTCTCCCTGCCCCACCATCATACTCATTGCAGGAGCGGAGTCCGCAAGTCGAGGGTCAGCGGGAACTCATTTGTGCGCTCCTCGGGGGGCGGCTGGATCGGGCCCGGCGTATGGCCATGGTCCTGGAAGCGCGCCAGCCGCCGCGCCTCGGCCTCGTAGGTGTTGACCGGCTTGGTGTCGTAGTTGCGCCCGCCGGGGTGGGCGACGTGGTAGACGCAGCCGCCGAGCGAGCGGCCGTTCCAGCTGTCGATCAGGTCAAAGGTCAGCGGCGCGTGGACCGGAATGGTCGGGTGCAGGCCCGAGGCCGGCTGCCAGGCCTTGAAGCGGACGCCGGCCACCGCCTCGCCCGAGCGGCCGGTCGAGGTCATCGGCAGGCGGCGACCGTTGCAGGTGACGATGTGGCGGCCCTCGACGAAGCCCTCCGCCTTGACCTGGAGCCGCTCGACCGAGCTATCGACATAGCGCACGGTGCCGCCGGCCGAGCCCTCCTCGCCCAGCACGTGCCAGGGCTCCAGCGCCTGCCGCAGCTCCAGCGTCACGCCGCCGTGATGGACGCGGCCGAAGGCGGGGAAGCGGAATTCGAGCTGGGCCAGATACCACTCCGCCTCGAACGGATAGCCGAACTGCTTCAGCTCGGTGAGAACGTCGAGAAAATCCTCCCAGATGAAATGCGGCAGCATGTAGCGGTCGTGCAGTGCGGTGCCCCAGCGCACGAACTTGCCGGCTTGCGGCTCGCGCCACATCTTTGCGATCAGCGCCCGGATCAGAAGCTGCTGCGCCAGCGACATGCGCGGGTCGGGCGGCATTTCGAGCGCGCGGAATTCGACGAGGCCGAGACGGCCGGTCGGACCATCCGGCGAATACAGCTTGTCGATGCAGATCTCGGCGCGGTGGGTGTTGCCGGTGATGTCGACGAGCAGATGCCGGAACAGCCGGTCCACCAGCCACAGCGGCGCCTGATAGCCCGGTGGCGGCACGTGCGAAAGCGCGATCTCGAGCTCGTAGATGCTGTCGTGACGGGCTTCGTCAATGCGCGGCGCCTGGCTGGTCGGGCCGATGAAGAGACCGGAGAAGAAATAGGACAGCGAGGGATGCCGCTGCCAGTACAGCACGAGACTCTTGAGCAGATCGGGCCGGCGCAGGAACGGCGAGTCCTGCGGGCTCGAGCCGCCGATCACGACGTGATTGCCGCCGCCGGTGCCGGTGTGGCGGCCGTCGACCAGGAAACGGTTGGCGCCGAGACGCACCTTTCCGGCGTCCTCGTAGAGACCGGTGGTGATCTCGACAGCATCGCGCCAACTCTTTGCCGGCTGGATGTTGACCTCGATGACACCGGGGTCGGGCGTCACCTTGATGACCTCGATGCGCGGATCGAACGGCGGCGGATAGCCCTCGACATGGACCCGGAGCTGCATCTCCTCGGCGGTCGCCTCTAACGCCGCGACCAGCTCGAGATAATCCTCGATGCGCTCGACCGGCGGCATGAAGGCACAGATCACGCCGTCGCGGACTTCGACCGACATCGCGGTGCGGACCGGGACCGACGTGTTGAGATGCTCGGGCGCGACCCGCGGCGGCGCTTCCGGGCGCGCCGCGAGCGTGAACACCGGCAGCTTGCCGCGCGGCTCCAAGGGGTCCCGCTCGACGATGTAGGGATATTGGTTGGGCGGGACGTAGCCGAGCGAACCGATCGGCAGGCGCAGGCCGAGCGGTGAATCGCCCGGCGTCAGGAACAGATGATTGCGCCGCAATTGCCAGCGCTCGCTGCGCCAGCGCGGCGGCGCGTTCCAGCGCTGCACCGGCAGCACGAAGCCGCGTGGCTTGTCGAGGCCCTGCTCGAACACCCGCGCGATGCGCGCGCGCGCCTCCGGATCGGACAATTTGGAATCGGAGGGATCGACATTGGCCGGAAGCTCGGCTTCCTTCTGAAGCCAGAGCGCGGTGTCCTCATAGGCCGGCATGATGTAGCCGGGATCGAGCCCGAGCCGCAGTGCCGTGCCCTCCATGAAGGCCTCGGCGTCCTTCGCCGCGGCGGGCTGCGGATTTTCGACCCTGGCGATGAGATCGGCATTCTTCCAGATCGGCACGCCGTCCTTGCGCCAGTAGAGACCGAAGGCCCAGCGCGGCAGGCTCTCGCCCGGATACCATTTGCCCTGGCCGTAATGCAGCAGACCGCCGGGCGCGAAACGATCGCGCAGGCGGCGGATCAGATCGTCGCCCAGCGCGCGCTTGGTCGGGCCGACGGCTTCGGTATTCCACTCCGCCGCCTCGAGATCGTCGACAGAGACGAAGGTCGGCTCGCCGCCCATGGTGAGCCGCACGTCGGCGCTCGCGAGATCGCCGTCGACCTGCTCGCCGAGATCGTCGAGCCGTGCCCAGGAGTCGTCGGAGAAGGGTTTTGTGATGCGCGGCGCCTCGCGGATGCGGCGAACGCTCATGTCAAAGGCGAACTCGACCTCGGCAAAGCCGGCCCCGCCGGAGATCGGCGCGGCCGAGCGATAATGCGGCGTGGCGGCGACCGGGATGTGGCCCTCGCCCGCGAGCATGCCCGAGGTCGCATCGAAGCCGATCCAGCCGGCGCCCGGCAGATAGACCTCGGCCCAGGCGTGCAGGTCCGTGAAGTCGCTCTCCACTTCCGGCGGCCCTTCGATCGGATCGATGTCGGGGCGGATCTGGATCAGATAGCCGGAGACGAAACGCGCGGCGAGCCCGAGATGCCGGAAGGTCTGGATCAGAAGCCAGGCGGAGTCGCGGCATGACCCGGCCCCCGAGGCGAGCGTCTCCTCCGGCGTCTGCACGCCCGGCTCCATCCGGATGATGTAGCGGATTCTGCTCTGGAGCTGGCGATTGAGCTCGACCAGGAAGTTGACGGTGTTCGGCGCCTCCTGCGGGATCGTATCGAGATATTTCGCAAACAGGCGATCGGGCTTGACCGTCTCGAGGTACGGCGCAAGCTCCGTCTTGAGATCTTTCGGATAGTCGAACGGAAAACTGTCGGCATAGGGCTCGACGAAGAAGTCGAACGGGTTGACCACGGTCATCTGCGCCGTGAAATCGACCTCGAACTTCAGCTCGGTGGTCTTCTCCGGGAAGACGTAGCGAGCGAGCCAGTTGCCTTGCGGATCCTGCTGCCAGTTCACGAAATGGTTGGATGGCGTGACCTTGAGCGAATAGCTCAGGATCGGCGTGCGCGTATGCGGCGCCGGGCGCAGGCGGATGGTTTGCGGTCCCAGATCGATCGGGCGGTCGTATTTGTAGTGCGTGACGTGATGCAGTGCGACGTAGATCGACACGGGGTGCGGTGCTCCAGCAGCTTTTTTGAGCAGAACACCTGATGTCAAAGCGATCAAGCACTAACAACGGGCAGAGCGTGCCTAGGTAAGGTGCGGGCGACCCGAAAAGTATCGTAGGGTGGGCAAAGCGAAGCGTGCCCACGATCTGTATCTGATTTGTGAGAGTTCGTGGGCACGGCACGCAAGCGCGCGCCTTTGCCCACCCTACGGCTCTGCCTTTGGTGATGGGCCGCGCAGCAGCGTGATCGCCGGGCTTGTCCCGGCCATCACGGCGCATTTGCGAAAACCCTACGCCGCCGTGGTGAGCCGCTGCAGGAACTGCGTCACTTCGCGGCGGAGCGTCTCGACCTCGCCGTGGACGCGCTCGGAGGCGCTGTTGACGCGGCTGGCGACGCGGCCCGTGTCGGCGGCGGCGTCACTGATGCCGCTGACATTGGAGGAGACCTGCGAAGTGCCGGCGGTAGCTTCGTGAACGTTGCGGGCGATCTCACGCGTCGCGGAGCCCTGCTGCTCGATCGAGGCCGCGATGCTCGCGGTGATGCCGTCGATCTCGGCAATGGTCTGCGCGATCGCCTCGACGGCGGCGACCGAAGTGCTGGTCGATTGCTGCATCTCGCCGACCTTGGCGCTGATCTCCTCGGTCGCCTTCGCGGTCTGGTTGGCGAGGCTCTTGACCTCGGAGGCCACCACCGCGAAGCCGCGGCCGGCCTCGCCTGCCCGCGCCGCCTCGATGGTCGCGTTGAGCGCCAGCAGGTTGGTCTGCGAGGCGATCTCGCTGATCAGCTTGACGACGTCGCCGATCCGCATCGCGGCATCCGCGAGAGAGCGAATTTCATTGCCGGCACGATTGGCCTCGTCGACGGCGCGCCCCGTGCTCGTGGTCGAGCCGGCCACCTGGCGGCTGATCTCGGCGATCGAGGATGCGAGCTGTTCGGCCGCGCTCGCCACCGTCGCAACATTGCTCGAGGCCTGATCGGACGCGCTGCGCATGCCGGAGGTCTGGCGGTTCGTCATCTCCGCCGCCGCCGCCATCTGGCCGGCGTCGGATTCAAGGTCGGCCGCTGCGCTCATGAGGCTGCCTGCAACCTTGTCGAGATGCGTGCCGAACTGCTTTGCAAGGTCGCCGATCTCGACCACGCGGCGGCCGAGGCTGTCGGTGCCGGCGTTGATGACGGTCGCCGAGCGGCGGAACGAGCCGGGCAATCCGCGCGCGAGGATCTTGCGGAAATACTTGCCGCGGCTGGCATAGTCCATCGATGCCGAGGCCTCGCGGACGAAGGCGTCGGCGATGTCGAGCATGTCGTTGACCGACTTCTGGATGGCGCCGATCCGCCCGGCCTGGCGCTCGCTCAGGATCCGCGCTTCAAGATCGCCGCGCGCCGCCTTGCGGCAGACATCAGCGACCTCGTCGACGGCCACAGCCATACGGTGCTGGCACCAGAGCGCGTAGCCGAGCAGCAGGATCGCCGCACCGAGCGGCGCTGCACTGATGATTCCGCTTCCGCCGAGCAGCGAGACCACGAACGCGACGCCGGCGAGAAGACACGCGGCGGCAGTCGCTCCCTGCGACTTAGAGAGAGAGCACAAATTCATCGTAACCGACACCGTTTTGCTTGAGCAGACCGACCATCATGTCGAAGCCTGCACGCATGCCCTCCTTGGCATTGGCGTGCCGAGCCTCTTCCGCGCAGAGCGCCTTGTAGATCGGTTTGATTTTCTCGACCGGCGCCGGATCGGGCCTGCGTCGATTGGAGTGATAGCCGATGATGTTGCCGCGATCGTCCAGCGTCGGGGTGACATGGGCGAACACCCAGTAATGGCTGCCGTCCGCGGCGAGATTGACGACGTAGGCGAAGATTTCCTGCTTGGCCTGCAGCGTATCCCACAGCAGCTTGAAGACGCAGCGCGGCATGTCCGGATGGCGGATCAGGCTGTGGGGCGCGCCCATCAGCTCCTTCCAGGGATACTTCGCCATGCGAAGAAACACGTCGTTGGCGTAGGTGATGCGGCCCTTGAGATCGGTCTTCGAGACGATCAGCTCCTCCTCACCGAGGAGATTTTCCACGCCATTTGGCCTTACCGCATGCGTCATCGTTGACGTATCCTGTCGAAGGGCAGCGCCCTCGAAGGAGTGGCCCGCGTGACTCAAGAATTACGACGGGAACTATTAATCATAGGTGACCGAAGGAACCCGTGCGGCTACGCGGTACCTCCGTAAAGTTACGTAAGCCCCCTCCTTGAGGGCTGCAGATCCCGGCAGCGATTTGCGCCGGGCGCGACTACATCGTCGCGCCGAGCACCCAGGGCGCGAACTCGGCGCCGCCGAAATCAAAGCTCTCGCTCTTGGTCGGCTGGCCCGACGCCGTCTTGAGAATGAGATCGAAGATGCGCTGGCCGCACTCCTGCACGCTCTCCTCGCCTTCGAGGATGGTGCCGCAATTGACGTCCATGTCCTCTTCCATGCGCTTGTACATCGGCGTGTTGGTGGCAAGCTTGATCGAGGGCGCCGGCTTGCAGCCGAACACGCTGCCGCGGCCGGTGGTGAAGCAGACGAGATTGGCGCCGCCGGCGACCTGGCCGGTCGCCGCGACCGGGTCGTAACCGGGCGTGTCCATGAAGACGAAACCCTTCTTGGTGATGGGCTCGGCGTAGCGCAGCACCTCGACGAGGTTGGTGGTGCCGGCCTTCGCCATCGCCCCCAGCGACTTCTCCAGGATGGTGGTGAGACCGCCGGCCTTGTTGCCCGGGCTCGGATTGGCGTTCATCTCCGCACCTTCCCGCGCCGTGTATTCGTCCCACCAGCGCATCAGGTCGACCAGCTTCTCGCCGACCTCGCGGCTGACGGCGCGGCGGGTGAGCAGATGCTCTGCGCCATAGGTCTCCGGCGTCTCTGACAGGATCACGGTGCCGCCGTGGCGGACGATGAGATCGCTGGCCGCACCCAGCGCCGGGTTGGCCGACACGCCGGAATAGCCGTCGGAGCCGCCGCATTGCAGGGCCACGGTCAATTCGCTCGCCGGCACGGATTCGCGCTTGACCTTGTTGGCGTCGGCCAGCGCCTCGCGCACGAAGGCGATGCCGGCCTCCACGGTCTTGCGGGTGCCGCCGACCTCCTGGATGTCCATCGCGCGCAGGCGGCCGGCGAGCTTCTGCTCTTCCATGAGACCGCCGATCTGGTTCACCTCGCAGCCGAGGCCAAGCACGATGACATGGGAGAAATTGACGTGCCGCGCATAGCCGCCGAGGGTGCGGCGGAGCAGCGCCAGCGGTTCGTTCTGCGTCATGCCGCAGCCGGTCTTGTGGGTCAGCGCGACCACGCCGTCGACATTGGGGAATTCGGCCAGCGGATTGTCGCCGGTGAAGGGATTCTTCTTGAAGACGTCGGCGACGAGGCTCGCGACATGCGCGCTGCAATTCACCGAGGTGAGGATGCCGATATAGTTGCGCGTGGCGACCCGGCCGTCGGGGCGGCGGATGCCCTCGAAGGTCGCCGGCAGATCGAAATTCGGCGTCGGCTTGACGTCGGCGCAATAGGCATAGTCCTTGGCGAAATCGCCCATGCCGATGTTCTGCACATGCACGTGCTGGCCCGGCGCGATGGCCTGGGTCGCAAAGCCGATGATCTGGCCGTAGCGGATGACGGGCTCGCCCACCGCGAACGGCTTGATCGCGACCTTGTGGCCGGAGGGAATGCGCTCGACCGTGGTGACGCCGTCGGCGACGACCGTGCCCGGCGGCAGGCTGGCGCGCGCGATCAGCACGCCATCATCGGGATGCAGGCGGATGACGGGGCTGATGGTCATGGGAGTCTCCTTGGGTCTTCAAGTGTCGTGCCCCGGACGCAGCGCAGCGTGAAACGGTGCGCTGCCGAGCCGGGGCCCAGTTGTCACGTCATGTACTTCGCAGCCTTCTGGGTCCCGGCTCTGCGCAGCAGCGCTGCGCGCTGCATCGCGTCCGGGACACAGAAAGAGCATTACGCCTTGCCGCCGGAATCCTTGCGGGTCGCGTTGACCTGCATCTTGGCGTAGGTGGTCATTAGGCCGACCTCGTTCGAGAGCGTCACCAGCTTGAAGCCCATGTTGATGGCGCGCGCCGCGCCTTCCGCGCCGCTGCAATGAATGCCCGGGTTGAGGCCGCGCTTGCCGCATTCCTTGATGATCTTCTCGTAGATCGCGAGGATCTCGGGCTCCGAGCGATCGAGCTTGGGCTCGAGGCCGTAGGAGAAGCCGAGATCGGACGGGCCGATATAGACGCCGTCGATGCCCTCGACGTCGAGGATGGCTTCCATGTTCTCGACCGCGGTCCGGGTCTCCATCATCGGCAGCAGCACCGTGTCGGCATTCGCCGTCTTCTGATAGGAGCCGGCGGTGCCGTACATGCCGGCGCGGATCGGGCCGTTGGAACGGACGCCCTGCGGCGGATATTTGGCATAGGAGACGAGGTTCTTCGCTTCCTGCGGCGTGTTGACCATCGGGCAGATCACGCCATAGGCGCCGCCGTCGAGCACCTTGCCGATGATGCCGGGCTCGTTCCAGGGCACGCGGACCATCGGGGTGACCGGATGCTTGTCCATCGCCTGGAAGCACTGCACCATCGAGAGATAGTCCTGCACGCCATGCTGCATATCGACGGTGACGCTGTCGAAGCCGCATTGCGCGATCATCTCGGCCGAGAAGCCGGAGGGAATTGCGAGCCACGCGTTGACCACGGCCTTGCCCGACTTCCAGATTTCCTTGACCTTGTTCGCCACGTTGCCTTCCTTCTTTGTTGTTTGGACCGTGTTAATTGGACCTTCGTCACCATGACGAGCGCCGCGACAGCACGCCCCCGCTGTTACCGCGAACCGGGCCGCCGCGCTACGCTCGCAATGACGCAACGCCTATGCGGCCGCCTTCTGGCGCCGGGAATCGGCGCCTGATCGACCGCCAGCCTGGGTCACTATTTGCGCGAAAATGCGCATTCATGTCCATGGCTTGCGTCACCCGGACGCGCATATCTGCTGTCACTCCTCGGAACTTGCCTCTTCGGCGCCGCCGAGCTCTGCAAGACTCTGTTCGAGCGCGCCCAGCATGTCCTGCAATTCGGCGAGCTTGCGCGCGCCGAAGCGCCGCGTGATCTCGGCATAGATGGCTTCCGATGTGGGCGCCACCGAGGCCATCAGCTTCACGCCCTCCTTCGAGATCGAGACCATGCTGCGTCGCTGATCGGCTTTCGCGGTCTTGCGCTCGACCAGATGACGCGCCTCGAGATCGCGCAGGATGCGCGACAGGCTCGGCCCGAGCAGGAAGGCGGTGCGCGCCAGTTCCGTGACCTCGACCGCTTCGATCGCCGCCAGCGCGCGCAGGATGCGCCATTGCTGCTCGGTCAAGCCGTGCTCGCGCAGCGAAGGACGAAACTGCCGCATCACCGCCTCGCGGGCCCGCAGCAGCGACATCGGCAGCGAACGCGAGAAATCGCGCATCGGCACCTGCCGCGCGGCGGGGGCGCTTCCGTTCGCAGGATCAGCCGGTCTCTTCACCATGACGCCCTTTCAAGCCGCCAAACGTTTGCAGTGCAGCAAGCCGGAATTGTGTTTGACGCATTCACTTAACATGTTAAGTATCTCCCGGCACCCCAATTTGTAAGATCACAAATGGCGCTTTCCAACGACGATATCCAAGCTTGCGCGCGGCGTCTGCACCAGGCGGAGAAGACCCGCACGCAGATTCGCCAGCTCTCGCAGGACTTCCCCCACATCTCCATCGCCGATGCCTACGCGATTCAGAAGGCCTGGGTCGACGTCAAGATCGCGGAGGGCCGCATCGTCAAGGGCCACAAGATCGGCCTGACCTCGAAGGCGATGCAGAGCGCGCTCGATATCAACGAGCCGGACTCCGGCGTGCTGCTCGACGACATGTTCTTTTCCGATGGCGGCCTGGTCCCGACCGAGCGCTTCATCGCGACGCGCGTCGAGGCCGAGCTCGCCTTCGTCATGAGCAAGCGCCTTGCAGGCCCCGACTGCACGCTGTTCGACGTGCTCAACGCCACCGACTTCGTGGTGCCGGCGCTGGAGATTTTGGACACCCGCATCGAGCGCGTCGATCCCAAGACCAAGGCAACGCGCAAGATCTACGACACCATCGCCGACAATGCCGCGAATGCCGGCATCGTGCTCGGGGGACGGCCGATCCGCCCGCTCGACGCCGACCTGCGCTGGATCGGCGCGCTGTGCTTCAAGAACGGCCAGCTCGAGGAGACCGGCCTTGCCGCCGGCGTGCTCAATCATCCTGCGACGGCCGTGGCCTGGCTCGCCAACAAGATCGCGCCGCTCGGCCTTGCGCTGGAGCCCGGGCAAGTCGTGCTCGCGGGCTCGTTCATCCGTCCGATCGAGACCCGCAAGGGCGACACAATTCAAGCCGACTATGGCGCCTACGGCTCGGTCAGCTGCTACTTCGCGTAAAGCAATGAGACGACACAGGGAGTGAAACCGCGATGCCGCATTTCACCATCGAATATTCGGCCAATCTCGACAGCCGTCTCGACATGAAGCTGGTGTGCGAGGTCGTGCGCAAGGCGGCGGTCGAGACCGGCATCTTCCCGCTCGGCGGCATCCGCGTGCGCGCCATCCGCTGCGAGCATTATGCGATCGCCGACGCGCGGAACGACTACGGCTTCCTCGACATGGTGCTGCGCATCGGCGAGGGCCGCGACCTTCCCACGCGTCAGAAAGCCGGCGAGCACATCTTCCAGGCGCTCTCAAGACATCTCGATCCCGTCTTCGCTGCCAGCAAGTTCGCCCTGTCGTTCGACATGCAGATCAACGACAAGGACACCAGCTGGAAGCGCAACAACATCCACGACGCCCTGAAAGCGGAAGCCGCCCATGGATAAGCCCAGCCCGAAAGCCGATGTGTTCCAGGCCAACCGCGACCGCGTCGCCCGGCTCCTGAAGACGCTGCGAGCCGACGGCATCGGTCACATGATCGACGGCAAGACCGTTGCCTCGATCTCCGGCGAGACGTTCGAAACGAAATCACCGGTCGACGGCACAACGCTCGCAAGCGTCGCGCGCGGCACCGCCGAGGATATCGACGCGGCAGCAACGGCCGCCGCGCTCGCCTTCAAATCCTGGCGCGACATGGGCCCGGCGATGCGGCGCAAGCTTCTGCACCGCGTCGCCGACGCCATCGAGGACAATGCCGACGACATCGCCGTGCTCGAATGCATCGACACCGGCCAGGCCTACCGCTTCATGGCCAAGGCCGCGATCCGTGCCGCCGAGAATTTCCGCTTCTTCGCCGACAAATGCGCGGAAGCCAGAGACGGCCTCAACACGCCCAGCGACGAGCACTGGAACGTCTCGACGCGCGTGCCGATCGGCCCTGTCGGCGTGATCACGCCGTGGAACACGCCGTTCATGCTCTCGACCTGGAAGATCGCCCCGGCGCTGGCGGCCGGCTGCACCGTCGTGCACAAGCCCGCCGAATGGTCGCCGGTGACGGCTTCCATTCTGGCGAGGCTCGTCAAGGAAGCCGGCGTGCCCGACGGCGTGCTCAACACCGTCCACGGCTTCGGCGAAGAGGCCGGCAAGGCGCTGACCGAGCATCCCGCCATCAAGGCGATCGGCTTCGTCGGCGAAAGCGCGACCGGTTCGGCCATCATGATTCAGGGCGCGCCGACCCTGAAGCGCGTGCATTTCGAGCTCGGCGGCAAGAATCCCGTGATCGTGTTCGACGACGCCGATCTCGACCGTGCGCTCGATGCGGTCGTGTTCATGATCTACTCGCTCAACGGCGAGCGCTGCACTTCGTCGAGCCGACTGCTGATTCAGCAAGGCATCGCGGACAGATTCGTGGACAAGCTGACCGCGCGCGTGAAGGCGCTCAAGGTCGGCCATCCCCTCGATCCCGCCACCGAGATCGGGCCGCTGATCCACGAGCGGCATCTGGCAAAAGTCTGCTCCTATTTCGACGTCGCGCGCCAGGACGGCGCAACCATCGCGGTCGGCGGCAAGACCCATGACGGCCCCGGCGGCGGACATTATGTCGAGCCGACGCTGGTCACCGGCGCGCACGGCAAGATGCGCGTGGCGCAGGAGGAAGTGTTCGGCCCCTTCCTCACCGTGCTGCCGTTCAAGGACGAGGCTGACGCGATCGAGATCGCCAACGACACCCGCTACGGCCTCACCGGCTATGTCTGGACCAACGACGTCGGCCGCGCCTTGCGCGTCGCGGACGCGCTGGAGGCCGGCATGATCTGGCTGAACTCGGAAAACGTCCGCCATCTGCCGACGCCGTTCGGCGGCATGAAGGCCTCAGGCATCGGCCGCGACGGCGGCGATTATTCGTTCGACTTCTACATGGAAACCAAGCACGTCTCGCTGGCGCGGGGCACGCACAAGATTCAAAAACTGGGAATTTGAGTCATTCCGGGGCGCGACGAAGTCGCGAGCCCGGAATCCATTCATCCACCAACTCTGCTGCACGATGGATTCCGGGTTCGGCTCTGCGAGCCGCCCCGGAATGACAGGACCGAGGGGAAACGCAATGCCGGTACCGCAACACATCTTCGAGCCGCCGTTCAACATCATCCGCTCCAGCCATGTCGTGCTCGACGTCACCGATTTGAAGCTGAGCCGCGAATTCTACGAGACCACCGTCGGCCTGCATGTCGAGGATGCCGACGACAAGGTCGTGTACCTGCGCGCCGCCGAGGAGCATCAGCATCACTCGCTGGTGCTGCGCAAAGCGGCAGCGCCGGCGTGCGCCCGGCTCGGCTTCAAGGTGGGCAATGACAAAGACCTCGACAAGGCCGCCGCGTTCCTGTCAGAGAACGGCCTCTCCTACGCCTTCGTCGACCAGCCCTTCCAGGGCCGCACCCTGCAGTTTACTGATCCCTTCGGCTTCCAGATCGAGCTCTATGCGTCGATGGAGCGACGGCCGCACCTGCTCCGCCGCTACGATTTGTATCGGGGCTGTCATCCGCAGCGGCTGGATCATTTCAACGTCTTCGCCGCCGAGGTGCAGGACACCGTCGATTTCTATGCTCGGCTCGGCTTCCGTCTCACTGAATATGCCGAGGAGGACGGTCCAAACGGACGCATCGCCGCGGCCTGGATGCATCGCAAGGGCAACGTGCACGACTTCGCCATCACCAACGGCAAGGGCCCTCGCCTGCACCATTTCGCCTACTGGACGCCGACGGCGATGAACATCATCCATCTCTGCGACGTCATGGCCTCGCAAGGGTTCGTGAAGAACATCGAGCGCGGCCCGGGACGCCACGGCATCTCGAACGCGTTCTTCCTCTATGTCCGCGACCCCGATGGACACCGCCTCGAACTCTACACCAGCGACTACTTTACCGGCGATCACGACCACGAGCCGCTGCGCTGGTCGCTGCGCGATCCGCGCCGCCAGACGCTGTGGGGCGCCCCGGCCCCGCGCTCCTGGTTCGAGCAGGGCTCGCCGTTCAGCGGCCAGGCCGTGCGCGAGCCGAAATTCGTGGCCGACGTGCTGGTCGCGGACTGATGCCCATGACCTGCCGAGCTTCTCTTCCTGTCGTCCCTGCGAAAGCAGGGACCCATAACCACAGGGAGGAGTTTTGCGAAGATTGGTCGTTCGGGGATCGTCACCGTGCGCTATCGATGGATCACGCGGTATGGGTCCCTGCGTTCGCAGGGACGACAAGAGAGATAGACTGCCTATGAAACTTCCTCGCCTCGCCACGTACGCGGTCAAGGGTGATGTCCACTACGGCGCCGTCCTTGAGGGCGGCATCGTCGACCTCTCCACGCGCTATGCGAAACACTATCCGACGCTGCGCGAGGTGATCGCGGCCGGCAAGCTCATCAGCCTTGCCGAGGAAGCCGCCAGCCGCACGCCGGATCACGCGCTCGCCGACATCACCTGGCTGCCGCCGGTGCCCGCGCCGGAGAAGATCATCTGCATCGGCGTGAACTATCCCGACCGCAATGCGGAGTACAAGGACGGCCAGGACGCGCCGAAATATCCGAGCATGTTCATGCGCTCGCCGCGCTCTTTCGTCGGCCACGACACGCCGCTGGTGCGCCCGCGTGCCTCCGCTCAACTCGATTATGAGGGCGAGATCGTGCTGGTGATCGGCAAGGCCGGCCGGCACATTCCCGAAAGCAGCGCGCTCGACCACATTGCCGCGCTGACGCTGTGCAACGAAGGCTCGGTGCGCGACTGGCTGCGCCACGCCAAGTTCAACGTCACCCAGGGCAAGAACTTCGATTCCAGCGGCAGCCTCGGGCCCTGGCTGGTGCCCTATATGCGGGAATCGCAGATCGCCGACGTCAGGCTGACCACGCACGTGAATGGTGAGCTCAGGCAGGACGATCGCACCAGCCGGCTGATGTTCTCGTTCCGCTATCTCTTGAACTATATCTCGACCTTCGCAACCCTCGTCCCCGGCGATATCATCATCACGGGCACGCCGACCGGCGCCGGCGCGCGGTTCGATCCGCCGCGTTACCTGAAGCCCGGGGACGTCGTCGAGGTCGCTGCCGAGGGCATCGGCTTGCTGCGCAACGGTGTCGTCGACGAAGCCTGACCAACAATCGAAGTGGAATGATGCAATGACCACCCTCACCGGCGGCGAAGCGATCGTAAGCGGCCTTGTCGCCCATGGCGTCGACACCGTGTTCGGCCTGCCGGGCGCGCAGGTCTACGGCCTCTTCGACGCCTTCCACCAGGCCCAGCTCAAGGTGATCGGCGCGCGGCACGAGCAGGCCTGCGGCTACATGGCGTTCGGCTATGCCCGCTCCAGCGGCAAGCCCGGCGTGTTCAGCGTGGTGCCCGGCCCCGGCGTGCTCAATGCCAGCGCGGCGCTGCTGACCGCCTTCGGCTGCAACGAGCCGGTGCTGTGCGTCACCGGCCAGGTGCCGACGCAGTTTCTCGGCAAGGGCCGCGGCCATCTGCACGAGATGCCGGACCAGCTTGCGACCTTGCGTACCTATGTGAAATGGGCCGACCGGATCGAATATCCAGGCAATGCGCCGACCGTCGTCGCGCGCGCCTTCCAGGAGATGATGTCGGGGCGGCGCGGCCCGGCCTCGGTCGAAATGCCCTGGGACGTCTTCACCCAGCGCGCCGCAACGGCGGCAGCTCCGGTGCTGACGCCGCTGCCCGCCCCGCAACCCGACCCCGATCTCGTCAAGCAGGCGGCGGCGCTGATCAAGTCAAGCAAGGCGCCGATGATCTTCGTCGGCAGCGGTGCGATCGAGGCGCGCGACGAAATCCTCGAGCTCGCCGAGATGATCGATGCGCCCGTCGTCGCCTTCCGCAGCGGCCGCGGCATCGTCTCCAACGCGCACGAGCTCGGCCTCACCATGGCCGCCGCCTACAAGCTGTGGCCGACGACCGATCTGATGATCGCGATCGGCACGCGCGCCGAGCTGCCGGCATCCGGCTTCCGCTGGCCCTATCAGCCGAGCGGCCTCAAATCCATCCGCATCGACATCGATCCGGCCGAGATGCGCCGGCTCGCCGCCGATGTCGCCATCGTCGCCGACGCCCGGGACGGCACCGCCGACCTCGCCGCAGCCGTGAAGAGGGCCGGCTATGCCAGGAGCAGCACGCGGCGCGGCGAGATCCGCGAGGCCGCCGCGGCCGCGCAAGCCGAGATCCAGCGCATCCAGCCGCAGATGGCCTATCTCAACATCCTGCGCGAGGTACTGCCGCACAACGCGATCGTCACCGATGAATTGTCGCAGTTCGGCTTCGCCTCCTGGTACGGCTTTCCGGTCTACGAGCCGCGCACCTTCATCACCTCGGGCTATCAGGGCACGCTCGGCTCGGGCTTCCCGACCGCGCTGGGGGCCAAGGTCGCCAATCCCGACAAGCCCGTGGTGGCGATCACCGGCGACGGCGGCTTCATGTTCGGCGTGCAGGAGCTTGCCACCGCCGTGCAGTTCAACATCGGCGTGGTGACGCTGGTGTTCAACAACAACGCCTATGGCAATGTCCGCCGCGACCAGCGCGAGCGCTTCGACGGCCGCGTGGTGGCCTCCGATCTCGTCAACCCGGATTTCGTCAAGCTGGCGGAGTCCTTTGGCGTCGCGGCCGCGCGCGTCACCGCGCCGAACCAGTTCAAGGCGGCGATGGAAAAAGCGCTTGGCCACGGCGGGCCGTATCTGATCTCGGTCGAGGTGACGCGAGACTCCGAAGTGAGCCCCTGGGCGTTCATCCATCCGCCGAAGCCTTGACGTGAGCACCGCCCTGTAGCCGGGCCGCCGCGATCACGAGCAGGCCCGCGCCTGCGACCGACCAGCAGGCGACCGGCGCCCAGTGCAGTAGCGGTGCATAGTCCGGCATTTTCTGCAGGCCGCCGGCGACGGCCGCCATCCGCGCGAAGGTGCCGAGCGCGAGTGCGGAGAACACAAGGCCCGTGACCTTGCCCTCCGCACCGGTCGAGCCGATCGCAAGCGCCGCCGAGATCGCACTCATGAGCATGCAGCCCCAGGCGGCGCCGGCGAGGAACTGCGCCGCGATCAGCGTGTTGAGGCTGCCGGCAAGCTCGGCTGCCGCGATCGCGACCGCACCGAGCAATCCGGCAGCGCCCATCACGATCAGGCCGCCACGGTGCTTGACGACGAGGCTCGCCGGAAACATCGCGATGTTGAAACCGATCCAGAACACCGGCATCAGCCATTGCAGCTCACCGGATGCGGCGAACCGCAAGTAAGACGGCGCGCTGTTCATGGCAAAGTGCAACTGGTAGCCGAGCGCCAGCGCGACCATCGCGACGATGAAGGCGATCGGAACGAGACCGAGCGGCTTTGCGGCTTCGTCTGGCCTCGGCGGCACGGTGTCGCGCGCCACGTCATGCTCGATCCGCGACAGCCCGAGCGCCGTGAGCAGCAGCACCGCGCTGGAGATCACGAAAGGAAGCCGTGCATCGTGCTCGCGCAGCACCACGCCGAGATAGGGCGAGACCGCGCCGGCAATGCCGTAGCCGAGCAGCGCCAGTGCCGCGAGGAACGGCACCTGTGGCTTGGCGCGGTATTTGCCGAGCAAGGTCAGCGGCGGCGCGCGTAGCGCCGAGGACGTGATCGACCAGACCACGATCAGCGCGATGAACCAGCCCTGGCCCGCCACGCCGGCCCCGGCGACGAACGGCAGCGCGACGAACGCAGCGCACGAGATCGCAGCGACGAGCCCGACGAACAGGCTGAGCCTGCCGACATGGGGCGCGATCCTGTCGGCCGCGATGCCCATTGCGGTGTCGGCGATGGTGAAGATAGCCTGATCCAGCATCAGGATGAGGATGACGGCTGACGGCGCAATGCCGACCTCGGCGGCGAGCTTCGGCAGGTAGATGACGTAGGTGGTCCAGCCCAGCGTGAATACCAGTTGCAGCGCGGCCAGATAAAGGCCGGTGCGATTGGCCGTCCCGGCATTGGCCGTGTGCCCTGTGATCGTCATGTCGCCGCCTCCCCGTTGCAGAGCTTAGACGAGCGAGGCCGGCGAGGAAACGCGTTAGCGCGTTCTGCGGAAGGTCAAATTGATCCGCTTCGCCCCGAGCAGCGCATGCTCGCCCTCGGCGAGCGGCGCGACGCCGTGATAGGCCAGCCGCGACGGGCCGCCCCAGACGACGACGTCGCCGTGCACCAGACGGAAGCGGCGCGGCTTGTCGCTGCGCGCCAGGCCGCCAAACAGGAAGGTTGCGGGCAGGCCGAGCGAGACCGAGACGATTGGCGCCGAATAGTCCAGCTCGTCCTTGTCCTGGTGCAGCGACAGCCGCGTGCCGGGCTCGTAGCGGTTGACGAGGCAGGCATCGGGCGAAAAGCCGTGGAAGCCGCCCTGCTCAGCGGCGCGCAAGGCCAGATCGCGCAGCACCGGCGGCATCGCCGGCCACGGCGCGCCGGTGCGGGGATCGATGGGATCGTAGCGGTAGCCGGTGTGATCGGTGATCCAGCCGCGCTCGCCGCAATTGGTCATCGCCACCGACATCAGGTGGCCGCCGGGCGTGGTCATGCGGCGAAACGGCGATTGCGCCACAATGGCGCGGACCGCGTCGATCAGCTCGCTCTCGATCGGCCTGACGAAGCCGCGCAGCAGCACCGCGCCGTCCGCGATCTCCTCGCGCGACGGCTGTGCCTCGGCGACGCTGTCGAACAGATCAGCCGTCAATCGGAACGCTCATTTGGCATCGTGAAAGATCACACCCACCGTATGGCGCTGGCCAGAGCGAATCCGGCTGACGCCGTGGCGGAGATTAACCCGATAGGTGCCGCGTGTCCCCTGCACCGGGCGATGATGCACGGCGAAGGCGACCGCATCGCCCTGCGCCAGCGGAACCACCTCGGCGCGCGACTGCATGCGCGGGCGCTGCTCGGTCAGCACGAACTCGCCGCCGGTGAAATCGCGTCCCGGCTCGGAGAGCAGGATCGCGACCTGGAGCGGGAACACGTGCTCGCCATAGAGATCCTGATGCAGGCAGTTGTAGTCGCCGGCCTCGTACTGCAACAGCAGCGGGGTTGGCCGCGCCTGCCCTGCCTCGTGGCAGCGCTTCAGGAACGCCGCGTGCGCCGTGGGATAGCGGATGTCGATCCCCATCGCCTCGTTCCAGCGGTTGGCGACGGCTTGCAGGTGCGCGTAGAGCGCGGGGCGTAGCTGCGCGATCAGGTCAGGCAGCGGATAGGCGAAATATTTGTACTCGCCGCGGCCGAAGCCGTGGCGGCCCATGACGATGCGGCTGCGGAAGCCTGCATCGTCCGGATAGAGCGCGGCGATGGCGCGGCACTGGTCCGGCGTCAGCAGGCGCTTGAGGATGGCGCAGCCCTGGGAGTCGAGCTCGGCAGTGATCTGCGGCCAGTCGAGGGCGTCGACGCGGGCAGCGAGGTCGGCGGCGAATGGGGCTGATTTTCGTGCGGTCATTGTCATAGCAATCACCTTCGCAGCGGTGCGTTCACCCGGCCACCCGATTTCCGACGACGATTTCCCCGTCATTGCGCACTCGCAACGACGGAGGAGTGGTCTCTTAGGGTGGGCAAAGGCGCGAAGCGACGTGCCCACGACTTCGTAAGACGTGGGCATGCTTCGCTTTGCCCACCCTACGGGACCGTGGAGGGAGCTAGCCCCTCACCGGCAGCGTCACCACGTCGTAGCCGTGCTTGATCGTCCGCTTCAGCACGGGGTCTTCCAGCTCGAAGTCGAAGCGCTCCGCCGGGCGGATGCCGCCCTTGGCTGCAAACGTGCCGCCGAACATGGCGCAGCCGTCGGGCAGCTTCCCGCCGTCAAAGCCGCGCGCGATGAGGTCGGCGACCGGCAGCATCGCGTCGAGCGTGCCCTCCTGGTAGAGCACGCGCTCGCCCTTGATGGTGGCGTAGGAGCGCAGGATCATCTTGTCCCAGTGGCCGATGACGTCCTCGAGCTCCCACAGCGTGGATGCGATCGGCTTGTCGCACATCTGCTTGGACACCGTGACGTTGTAGGCCTCGACCTTGCGATCGGTGTGGTCGGAACCGCAGCCGACGAAGATGCGGCCCTGCCAGCCGATCAGCACGAACTCGACTTCACCCGACGAGTCGCCGCCGGTGCATTCGATGCTGTCCTCCTGGGTCAGTCGCCGTGCCGCGCCGCGATAGTAGATCGGCGTCGAGGCCGGCGGGGCAATGCCCATCTCCTGCAGCTCCTTGATGTGCTTGTCGCGCGCGACGGGATCGCGGCCGGTCCAACCGGCGATGACCATCTGGTCGATCGCCAGCGTCAGCGGCGTGGTGGTACCTTGGGCGTCGACGGTGAAAGTGAGGTCAAAC
The DNA here is from genome assembly GCF_002531575.1 of Bradyrhizobium sp. Y36. Taxonomy (GTDB): domain Bacteria; phylum Pseudomonadota; class Alphaproteobacteria; order Rhizobiales; family Xanthobacteraceae; genus Bradyrhizobium. The sequence continues at coordinate 39,997 of NZ_NWTI01000025.1, read as the reverse complement.
ACGAATGACAGTCTCCATGCCGGCAGCAAGTTCGAAGATGCGGCGGTCCGAGCCGCCCGCGCCCGCCAGCATCAGGCCGACGGGAACGTCGCCCTGGCGATGCGCGGGGATCGAGATGGCGCAGCCGTCGATCATGTTGATCAGGGTGCAGTTGCGCAGCGCGCGCAGGTTCTGCGTGGTGAAGGCCTTGTCGTCGGCGAGATCGGCGATCTTCGGCGGCGTGTTGGCGGTTGTCGGCAGCACCAGCGCGTCATAGGGCGCGATGCGCGCATTCACGCGCGCGATCAGCGAGCGGCGCTCATTGAGGAGATCGATGTAGTCGGCCGCGCTCTGCGCCTCGCCGCGCATGATGCGCACGGAAACGCGGGGATCGTAGACGTCGCCCTTCGCGGTGATGAGATAACGGTGCCAGGCATAGCTCTCGGATGCGGCAAAGCCGCCCTTGGCGTTCATCGGACCGATATCGTGGAATTCGGCCATCTCGATCCGCTCGATGATTGCGCCGTGATCGGCGAGCGACTTCAACGCGCGCTCGAACGTCTCGGAGACCTCTGCATCGAGGTCGTCGAGCGCGATCGTGGTCGGCACGGCGAGCCGCATGCCCTTCACCGGACGCGGCTTCAGCGCCGTGACCGGCTCGTTCGCCAGCACGGCATCGAGAATGGCACAGCAGCTGACCGATCGCGCCAGCGGCCCGATGCTGTCGAGCGAGAACGACAGCGGCACGGAGCCATCGAGCGGCACGCGTCGCTGCGTCGGCTTGTAGCCGACGATGCCGTTATAGGCCGCGGGAATGCGGCAGGAGCCGCCGGTGTCGGTGCCGAGCGCGCCATGCGCCATGCCGTCGAGCACGGACACCGCCGCGCCCGAGGACGAGCCGCCTGGCACGTGGCCTTCTGCCCGGTTCCAGGCGCCCTTCGGGGTGCCGTAGTGCGGGTTGATGCCGATGCCGGAATAGGCGAACTCGGTCATGTTGGTCCGCCCGATCACGACGAAGCCGGCCTTGCGCAGCCGCGCCACCGTGACGGCGTCCTGCTCGGCTGGCGAGGAATCGTCGAGCGCGCGGGAGCCGGCGCGCGTCACCTGGCCCCTGATGTCGAACAGATCCTTGATCGAGATCGGGATGCCGGCATAGCGCGACGGCGCCGCCTTGACCTTGCGCAAGCCGTCCATTGCGTCGGCCGCCGCAAGCGCGGCGTCCTTGTCGACATGGATGAAAACCCGCTGCCCCTCGCCGGCGGGATCGGCAATTCTGGCAATGCAGGCCTCGACCAGCTGTCGGGAGGTCGTGCGGCCGCTTTCGAGGTCTTCGGCGAGCTTCGCCAGTGTCGGGAAATCGGGCATGTCTGTCTCACGGAATATTGTCGCGCGCAATCTATAGCGCTGGCTCAGTTCGACACAAGCATTGTGCGCATGATGGCATGCATGCGTATTGCTGGACCGTTGACGCACCATGGTCGATTGTCGCATCAAGATCGAAACAGGCGGGTGTGAAGCCCTGCCTCATCAAGACTTGCCTTGGGAGGGCTTTCCGACATGGCCGAGCCACAGCGCGCGCGACCGAAACCGACGCCGGAGACGCAGCATTTCTGGGATGGCGCGAAGGCCGGCGAGCTGCGCCTGCAGCGCTGCGACGCCTGCGCGCATGTCTACTTCCCGCCGCGCCCGTTCTGCCCGTCCTGCGCCTCGCGCAAGGTCTCGGTCTTCAAGGCGAGCGGCAAGGGATTTCTTTACAGCTACGTGATCAATCACCGCCCCGCCGCGCCCGGCTTCACCCCGCCTTACGCGATCGCGGTGGTCGAGCTCGACGAGGGCCCGCGGATGATGAGCAACATCATCGACTGCCCGCAGACGCCGGAGGCACTCGAGCTCGACATGAAGCTCGAGGTCGCCTTCGAGGCGCTCGACGACAAGATCACCCTTCCCGTGTTCCGTCCGGCGAAGGGGTAAGCCATGCGCAGGAATCAGGTTGCCGTCGTCGGCGCGGCCGAGACCACCGAGCTCGGTGTCATCCCCAACGCCTCGCAGCTCCAGCTGCACGCCGATGCAGCGCTCAATGCCATTGCCGACGCCGGGCTGAAGCTCTCCGACATCGACGGCTTCGCCACCGCGGTCGAGACGCCGCAGCAGGTCTGCCACTATCTCGGCATCAAGCCGACCTGGGTGGACGGCACCTCGGTCGGCGGCTGCTCGTTCATGCTGCACGTCCGCCACGCCGCCGCGGCGATCGAAGCTGGCCTCTGCAAGACAGTGCTGATCACCCATGCCGAAAGCGGCAAGTCGATGATCGGCAAGGCGCCGCGCTCAATCCCGGCCGACAGCCTGCAAGGCCAGTTCGAGGCACCCTACGGCGTCTACGGCCCGCCCAGCATGTTCCCGATTCCCGTGCTGCGCTTCATGAAGACCTACGGCATCACGCACGAGCAGCTGGCCTCGGTGGCCGTGGTGCAGCGGGAATGGGCGGCGAAGAATCCGCGGGCGATGATGAAGGACCCGATCACGGTCGCCGACGTGCTCAACTCGCGCATGATCGCCTATCCGTTCCGCCTGCTGCAATGCTGCCTCGTCACCGACGGCGGCGGCGCGCTGATCCTGACCTCGGCCGACCGCGCCAAGGATTTTCCGCGCAAGCCCGTCTACATCATGGGCACCGGCGAGAGCGTGGAAACGCCAATGGTCAGCCAGATGGAGACGTTCAACTCCTCGCGCGCGTTCAAGACGGCGGGGCCGCTGGCCTTCAAGGAAGCCGGCATCGGCCACGGGGACGTCGATCATCTCATGATCTACGATGCGTTCGCCCATCTGCCGCTGTTCGGCCTCGGCGATCTCGGCTTCATGCCGCACGAGGAGACCGGCAGGTTCATCGCCGACGGCAACACGCGGCCCGGCGGCAAGCTGCCGCTCAACACCAATGGCGGCGGACTTTCCTACATGCATTCGGGCATGTACGGCATGTACGCGCTCCAGGAGAGCGTGCGCCAGATGCGCGGCATTGCGCCGGCGCAGGTGCCGAACGCGACAATTTCGGTGTGCCACGGCGTCGGCGGCATGTTCGCCGCGTCGGGCACGATCGTGTTCACGAACGAGAGGTAGTTGCTGTCATTCCGGGGCGCGCGCAGCGCGAACCCGGAATCCATCGTGCAGCGGGCGAGCGGAGAAATGGATTCCGGGCTCGCGCCAAGTGGCGCGCCCCGGAATGACGGCGGAATTTGGAAAGGCTAGCGGAGAAACCCACATGAGCAAATCACTGCAAGACAAGGTCATCATTGTCACCGGCGCAGGCCGCGGCATCGGGCGCGAGATCGCGCTGCTCTGTGCGGCGGAAGGCGCCAAGGTCGTCGTCAACGATCCCGGCGGTGCCGCCGACGGCGCAGGCTCGAACGCGGCGCCGGCCGAAGAGGTGGTCGAGGAGATCAAGAAGCGCGGTGGCACCGCGGTCGCCAATTTCGAAAGCGTCGCGGAAGCCATTCCGGCGAGCAAGATCGTGAAAACGGCGACCGATCATTTCGGCCGGCTCGACGGCGTCGTCAACAATGCCGGCATCCTGCGCGACATGATCTTCCACAAGATGAGCGTGGAAGCGTTCGAGGCCGTCATCAAGGTCCACCTGATGGGTTCGTTCTATGTCAGCCACGCCGCGGCGCGCATCTTCCGCGAGCAGGAGAGCGGCTCGTTCGTGCACTTCACCTCGACCTCCGGCCTGATCGGCAACTTTGGACAAGCCAACTACGCCGCCGCCAAGCTCGGCATCGTCGGTCTCTCCAAGTCGATCGCGCTCGACATGGGACGCTTCAACGTCCGCTCCAACTGCGTCTCGCCGTTCGCCTGGACCCGCATGATCGGCACCATCCCCACCGAGACCGAAGCGGAAAAGGCGCGGGTCGAGAAGATCAAGCAGATGGGCCCGGAAAAGATCGCCCCGCTCTGCGGCTACCTGATCTCCGATTCCGCCAAGGACGTCACCGGACAGATTTTTGGCGTGCGCATGAACGAGATCTTCCTGTTCAGCCAGAACCGACCGATCCGTTCGGTGCAGCGGAGCGAGGGCTGGACGCCGCAGTCGATCGCGGAACACGGCATGCCGGCGCTGAAGGGCTCGTTCTACAAGCTCGACCGCTCCGCCGACATCTTCACCTGGGATCCCGTCTAGGCTTGGGATCCCGTCTAGCCGCATTTCCGGCATCCCTGCCCTGCGATCTCCGGTTGTCTCAGCCGGAGATTGCTCCGCTTTAAGCCTGAATGCAGGCGAATGGTGCGCCTCCCAGCACACTTTGGGAGGAAACCATGACAAGAATACTGACCAACTCCGACGACACCACGGCACGCGGCGGCCTCGCCCGCCGCACCTTGCTCCAGGGTGCGGCGACGCTCGCCGCATCGACCCTGCTCGCCTCCAATGCGCAGGCCCGCGACTTCGGCGCCAATGCCGAGCCGCAGCGCTATCCCGACCCCGATATCATCGCCATCGATCCCAAGCGCTTCAAGGCCAAGGTCGGCAACACCGCGATCAAGCGGCTCTACACCGGCTGCCTGTGGGCGGAGGGGCCGGCGTGGAATGCGCAAGGCCAATATCTCGTCTGGAGCGACATTCCCGCCAACCGGCAGCTGCGCTATCTCGACGACGACGGCCACATCTCCGAGCAGTTCCACAAGCCGTCGAACGAGGCCAACGGCAACTCCTTCGACACCGAGGGCCGCCAGCTCAGCGCCGAGCGCACCCGCCTCGTCCGCTACGAGCATGACGGCTCGCTGACGACGCTGGCCGAGCAGGCCGGCGGCAAGCCGCTGAACGGGCCGAACGACATGGTCGTGCATCCCAACGACAAGTCGATCTGGTTCACCGATCCCGGCTATGGCGCGATCAGCATCTACGAGGGCAAGCTCGCCAATACCGGCTCGCTGCAGCCGCACCAGAAGGAAGCCGTCTATCGTCTCGACACCCAGTCGGGACAGCTCGCCAAGGTCGCCGACGAGCCGTTCAAGCCGAACGGCATCGCCTTCTCCCACGACTACAAGAAGCTCTATGTCTGCGACACCGGCATCACGCATTATCCCGAAGCCAAGAACGTGGTTTGGGCCTACGACATCGACGGTGCCAAGCTGTCCAATCCGAAGAAGCTGATCGACATGACGCTCGACGGCAAGTCGGGCTTCCCCGACGGCCTGCGGGTCGACACCGAGGGCAACATCTGGGTCGGTGCCGGCTGGGTCGGCCCCGGCTACGACGGCGTGCAGGTGTTCGCACCAACCGACGGCGCGCGGATCGGCCAGATCCTGTTGCCGGAGACCTGCGCCAATGTCTGTTTCGGCGGCAAGAAGCGCAACCGCCTGTTCATGACCGCGAGCCAGTCGCTGTATGCGGTCTATGTGGAGACGCAAGGCGCGCATTTCTGTTGAACGAAGCGTGTCGTGAGTGGCGAATGGGGAACAGGGCTCCATTCGCTACTCGCCATTCGCCCTACCCGGTATTCCGCAACCCCGCCGAGATGCCGTTGATCGTCAGCTGAATCCCGCGCAGCACCTGCTCGTCCGGGTTCTGCGCGCGATGCTCTTTCAGCAGCTCGACCTGCACGTGGTTGAGCGGATCGAGATAGGGGAAGCGGTGACGCACGGAGCGCTCCAGCAGCGGATTGCCCTGCAACAGCCGGTCCTGGCCCATGATGTCGAGCAGCGTCTCGATCGAGGCGTGCCATTCGCGGCGAATGCGACCGAAGATCTTTTCGCGCAAGGCTTCGTCCGGCACCAGCTCGGCATAGCGCGAGGCGATCGCGATCGAGCTTTTCGCCAGCACCATGTCCATGTTCGACAAGAGCATGCGGAAGAACGGCCATTCCCGGTAGAGCTCCTTCAGGAACGGCATGCCCTTGTCGGGGTGGGCGGCGATCCACTGCTCGACCGCGCTGCCGAAGCCGTACCAGCCCGGCAGCATCAGGCGGCACTGCGCCCAGGAGAACACCCAGGGGATGGCGCGCAGATCCTCGATGGCGCGGGTCTTCTTGCGCGAGGCCGGACGGCTGCCGATGTTCAGCGTCGCGATCTCGTTGATGACGGTCGACGACCAGAAATAATCGACGAACCCCTCGGTCTCGTAGACGAGGCCGCGATAGGCCTTGAACGCGAGGTTCGACAATTCGTCCATCGCGGTCAGATATTCGCGGCGCGGCGCGCTCTGGCGCGGATGCAGCAGGCTCGCCTCCAGCGTCGCGGCGGCGAGAATCTCCAGATTGTTGCGGCCGACCTCGGCGTTGGAATATTTCGACGAGATGATCTCGCCCTGCTCGGTGATGCGGATCTGGCCGTTCACCGCGCCGCCGGGCTGGGCGATGATGGCGTCATAGCTCGGCCCGCCGCCGCGGCCGACCGAGCCGCCGCGGCCGTGGAACAGGCGCAAGCGGACGTGATGGCGCTCGAACACTTCGACGAGATTGATCTCGGCCTTGTAGAGCTCCCAGCCCGAGGTGACGAAGCCGCCGTCCTTGTTGCTGTCGGAATAGCCGAGCATGACCTCCTGCACGCTGCCGCGGCTGTCGACCAGACGCCGGTAATCGTGCAGCGAGAGCATGCGGTCCATGATGCCGGATGATGCCTGCAGATCCTCGATGGTCTCGAACAGCGGCACGATGTTGATGGCACTGCGCCCCGAGGGATGGACGAGGCCGACCTCCTTCAGGAGCACGGCGACCTCGAGCATGTCCGACATGCCCTTGCACATCGAGATGATGCATTGGGGAATGGCGTCCGAGCCGAACATCGCATGCGCCTCCGCGGCCGCATGGAATACGTTGAGCTCGCCCATGGTCTCGTCGCTGTACTTGACGAATGGGGAGACCAGCGCGCGCGTCGAGCGCAATTCGTTGGTCAGCAGCGAGATGCGCGCGTCCTCGCCGAGGGCGAGATAGGACATACCGGGGTTGGCGGCATCCATCAGCTCGGCGATGGTGCGTTCGTGCACGGCCGAGTTCTGGCGGATGTCGAGCCGGGCGAGATGAAAGCCGAAGCAATCCACCGCGCGCCGCAAGAGCCGCAGCCGGCCGCGGGCGATGACGCGGGCGTTGTTGGAGATCAGCGAGCGGTGCAGCACGTCGAGATCGGCCTGCAGCTCCTTCACGCTCGCATATGGCGCGCCCTTGCCGACCGGGCGGCGCGTGATCTCGACCTTGAGCTTCTCGGCCGTCGCGGTCAGGCGCGCATAGATGCCGGAGACCGCCAGCCGATAGGGCTCGCCGCTCCGGTGCGGCGAGGTGTCGGGCGAGCGCTCCGCCAGCGTGCGCAGCTCCTCGGAGACGTCGGCCAGATGCGCCGCGATCGACAATTCCGAGCCGAGCACATGCAGCTCTTCCAGATAGAACTGCAGCACCCGGCTCGACTGCAGCCGCAGCGTGCCGCGCATCACGTCGGCGGTGACGAAGGGATTGCCGTCACGGTCGCCGCCGATCCAGCTGCCCATGCGCAGGAACGAGGCAAGCTCGGAGGCCGCCGCCTCGCCGCCCTCCTCCAGCCGGTCTTCCAGCGCGTTGACGAGGCGCGGCACCTCGCGCAGGAAGGTGTAGTCGTAGAACGACAGGCCGTTGGCGACCTCATCCAGCACGGTGAGCTTGGTGCGGCGGAGCAGATTGGTCTGCCACAGCGTCAGCACCTCGCGACGCAGCTGCTCGTCGCTGGCCTCCGCTTCCTCCGCGGTCAGCGCGACGCGCTCGCGGCGGTCGAGCAGGCTGGCGACCTCCATCTCGCGGTCCATGGTGCTCTTGCGGCGGACTTCGGTCGGATGCGCGGTCAGGACCGGGCTGACCAGCGCGGACTTGAAAAAGCTGCGGAGTTGATCGGGACCGATGCCCGCCGCCTTGGCGTGGGCGAGCGTTTCCGCCAGCACGCCGGAGCCGCCGCGCGCTCCGGTCTCCTTGCCCGCGCTGCGGGCGCGCATCTGGCGGATGTTGTTCTGGTCCTCGGCGATGTTGGCGAGGTGGGAGAAATAGCTGAAGGCACGGACGATCCGCACCGTCTCCGAGGTCGACATGCTGTCGAGGATCTGCTCGAGCTCGCGGCGGGCGAGCCGGTCCTCGTCGCGGTGGAAGCGGATCGAGGTCTGCCGGATACGCTCGACCAGGTCGAACAGTTCGGCGCCCTCCTGGTCGCGCACGGTGTCGCCGAGGATGCGCCCGAGCAGGCGGATGTCGTCGCGCAGCCGCGCATCGGCCTCCAGCGCCTGGGCATCCTCAGGACGGTTGGCGCGTTGGTCGGCGCTGTCGGACGATACGGTCTGGAGGGACATGGTTCGCTCCTCTTCAAGAGCTCCTTGCGGCTCCCCGGTCCGGGGAGTGTGCGATATTTTTCTACCGCAGCGCAAGATGAACTTGGGAGCGGTGCACACTGGTGCCGCTTGTGTCCCGGACGCGCTGCAACGCCCCTTAGCGTTGCTGCGCAGAGCCGGGATGCCGCGAAATCGCGGCGCGCTGCGCTGCGTCCGGGGCACGCGGAGAAGCAGCCTTTTCAACAAACACGTCTTCGCGATCTCGCGGCGTGGTTCGCCCGAGCTTTGCTGCCTTTTCGCCCTCACCAAGAACAAAGGGCGCAGGGAAGGCCGGGCGCCGGCTGGCACCCGAAGGTCCGCACGCGAAGAACGCACGCGGGGTGACCACAGGTGATGCCGGACACCGGCCTTCCCTGCGCAATGGTGTTACGGCTTATGGCGCGCTCTCCCCGGGGAGCGATGCACTATTGCCCCCGTCGCCTTGCGGATGAACGATGCGCGCACCCGGTCGGGCCGCTTCATCACCGCAAGCCTTGACGCCAGAACCCCGGGCATCAGGACCACACGCTTTTGCCGTCCGCGGACGTCCCTCCCCGAACAACCGGAAGCTCGCGCGTGCTCACTCCCGATGCCGAAAAGAACCGCTGTGACCGCGCCGTGTCGTGCCGCGGATCGCGACGGCTCACGAGCCTCGCCCGCCCTGCCACCGCCTCACGCGCCGGCGCTACCGCGTCCATCGCATCCCAACCACCGTATCGTGACGATCGCGAAACGTCCCTTTTGACGGGCCGGGATGGAATGCGGTTTAGCCGAAACAGCGAATTCGGTCAATCAGAATCTTTTGCAGGTCCATGCCTTGACCTATAACTAGCGTGTTTTGCCCGTCAGGCAGCGCGAGAGGTTGAGCCCCACCGACAATTGGTTCCCAAGAATTGCTTGTTGAAAAGGGCTTGTTTCATACGGCGCGCTTCCGGTAGTTGAAGAGCAAAGGGCCGAGAAGTGCCCGCGAGGAAACGAGGCTGTGAGCAAATCGCCGTTCCGGCGGATCATCGACGCACCGGACTTCTGGCGATTGTGGTGGGTTGGGCTGATTATCGCCACCGTCCGCTGGGTGGAGACCGTCGCGGTCGGGGTTGTCGTCTACCAGCGCACCGAGTCCGCGTTTCTCGTCGCCATGATGACCATGCTCCGCCTGCTTCCGATGGGGTTGTTCGGCGTGTTTCTCGGTGCGCTCGCCGAGCGCCTCGACCGCGGTCGAATGCTCTTCGTCGTCGTGGCTCTGATGGCCGGCACCTCCGCCATCGTCGCAATCCTGAACGCGACCGGACGGCTCGAGATCTGGCATCTCGCCTTCGCCAGCTTCGTCAACGGCTGCGGCTGGTGCACCGACAATCCGGTGCGGCGCGTCATGATCGGCGAGGCCGTCGGCCGCGAGAAGATGAGCCTCGCCATGTCGCTCGACGTCGGCGCCAGCAATGCCAGCCGCATGGTTGGTCCCGTGATCGGCGGGACCCTGCTCGCCGGAGCGGGTCTGCAAGGCGTCCTGCTGTTGAGCACGCTGATGTATGGCGCGGCGCTGGCGGCCGTCCTGACGATCCGCGCACACCATGCTCACGCTGTGCAGGCGGGGCCCGTGCTGGCGCGCATCGCCGAGGGTCTCGCCCTCGCACGCAGCGACAAACGTATCCGCGGCGTGCTGATCGTGACCATCATCTACAATGTCTTTGCCTGGCCGTTCACCAGCATGATTCCGGTGATCGGGCGCGATCGCCTGCATCTGGGCCCCGAGGGCGTCGGCCTGCTCGCGACCATGGACGGCATCGGCGCCTTCGCAGGCGCTCTCGTGCTGGCGCTGTGGCTGACCCCGAGATGGTACGGCCGGGCCTTTGTCGGCGGCGTGCTCTGCTACATGGTGACGGTCGTGACGTTCGCGCTGTCGCAGAGCCCGGCGCTCGCGGGGGCGGCGTTGATCGTGACGGGGATCGGCGGCGCCGGTTTTGGAACGATGCAGGCCACGCTGGTCTACCTCGCTTCGCCACCGGACATGCGCTCGCGCATCCTCGGCGTCCTCACCGTCTGCATCGGCATCGGTCCGCTCGGCTTCTTCTGGCTGGGCTGGCTCGCCGACCGCATCGGATCCCACAACGCCACGGCCGTCACCGGCGCGCTGGGCCTGCTGGCCATGGCCGCAACCTGGCATTGGTGGAAGGAGATTTGATCTCAGATGTGCCGACTTAGGCCGGCACGATCACCTTGCCGATCGGCCACAGCGCGATGCCGGCGAGCTTCAGATGCGCCCAGGCAAAGGGAATGCCGATGATGGTGATCGCAAGCGCCAGCGCGGTCAACAAGTGGCCGAGCGCCAGCCACCAGCCGGCGAGCACGAACCAGATGATGTTGCCGATCAGCCCGAGCGGGCCGGTGCCGACATCCTCGATACCCGTGACATCGTAGCGGTTGACCGCACGCGAGCCGAACGGCAGCAGCGTGTAGACGGCGATGTTGAACGCCGCCCGCGCCCAGGGCAGGCCGATGATGGTGACGGCCATGATGACCGCGGCGATCAGCCACCCGGCCGCCATCCAGGCGCCGCCGATGAGGATCCAGAGGATGTTGAGCAGCATGGAAACGGGGGTCATGGGATAATCCGAGGGAGCCAACGACGCCGTCTATATAGGATCGAATTTTGTCCCCGCCAGGACGGTCCGATAGCCGCAGCCGGCTACCGCCCCGTAAATTTCGGCTCGCGCTTCTCCATGAACGCCTTCATGCCCTCGGCCATGTCCTGGGTTTTGAACAGCGGCAGGAGCTGGAGATAGACGTGGTGGACGTGGTCGGAGAAATTTTCGTTCAGGCCCATCCGCATCATGCGCTTGGAGGCCTGCACGGCAAGCGGCGCGTTGGCGGCGATTTCGCGGGCTATCGCGGTGGCGCGGGTCATCAGCTCGGCGTGCGGCACGACCTCGTTGGCGAGGCCCCAGTCGAGGCATTCGCGGGCGCCGAGCGTGCGGCCGGTGAAGATCAGCTCGGAGGCCTTGGCCCAGCCGAGCATGCGCGGCAACAGCCAGGTGCCGCCGGATTCCGGCACCACGCCGCGCTTGACGAAGGCGGCGGCGAGCTTTGCGGACTCTGCCATGATGCGGATGTCGCAGCCGAGCGCGGTGTCCATGCCGTAGCCGGCCGCGCCGCCGTTGACTGCGCAGATGGTCGGCTTGTCCATCGCCTGCAACACCGTCGGCGGCGTGTTGCGCAGGTTGATCGTGGTCGGCGAGGACGCGGCGCTGAGGCCGTTGCCGTCGCGCTCCTTGCGCAAATCGAGGCCGGCGCAGAACGCCCTGCCCTTGCCGGTGAGGATGACGACGCGGACGTTCTTGTCCTCGTTGGCTTCGGTCAGCAGCCGCGCCAGATCGTTCAGCATCGGACCGGAAATCGTGTTCATGCGCTCCGGCGCGTTGAGGGTGACGGTCGCGATATGGTCGGCGACTTCGTAGAGGACTTCGGTTGCGGCGTCGGTCATGTGCGAGTGTCTCCTTATCCCCTGATCTCGTAGGGTGGGCAAAGCGAAGTGTGCCCACCACTTCCAAATCGTGGGCACAGCGCTACGCGCTTTTGCCCACCCTACGGCATGCCTCTACGGCACCTCGTCAGATCTTCCGCCCCGCCTGCTCCCAATAGGGATCGCGGAGGCGGCGTTTGAAGATCTTGCCGGAGTCTTCGCGCGGCAGGCCGCTGCGGATCTCGATGTGCTTGGGCACCTTGTAGTCGGCCAGATGCGCCTTCAGGCTCGCGCGAACACCTGCGGCGTCGAGCGTGACGCCGGCTTGCGGCTCCACCACCGCCATCAGCGCCTCGCCGAACTCGGCATCGGGGATGCCGAACACCGCACAATCGTGCACGCCCGATACGGCATGCAGCACGGATTCGATCTCGGCGGGATAGATGTTGACGCCGCCCGAAATCACCATGTCGCGCTTGCGGTCGCAGATGAAGACATAGCCGTCCGCGTCGATGTAGCCGACATCGCCGGAGGTGATGAAGCCGTCGCGATCGATCTCGGCGCGCTTCTCCGGCTTGTTGTGGTAGGTGAAATCGGCGAGCTCCGCCATGCGGGAATAGATCTCGCCGATCTCGCCTACGCCAAGCACGCGGCCGTCGTCGCCGATGAAGCGCAGCTCCGCCCCGGGCGAGACCTTGCCGACCGTGCCGGGCTTCTTCAGCGCGTCTTCCGAGGTTGCGAAGGTCACGGCGCTGGACTCGGTCGAGCCGTAGAATTCGTAGATCACCGGCCCCCACCATTCGATCATGGCGCGCTTGACGTCCGCCGGACACGGCGCGGCGGCATGGATGACGTGGCGCAGCGAGGAGACGTCGTACTTCCTCCGAACCTCCTCAGGCAGCTTCATCAGGCGGATGAACATGGTCGGCACCATGAAGATGGTGTCGATCTTGAAACGTTCGATCGCCTCCAGGAACTCCTCGGCCTCGAAGCGCGGCATCAGCACCAGCGCGCCGCCGAGCTTGCCGGCGCGGATGCCGAACGAGTTCGGCGCGGAATGATAGAGCGGGCCCGGCAGGATCGCGCGGGCGCCGGGCTTGAGCCCATAGATCATCGCGCGCATGCGCTCGCCGGCCGCCTGCTGGTCCGGCGTCGGCGCGTTGCGGCGGACACCCTTGGGATGGCCCGTCGTGCCCGAAGTGTAGATCATGTTCATCGGCTGCGGCACGACCGGGCCCTCGTAGGGCTGGTGTTGCGCGAGCCAGGGTTCGAAATCGATCGCAAACTCCGGCGTCGTCAGATGATCGGGATCGATCTTGTAGTTGGACAGGATCTCCGGCGGTGTCGGCACGCTGAGCACGGTGACGCCTGCGGGAATCGCATCGCGCAAGGCATGCAGCATGTCGGCATGCCCGATCAGCACGGACGTGCCGGTATCGCCAAGGATGTAGTTGATCTCCTCCGGCTTGAAGTGCCAGTTGATCGGCACGCCATAGGCCCCGAGGCGCATCGCGGCGTAGGCCGCTTCGATGAACGCGATGTCGTTGCGCATCAGCATGCAGACGCAATCGCCCTGGCGGACGCCGATTTTGGCAAGGCCCGATGCGATGCGGTCGGCGCGGGATGCGACCTCGGCATGGGTGCGGCGGCGGTCGCCGGAGACGATGCCGAGGAAGTCAGACGTTTCGCTCATTTTTGTTCTTCTTTGTTGTTGGCGGCTGTCGTTCCGGGGCGATGCGAAGCATCGAGCCCGGAATCCATCTCACGGCGGACAATGAGGCGCGATGGATTCCGGGTCTGCTCCTTTGGCGCATCCCGGAATCACGACCTCAATCCGCATACTTCGGCGCGCGCTTCTCCAGGTTCGAGCGCACCGCCTCGGTCTGGTTGGCGCTGCCGATCAGCTTCTGCTGCTCGACGGATTCCGCGAGCAGCGCCGGACCCGGATCGACCGACAGATTGTTCAGCAGACGTTTTGCCGCGCGGATCGCATCGGGACTCTTGCCGGCGATCTCGCGCGCGACGTCGAGCGCGGCGGCGCGCGGGTCGTCGCAGATGCGCGTGGCGAGGCCGTAGGTCATCGCCTCCTGCGCGGAGAAGATGCGGCCGGTGTAGGTGAGATCGCGCAAGATGTCGTCGCGCACGAGCGAGGCCAGGATCGGCGTGCCCGCCATGTCGGGCACGAGACCCCATTTGATCTCCATGATCGACATCCGCGCGTCCGCCGAGAGAAAGCGCATATCCGCGCCGAGCGAGAGCTGGAAGCCGCCGCCGAAGGCAACGCCGTGCACCGCTGCGATCACGGGAACAGGAAGCTGACGCCACCCCCATACCGCCTGTTGCGGGAAGTTCGCCTGGCCGTGCGTGCGCTTGGTGAGATCGCGATTTTCGCCACCCGGAATTCCGTTGCCGCCCTTCTCCTTCATGGCGGCAAAACGTCCCATGTCGAGACCGGCGCAGAAGGCGCGGCCCTCGCCCGAGAGCACGACGGCGCGCACGCTTCTGTCCTTCGAAAGCCGGTCGGTTGCGGCGACGAGAGCCTCGAACATGGCCTGATCCAGCGCGTTCATCTTGTCCGCGCGCACCAGGCGCACGTCGGCAACGCCTTCCGAGATCGAGATCGAGACGCGCTCTTCCATGGATGAATTCTCCCCTGTTCTTGCCTGTTCTTGACCGGTTGCCGCTTTACAGGACGCTGGCGGCCGGATTTAGTCAATCGACCAATTAACTGACAATCCCTACGGGGGAAACAGCCATGTTCAAGGAAAATCTTCTGGCCGGCCGGCGCATCCTCGTCACCGGCGGCGGCACCGGTCTCGGCAAGTCGATGGCGGCGCGCTTCCTCCAGCTCGGCGCCGAAGTTCACATCTGCGGCCGCCGCAAGATCGTGTGCGACGAGACCGCGACCGAGCTGATGGATCTCTATGGCGGCCGCGTCACCAGCCACGGCGTCGACATCCGCAACGCGCTCGCGGTCGAGGAAATGGTGGAGAACATCTTCCGCGACGGCGGCCTCACCGACCTCATCAACAACGCCGCCGGCAACTTCATCTCCCGCACCGAGGAGCTGTCGCCGCGCGGCTTCGATGCGGTCGCCAACATCGTCATGCACGGCACGTTCTACGTGACCCATGCGGTGGGCAAGCGCTGGATCGCGGACAAGCAGCCCGGCAACGTCGTCTCGATCACCGTGACCTGGGTGCGCAACGGCTCGCCCTACGTCGTGCCGTCGGCAATGAGCAAGTCGGCGATCCACGCCATGACGATGTCGCTCGCGACCGAATGGGGCCGCTACGGCATCCGCCTCAACACCATCGCGCCCGGGGAAATTCCGACCGAGGGCATGAGCAAGCGCATCAAGCCGGGCGACGAGGCCGGCGCGCGCACCAAGGCGATGAACCCGATGGGCCGCGTCGGCACCATGGAGGAGTTGCAGAACCTCGCGACGTTCCTGATCTCCGGCGGCTGCGACTGGATCAACGGCGAGACCATCGCCATGGACGGCGCGCAGGCGCTCGCCATGGGCGGCAATTTCTACCAGCTGCGTGACTGGAGCGACGACGACTGGAAAACCGCGCGCGACAGCATCATGGCGCAGAACGAGAAGGATCGGGCGAAGCGGGGGTAGCACACTCTCGTGCCCCGGACGCAGCGCAGCGCGCCCCCGGCGATGCGAAGCATCGTCCGGTACGGCGTGATGCGCTGCTGAGCCGGGGCCCATGTCACCGCATGCTGGGTCCCGGCTCTGCGCAGCAGCACTACGTGCTGCAGCGGGTCCGGGACACCGGACCGCGCTTGTTCGTGGCGACAGCGCCAACAACCAGCGTCCCCTCTCCCATCTTGTCTTCACCCGCAATTGACTCCACACTCCCCAGCATAAAAACAAGACGCCACGGGAGAGACATGTCCACACAGCCATTGACTGACCTCGCCGACATGGTGCGCGAGCGCGCCAGGAGCCGCGGCAATGCCATCGCCTACGAGTTCGAAGGCCGCGCGACATCCTTTGCCGAATTCGACGTCAAGACCAACAAGGTCGCGAACGCGCTGCTAGCCATGGGCGTGAAGAAGGGCGATCGCATCGCCTATCTCGGCAAGAACAGCGATCTCTATTTCGAGCTGTTGATGGGGGCGATGAAGGCCGGCGTGGTGATGGCGCCGGTGAACTGGCGACTCGCCGGGCCCGAGGTCGCCTTCATCGTCGCCGACTGCAAGGCGCCCGTGCTGTTCGTCGGGCCGGAGTTCATCACCCAGGTTAAGCAGATCAAGGACCAGCTGCCCGGCGTGCGCACCGTCATCACCACAGAGGGCGGCGCGCCGGAATGGCAGGACTTTACGCCCTGGCGCGATGCGCAGAGCGGCGACGATCCGAAGGTTGCGATCGACACGAAAGACATCGCGATCCAGCTCTACACCTCAGGCACCACGGGCAAGCCGAAGGGCGCGATGCTGAGCCACGCCAACTTCCTCAACCTGGTGCAAACGGGCAATGCCGCGGACAAGCCGGAGTGGAACCGCTGGTCCACCGACGACGTCTCGCTGGTGGCAATGCCGATCTTCCACATCGGCGGGTCGGGCTGGGGCGTGATGGGGCTCTATCACGGCGCCCGCGGCGTGATCGCGCGCGAATTCGATCCGACCAAGGTGCTGGATTTCTTCGAGCACAGCGGCATCACCAAACTGTTCATGGTGCCGGCGGCGATGCAGTTCGTGGTGCGGCAGCCGCGCGCCAGGACGGTGGATTTCTCACGGCTGAAATACATGTTGTATGGCGCCTCGCCCATCCCGGCGGCGCTGTTGAAGGAATGCATCGAGGTCTTCAAATGCGGCTTCGTGCAAATGTACGGCATGACCGAGACGACCGGCACCATCGTCGCGCTGCCGCCGGAAGATCATGTCGAGGGGCTGGAGCGGATGCGCTCGGCCGGCAAGGCGCTGCCGGGCGTCGAGATCGCGATTCTGGATGCGGACGGCAAGCCGCTGCCGCCGCGCGAAGTCGGGGAGATCGCGACGCGCTCGGGCTCCAACATGGCCGGCTATTGGAATTTGCCCGAAGCGACCGCTTCGACATTGCGCGGTGACGGCTGGCTGCGCACCGGCGATGCCGGCTACATGGACGAGGACGGCTACCTCTATATCCACGACCGCATCAAGGACATGATCATCTCGGGCGGCGAGAACATCTACCCCGCAGAGGTCGAGAGCGCATTGTGCGATCACCCCGATGTCGCCGAGGCCGCGGTGATCGGCGTGCCCGACGAGAAATGGGGCGAGGCGGTGAAGGCCGTGGTGGTGATGAAGCCGGGCAAGGAGGCGACCGCCACCGACATCATCAACTTCACCCGGACGCGCATCGCCGGCTACAAGACGCCGAAGAGCGTGGAGTTTTTGCCGGCGCTGCCGCGGAACCCGAGCGGCAAGATCCTGCGGCGACAATTGCGCGAGCCGCACTGGGCGGGGAAGGACCGGCGGGTGAATTGACCAACGGTGCCGTAGGGTGGGCAAAGGCGCGCCCTTTCGCGCGCCGTGCCCACGCGGACGGAAAGACGTGGGCACGGCGCGAGAGCGCCTTTGCCCACCCTACGACTACGAAACCGGTGCAAGCCTCTAGTGCTTCCCCGGCCCCATATAACCGAACAGGAATCCCGCCACCTTCCGCATCTGGATCTCCTCGCTGCCTTCGGTGATGCGATAGCGGCGGTGGTGGCGGTAGATGTGCTCGAACGGCTTGTGGCGTGAATAGCCCATGCCGCCGTGGACCTGCATGGCGCGGTCGGCGGATTCGCAGCAGAGGCGGTTTGCCCAGTAGTTGCACATCGAGACGCGGTCGGAGAGCGTGCGCTCGATCTGCTCCTCGGTGAGCTGGTCCATCTCCCAGGCGGTCTTGCGGATCAGAAGGCGCAGCATCTCGGCCTGCGTCGCAAGCTCGACCAGCGGGAACTGGATCGCCTGGTTCTCGGCCAGCGCCCGGCCGAACGGTTTGCGCTCACGCGCGTATTTGACACTTTCGTTGATGCAGTAGACCGCAGCACCGAGCGAGCTCGCGGCCTGCCGGATGCGGTTCTGATGCACGAAGCACTGCGCCAGCGACAGGCCGCGGCCGACCTCGCCGAACAGCGCATCCTCAGGCACGAACACGTCGGTGAAGCTGACGCGCGGATGGTCGGTCGGCATGTTGAAGGTCCACATGTACTCCTCGATCCTGACACCGTCGCTCTTGGCCGGGACCAGGAAGCAGGTGATGCCGCGGGCATCGCCGTCGTTGCCGGACGTGCGCGCGAACAGCGCGCAATGCGTGGCGACGTGCATGCCGGTCGTCCACATCTTCTCGCCGTTGATGATCCAGCCCTTGACGTTGTCTCGCGTTGCAGGCACCGCGCGCGTCTCCATGTGGGTGGCGTCGGAGCCGTGGTGCGGTTCCGTCAATCCAAAGGTGATGCGGTACTTGCCCTTGATCGAGCCGTCGATCATCGCCTTCTGGTCATCGCGGCCGTAGCGGTCGAGCATGGTGACGACGGGAAAGTTGCCGACGATGGAATGCTCGTTCTGGAGATCGTTGTGCAGGCCGAGGCCCTTCGCGGCAAAATGCTCGCGGATCACGGCCATCCAGAGATTGGAGCCGTCCTTGCCGCCATACTGCTTCGCGACCGGAAAGCGCAGATGCCCGGCGGCATCCGCAAGGTCCTTCGCCTTGCGCAGCAGCGCTTCCCATTCGTGACGCGGCAGGCCGCCGTTCTCGAAATCGGTCCGCGCCCATTCGCGGCGATGGTCGAAGAAGCGGATGTTGTCGTCGGCCTCTTCCAGCGGCTTGATCTCGCGTTCGATGAAACGATCGAGCTCTCCGAGATAGGCGACGAGATCGGCAGGCAATGAGAAATCCACA
Organism: Bradyrhizobium sp. Y36; assembly: GCF_002531575.1. Classification (GTDB taxonomy): domain Bacteria; phylum Pseudomonadota; class Alphaproteobacteria; order Rhizobiales; family Xanthobacteraceae; genus Bradyrhizobium. The sequence continues at coordinate 21,370 of NZ_NWTI01000025.1, read as the reverse complement.
GGTTCTCTCCCGGATTGATTTTATCGTTTTGCGTTAAGGCGCTAGGCGCATTCTTGCTTCGCACGATTAAGGTGAGAAGAGCGCGTGCAAGTCAAGCGAGCGAAGGCGTGCCGGCGCGCAAGGCGCACCAGCGCAATTTGGTGGTGCGCGCGCGCCGGCCCGCGGTAGTATGAGGCCAACATTCCTTCACGACACAATGCGGGGAGCGCGCGATGGAGCTGAAATTTTCCAAGGTGGAACGCAAAGGGCCGATCACGATCGTGACGCTGTCGCGGCCCGAGGTCTACAACGCGCTGCACACCGATGCGCATTTCGAGCTGCAGAAGGTGTTCGACGATTTCTCCGCGGACCCCGAACAGTGGATCGCTGTCGTCACGGGCGCCGGTGACAAGGCGTTCTGTGCCGGCAACGACCTGAAGTGGCAGGCCGCGGGCGGCAAGCGCGGCTGGGACAAGGGCGGCTTCGCCGGCCTCACTTCGCGATTCGACTGCGACAAGCCTGTTATCGCCGCCGTGAACGGCGTCGCAATGGGCGGCGGCTTCGAGATTGCGCTCGCATGCGATCTCATCATCGCCTCGGAGAATGCAACCTTCGCCCTGCCCGAGCCGCGCGTCGGCCTTGCTGCGCTTGCCGGCGGCCTGCACCGCCTGCCGCGGCAGATCGGGCTGAAGCGCGCCATGGGCATGATCCTCACCGCTCGCCATGTCAGCGCCAAGGAAGGTCTCGAGCTCGGCTTCGTCAACGAGGTGGTGCCGCAGGGCGAGGCGCTCGCCGCCGCACTGCGCTGGGCGGAGATGATCACCAAGAACTCGCCGATGTCGATCCGGGCGTCGAAGCAGGCGATCCAGAAGGGCCTCGGCGTCTCGCTGGAGCAGGCGATCGCGGAGCAGCGCGACTATCCGGCCGTGAAGGCGATGGCGGCCTCGCAGGATTACATCGAGGGCCCGAAAGCGTTCTCGGAGAAGCGGCCACCGCAATGGGTGGGGAAGTAGGGACTCTCCGTTAACCGGGACGAGACGTTCCAACATCACCGGTGTCATGCCCCGCGAAGGCGGGGCATCCAGTACGCCGCAGCTTATCGATTTGGCCACAACCGTCTCGGAGTACTGGATCGCCCGCCTTCGCGGGCGATGACAGCGGGGAATCTGGCTCGCCTACCCGCCCCGGCCCAGCTCCCGCTTGTACGAGGCGTAGTTCGGCTGATCCACAGCAAGCTTGTCCATCGTGGTCGCCCACAAATGCTCGGCAAGGCCCGGCGTTGAAAGGTCCACCTCACCTTTTGCGATCCGCTCGGCCAGCGCACGGTTGAGATCCGTCACCGAGCCGTCCACACCGAGCAGCGCGCGCAGTCGCTCGACCTCCGCAGCATCGCTCGCCTCCTCCTGCGTCAGCTGCCGCGTGACGAGGTCGAGGATGTTGATGGCGACGCGCAGCTTGAAGGCCGGGTGGCCGCTGATCAGCGGCGTGATGTCGTTGCGGAGGAAATCGGCGACGGATTTGGTCAGCTCGATCGGGGTCGGCTCGTCCTGCATGTGTCAGCTCCCGCGCGGCGCCAGCAGCCGCAACAGATCGATCTCGGTCTCTGAGGCACGGCGGCCGATCATGGCGCGCTCCATGGAGTGGTCGGGGCCCTCGCGGAACCGCTGCATCATGCCGCCGCACATGATGCCCCAGCGCAGCGTGCCCATCACTTCCCAGAATTTCACGCGCGCCGGATCGACCTTGTGGCCCGCGGCCTCATAGCCCGCGAACAGGTCCTCGCGCGAACCAAAGCCGCCGACGGGCTTGTCGATCTCGCCGAACCGCCAGGAGTTGACGCAGACCCAGCCGAGATCCTCCATGGGGTCGCCGAGATGGGCGAGCTCCCAGTCCAGCACGGCGCGCACGCCATCGGCACCGATGATGAGATTGCCGTTGCGGAAATCGCCGTGCACCAGCGTCGTCTCGGTCGACGGGCCGGGATCGTGATCCCGGAGCCAGCGCAGCGCCAGCTCGAACACCGGCTTGGGCCAGTTCAGGCTGCGGTAATCGCGATCGAACTCGGAGATCTCCTGGGTCGCGCCGCGGCTGCGCAGCTCCGGCAGCTTGTCCTTTGGCAGGCGATGGAGGCCGGCGAGAATGCCGCCGATCTGGCGCGCCAGATGCGGCCGCGCTGCCGCGTAGTCGTCATCGCGGAGGATCTTGCGCGCGATGGTCTCGCCCTCGATCCTTTGCATGATGAAGCCGGTGCCGAGATTGTCCTCCGGCACCAGCACATGCAGCACGCGCGGCGACGGCACGCCGGCCTCGAAGGCGAGCTGCATCAGCTGCGCTTCGGCGGCCAGGCCCGCCGCGCGCGTCGGCGCGGCGCCATATCCCTTCGGCGAGCGCCGCAGGATCGCGCCGATCGCGCCATCGGGATGGGTGATGTCGAAGCGCCAGGTTTCCTGACTGGCGCCGCCCGACAATTTGGCCGCAGAGGTCGCGCCGGTCGCGCCTTTGCACCAGCGCTGGACGCTGCGGGAAAGCTCGGCTTCGATCATTTGCCTTTGAACTGCGCGGGCCGCTTCTCCAGGAACGCGCCGACACCCTCGCGGAAATCCTGGGTGTCGCCGGCGCGGAGCTGGCACTGGAATTCGAGGTTGAGCTGATCCTCGAAGGAATTTTCGGGACTGTCCCAATAGAGCTTGCGGATCAGCGACAGCGCCACCGTCGGGCCGCTGGCGAGATCGCGCGCGAGCTTCATCGCCTCTTCCATCAGCACGGCGTCGTCATAGACGCGGTTGACGAGGCCCCATTCCAGCGCCTTCTCCGCCGGCAACCGCTCGCCCATCAGCGACAATTCGATCGAGCGCGCCCGGCCGACGAGGCGCGGCAGCAGCCAGGTCGAGCCGCAATCCGGCACGAGGCCGATGCGGCGGAAAGCCTGGAGGAAATAGGACGAGCGCGCGCACAGGATCATGTCGCCGAGCAGCGCGAAGCTCATGCCGGCGCCGGCGGCCGGGCCGTTGACCGCGGTGATGATCGGGCAGTGCAGATTGCGGATGCGGCGCAGGAAGGGGTGAAAACCCGTCTCCAGCGTCAGCCCGGCCTTGGTCTTCTTCGACTGGTTGTTGCGCCCTTGCAGATTGGCGCCGGTGCAGAAGGCGCGGCCGGCGCCGGTCAGCACCACGCAGCGCACCTCGTCCTTCTTCTCCTCGATCGTATCGAGCGCTTCGGCAAGGCCGCCCAGCATGTCGACGGACACCGCGTTCATCACCTCCTGATGGTCGAGCCTGAGGATTGCGACCGAACCATCGAAATCGAGCGTGACGTGTTTGAACTGCATGGTTTCCTCGTCAGTTGCGGACTGCGTCAGTTTCGCAGACCGGAATTCGTTTTGTCGGGGCGCATATTTGATTTTTGGCGCGGTCTTGTCCATGGTGATCAGAGCATAGCAAGCAATCTTGCGCGCAGCGGCTGATGCCGCCTCACAGCAAGAACAGGAAACGCGCCATGAACCTTTTCGACCTCTCCGGCCGCGTCGCCGTGATCACCGGCGGCAATGGCGGCATCGGCCTCGGCATCGCGCAGGCGCTCGCGGGCCAGGGCTGTAACGTCTCGATCTGGGGCCGCAACGCCGACAAGAACAAGGCCGCCGCCGCGAGCATGGCGGGGCTGCCAGGCAAGGTCGATTCCCGCGTCTGCGACGTCACCGATCCGGCCTCCGTCAATGCCGCGATGAAGGCGACGCTCGATGTGTTCGGCCGGGTCGACGGCTGCTTCGCCAATGCCGGCATCGGCGGCGGCGGCCGCAGGTCCTTCATCGAGCGCACCGAAGAGGAATGGCGCACGATGTTCGCGACCAACCTCGACGGCGTGTTCCACGCCTTTCAAGCCGCGGCAAAACACATGACCGAGCGCGCCAATGCCGGCGATCCCTTCGGCCGGCTGGTCGCGACCTCGAGCCTCGCCTCGATCTTCGGCACGGCGCGCAACGAGCATTATGCGGCGACCAAGGCCGCGATCAACGCGCTGGTGCGCGCGCTCGGCGTCGAGCTCGCCCGCCACGGCGTCACCGCGAACGCAATCCTGCCCGGCTGGATCAAGAGCGACATGACCGCAGGCATCATGGCCAACGACAAATTCGTCGCCAACGTGATGCCGCGCATTCCGCAGCGCCGCTTCGGCGAGGCCTCCGATTTCGGCGGCATCGCGGTGTATCTGATGAGCAAGGCGTCGTCGTATCACACCGCGGATACGTTCGTGATCGACGGCGGCTATACGGCGTTTTGATTCTCGTAGCCCGGATGGAGCGAAGCGCGATCCGGGACGGCCAAAAGCAAGCAAGACCCGGATTTCGCTTCGCTCCATCCGGGCTACAACACTGAGGGAATGGGCAAATGTTCTCGCACATCATGATCGGCACCAACGATCTCGACAAGGCCAAGACGTTCTACGACAATTTGCTGAGCACGCTCGAGGTGCGGCCGGCCAGGGTCGACGGCCATCGCATCTTCTACATCACCAAGACCGGCGTATTCTCGGTGTCGAAGCCGATCAACGGCGAACCGGCAACCTGCGCGAACGGCAGCACGATCGGCTTTGCCTGCAATTCGCCCGAGCAGGTCGATGCCTGGCATGCGGCCGGCGTTGCGGCAGGTGCAAAATCGATCGAGGATCCGCCGGGCATCCGCCAGGGTCCGGGTGGCAAGCTCTATCTCGCATATTTGCGCGATCTCGACGGCAACAAGATCTGCGCGATGCATCGGCTGCCGAACTAGGCTGGCCACAACCACCGCTGTCATGCCCCGGCTTGACCGGGGCATCCAGTACGCCGCGGCGTCTCGATTTCATCACCGCAGCCTCTGGAATACTGGATCGCCCGCCTTCGCGGGCGATGACGGCGGAGAGTGCGGCGCGGGCGTGACCAGCGCGCGCCCGTTCAAACAACATTTCAAACGCCCTCGCGATATTCCATCGCATGGCATGGCCCCGCGCGAGAAAATACGCGCTCGCACTTTGGCGGCGCTGCGACTATTCTCCCGGCCAATTCGATCACAGCGTCACCGGGAGAAACAATGACAAAACACACCTACATTCCCCGCACCACCAACTACACCCTCAATCCCGGCGACGAGCTCAACGACCTGCGCATGTCGGACCAGGTCCGGCCGCTCTACGATCACGTCAAGAAGTTCATCCGCGACACCGTCGAGCCGATGTCGATCGAGTTCGCCAAGGCCGGCGAAGGCAAGGAAGACCGCTGGAGCTTCACGCCGAAGCAGCTCGAAGTGCTGGAGAAGGCCAAGAACAAGGCCAAGCAGGAAGGCCTCTGGAACTTCTTCCTGCCGGATGACGAGACCGGCCAGGGCCTGAAGAATCTCGACTACGCCTATATCGCCTCCGAGCTCGGCAAGAGCCCGCTGGCCTCGGAGACCATGAACTGCTCGGCGCCCGACACCGGCAACATGGAGGTGCTGGAGCGCGTCGGCACCAAGGAGCAGAAGGAGAAGTGGCTGAAGCCGCTGCTCAACGGCGAGATCCGTTCGGCCTATGTCATGACCGAGCCGAACGTCGCCTCCTCCGACGCCAAGAACATCTCGACGACGGCAAAGCTCGTCGGCGACGAATGGGTCATCAACGGCGAGAAGTATTACATTTCGGGCGTGGGCGATCCCCGCTGCAAGATCCTCATCGTGATGGTGAAGACCAATCCGGACGCGGCGCCGAGCAAGCAGCAGTCGCAGATCCTGGTGCCGCGCGACACGCCCGGCGTCGAGGTGCTCGGCCCCATGTATGTGTTCGGCCAGGACCACGCGCCGCGCGGTCACATGCACATGCGCTTCAACAACGTGCGGGTCCCGAAGGAGAACATGCTGCTCGGCGAAGGCCGCGGCTTCGAGATCTCGCAGCTCCGCCTCGGACCAGGGCGCATCCATCACTGCATGCGCACCATCGGCAAGGCCGAGAAGGCGCTCGACCTGATGGTGCAGCGTGGCCTCACCCGCGAGGCTTTCGGCAAGAAGATCGCCCATCTCGGCGGCAACATGCAGATCATCGCGCAGGCGCGCTGCGAGATCGAGGCGATGCGGCTGATGGTGCTGAAGGCCGCCAAGGCGATGGACGTGCTCGGCAACAAGGAGGCCCGCGTCTGGGTCTCCATGGTCAAGGCCATGGTGCCCGAGCGCGCCTGCAAGATCATCGACCAGGCGATTCAGATGCATGGCGCCACCGGCATTTCGCACTGGACGCCGCTCGCCGAAATGTACCAGGACGTCCGCCATTTGCGTTTTGCGGACGGCCCCGACGAGGTGCACTGGATGGTGGTGGGGCGCCACGAGCTGAGCATGGCGTAATCACAACTCGTCATGCGCGGGCTTGACCCGCGCATCCATCCAAGGGAGCATTTCTTCAGGATTGATGGATTGCCGGGTCAAGCCCGGCAATGACGACTTGCCCAGAGATCGTAGGGCGGATTGGCAAAGCGTAATCCGCCATTTTCCTTGCGCAATGGCGGATTACGCCTTCGGCTAATCCGCCCTACGAAGCTTCGTCCTCAAGGAGCCTTCATGCAGTACGCCGCCAGCGAGCTGACGCCACGCGAGCGCTACAAGGTGCTGACGTCCTTCATCCTGCCGCGGCCGATCGCCTGGGTGACGACGATCGGGCCAACCGGGGTGGTCAACGCCGCCCCGTTCAGCTTCTTCAACGCCTTCTGCGAGGATCCGCCGCTGTGCATGTTCGCGGCCAACCGCAAGCCTGACGGTCAGGACAAGGACACCTTCCTCAACATCCAGCGCACCGGCGAGTTCGTGGTCAATCTCGCGGATGAGCCGCTGGCTCGGGCGATGCACGAGAGCAGCGGCGACTTTCCGCCAGAGATCGGCGAGCCCGATTATCTCGGCCTGAAGCTCATGCCCTCGACGACAATCGCCGTGCCGCGGCTCGCCGACACGCCCTGGGCGATGGAGTGCAAGCTCTGGAAGCTGATCGACGTCAACGACGATCGCCGCCTTATCATGGGCGAAGGCCTCCACTTCCACATCCGCGACGAGCTGTGGGACGACGAGGCGATGCGGGTGCACATGGACCGCTATCACCCGATCGGCCGCATGTTCGCCGACCGCTACTGCCGCACCGACGACCGCGTGGTGTTTCCGGCGGCGGAAGGCGCGAAGACCAGATAACCGAACCCGGGAGCGCGACGATGCCGGAAGCCTTTCGCGACAACGAAGAGCGTGAGCGGTTCGAGCTCGACGTCGACGGGCCGATCGCCTTCGTCACCTACCGCAAGACCGACGGCGCGATCACGCTGGTGCACACCGAGGTGCCGCCGGAACTCGGCGGCCGCGGCATCGGCTCGAAGCTCGGCCGCGCCACGCTGGATGCGGTGCGGGCGCAGGGTCGCAAGCTGTCCGTCGAGTGCGACTTCATCCGCAACTTCATGCGCAAGGATCCCGGCTACAACGACCTCCTGGCGGAGGGCGGGGATGCGGACGCTGAGCCGCAGGCGAGCTATCGCGCCGGCTGCTTCTGTGGAGCTGTCGAGGTCGAGGTCACCGGCAAGGCGATGTTTTCGGGCTATTGCCATTGCGCCGATTGCCAGGCGTGGTCGGCCTCTCCGATCAACGCGTTCAGCCTCTGGAAGTCGGACAGCGTGCGCATCATCAAGGGCGAGGCAGAGCTCGGGACGTTCAACAAGACCGAGCATTCCCATCGGAAGTTCTGCAAGCGCTGCGGCGGCCACGTCATGACCGAGCATCCGCGAATGCGGCTGATCGACGTCTACGCCAATCTGCTGAAAGGATATCAACACCTGCCGACCCTGCACGCGAACTACGCGAGCAAGATGGTCTCGGTCAGGGATGGCTTGCCGAAATATGCCGACCTGCCCGCGGAACTCGGCGGCACCGGCGAGATGCTGCCGGATTGAGGCGCTGGGCAGCGAGCGGCAGGGCGCGCGCCTCGTCCTTCGAGACGGCGCTTACGCGCCTCTTCAGGATGAGGCTAGGCAGCATTTGCGCCCATTCAACTGCAGCCGCGCACTCCGCACCTCATCCTGAGGAGCCCGCCGAAGGCGGGCGTCTCGACGGATAGGCCGCAGGGAAATTACGTTGCAGGCGCGACCTTGTCCTGGGTCTTGGTGTCGAAATCGCCGGCGTCGTGGCGCTCGTGGAGCTGGCTGGCGGGATCGCCGGAGACGCGGTTGACCATGCGGCCGCGCTTGACGGCGGGGCGCTGCGCGATCTGGTCGGTCCAGCGCTGCACGTTCTTGTAGTCCTGCACCGACAGGAATTCGCCGGCGCCGTAGACCAGCCCCTTGGCGAGCGCGCCGTACCAGGGCCACACCGCGATGTCGGCGATGGTGTACTCCTTGCCGCCGAGATATTCATTGTCGGCAAGGCGCCGGTCGAGCACGTCGAGCTGACGCTTGGTCTCCATCGCGAAGCGATCGATGGCGTATTCGATCTTGAACGGCGCATAGGCGTAGAAATGGCCGAAACCGCCGCCGAGATAGGGCGCGCTACCCATCTGCCAGAACAGCCAGGACATCGCCTCGGTGCGGGCCTTGATGTCCTTCGGCAGGAAGGCGCCGAACTTCTCGGCGAGGTAGAACAGGATCGAGCCGGATTCGAACACCCGGATCGGCTCCGGCCCGGAGCGGTCCATCAGCGCCGGAATTTTCGAGTTCGGGTTGATGTCGACAAAACCGCTGCCGAACTGGTCGCCGTTGCCGATCTTGATCAGCCAGGCGTCGTATTCGGCGCCCTTGTGGCCGAGCGCCAGGAGCTCCTCCAGCATCACCGTGACCTTCACGCCGTTCGGGGTGGCCAGCGAATAGAGCTGCAGCGGATGCTTGCCGATCGGGAGCTCCTTGTCGTGGGTGGGGCCGGCGATCGGGCGGTTGATGCTGGCGAACTGCCCGCCATTCTCCTTGTTCCAGGTCCAGACCTTGGGCGGCACGTAGGCGGGGGTGTCGGTCATGCGGGGGCTCCGGCAGAAAGATGCGTCTGCATTAATTAGACCGCGATTGGCCGATGGCAAGCCCTATGAGGTGCATGGCCGGGCGCGGCATCTCACCGTTTCGTTATGGCAAGCCCCCTCCCCGTCATCCCGGGGCGCCCGCAGGGCGAGCCCGGAATCCATCGCGCCGCCAGGAATGCTCGGAAAAATGGATTCCGGGTTCTCGCTGGCGCGAGCCCCGGAATGACGACGTCAGGTCGGACGCCGAGCGACGCCTACACACAAGATGCCTTGCCGAATCCGGCATGTCATCGATCAGCCAGCGTCCCCCTGCTTTGCGAGCAAAAGCCAGAAAACGCGAGGGCTGCTCCGGAGATAGAACCATGAAATCGCCGATCTGCGACATGCTGGGCATCGAGTTCCCGCTGCTCGCCTTCAGCCATTGCCGCGATATCGTCGCCGCCGTCAGCCGCGCCGGCGGCTTCGGCGTGTTGGGGGCCACCGTGCACACGCCCGATACGCTCGAGCGCGAGCTGAAATGGATCGACGATTACGTCGACGGCAAGCCCTACGGCATCGACGTGCTGATCCCCGAGAACATCTCGACCGCGGGCGAGAAGGACGTCACCTGGAAGAGCCTGGAAGCGCGCGTGCCGCAGGAGCATCGCAGCTACACGCGCGATCTGCTGAAGAAATACGACATCGAGCTGACGACGACGGAGGTCTCAGCCGATCAGCCGCAGCCGTTCGACGGCAAGACGGCGCTGGAGCTGCTCGAGGTCTCCTTCAATCATCCGATCCGCCTGATCGCCAATGCGCTCGGCGTGCCGCCGAAAGCGATGATCGAGATGGGCAAGAAGCACGGCGTGCCGGTCGCAGCCCTGGTCGGCGCCAAGGAGCACGCGCTGCGCCAGGTCGCGGCTGGCGTCGATATCCTCGTGGTGCAGGGCACCGAGGCCGGCGGCCATTGCGGTGAGGTCTCGACCATGGTGCTGGTGCCCGAGGTGATCAAGGCGATCAAGCCGATCCGCGACGTGCCGGTGCTCGCCGCCGGCGGCATCATGACCGGCCGCCAGATGGCGGCCTGCATGGCGATGGGCGCGGCCGGCGCGTGGACCGGCTCGGTGTGGCTGGCCACCGTCGAGTCCGAGACCAGCGAAATCTTCCGCGAAAAAATGATCGCGGCGTCCTCGCGCGACGCGGTGCGCTCGAAGGGCCGCACCGGCAAGCCGGCCCGGCAGCTCCGCTCGGTCTGGACCGATGCCTGGGATCGCGCGGCCGAAAGCCCGGGCGCGCTGCCGATGCCGCTGCAGAGCATCATCAGCCGCGATGCCTTCAACTCGATCGACCGCGCCGCCGCGAGCGGCAATGCGCGGGCGCGCGATCTCGTCAGCTATTTCGTCGGCCAGGGCGTCGGCCTGATCGACAGCGTGAAGTCGGCCGGCGCCGTGGTGCAGGAGTTCAAGGAAGAGTTCGCCGAAGCCGTCGAGCACATGAATGCGCTGGTGGCGGAGTAGCTGTAGATCCTCATGGTGAGGAGGCGCACAAGCGCCGTCTCGAACCATGAGAGCCCGCGGCCCATCCTTCGAGACGCCTGCTGCGCAGTCTCCTGAGGATGAGGTCGGAGATTTCTGAGAGAGCAAAGAAGCAAGAACAATGACGACTGTTTCACCTGACCGCATCCCCGTCATCGTCGGCATCGGCGAGATCGTCGACCGCCCCAAGGAGATCACCGCCGGTCTCGAGCCGCTCGACCTGCTCGAACAGGCGCTGCGGCGCGCGGAGGCGGACGCCGGCGCAAAGCTGCTCGGCGAGGTGCAGTCGCTCGACGTCGTCAACTTCCTGAGCTGGCGCTATCGCGATCCGGAGCAGCTGTTGGCACAGCGCCTCGGCGTCTCGCCGACGCATTGCTATTACGGTCCGGTCGGCGGCGAGAGCCCGATCCGCTACATTCACGAAGCCGCCAAGCGGATCGCGCGCGGCGAATGCACGGTGGCGGCCGTCTGCGGTGCCGAGGCGCAGTCCACCGCAACCAAGGCGGAGCGTGCCGGCGCCAAGCTGCCATGGACGCCGTTCGCCCATGATGTCGAGGAGCCCAAGCGCGGCGCGGCGTTCCAGAAGCCGCTGGCGGTGACGCTCGGCGTGTTCCGACCCGTCACGGTCTATCCGTTCTACGAGGCCGCCTCCGCCGCGCATTGGGGCCAGACGCCGCGCGAGGCGATGGCGGAGTCGGGCACATTGTGGTCGCGCTATTCGGAAGCCGCCGCGCAAAATCCCAATGCCTGGCTGAAGCGACGCTACACGCCGGAGGAGATCACGACGCCGACGGCCGACAACCGCCTGATCGCCTGGCCCTACAACAAGCTGATGGTCGCCAACCCCAGCGTCAACATGGGCGGCGCCCTGCTGCTGACCAGCCTTGCCAAGGCGCGTGCGCTCGAGATTCCCGAGGACAAGCTGGTCTATCCGCTCGGCGGCGCCTCGGCGGAAGAGCCACGCGATTATCTGCTGCGGGATCAGTTCTACGAGAGCCATCCGCAGAACGCGGTATTGAGAGCGGCGATGGACCTTGCCGGCGGTGACGGCAAGAGGTTCGACGCCATCGAGCTCTATAGCTGCTTCCCCTGTGTACCCAAGATGGCGCGGCGGACGCTCGGGCTCGGCGCCGACGTGCAGCCGACGGTGACCGGCGGCCTCACCTTCTTCGGCGCGCCGCTCAACACCTACATGACACATGCGGCCTGCGCGATGGTGCGGCGTGTGCGCGACGGCGCGAAGCTCGGCCTGCTCTACGGACAAGGCGGCTTCGTCACCAAGCATCACGCGCTGGTGGTGGCGAAAACCGCGCCGCGCGCGGCGCTGGCGCAGGAAACCAGCATGCAAGGCGAAGCCGACCGCAACAAGCGCGCGGTGCCGGAGTTCGTCAGCGAAGCCGCGGGCAAGGGCAAGGTCGAGAGTTTCACGGTGCTCTACGGCCGCAGCGGGGATGTAGAGCACGGTGTGGTCATGCTGCGGACGGAAGATGATAGGCGCACGCTGGCGCGGATCCCGGCGAGCGATGGCGCGACGCTGGCGCATCTGCTCGATATGAACCGCACGCCGGTGGGATCGCTGGGCGAAATCACGATGGCCGCGGATGGTGCGCCGGCGTGGCGCGTGGCGTGATCTCGTAGGATGGGTTAGCCGAAGGCGTAACCCACCAGTGTTTTCATCGCGGAGAAAGAAGAGGTGGGTTACGCTGCGCGAACCCACCCTACGAGACTGCTTCAGCCCTTCGGCGCCTGCTTTTCCGATGCCGTCGCCGGCTTGCCCTTGGCGCCGACGACGCGCACAGCATCGCCGTCCGACAAGCCATCCGGCGGGGCCGTGATGACGCGATCGTCCGCGGCGATTCCCGAGGCGAGCTCGATCTCGCGGCCGAGGTCGCGGGCGATGGTCACGGGCTTGAACAGCACCTTGTCATCAGTCCCGACGGTCGCGACACGCAAGCCGTTGCTGTTGAAGATCAACGCGCTGGCCGGGATGCTGAGCGGGGCGGAATCGCGCTGCAGGTTGAGCTTCACGCTGGCATAGCCGCCGGGCATCAGCTCTCCGTTCGAATTGTCCAGCCCGAGCTGCATGCGCGTGGTGCCGGAGGCGACGTCGACGGCCTGCGAGGACGCCTCCACCGTCGCCTGGAAGGTGCGGTTCGGATATTCCGGCAACGTGATGACGGCCTTGGCGCCGATCTTGATCGCCGGCACATAATTCTGGGGCACGTTGACATAGACGCGCAGCTTGGTGATGTCCGAGACCACGAACATCGCAGGTCCCGAGCCGCCGCCGGCATTGATCAGCGCGCCCACATCGGTGTCGCGCGAGGTCACCACGCCGTCGAACGGCACCGTGATCTTCTTGTAGCCGGCCAGCGCTTCCAGCCGCTCGACATTGGCCTGGCCGGACTTGACCGCGGCGTTCTTGTTGGAGAGATCCGCGGTGCGCTCGTCGATCTCCTGGGCGGAGACGAAGTTTGAGGCGACCAGCGTCTTGCGCCGGTTCAACGTGGCTTCCGAGAGCCGCGCACTCGCCTGTTGGCTGGCGAGGTCGGCCCTCGCCTGCAGCAGCTGCTGGTCGAGGTCGGGTGCCTCGATCTCGGCGATCACTTGACCTGCCTTGACGCGCGCACCGATATCGGCGCTCCAGCTCTTCAGATAGCCCGAGACGCGCGCGAAAATCGGCGCGCGGTAATAGGCTTCCAGCCGGCCGGGCAGGTCGATGGTGGCGTTGAGCGCCTTGGCGCTCGGCAACGTCACCGCCACGCTCGGAATGGCCTGGTCGTCGGTCCATTCCCTCAGCTTGGAGCCCTGCTCCTCGCGGGCGCGGATGCCGGTGCCGACGACGAGGCCCGCCGCGATCAGCGCCACCACGCCGAAGATGCCCAGTTTCCGGTGCGAGACCGGCGAGCGGGGTTCAGTGGGCGACATGCGAGGTCTCCAAGGGGGCGGCGACTGTGGCGCCTTGTTTCTTGTGTACCATACTGAACACCACGGGAACAAACATCAGCGTGGCGAAGGTTGCGAAGATCAGGCCGCCGATCACGGCGCGGCCGAGCGGCGCATTCTGCTCGCCGCCCTCGCCCAGCCCCAGCGCCATCGGCGCCATGCCGATGATCATGGCGAGCGCGGTCATCAGCACCGGGCGGAACCGGACGAAGCCGGCTTCGAGCGCGGCCGCAATGGGGTCGCCGAGTTCGGCATAGCGCTCGCGCGCGAAGGAGATCACGAGCACGCTGTTGGCGGTAGCAACGCCCATGCACATGATGGCGCCGGTCAGCGCGGGAACCGACAGCGTGGTCCCGGTCGTGAACAGCATCCAGACGATGCCGGCGAGCGCGGCCGGCAGGGCCGTGATGATCACGAACGGATCGGACCAGGACTGGAAGTTCACAACGATCAGGAAGTAGATCAGCACGACCGCCCCGAGCAGGCCGAACAACAGGCCGGTGAAGGCGCCGTTCATGGTCTGCACCTGGCCGAGCAGCACCACGGACGAGCCCTTCGGCACCTCCTTGGCAGTGTCGGCGATCACCTGGCGGATGTCGGCGGCGACCGCGCCGAGATCGCGGCCCGAGGTCGTCGCGAAGATCTGCACCATCGACTGGATGTCGTATTGCGAGACCACCGCGCTCGAGGCCGAGCGCTTGATGTCGGCGATGCCACCAAGGATCGGTGACTGCGCATTGCCGGCCGCCGTGATCGGCAACGTCTGCAGCGCGCTGAGCGAATCGATCTGGTATTGCGGCGTCTGCATCACGATCGAATAGGACACGCCGTTGTCGGGATTGAGGTAGTAGGTCGGCGCGACCTGCGAGGAGCCGGCGAGATTGACCACGAGGCTGTTGGTGACGTCGCGTTCGGTCAGGCCGACATATTGCGCGCGGGTACGGTCGACATCGATGTTGAACGTCGGCGCGTTCGGGGATTGCTGGATGCGTGCGTCCGCCACTCCGGGGATCTTGCGGACCTTGGCCAGCAGGCTGTTGGCGTAGGCGAAGTTGCCGGCAAGATTGGCGCCGCGGATCTGCAGGTCGATCGGCGCCGGCGCGCCGAAGTTCAGGATCTGGCTGACGATGTCTGCGGGAAGGAACGCGAAGCTGACGCCGGGGAACAACCGCGGCAATTGCTCGCGCAGCACCTTCACATGCTCCTCGGTCGGCTTGTGGCCTTCCCTGAGCTTGATCTGGATGTCGCCGTCCTGCGGGCCGATCACGCCGGTGTTGTTGTAGGTCATGTTGATGCCGGAAATCGGCATGCCGATGTTGTCGGTCATGGTCTCGATCTCGCCCGGGATCAGCTTGCGCACGGCCTTCTGCACGTCGGCGAGCTGGTTGGCGGTCTCCTCGACGCGCGTGCCGACCTGCGTGCGGACATGCATCAGGATGTTGCCGGCATCGACCGCGGGGAAGAAGTTGCGTCCGAGGAACGGCACCAGCGCGAACGACGCGCCGACGACACAGAGAAAGCCGATCACGAACACCGCGCGGTGCGCCAGCGCGAGGCCGAGCAAGTCGTGATAGAAACCGCGAATGCGCTCGAACCGCTTCTCGAAGCCGCGCTGGAACCAGACCAGCGGATTGCGCGACTTCGGCGGCTCGCCCTCGTGATGGACGTGGGCGTGCAGCAGATAGTTCGCCATGGTCGGCACCAGCGTGCGCGACAGGATGAACGACCAGATCATCGCGAACATCACCGCTTCCGCCATCGGCACGAACAGGAAGCGCGCAACGCCGGTGAGGAAGAACATCGGCACGAACACGATGCAGATGCACAGCAGCGAGACGAAGGCCGGCGTCACGATCTGGTTGGCGCCGTCGAGGATCGACTGTTCGACCGGCTTGCCCTGCTCCAGATGGTAGTTGATGTTCTCGATGGTCACGGTGGCGTCGTCGACAAGGATGCCGACGGCGAGCGCCAGCCCTCCGAGCGTCATGATGTTGAGCGTCTCGCCGATCGCCGACAGCATGATGATGGCGCCGAGCACCGAGAGCGGGATCGACACCGCAATGATGATGGTCGAGCGCCAGCTGCCGAGGAACAGCAGGATCATGACGCTGGTGAGCAGCGCCGCGATCACGCCCTCGATGGCGACGCCCTGGATCGCGCCGCGGACGAACACCGACTGGTCGCCGATGAAGCCGATCTTGAGCGCGTCGGGGAGCTGGTCCTTGACGTCGATCACCTTCTGCTTGATGCCGGCGATGATGTCGAGCGTGGAGGTCGCGCCCGCCTTCAGCACCATCATCAGCACCGAACGGTTGCCGTCGACATGGACGATGTTGGTCTGCGGCGGGTTGCCGTCGCGCACGGTGGCGACGTCGCGCACATAGACCATGGCGCCGTTGACGGTCTTGATCGGCAGGTTGCCGAGCTCGTCGATCTTCAGCGGCGAGTTGTTGAGCTGGATGTTGTATTCGAACTGGCCGATCTTCTGGGTGCCGACCGGCGTGATCAGGTTCTGCGCGGCGAGCGCATTGGCGACGTCCTGGCCTGATAGCCCGCGGGCCTGGAGCGCGGTGGGATCGAGATCGATCTGGACCTGCCGCTGCTTGCCGCCGAACGGATACGGGATGGCCGCGCCGGGCACGGTGACCAGCGGCGTGCGCAGATTGTTGATACCGATGTCGGCGAGATTCTGCTCGGTGAGGCCGTCGCCCGACAGCGCCACCTGGATGATCGGCACGGTGGAGGCGGAGTAGTTCAGGATCAAGGGCGGCGTCGCGCCCGGCGGCATCTGCTTGATCAGCGTCTGCGAGATCGCGGTGACCTGCGCGTTGGCGGTGCGGATGTCGACATTGGGCTGGAAGAAGATCTTGATGATGCCAAAGCCGTTGTAGGAATTGGCGGTGATGTGCTCGATGTCGTTGACCGTCGTCGTCAGCGCACGCTGGAACGGCGTCGTGATACGGCCGGACATCTGGTCGGGCGGCAGGCCGGTGTACTGCCAGACCACGCCGATCACGGGAATGCGGATGTCAGGGAAGATGTCGGTCGGGGTCCGCAGCGCCGCGAGCGGTCCGATGATCAGCAGCAGAAGCGCGAGCACGACGAACGTATAGGGCCGGCTCAAGGCGATACGGACCAGAGCAATCATGCGCCAGGCAAATCCAGGTCAAACGAGACTACGGAAGCCGCCCCCACGGCGATCCCCATTCCCCTTTACCCGAGCACCGCCGGAAACGCTAATAACCAGAACTATCCTGCATTCAATTCCCTGCTACCGCACTGCGAAACGGACATCACAGCCATGCGGCAGGCCGTCCTCAGGCGGCGCGGACCGTGTCCAGGAACTTGCCGACCTCGAGCTTGAGGCGATTGGAATCTCGGGACAGCATCTGCGCTGCCGACAGCACCTGGGACGAGGCTGAACCGGTCTCGCTGGCGCCGTGCTCGACCTCGCCGACATTGGCCGACACCTGTTGCGTTCCCTGAGCCGCCTTCTGCACGTTCCGCGCGATCTCCTGGGTCGCAGCGCCCTGCTCTTCGACGGCCGCCGCGATGGCCGAGGCGATCTCCGACAGACGTCCGATCGAGCCGCCGATGTCCCGGATCGCGCCGACGGAGTCCTGGGTGGCCGCCTGTATGCCGGTAATGTGCTGGGAAATCTCCCCGGTTGCTTTTGCCGTCTGCTCGGCGAGCGCCTTCACCTCGGACGCGACCACCGCGAAGCCACGGCCGGCATCGCCCGCACGCGCGGCCTCGATCGTGGCGTTGAGCGCCAAGAGGTTGGTCTGGCCGGCGATCTGGTCGATCAGCTCGACGACGTCGCCGATCCTGGAGGCCGCTCGCGACAATTCGCCGATTCTGTCGTTGGTTCGTCCCGCCTGGCCGACCGCCTCGTTGGCCATCCGGGCCTGGTCCTGGACCCGTCGGCTGATCTCGTTGACGGAGGACGAGAGCTGCTCGGTCGCCGAGGCCACCGATTGGACGTTCGAGGATGCTTCGTCCGACGCGGCTGCCACCACACCCGCCAATTGCTGTGCGCGCTCTGCAGTCGTATTCAGCGTGCCCGCCGAGGCTTCGAGCTCGGTCGACGCTGAGGACACCGTTTCGATGATCTCGCCGATGGCGGTCTCGAATGCCCCGGCGAGACTGTGCATGTCGGCCTTGCGCTGCTCGGCGGCGATCCGATCCTGCGTGATCTTGGCCTCGGCTTCCGCGCGTGCCTTCTCTTCGGCCTTGACCTTGAAGGCTTCGACCGCGTGCGCCATGTCGCCGATCTCGTCCTTGCGGCCGAGGCCGGGCAGGACGATGGAGAAATGGCCGGCGGCAAGTTCGCCCATGGCGCCCGTCAGGGCAGACAGCGGGCGCAAGATCCGCGAAAACGCGACCCAGAAGCTGAGCAGCGCCAGCGCGACGCTCGCAAGGAGGATCCCACCGCTGGCAATCAGATTAGACGTGCTCCTTGCGGCAAGGCCGGCGGCTTCCCGATCCGCATCCGCGGCGATGGCCTGACCAAGCTTGAGGATCGCATCGATGGCGCTCGTGGCGCTCGCTACATAGTCGTTGCCCGAGATTTTGTATTCGCCCGTCCTGCCGTCACCAATCACGTCTCCGCGCAGCGAACCGTAAGTGCCGAAGTATTTCTGCTCCACGTCCTTGATCGCCTTGCCAAGGTCCGCCGAGACATCGGCGCGCTGGGCGACAGGGGAGATGGTCTCCCAGGCGAGATCGACATGACCGCGGAACCCGGACATCACGCCGATGCCGTCCGCGGTAAGTTTCGCACGGGCGCTGATCAGGCCCCCGAGGAAGGCTCGCTCGCGGCCGGCATTCTCGGCCATCTCCGCGGTGAGATGACGAAGCCCGACAAGCCGTGTCATCGCGGCCGACGGCGAATCGGTCAGCGTCTCCAAGGTCAATCGCAGCCGGTTGGCGGCGACCTCGATGAGCTCGGTCAAGGCCGGAACGACGGCCCTGACGACGGCGGGATCGCGCTCGGCTCTCGGCTTGACCAGATCAGCGTCAACCTTGCGGCGCAGGCTCTCGACTCCTTCAAGAACGCGCTCGGCATCCGCAATGTTGGTTTCGATGGATTTCAGCGCGGGCAGGCCGCGCAGGCGCTGCGCGGCATCGTGGAACGACCGACCCGAAGCTGTACGGACCCGATCGATCTCGGCGCGGCGATCTGCAGCGATGGCCTCGGGCGCGTTGAGCGCCGCGTTGGTCATTCCCCGCTCCAGAGCCCATTGCCCCGCACTGTGCAGCAGCTGTTGCGATATGCCGTTGAGCTCGACGAAGGCGTTCGCCTCCTGTCGGTCGTGATAGGCCCCGAAGGCAGTGTAACCGGTGGCGGCCACTCCCATCAGGGCGAGAGCCGAGACAATCAGAGGCAGGATCGTTCCAATTCGCAAATGCACGGCTCGCCGTCCTATCGTGGGCAACAAATAAAAAGCAGCATTTCCGCGAAGCAATAGTCGGCCTAGGCAACTTGGGATTGACTCACGTCAAAGATCTTCGCCGAACCTCGCCTCCAGTGCGATTCATCGATCGTATGACTATCGAATCGTTACCTGCCAAGTGCCGCGCAAGCAGCAACCAAGCTGCGATCGGAGCGATCGCAGCTTGGTTGTTCGTCATGCGAGCTTAGCTGAACCCGCAGCTACGCGGCGCGGACGGAATTCAGGAACTTGCCGACCTCGAGCTTGAGACGGTTGGAATCGCGCGACAGCATCTGCGCCGCCGACAGCACCTGCGAGGACGCCGAGCCGGTTTCGGAGGCGCCGCGCTGGACGTCGCCGACATTGGACGACACCTGCTGAGTGCCGTGGGCGGCCTGCTGAACGTTGCGGGCGATCTCCTGGGTTGCAGCACCCTGCTGCTCCACCGCTGCCGCGATCGCCGACGATATTTCGGACAGACGCGCGATCGTGCCGGAGATTTCGCTGATGGCGCTGACCGATTCCTGCGTCGCGGCCTGAATGCCGCCGACCTGCTGGCCGATCTCGCCGGTGGCCTTGGCCGTCTGCTCGGCGAGCGCCTTGACCTCGGAGGCCACGACGGCAAAGCCGCGACCGGCCTCGCCGGCCCGTGCCGCCTCGATCGTGGCATTGAGCGCCAGCAGATTGGTCTGGCCGGCGATGGCATTGATCAGTTCGACGACATCACCAATTCGGGACGCGGCGCGCGACAATTCGCCGACACGTTCGGTGGTGGCTTGCGCTTGATTGACGGCATCGCCCGCAATCCGTGAGGAGTCCTGCACCTGGCGGCCGATCTCGCGCACCGAGGACGACATCTCTTCGGCGGCGGAGGCGACCGAGTGGACGTTGGAGGAAGCCGCTTCCGAGCCGGTTGCGACCGCCGTTGCCAATTGCTGCGCCCGACCCGCAGTCGAGGACAGCGTCGAGGCCGAAGCCTCGAGCTCGGTTGCGGCCGACGACACGGTCTCGACGATCTCGCCGATCGCGGCCTCGAAGCCGTCGGCAAGCTTGGTCATGTCGGATTTGCGCTGGGTCTCGGCGCGGCGCTGTACCGCCTGCACCTCGTCGCGGCTGAAGCGGATGATGGTCTGCACGGTCTGAAGGTTGCGCAGCGCCTCGCCGATCTCGTCGTCGCGCTCGATCACGATGCGGTTGTCGAGCTTGTCCTGCACGAGATTGACCAGGATCTCGTTGAGCCGCTGCATCGGCTCCTGGATCGCGCGCATGGTTGAGAGGCCCGCAAAGCCGACCATGGCGGTGCCGACGACGGCCAGTGCCGCCAGGATGAGGCTGGTCGAGCCGCTGGTGGAAAGCGCGCCGACGATGCCGAGCGCGAGCATGAATAGCCCCTGGAGCACCATCGTGGTGACGAGGCGCGCCTTCAGCGTGCCGGTGAAGAGGCTGAAGCGGTCGAGCCACGAGCGGCGGCGGATGATGCCGGCGTCGATGCGATAGCCATGCGACTTCTTCTCGCGGATCGCCGCGTAGACCTCTTCAGCGAGCTTGCGCTGGTCGGCCGGCAGCTTCGTGCGGATCGAAGTATAGCCCTTGACCTCGCCGTTCTCACGAATCGGAGAGGCCGTCGCCAGCACCCAATAGAAGTCGCCGTTCTTGCGGCGGTTTTTCACGGCGCCGAGCCACGGCTTGCCGGCCTTCAGCGTGTCCCAGAGATTGTCGAACGCCTCCGGCGGCATGTCGGGATGACGGACGATGTTGTGCGGCTGCCCCATCAGCTCCGCCGACGTGAAGCCGGCGGCCGCGATGAAATCCTCGTTGAAGAAGCTGAGCTTGCCCTTGAGATCGGTCCGCGAGACGATCA
Organism: Bradyrhizobium sp. Y36; assembly: GCF_002531575.1. Taxonomy (GTDB): domain Bacteria; phylum Pseudomonadota; class Alphaproteobacteria; order Rhizobiales; family Xanthobacteraceae; genus Bradyrhizobium. Next base: position 668 of record NZ_NWTI01000025.1, on the reverse strand, counting down.
GCGTTTCGTCGCTGACGGGATATTCTAGATCGGTGACGGGAAGATTCTTGCGCATCAGGCTCCCCAAAAGATGGAATGCAATATCGATTATTCAAACGGGATCGTCGCCAACGCGAAGCTGCCCTCGCCTCGATTGTCGTTAATCCGATTTAACCATCAGTGAAAGGCGCCACCCGTAACACCACGGGCGATCCCAGAGATTGCTACCTGCGGGCGATATCATCGCTGCCGCAAAAACAGAACGAGCGGCGCTTTCGGCGCCGCTCGTCGTTTGGCCGGTGCAGGTTCAGGCCGCGCGGACGTTGGTCAGGAACTTGCTGACCTCGCTCTTCAGCCGGCCCGAGTCGTTGGACAGCATCTGTGCCGCAGACAGCACCTGCGAGGAGGCCGAACCTGTCTCGGTCGCGCCACGCTGCACGTCGGTGATGTTGGAGGAGACCTGCTGGGTGCCTTGCGCGGCCTGCTGCACGTTGCGGGCGATCTCCTGCGTCGCCGCACCCTGCTCTTCCACCGCGGCGGCGATCGTCGACGAGATCTCGGACAGACGCTCGATGGTCGAGGAGATCTCCTTGATGGCGCCGACCGATTCGTTGGTCGCCGCCTGAATGCCGGAGATCTGCTGGCCGATCTCGCCGGTGGCCTTCGCGGTCTGCTCGGCGAGCGCCTTC
>NZ_NWTI01000024.1 GCF_002531575.1 Bradyrhizobium sp. Y36 | reverse complement strand
ACTTCCTCGCAGCCGTTCTGCTCGCCGCCACCCGTCTATGGGCTAGGTTTGAGTCCACTACCTAGAGCCTTGAGGCCTGTTTCTTCCGAATTTGGATTGGCAGGTTCCGCGGCTTGCGCATACATTCGCGCACATATTTGAACTCGATATTTTGACAGCACTTGAAGATGGATCGACGCACATTTGTTCTCGCGGCCGGCGCCGTGCCGCTCTGGCTTTCGCAGGCTCTTGCGCAAACCTCCCGTCCCGCGATCGGTTTGCTGGCCAGTGGCTCGCCCGAGACCTTCGCCACCGTCGTCACCGGATTTCGCGAGGGGCTGAGCGCCGCCGGGCTGGCCGAGGGGCGCAATGTCGCGATCGAGTATCGCTGGGCGCAGGGTCAGTTCGATCGCTTGCCCTCGCTTGCCGCGGAGCTCGTCCAGCACCAGGTCGGCGTCATCGTCACGATGGGCGGCAATGTCTCGGCGCTCGCGGCCAAGCGGGCAACGTCCGCCATCCCGATCGTCTTCCTGACCGCGGATGACCCGGTGTCCTCGGGCCTGGTGGACAGCTTGAGCAGGCCTGGCGGCAACGTCACGGGGGTGACCTGGCTTGCGGCCGAACTCGGCGCAAAGAACCTGGAGCTGGCGAGCGAATTGTTGCCGAATGCCGCGACCATCGGTGTCCTCGTCAACCCCAACCGTCCGACCGCAGAGGCTCAGCTCGAAAGCGCCAGAAGCGCGGCCAAGGCGATCGGCAAGACCGTGCTCGCGTTCAAGGCGGGCAACCGGGACGACATCGACAAGGTGTTCGCGGATATCGGGCCGGCGCACGTCGATGCGCTGTTCGTCACGGTTGACCCGGTCTTCATCGTCAATCGCGTTCAGATCATCGAGTCCGCCGCAAAGCAGCGGGTGCCGACGCTGTATTTTCAACGCGAGTTCGTCGATCTGGGTGGCCTGCTGAGCTACGGCGCCAGCGCGCAGGACGCCTCGCGCCTCGTCGGAGGCTATGCGGCACGGATCCTGAAGGGCGCCAGGCCGGCCGATCTTCCCGTTCAGCGCTCGACCAAGATCGAGACCATCGTCAATCTCAGGACGGCCAGAGCCCTCGGCATCACGATTCCTCCGACCCTGCTGGCTCGCGCCGACGAGGTCATCGACTAGGCGGTCGGCCCCGCCACCGGTCCGGCAGACGCGGCATACAGTCCCTGTTCATCCCATGGAGGTGATCGAAATGGTGGCCTACGTGATTTTCGACGTCGAGATCAGCGACCCCCAGCAGTATCAGAGCTTCATGGTGGGCGTGAAACCCGCGCTGGAGGCGGCGGGAGCGCGATACCTGGCGCGCGGCGGGGCTCACAAGGTCTATGAGGGAGATTGGAATCCCCGCAGGATCGTCCTTTTGGAATTCCCGTCGGTTGCCGCCTGGGAAGGGTTTTACAAAGGCGCCACCTATCAGGGCCTGAAATCCATCCGGGACGCCTGCAGTTCCGCCCGGCTGGTCAGCGTGGAAGGCCTTTAGCCGAACCTCCTGGCGGGGCGGCGGGCCGGCCTGACCGCCGACATCCAAGCGAAGGTCGGATCACCGCGCACGTTGCCTGTCCTTGACCGTTCCGTTACAGTTTTATGACACGGTGCAGGCTTCCGGCTGCACCGGACGCTTAGCCGCCCTCTTTCCACCCTTGGGCCGGCCAGACGGCTAGGCATTACATTGTGCCGGACCAGCTGTTGCGTGTCGTCGATGGCGTCCGCGCCCAATCCAGGTCCTTCTGCCACCACCGCCGTGCTGGCGAGCGTCGCCGCGCTCGGCATCTGGCGGCTGCTTGCCGTCGCCGCGCCGCATCTGGCCGCGCTCGCGCTGATGTACCAGACCGAGACCGATTTCGGCTCGCGGCTCTCCTTTGCGCTCGCCTGGGGCATCCTCAACTTCTTCTGGATCACGCTGCTGCGGCGGCCGGCGCTGTCGGGCGCGCTGTCGCTGACCATGGTCGTGGTGCTGGTGCTGCTGTCGCGGCTCAAGCACGACGTCGTCCAGATGACGGTCAACTTCATCGACCTGATGATGATCGACCGCGACACCGTGGCGTTCCTGTTCACGATCTTCCCGAATTTGCGCTGGTCGGTCATCCTGGCCGGCCTCGTCACGCTGCCGCTGATGTATGCGCTGTGGTGGCTCGATCCGTTCCGCATCCGTCGCCTGCCTGCGTTCGCCTGCAAGCTGGCCTGCCTTGCCGCGCTGGTCGGCTATTCGCTCTATCATCCGGACGAAGCCTGGCGCGGCTATTACGACGATGGCTATTTGTCGAAATTCTTCCGCTCCGGCGTCAGCTCGGTCTCCGACTTCGTGCAATACGGCTTCATGGAATCGGCCGCCGCGAGCAACGAGCGGCTCAACGTGCCGCTGGTCGATTCCTGCCATCCTGCCGGACGCCGGCCGAACATCATCATGATCCATGATGAATCGAGCTTCGACATTCGCGCCGCTGATGGCATCAAGGTGCCGCAAGGCTATGGCAGCCATTTCAAGTCCTGGGACGGCAAGCAGCGCACGTTCCTGGCCGAGAGCAATGGCGGGCCGAGCTGGTTCACCGAGTACAACGTGTTGGCGGGGCTCTCCTCGCGCTCGTTCGGCCGCTTCGCCTATTTCGTGACCCGCATCGCCTCCAATCGCGTCGAGCGCGGGCTGCCGCTGGCGCTGCGCCGTTGCGGCTACGACACGATGTCGCTCTATCCCGCCTATGGCGGCTTCATGGCCGCCCGCAGCTTCCAGATGACGACGGGCATCGAGCGCTTTTTCGACTCCAAGGATCTCCACGCCAAGGACGTCGAGCCCGACAGCTTCTTCTACGGCAAGGCGCTGCAGCTGATGGGCCAGCAGCCGCCCAACAAGCCGCTGTTCACCTTCATCTATCTCGGTGCCAATCATTTCCCCTGGGAGACGCGCTTCCGCCCCGAGCTGCTGCCGAACTGGCGCGCGCCGGGCAACGTTGCGTCCATCGACGAATATCTGCGCCGGCAGGCGATGAGCGCCGAGCAGTACAAGGCGTTCGTCGCGGGCCTCAAGAAGACCTTTCCCGGCGAGCCCTTCCTGATCGTGCGTTATGGCGATCATCAGCCGGAATTTGCGCCCGCCATCCTCGAGCCCGGGCTCGACGAAGGCGCCATCGGCAAGAAGCTCGACGCCTACGATCCCCGCCTCTACGCGACCTATTACGCGATCGATGCCGTCAATTTCGAGCCGGTGAAGAGCGACGCCGTGATGGACACGATCGACGGCCCCTATCTGCCGCTGGTGATCCAGGAGGCCGCCGGCATCCCGCTCGACCCCTCCTTCGCCGAGCAGAAGGAGATCATGCTCCGCTGCAAGGGCATCTTCTACGGCTGCAAGGACGGCGCCGAAGCGCGCCGGCTGAACCGCCTGCTGATCGAGGCCGGGATGATCCGGGGACTGTAGACTCTCGCCTGGATCGCGGGCCGTCATTCCGAGATGCTTACCAAGCGGCGAAAAGCCGTAGGGTGGGCAAAGCGAAGCGCGCCCACCAATTCTTAAGACGTGGGCACGGCGCTTACGCGCCTTTGCCCACTCTACGAAATCCCGGCTACGAATCCCGACCTACCGCGCGCCCACCTTCTCCCACAGCCATCTCGCCACCGCATCCGGCGACGAGTTCGCGTCATTGCCGCTGGCGCGCAAATTCGCCTCGCGCATGGTGGCGATGTCGATCTTGCCGAGCAGCGGCCGGAGCGCCGCCTTGAGCCGCTCGTCACCGGCGCGTTTCGGCGCCAGCAGCAGGATCGCATCGTAGGGCGGGATCGCATGTTTGGGGTCGTCGAGTGCGACGAGGTCGTATTTCGCGATCAGGCCGTCGCTGGTATAGCCGGCGATGACGTCGACCTCGCCGCTGGCAACAGCTGCATACATGAAGTCCGGCTGCATCTGGCGCTGGGCGCGGAACGAGAGCCCATAGGCCTTTTGCAGCGCCGCCCATTCGGGGCGCGAGAAGAATTCGTAGTCGCCGGCAATCGACATCGTCGAGGCATGTGCGGCGAGATCGGCAATGGTGCGGATGCCGAGCGCCTCGGCCTTCTTCTTCGGCATCACCAGCGCATAGGCGTTCTCGAAGCCGAGCTCGCCGAGCAGGGTGATGTCATCCTTGGCCAGCGCGGTCTTCAGCTCCGCGACCAGCTCGGCGCGCGGCTTGATGTCGGTGCGATGCAGCTGGTTGGCCCAGAGCGTGCCGGAGTAATCGACATAGAGATCGATGTCGCCGGCCTTCAACGCCCCAAAGATCACGCTTGAGCCGAGGCCCGAGCGCGCCGTCGCGGACAGGCCCGCCGCCTGGAGGCGGTCCCTCATCAGCGCCGACAGCACATATTGCTCGGCAAACGTCTTGGCCCCGACGACATAGCCCTGCGACGAGCGCCCCATCGTCGGCACCAGTGTTGCCGCGACCAGCGCCGCGATGCCGATCGCGCCGAGCCCGGTGCGCAAGCGGCTGCGCTGGCGCAGGCCGCTCTCGATCAGGCCGAGCAGCTGGTCGACGGCGAGCGCGAGCAAAGCCGAAGCAAAGCAGCCGAACAGCACGAACACCCAGTTCTGGGTCTGCAATCCCGCGAAGATGTAATTGCCGAGGCTGGTCTGCCCGATCGGCGTCGACAGCGTCGCGGTGCCGATCACCCACACCGCGGCGGTGCGGATGCCCGCCATCATCACCGGCAGCGCCAGCGGCAGCTCGACCATCACCAGCGACTGCCGCGGCGTCATGCCGACGCCCTTCGCAGCCTCGATCAGCGCGGGATCGATGCCGTTCAGCCCGGTGATGCCGTTGCGCAGCACCGGCAGCATCGAATAGAGCGCCAGCGCCAGCATCGCCGGCAGGAAGCCGAACGCCGAGAACGATACGCCGAACCAGGCCAGCGTCACGGATGCGGCGAGCAGCAGCAGCGGATAGAACAGCGCGAGCAGCGCCAGACCGGGCACAGTCTGTACGGTGCTGGCGATCGCGAGCAGGATGGTGCGCGGCGCCGGGCGGTTGCGCGTCAGGATCGCCAGCGGCAGGCTGATGGCGAGACCGAGCGCGAGCGCGGCGAGGCTCACCCGCACATGATTGCCGAGATAATCGGGCAGATGCGTGAGCGCCTCGCCCCAGCGCGGATCGGCAAGGAAGTTCATGCCGCACCGCCCGTCGGCAGCAGCGCGTTCAACCGCTCGACCTGGCGGCGCGGTGTGCGCAACAGCTCGAGCACGTAGGAATCGGTGCTGTTCGAGAGCTCGGCGGGCGTGCCCTGCGCGAGCAGCTGTCCGCCGCGCATCACCGCTATGCGGTCGGCGAGGAGGATCGCCTCCGTCATGTCGTGTGTGATCATCACGGTGGTCAGGCCGAGCCTGCGATGCAGCGCGCGATAGTCGTCGCCAAGCGCGTCGCGGGTGAGGGGGTCGAGCGCGCCGAACGGCTCGTCCATCAGCACGATGCGCGGCTTCGCGGCCAGCGCGCGCGCCACGCCAACACGTTGGCGTTGGCCGCCGGAGAGCGCCTCCGGCAAGCGATCGCGATGCTCGGCGCGGTCGAGTTGCACCAGCGCCAGCAATTCATCCACACGCGCTGTGATGTCCGCAGCCGGCGCGCCCAGCAGTCTCGGCGTGATCCCGATATTGTCGGCGACGCTTAAGTGAGGAAACAATCCGCCGCTCTGGAACACGTAGCCGATCCGCCGGCGCAGCGCGACCGGATCGACATTCTGCACGTCCTCGCCGTCAACCGTGATGCTGCCGCCGTCGGCCTCGATCAGCCGGTTGGCGAGCCGCAGCAGCGTCGTCTTGCCCGAGCCCGAGCCGCCGACGATGGCCACGAACTCGCCCTCGGCCACGTCGAGCGACACGTCATTGACGGCCCGCAGCGAGCCGAAGCTCTTGGTGACGTGGGCATAGCCAATCATCGGCCTGGACGGCATCGGGCAGGGGCTCGCTTCGCTGCCCCGCCCGTGGAGGGAGGGGATCACCAGGCCATGCGTAGCACGCTTGGCCGGTTGATTGAACTTGGCCGCGCGAGCGGCTAAGGCATCAGGCGAAATTCGGAGGAAGCAGATGTCGACGCCCACGGCAGTGGCGCTGGAGGATGCCAAGGTCGCGTTCCGACTCGGGGACGGGCGGGTCTATACGGCGGTTGAGAAGGCCCATCTTGCGGTTGCCCAGGGCGAGTTCGTCGCCATTGTCGGCCCCACCGGCTGCGGAAAATCGACGCTGCTCAACGTCGCGGCCGGGCTGCTGAAGCCGGCCGCCGGCAGCGTCAGCATCTTCGACCGGCCGCTGGCGGGGCTGAACCGGGAGGCCGGCTATTTGTTCCAGGCCGACGCGCTGTTCCCGTGGAAGACCGCGCTCGACAACGTCGCGATCGGGCTCGAGATCAAGGGCACGCCGCGCAGTGAAGCGCTGCCCCGGGCGCAGCAATGGCTGACCTCGGTCGGCCTCGGTGCCTTCGCGAACCGCTACCCTCACATGCTCTCGGGCGGCCAGCGCAAGCGCGTGGCGCTGGCGCAGGTGCTGATCCGCGATCCGAAAATCCTCCTGATGGACGAGCCGTTCGGGCCGCTCGATGCGCAGACGCGCCAGGTGATGGGCAATCTGCTGCTCGACCTCTGGAGCGCCGACCGCAAGGCGGTGCTGTTCGTGACCCATGATCTGGAAGAGGCGATCGCGCTCGCCGATCGCGTCGTGATCATGTCGGCGGGCCCGTCCTCGCGCATCATCGGCGACTGGCGGGTGAGCCTGCCGCGACCGCGCGACATCTTCGAGGTGCGGCTCGACAAGCAGTTCCACGAGCTCCATCGCGAGATCTGGGGCGTGCTCAAGGACGAGGTGATGAAGGGCTACGCGCAATCCACCCAAGCGGCGGAGGCGGTCTGATGTCGCGCCCGACGCTGTTTGCGCTGCAAGCGCTGGTCGCGGTCGTCTGCATCGTGCTCTGGCAGGTGCTGACGACCGTCCCCGTATTCGGCAAGATCCTGCTGCCGCCGTTCTTCTTCTCCAACCCGCTCGACGTGTTCAGCCAGATCGTGAAATGGTTCTCGTCCGGCGTGATCTGGAAACATCTCGGCATCACGCTGGTGGAATCGATCCTGGCCTTCGTGATCGGGTCGCTCGGCGGCGTTCTCGTGGGCTTCTGGTTCGCGCGCCAGCCGCTGGTCGCCGCGGTGTTCGACCCTTACGTCAAGATGGTCAACGCGCTGCCGCGCGTGGTGCTGGCGCCGATCTTCGCGCTGTGGCTCGGCCTCGGTATCTGGTCCAAGGTCGCGCTCGGCGTGACGCTGGTGTTCTTCATCGTCTTCTTCAACGTCTATCAGGGCGTCAAGGAGGTCAGCCGCACCGTGCTCGACAACGGCCGCATGCTCGGCATGAGCGAGCGGCAGCTGATGCAGCACGTCTATTGGCCCTCGGCGCTGTCGTGGATGTTCTCCTCGCTCCACACATCGGTCGGCTTCGCCGTGGTCGGCGCCGTCGTCGGCGAATATCTGGGATCGGCCGCGGGGCTCGGCTATCTCATCCAGCAGGCCGAGGGCATGTTCGACGTCGCCGGCGTGTTCGCCGGCATGTTCGTGCTGTCGGCCTTCGTCATCCTGATCGACTATGGTGTCACGCTGGTCGAGCGACGGCTGCTGGTCTGGCGGCCGACCGCGTCGGACGGGCGAGGATAGTCGAATAGGGGCCCGCGCACCGGCGCGAGCCCGTTTTCCGAAGGCTCAATCCAGCAGCTTGGTGTCGTCGGGCGCCTGCGGCGGTGTCTTGATCGCAATCGCCTTGACCTGTCCGCTGATCGGCTTGGTGCCGCCATGCGGCGTGCCTTTCGGAATGATGACGAGGTCGCCCGGCTTCACGGTGACCTCCTTGTCGCCGAGCCAGATCGTGCCGGTACCGTCCAGGATGTACTGGATCTCGTTGGTGTTGGGATGCATGTGCTTGGGCACATTGCCGACCTGGATCGAGATGGTGGCACCGTCGGCGCTGGCGAACATTTTCGAGCGGTAGCCGACATTGTTGGCGGCTCCGAGGGCCTCGCCCTCCATCTCGCCGGTGTGGATGATCTGCGCGGTGATGTTCTCGGCGGCCAGCGCCGGCCGGAGTAGCTGGTTGGCGCCGCATCCGGCGGCGAAGGCGGCGGCGATCGACAGCCCGGCAACAAGGCGATTCATGGATGATCCTCCCCATCGATAATTATTGTTGTCTGGGCATGCTATTGCGTCGAATGGCCGATGACCAGTGCCTCCGGCAGCGCTTCTCAAGCCAGCCATGCTGCTCTATGGTGCCGCCGGCCGAACGGAGGAGACCAATGAAGAACACGATTGCCAGGCTCGCCGGTGCGCTGCTCGCACTGACGCTCACCACCGGATTTGCCGCGGCGCAAAGCAAGGTTACCATCGCGGTCGGCGGCGGCTCCTGCCTGTGCTATCTGCCGACGGTGCTGGCCAAGCAGCTCGGCGAATACGAGAAGGCGGGCCTCAATGTCGAGCTGGTCGACCTCAAGGGCGGCTCGGACGCGCTGAAAGCCGTGCTCGGCGGCAGCGCCGACGTCGTCTCCGGCTATTTCGACCATTGCGTCAATCTGGCCGCCAAGAAGCAGGAGCTGCAGTCCTTCGTGGTCTATGACCGCTATCCCGGCCTCGTGCTGGTGGTCGCGCCCTCGCGCACCAACGACATCAAGTCGGTCAAGGACCTTGCCGGCAAGAAGGTCGGCGTCAGCGCGCCCGGTTCCTCCACCGACTTCTTCCTGAAATACATGCTGAAGAAGAACGGCGTCGATCCCACCAGCGCCGCCGTGATCGGCGTCGGCCTCGGCGCTACCGCGGTCGCCGCGATGGAGCAGGGCCAGATCGATGCCGCCGTGATGCTCGATCCCTCCGTCACCGTGCTGCAGGGCAGCCACAAGGATTTGCGCATCCTCTCCGACACCCGCACCCAGAAGGACACGCTCGAGACCTTCGGCGGCGAATATCCGGGCGGCGCGCTGTATTCGACGGCGGCCTGGGTTGCCAAGCACGAGAAGGAGACGCAGGCGCTGACCAACGCGATCCTCGCCACGCTCGCCTGGATCCATTCGCATTCGCCTGAGGAGATCATGGCGAAGATGCCGGAGGAGACGGTCGGCAAGAACAAGGAGCTCTATCTCGCCGCGCTGAAGAACACGATCCCGATGTACTCGGAGACCGGCAAGATGGACCCGAAGGGCGCGGACGCCGTGCTCGCCGTGTTCAGCATCGGCTCGCCCGAAGTGGCCAACGCCAAGATCGACGTCAGCAAGACCTTCACCAACGCATTCGTCGAGCAGGCCAAGAAGACGACGGGGAACGCCAAATAGCAGACGCAAAGGCGTGATAATCGTCGTCTCATGACATCACCGATCATTCATCGCGTCACGACGCTCGATCTTGCCGTGCGGCCGCTCGTCTGGCCGTTCGCCGAGGAGCGTCGCGACGAGATCGCGGCGCACTTCGCCGAGAAGCAGCGCGAGCGTCCGAAGATCTGGAACGGCCGCGTCCTGCTCGGGCGGGATCCCGTGTTCACGGGCGGCCATTTTTCGTCGACCTATTTCGTGACCGATTTCGCAAGCTTCCTCGCCTGGCGCGACTGGGGCTTTCCCGGCCCCGCCGTGTTCAACGGCTTCGGCATGGGCGCGCTGCGCACGTCCGACGGCGCCTTTGTGATGGGCGAGATGGCGGCGCACACCGCCAACGCGGGCCGCATCTATTTCCCCTCGGGCACGCCTGATCTCGACGACGTCAGGGATGGCACGCTCGACATTCCCGGCAGCGTCGTCCGCGAACTCGAGGAGGAGACCGGCCTGACGGCGGCGGATTTTCAGGCCGAGCCGGATTGGCACTGCATCGTCAGCGGTCCCACGATTGCGATGATGCAGGTGCTCAACCTGGATATGTCCGGCGAGGAGGCGCGCGCCCGGATCGAGGCCAATCTCGCCCGCGAGGATGAGCCCGAATTGTCGGCCATCCATCTCGTGCGCGGGACGAGTGATCTCAGGCCGACCATGCCGCGATTTGTCACGGCCTTCGTCGAGCAGCAGTTCGCCTCGCGCTGATGCGCAAGGCTTGACATCCCTGCGCTCTGCCCATGTGATGGGGGCAAGCAAGATCAAGACGAATGCAATGCACAATCGTCCAGGGGAGGTTTTGATGCGCCTGCGCATGGCTGCCCGTTTGCTACGTGGGCTGTTGGTCGCGATATCGGCGACGGGCTTGGCGGTGTCCGCCAAAGCCCAGGACAGACCTCAGGACAAGAAGATCAAGATCGGTGTCGTCTTTGATTTGACCGGGCCTCTGGCCGGCGGCGGCTCCGAGCTCAACTATGTCGGCACCAAGATCATCCTCGACCATTTCGCCAAGACCGGCGTCGAGGGCTACAAGATCGAGGCGGTCTATGCCGACGCGCAAAGCAAGCCCGACATCGCCATCAACGAATCCGTGCGCCTGCTCGAGCAGGAGAAGGTCGACATGGTGCTCGGCTTCTTCTCCTCGGCGCAATGCGTGCCGGTCGCCGCCCGCGTCGAGCAGCTCAAGAAGTTCATGTGGATGACGACCTGCATCTCGTCCGCCGTGTTCAACGAGAAGGGCTACAAATACGTCTTCCGCCCGCAGGCCAGCGGCGACCAGTTCGGCATGATGACGATGGACTTCATCGCGCAGAACGCCAAGGAGAAGTTCGGCAAGGAACCGAAGGATCTGCGCGTCGCCATCATCCACGAGGACGGCGCCTATGGCGTCGACGTCTCCAAGGGCAACGAGGCCGGCGCCAAGAAGGCCGGCTTCAACGTCGTGCTGAAGGAAGGCTATTCGGCGACTGCGCCCGACCTCTCCGCGCTGGTGACCAAGCTCAAGCGCGCCAAGCCCGACGTCATCTTCCACACCGGCTACAATCCGGACATCACGCTGCTGCTGCGTCAGGCCCGCGAGCAGGGCCTGAAGTTCGGTGCGCTGATGGGGCATGGCGCAGGCTATGGCGTCTATGAGAAGCTGAAGGAAGGCATGGGGGCCGACGCCACCTACATCTTCAACACCGACCCGATCTCGATCTGGCTCGCCAACCAGAAGACCATGGATTCGAAGCTCGCGCCCGTCATCAAGATGGTCGGGGAGGAATTCGACAAGATCAAGCCGGGCGTTGCCATCCGCTCCGCCCATGTCGGCATCGGCGCGTCCAATACCTATGTGTTCATGGCGGATGTGCTGCCGCGGGCGATCAAGAAATATGGCGGCGTCGATCCCGAGGCGCTGCGCAAGGCGGCGCTCGACACCGACATCCCCGAAGGCGGCACCATGCTCGGCTTCGGCGTGAAGTTCTACGGCGAGGGCACGCCCATGGCCGGGCAGAACGAGCGCTCGTTCCCCGTCGTGATCCAGTATCTCGAGGACAAGTCCCATGTGGTGTGGCCGAAGAGCCAGGCGCAGCGCGAGGCCGTGCTGCCGCTGCCGAAAGGCACCACCTACAGCAACCAGTAGCGGCGGGGGGCCCTGGTGCTGGAGGTCAGCGGGCTGGTGAAGCGGTTCGGCGGCTTCACCGCCGTCAACAACGTGTCGTTTCGGGTCGACCAGGGCGAGATCCTCGGCCTGATCGGCCCCAACGGCTCCGGCAAGAGCACGATCTTCAACATGCTCTCAGGCACGCTGGCGCCGACGTCGGGCTCGATCCTTTTCGGCGGCGCCGAGATCGCGGGCCTTGCGCCGCACCGGATCATCAACAGCGGCATCGGCCGCACCTTCCAGATACCGCGCCCGTTCCGCCGGCTGACCATTTTCGAGAACGTCGCGCTGGCCGGCTTCTACGGCCAGGGCCGCCATAGCCGCGTCAAGGCCGAGGAAGCGGCCGAGCGCTCGCTCGCCATGGTCGGCCTGCCGACCGATCGCCACGCCAGCGTCGATGGCCTCGGCGCGGCCGGGCTGAAGAAGCTCGAGCTCGCCAAGGCGCTTGCGACCGCACCGAAGCTGCTGCTCGCCGACGAGAGCCTCGGCGGCCTCGACGAAGCGGAGATGGGCCAGGCCGCCGACATGCTGCGCAACATCCGCGACGAGCTCGGCATCACCATCATCTGGGTCGAGCACATCATGGGCGTCTTGATGCGCGTCGTCGACCGCGTCATGGTGCTCGACCACGGCGAGAAGATTTCGGAAGGCCTGCCGAGCGCGGTCGCGGGCGATCCGCGCGTGATCGAGGTCTATCTCGGCACCGACGCCGAGACCACGCAGGCCGCGGCCGCCGAAGCGCGCCGCCGCGCGGGAGGCGCCTGATGCTGGAGCTTCGCGGCGTCAATGCCGGATACGGCACCTTCCCGGCACTGTTCGACGTCAATCTCGACGTCAAGGCCGGCGAAGCCGTCGGCGTGATCGGCCCCAACGGCGCCGGCAAGACCACCCTGATGCGCGTCATCTCCGGCCTGATCCGTCCCTCGCGCGGCTTGATCCGGATGGAGGGCACGGACGTCGTGGCAACGCCACCGCACAAGATCGTCAGCCTCGGCATCGCGCATGTACCGGAGAACCGGCGGCTGTTTCCGCAGCTCTCGGTCGACGACAATCTCAAGATGGGCGCCTTCATGAAGGAGGCGCGCGGTCAATACGCCGAGCGGCGCGAGGTCGTGTTCGACCTGTTTCCGCGCCTGAAGGAGCGGCGCCACCAGATGGCCGGCACCATGTCCGGCGGTGAGCAGCAGATGTGCGCGATCGGCCGCGCGCTGATGTCCAGTCCAAAGCTGCTGCTGCTCGACGAGCCCTCGGCCGGGCTCGCGCCGGTCGTGGTGCAGCAGGTGTTCGAGCTGGTGAGGCGGATTCGCGCCAGCGGGCTGACCGTGCTGATCGTCGAGCAGAATGTGCAGCAGGTGCTGAAAGTGGTCGACCGCGCCTATCTGATCGAGGCCGGCACGATCAGGGCGTCCGGCACCTCGGCCGACATGCTGGCGAGCGACACGGTCAGGGAAGCTTATCTCGGGGTGTGATGTTCATGCAGGCGTTCCTCGACATTTTCGACATCTACCTGCTGGAGGCCGTGATCAACGGCATCCTGCTCGGCGGTGTGCTGGCGCTGCTCGCGCTCGGGCTCAACCTGATCTTCGGCGTCATCGACGTCACCTGGATCTGCTACGCCGAGCTCGTGATGATCGGCATGTACGCCATGTATTTCATGGTGCAGGTTTACGGCCTCAGCTATTTCGTCGCCGCTCCCTTCACCATTCTGCTGGTCGCCGTGCTCGGCGCGGCGCTGCACTACCTCGTGATCGCGCCGCTCCTGACCGCGCCGCCGATCAACCAGTTGCTGGCGACCGGCGGCGTGCTGTTCGTGCTGCAGAGCTTCGCCACCGTCGCCTTCGGCATCGATTTCCGCAATCTCGGCATCCGCCTGCCGGTGCTGGCCTTCGGCGACATGAACTTCAGCTACGCGCGCCTGCTCTCGTTCCTGGCCGCGCTGGTCGGCATGGTCGCGGTCTATCTGTTCATGACGCGCACCTTCACGGGCACCGCGATCCGCGCCATCTCGCAGGACCGCCAGATCATGGCGCTGATGGGCGTCGACACCAGGCGGATCTACCTCATCACGTCAGCCATTGGCGGCGGGCTGGCTGGGCTCGCCGCGTGCTTGCTGGTGCTGCAGTATGACGTGCACCCCTTCGTCGGCCTCTCCTTCGGGCCGATCACCTTCCTGATCTGCGTGCTGGGTGGCCTCGGTAACTTCATCGGCGGCTTCATCGCCGCCTTCGTGTTCGCCGAGATCATCTCGCTCGGCGGCCTGTTCTCGGACCTCGAATGGGGCTACGTGCTGGCCTTTGCCTTCTTCATCGTCATGATGTTCATCCGGCCCGCGGGCCTGTTCGCGAGGCGCCGATGATCGGGCAGGGAAGGCTTGCGGCTTGGGGAATCGGGCTGGCGGCGCTGGTCGCGCTGCCGTTTCTGTATCGCGATCCCTATCATCTCCACATCCTCGTGCTGATCCTGATCTGGTCGTTCGCCTACACGTCCTGGTCGATGATGGGGCGGTTCGGCCTCGTCTCGCTCGGCCATGGCGGCTTCATGGGGATCGGCGCCTATGTCACCGCACTCTTGTGGAATCATCTGGGCCTCTCGCCCTGGATCGGCATTCCCATCAGCATGGCCGCGGCCGGCGTGCTGGCACTGATCGTCGGCTATCCCTGCTTCCGCTTCCGCATCACCGGGCATTATTTCGTGCTGGTGACGCTGGCGCTGTCGGGCATCGTGCTCCAGGTCATCACCGCGACGCGCGACTACACCGGCGGCTCGCTCGGCTACACGCCGAACCGTGCCTCCGGCAACAAGCTGCTGGCGCTGCAATTCGACGACAAGACCACCTGGTATCTGATTGCGCTCGGCGTCTGGCTGTTCGGCATCGTGGTCTGGCACTGGGTCGACCGCAGCATGGCCCGCTACGCGCTGGAGGCGATCTCGGAGGACGAGGATGCGGCGGCGGCCGCCGGCGTCGACGTCACCGCGGAGAAGCTGAAGATCACGCTGCTCAGCGCGCTGATGACGGCGCTCGCTGGCGCGATCTACTGCCAGTACCAGATGTTCATCACGCCCGACACGGTCAGCGGCATCGCGGTGTCGCTGCAGATGGTGTTCGCGGCCATCGTCGGCGGCCTGTTCGTCTCGCTGGGGCCGACCTTCGGCGCCATCATCACCATTCTGCTGGCCGAGACCCTGCGCATCGGCTTCGGCACCAAGGCGGTCGGCTGGGATAATCTCGTCTACGGGGTATTGCTCGTGCTTTTCATCATATTCCTTCCCAAGGGTATCCTTGGTAGCTTGCTCGACCGATTGAAGCCGCAACCCAAGGTGCCCCGCGCTCATGAGCAAGAAGCCGTCCAAATCGCTCGCCCAGGAGCTTGATCGCTACATCACGCCGTTCCGCCATGACGGGTCGGGCAAGTTCCACCTCAAGGACCACAAGACCAACGAGAAGGGCGATCTCGACAAGGAGAAGGCGCAGGAACTGCTCGACGCCAACAAGAAGCGGTTGATCGAGTTTCAGGAGAAGCTGTATGCCCAGGACCGCTGGTCGCTCCTGATCGTGTTCCAGGCCATGGATGCCGGCGGCAAGGACAGCGCCATCAAGGCGATCTTCGAGGGCATCAATCCGCAGGGCTGCGAGGTGACCGCCTTCAAGGCGCCGAGCAAGACCGAGCTCGACCACGATTTCCTCTGGCGGCACGCCGTGGCGCTGCCCGAACGCGGCCATATCGGCATCTTCAATCGCTCGCATTACGAGGAATGCCTCGTCACGCGCGTTCATCCGCAGCTTCTCGCCAATGAGAAGCTGCCGTCAAGGCTCGTCACCAAGAACATCTGGAAGGAGCGGTTCGAGGACATCGCCGCCTGGGAGCGCTACCTCTGCCGCAACGGCACCGTGGTGCTGAAATTCTTCCTCAACGTCTCCAGGGAAGAGCAGCGCCAACGCTTCCTCGATCGTCTCGAGGAGCCGGCCAAGCAGTGGAAATTCTCGATGGACGACATCAAGGAGCGCGCGCTGTGGCCGCGTTATCAGGCCGTCTACCAGGACATCGTCCGGCACACCGCGACGGCGCACGCGCCGTGGTACGTCGTGCCGGCCGACCACAAATGGTTCGCCCGCGTCGTGATCGGCTCGGTGATCAATGCGGCGCTCGAGAAGCTCGACCTGCGCTTTCCCCGTGCCGACAAGACCTCGCTGCGGGAGTTCGACGAGGTCCGCAAGGCGCTGGAGAAGGAAGGGAAGGGAAAGCGCTAAGGCGCCACGCTTTCCGATCCCGTAGGTCCCGTAGGGTGGGCAAAGGCGCGTCAGCGCCGTGCCCACGTCTTTTGACGTCGTGGGCACGCTTCGCTTTGCCCACCCTACGCGTTCCAGTGCAAGCCGCTAGTACCCGCGCGCCCACCAGTAGCAGAAGCGCTCCACATTGGCGGGAAGGGCGGTCTCGTAATTCCCCCATTTCTCGTATTTCGGCAGCTTCAACTCCTTCATCGCAGTGTCGAAGCACTTGCCGCTATCGGCGGCCTTCTTCACCTCGGCGGAGAGATCCTCCATGTAGGCGATGTGGTCCTCGACGTCTTTCTTGGTGCCGAAGCGGCCGCCGGCATAGGGATGGCCGGGGATCATCCGCTCCCAGTCGAGCGAGGCCAGCTTCTTCAGCGACGCGATATATTCCAGCGGCGAGGCGTTATCGGGGATGTTGCGGAATTGGACCTGCTCGATCGGCGCGAAATCGACCACGAAGACGATCTTCTCCTTCGGCAGCCGCATCACCAGCGAATTGTCGGAATGGTTGCGGCCGACATAGTTCAGCTCCAGCGTGGTGCCGCCGAGCGTGATGCTCTTCTTGTCGTCCACCACCTGATCCGGCATCACCACGTCGGCAAGCAGGGATTTCTGCTTCTTCAGTTCGAGGAAACGCTCCTTGGCTCGCCGATGCGCGACGAAGGTGGCGCCGAGATCCTTGAAGGGCTGGCCGCCTGCGATGTGGTCGTAATGATGGTGGCTGTAGACGACGTATTTGATCGGCTTGTCGGTGACGGCCTTGATCGCGTCGATATAGGGCTTTGCGGGACGCAAATAGGAGATCGGATCGGTCGCGATCACACCCTGCGGTGTCACGATGAAGATCGACTGATGGCCGCCATAGCGGAAGAGGTAGACGTCGTCGGTGCCGTCGACCTTCTTCGTCGAAGTTTGCGGCGGGCTTTGTGCGGCGGCGGATCCGAGTCCGGCCGCGAACGCGGCGAGCATGGTGAGGCAAATCGATATCTTCATGTCTGACTTTCTGGAAATGAACGCGGGCGGGAGAGGGCCATCCTCGCCATCACAAACGCTGGCGGGAAGAGATTATTCCGCTGCATTGAGTCGCAGGCCAGTCAGCTTGTCATGGCATGGCGCCCGCGCGCAGCAGCCTCACGGAACCTGTGGGTCCAATTGTGATCGCCGACCTGATTGATCCCGCTTGACAGTTTTGTGTCACAGGAGGAGCATGTTCGTGGTCGCCAACAAGCGACGCGCAACGTCCACCTCATGAGCAAGGGGAGGTCTATGACACCACCTCCGCAAACCCAGCCGCGTTAAGTGCGATGGAGCTCGTTCGGACTATCGCATAGCGGCAGAAACCGCGAACGGCACGCCGGGTACAGGTTTAGAGGGCCCCATCAGTGTGGCATGGCCCCTACCTGCCCGGCGCTGTATTTTGCATCACATCGATCGTGTCGGACGGCCGTGATGAGGCCGCCGCGCCGATGGCATTTTGACATCTCCGTTTCCTCCTCCTTCCTCCACACCGTCGTTCCGGGCCAATGCCCGGAACGACGGACGGGATCGCGTGTCGCTCGCATTGACGACCTCAGCGCACGCCTCGTCCTTCGAGACGCGCGCATGGGCGCGCTCCTCACGATGAGGCTCATCGGCTTGGTGCTTGCTTGAAACTGGCTGCCGAGCGCTCCGTCCTCATCCAGAGGAGCCCGCGAAAGCGGGCGTCTCGAAGGATGGCCGCAGCAAGATCGCGGGCAACGGGGCTTCGATCTCGCGGTTCCCCATCTTCGCGTTGCGGCAAATGCCAAGAGAATGTCGTCCCGGAGGCCAACTTCCGACACAGGCTCGGGGCGAATAACGGCCATCCGACATGACGCATGCGCTTCGGCGGTGTCTCGACGCCGCTGGCGCATGCAATTTTATTTCAGGGAATCCTCGTGTCGCATAAGCTTGCCTCGGCCTTCCTCGCCGCTCTCTTCCTCGCAATCTCGTCTCTCTCCGGCGTCCGCGCCGAGCCGGCCCGGCCGGCGACGAACAATGCTGCTGCGTTGTCGCCTGATGAAGCCAGGCGTGCGCTGGAGACGCTCCAGGACGACAAGAAGCGCGCGCAGATGATCGATACGTTGCGCGCGATCGCCAATGCATCCGGTCCGCAGCAGAATGCGCCGCCCGCGCCCGAACAGAAGTCGCCGATCCCGCTCGCGGCCGACGGTCTCGGTGCGCAGCTCCTGCTCACGGTGTCGGAGGAGATCGGCGAGATCTCGAGCGAGATTGCCAGCGTGGCGCGGACCATCACGCATTTCCCGGCGTTCTACTACTGGATCGTGCGGACCGCGAACGATCCGGCGGCCTATAACCTCCTGATCGAGATCGCCTGGAAGCTAGCATTGGTGGTCGGTTGCGCGCTCGCGGCCGAATGGGTGCTGTTCCGCCTGATTCGTCGCCCCGTTGCGTTCCTGGAGGGACGCGTGCCGCAAGCCGCGCACCTGCCGGCGCAGGTGTTGCCGATTGCCGATCCGCCGTCGTCGGTTGCCGACGTCACCCCCGCGCCCGAGTTGAGCAAGCGCCGCCACAGCCTCGCGCGCGTCTGGCAGGTCATGCTGCGGCTGCCCTACGTGCTCGGCCGTCTCGTCCTCGAACTGCTTCCCGTGCTTCTCTTCGTGGGTGTCGCGACGGCGCTGCTCGGCACGGAGATCGGCCAGCCCACCACCGTTCGCCTCGTCATCCTTGCGGTCGTCAACGCCTATGCGTTCTCGCGCGGGCTCATTTGCGTGGTTCGGGCGCTGGCGGGACCGTTCGGGCTGTTTCCGGTCCGCGCCGAGACCGCGGCCTATATCGAGATCTGGGCGCGTCGCATCGTCGGCGTCGGCGTCACCGGCATCGCCTTCGCCAATGTGGCGCTGCTGCTCGGCCTGCACCGCGCCGGCTATGCCGCGTTGCTGCGCATGGTGATGCTGGTCGTGCACCTCTTCGTCGTCGTCATCATCCTGCAATGCCGCCGTCAGGTGGCCGACGCCATCCGCGCACCCGCCGAGCGGCAGGGCATCGCAGCACGTTTGCGCAACCGCATCGCGGGCGTCTGGCATTATCTTGCCATTGCGCTCGATCTTGCGCTGTGGGCGGTGTGGGCGCTCAATATCCGCAACGGCTATTCGCTGCTGCTGCAATATTTCGTCGGCACCATCGCCGTCGCCCTGATCACGCGCGTCGCCATCATGGTGACGCTGAGCCTGATCGATCGCGGCTTCCGCATCAGGCCGGAGATCCTCCAGCGCTTTCCGGGCCTCGAGATCCGTGCCAACCGCTATCTGCCGCTGCTGCGCAAGATCGTCTCCGGCGTGATCGCCTTCATCGGCTTCGTGGCCGTGCTCGAGGTCTGGGGCGTGGATGCCATCGTCTGGTTCTATGGCGGCCAGATCGGCAGCCGGTTGATCTCGGCCGTGGTGACCATCGGCCTCGCCGTGTTCATCGCAGCGGCGATCTGGGAAGCCAGCAATGCGCTCTTGGACCGCCAGATCAACACACTGTCGCGCGACGGGCACTATGCCCGCGCCGCGCGCCTGCGCACCTTCCAGCCGATGCTGCGCACCGCGCTGCTCTGCCTGATCGCCACCGTCGTCGGCCTCACTGCGCTCAGCGAGATCGGCGTCAATGTCGCGCCGCTGCTCGCAGGTGCCGGAATCGTCGGCATCGCCATCGGCTTCGGCTCGCAGAAGCTGGTGCAGGATCTCATCACCGGGCTTTTCTTGCTGCTGGAGAACACCGTGCAGGTCGGCGATAATGTCAGCGTGTCGGGACTGTCGGGCGTGGTCGAGAACGTTTCCATTCGAACGATACGTCTGCGCGCGGGCGACGGCGCCGTGCACATCGTGCCGTTCAGCGCGGTCACGACCATCACCAATGCCAGCCGCGGCGCCGGCAACGCCTCGGTCAGCGTCAACGTCGCCTACAAGGAAGACACCGACCGCGCCGGCCAGATCCTCAAGGACATCGTCGAGGAGATGCGCCGCGAGCCGGAATTCCGCGCGCTGATCCGCGGCGACCTCGATCTCTGGGGCATCGACAAGGTCGACGGCGCGATGGTGTCGATCGTCGGCCAGATCCGCTGCACCGAGACCGGGCGCTGGCCGGTGCAGCGCGAGTTCAACCGCCGCATGAAGCTGCGCTTCCAGCAGCACGGCATCAATGTCGCCTCCGCAACCCAGACCATCCTGATGCATATCGCGCCGCCGGCCGATGGCGCCGCTAACCTGACGCCGCGGCGCGCGGCCGGATAAAGGTCAACTTACCGCTTGCCTCGGCCCGTCCGGCAGCATTCACTCACTCGCCAGCCCGCTGACGACATGCGGGCGCAATAAAGGGTGGGAGAGGCTGATGCGGGGGCTGTGGGCCGTGTTGCGCGGTCATGTAATCATCACTTGCGCGTTGCTTGGATGGGCGGCTTCGGCTGCGCCCGGCAATGCCCAGTCGTTTCCCTCGCGCCCCATCACCCTCGTCGTACCGTTCGCCGCGGGCGGTCCGACCGATACGCTGGCGCGGATCCTCTCCGAGCGGATCGCCGCCGAGCTGCACGCCACGGTCGTGGTCGAGAACGTGGCGGGCGCATCCGGCAGCATCGCGGGCGCGCGCGTGGCACGCGCGACGCCCGATGGTACCACGATCACGATCGGCCATTGGGGTACGCACGTGCTGAACGGCGCGATCTTCAAGCTGCCTTATGACGTCGTCACCGATTTCGAGCCTGTCGCGATGATCGCGATGGGCACGCAGCTCATCGTCGGCCGTAAGTCGCTCGAGGCGAACAATCTGAAGGAGATGATCGCCTGGCTGAAGGCCAATCCCGGCAAGGCCACCGCCGGGACGGCCGGCGCCGGCACGGGCGCGCATGTCGCCGGCGTCTTCTTCAGGGACAAGACCGGTACCGATTTCCAGTTCGTGCCTTATCGCGGTGCAGGGCCCGCGATGATCGATCTCGTTGCCGGCCAGATCGACATCATGTTCGACCAGGCGTCGAACTCGCTGCCGCACGTCAAGAGCGGAGCGATCAAGGCCTTCGCCGTGACCTCGCCGACGCGGCTTGCGTCAGCACCCGACGTTCCAACCGTCGATGAAGCGGGTTTGCCGGGACTTTATATTTCCTATTGGCACGGCATCTGGGCACCGAAGAACACGCCGAAGGAGATCGTCGCCAGGATCAACGCGGCGATCGTCGCCGTGCTTGCCGATGCGGCAGTCAAGCAGCGCTTTGCCGAACTGGGGCAAGAGATACCACCGCCCGACCAGCAGACACCCGCAGCGCTCGCCGCTTTCCAGAAGGCCGAGACCGACAAATGGTGGCCGATCGTGAAGGCGGCCAACATCAAGCCGGAATAGCTCGCGGCGTCAACCTTTGCGGCTCACGCAACTGCCAGTCGTTCGCGGCAATTTCGCTGCGGTGCGAGATCACAATCGACCCCTCAGTGTCTACGTCCTTGATCTCGATGGAGCGCTGGCCGACAATGCGCGCGGTTCAATGTGAAGCTTCTTTGGGGGAATTCGTGAATAGACCTGCCCGGGTCGTTGCCCAATCGACCTCGTCCAATCCGCCGCAAGGCATGGCGCTGCTGCGCGATCCCTTGCTCAACAAGGGCACCGCCTTCACGGAATCCGAGCGCGCCGCCCTCGGCCTGCGGGGCCTGCTGCCGCCTTGCGTGCTGACGATGGAGACGCAGGCTCAGCGCGTCCTCACCAATCTGCGCACGCTGCCCACGGATCTGGAAAAATATGTCGCGCTGAATGCGCTGCATGATCGCAACGAGGCGCTGTTCTTCCGCGTCGTCGTCGACAATATCGACGAGATCCAGCCGATCATCTACACGCCGACGGTCGGGCTCGCCTGCCAGAAATACGGCCTGATCTTCCAGCGGCCGCGTGGCATGTTCATCTCCTCGCGCGACCGCGGCCAGATCGCCGAGCTTCTGAAGAACTGGCCCTATCAGGCCAAGCTGATCGTCGTCACCGACGGCGAGCGCATTCTGGGACTTGGCGATCTCGGTGCCAACGGCATGGGTATTCCCGTCGGCAAGCTGTCGCTCTATTCGGCCTGCGCCGGCGTGCATCCGGAAGCGTGCCTGCCTGTTGTTCTCGACGTCGGCACCAACAACGAAGAACTCTTGAACGATCCCTATTATCTCGGCCTGCGCGAGCGGCGGCTCACGGGCGAAGCCTATGACAGCTTCGTCGACGAGTTCATGACGGCCGCGCGAAAGACCTTTCCGGGCGTGCTGATCCAGTTCGAGGATTTCGCCAATCATTCGGCGTTCAAGCTGCTGCATAAATACCGGGATGACGCCTGCGTCTTCAACGACGACATTCAGGGCACCGCGGCGGTGGCGCTCGCCGGCCTGTTCTCGGCGCTGCGTGTGAACGGCGGCAAGCTGAAGGATCAGAAGATCCTGTTCCTGGGCGCAGGCGAGGCGGCGACCGGCATCGCCGATCTTGTGGTGTCGGCGATGATGGCGGAGGGCGCGAGCGAGGCCGAGGCGCTCCGTCGCAACTGGCTGGTGGACTCCCGTGGCCTCGTCGTCGGCGGCCGCAACGGCCTCTCCGGCCACAAGCTGCGCTATGCGCACACCGGTCAGGCGCCGATCTCCGACTTCCTCACCGCGATCAAGACGCTGAAGCCGACGGCGATCATCGGCGTCGCCGCGGTCGGCGGCGCCTTCACACCCGAGGTGCTCAAGGCGATGGCCGAGCTCAACGAGCAGCCGATCGTGTTCGCGCTCTCCAATCCGACCTCGAAGGCCGAATGCTCGGCGGAAGATGCCTATCGCTACACCGAGGGACGCGCGCTGTTCGCCTGCGGCAGCCCGTATGATCCGGTGACGCTGAACGGGCGCAGCTTCGTGCCGCGCCAGGGCAACAACTCCTACATCTTTCCGGGCGTCGGCCTCGGCGTCATCGCCAGCGGCTCGAAGCTGGTGACGGACGAGATGTTCATGGCGGCCGCGCATACGCTGGCCGATTGCGTCGGCAAGGACGACCTCGCGCAGGGCAGTCTCTATCCGGCGCTGCCGCGCATCCGCGAGGTCTCGGTCCGCATCGCCGCGGCCGTCGCCGACGTCGCCTTCCAGCGCGGCCTCGCCGACGGACCGGCGCCCAACGACGTCAAGGCTCTGGTCCAGTCCCAGATGTACGAGCCGCATTACTGACATTGCTGAGAACAGAGATCGTCGCGGCCCGGCGATCGCATGGACCCGAGCGCGCGCCTCGTCCTTCGAGACGGTCGCTTCGCGGCCTCCTCGGGGTGAGGCTGAGCGGCATCGGTACGCGTTGACTCGAGTGCCGCGCACCCGGTCCTCATCCTGAGGGCCCGCCAACGGCGGGCGTCTCGAAGGATGGCCGCGGGGGAGGGCGCTCCCATATGCGATTGCCTCGCGCGCCCCCATATGCGACAGTCTGTAGCGTTACAAGAAGAACTCAAGTCGCAAGGTCAGATGCCATGGACGATCGCTTGCCCGAACTGGGCGACCTCGAGCACGAGGTCATGCAATTGGTTTGGGCCCATGGTCCCGTCACGGCCGAGATCGTGCGTGAACGTCTGTCGCGGCGGCTGAAGGAATCGACGGTCCGCACGGTGCTGCGCCGGCTCGAGGAAAAGGGCTATGCTCGCCATACCGTGGACGGCCGCACCTATGTCTACCACGCCGCCGAAGAGCGCGCGAAGGTGGCAGCCAAGGCGGTGCAGCGCATCGTCGACTGGTTCTGCAACGGCTCGCTCGAGGAGGTCCTCGTCGGCATGGTGGACAACAAGATGCTCGACCAGCAGCAATTGCGCTCGCTGGCCGACCAGGTTGCCAAGGCGAAGAAAGCGAGGGGAGTGAAGAAAGAATGATCGCAACTCTGGCGGAGGCGGCACTGCGCTCCCTTGTGCTGGGAGGCGTCGTCTGGTTCGGTCTCAACCTGTTTCGCGTGCGCAATCCGCACGTTCACATGACGGCCTGGGTCGTCGTGCTGCTGGCATCGCTGGCGATGCCCTTCGTGATGCATTGGCCGACGCTCACGATCAGCCGTCTGCCTGTGCCGGTCTCCGTGCCGGATGATGTCCTGCCGGCGGACCTTTCGATGCTGGAGACGCCGCAGTCCGCGCCGCTGGTCGCGCCCGGCATCGATGCCGCGCCGCATTTTGCCAGGCGCGGGCTGTCGATCCATTGGTGGCAGGTCGCCACCATCGTCTATGCCGGCGTCGCCGGCCTGCTGCTGCTGCGGCTCGCGATCGGTCTGTGTCTGACCTGGCGACTGGCGCGGGCGGCAAAGCCGGTCAAGGGCGTCGGAATGACCGGCGCCGACGTGCGCGTCAGCCGCGACATCGGCGGTCCCGTCACCTTCGGCTCGACCATTCTGGTGCCGCCGCAATTCTTCGGCTGGGACGCCAAGAAGCGCCTCGCGGTGCTCGCGCATGAGGGCGCGCATGTCGCCAATCACGATTTCTACGTCCTCCTGCTGGCATCGCTCAACCGCGCGGTGTTCTGGTTCAGCCCGTTCTCGTGGTGGCAGCTCGCGCGCCTTGCCGAGCTCGCCGAGATCATCAGCGACGCCGAGGCGATCGAGGTCATCGACGACCGGCTGTCCTACGCGGAAATCCTGCTCGATTTCGCCGGCACGGTGAAGCCGAGGCCGGTCGAGCTCGCGATGGCGCGCGCCTCGACCGTGCGTGCCCGCATCGAGCGCATCATCGCGGCGGCCGCCATTCCCGTCGCTGTCAGCTGGCGCAAGCGGGTCTGGATCGTCGCGGCGATCGTCCCGGCCGTCATCATTTCCGCCGGCATGATCGCTTATCGCGCGCCGGAGATTGCACCTGTCGCCGCGGATGCCGGGGAGGTGCCGGTCCAGCACTACCGGCCGTTCGTCAATTTCTACGCCATGGGTCCTGCCTCCGTGTTCGCCATCTTCCGCGAGGGCGACGACCTCTACGGCCAGCTCACCGGCCAGCGCCGTCTGCCGCTGACGGTCGCAAAGGACGGGACGGCATCCTACGCGGCCCCCTCGGGCGAGATCACGTTTACGCTCGATGCGGAGCGGCAGTCCTCGGAGTTGAGGCTGCGCATGAACGGCCGCGACATCCGCGCTGTTCGTGTCGCGGAGATGCCGGCGCCGGCTGCGGAGTCCGCGCCGCTCGATCAGTATGTCGGCTGGTACAGGCTGGCGCCGAACCGCGTGCTCACCGTGCGCCGCGACGGCGACCGTCTCTCGTTGCAGGAGACCGGCCAGGACGCCATGCAGGTGCTCGCCGAGGGCGCCGACACCTTCTCGTTCCGGGGCGATCATCTGGTGATCTTCCTGCGCGACGAGCAGGCGAAAGTGTCGCGCGTGCTGGTTCAGAGCGCGGTCTTCGGCGCTCGCCTTGCCGCCCGCGTTGACCCGGCGGTGGCCCAGGCGGTCGAGGCGGATTTCGCGCGCCGCCTGGCGACGGTTTCCGACAGGTTCAGGGAGCAGGTGCCGGCGGCCGGCAGCAAGGAGATGATCCTGCTCGGCATCGAGGGTTTGCGCCGCGGCACGCCGGATTACGATCGCATGAGCGCGCCGCTCGCGGCCAAGGTCCACCGTTATCTCGGCGAGATGCAAGCGACGTTCGTGGCGCTCGGCGGCGTGCAATCGATCTTCTTCCGCGGCGTCGGCCCCGGCGGTTACGACATCTACGGCGCGAAGTTCGAGAACGGCACGGCGGAGTTTCGCCTGATGATCGAGCCGGATGGGAAGGCCGGCGACGTGCTGTTCCGGGCCGACGGCAATGAAGAGCTCGGCGGCATCGTGCCTTGCGCGGATGAGGCGAGCGTTCGCGGCCGCGCCGGCACCTCGCCGATCCGGATCATGCTCTACAACGAGATGGGCGGCGACATCCAGGTCTACAATCTCGATGCGGACGGCAACCGCAAGACGCAGATCGTCAGGCCGAACATGACCTGGGCCACCACGACCACCGTGAACAATCCCTGGATGATCGCCGACAAGTCGGGACGCTGTCTGGAGATCGTGATGCCGGGCCGGCAGACCCGCTTCCACAATGTCGAGGCCTCGAATATCGGTGCGCATCCCGGTCGCGCCGCGCGCCGCGCCGTTCCGATCGCCAATGGCGAGGAGATGCTGCGCCGCTATATCGAGGGCGTCGGCAAGGGGCAGCCGGACTACGAGCGCATGACGCCGGAGGTGGCCGACATCACGCGTCAGCAATTGCCGTTCGACCAGGCCATCCTGGCGCGGCTCGGCGCGCTGCGTGCGGTCTCCTTCCGCGGCGTCACCGCGCTCGACAGCGACATCTACATCGCCCAGTTCGCCAACGGCTCGGCGGAATGGCGCATCGGCGTCAGGAACGACACGATCACGAAGATCGCGCTCGGGCCGAATTTCTAGCGACGCCGGAGATGTCGCAATCGGCCCTTGTCGGCCTCCGTCTTGAGTGTTACGATGCGTAGCATTACAACTCGTAGCCTAGAGCCGGGCATCCGCCATGAGCAACTCCGCAAGGGCCGACGCCGTGCTGGCGCTTCATCGCTTCGGGATGGGGCCGCGGCCGGGATCGATGGCCGCCCTCGGCAGCGACCCGCGCGGCGCGCTGATCGCCGAGCTCGACCGGCCGCTCGGCTTGACCGCCGCCGCCAGCCTTCCCGCCAGCGCGAAGGCCTATCGCACCGTGGCCGATGCCAACGCCCGGCGCACCGCGCGCGCCAAGCAGGCGCAGCAGCAGGCCAAGAAGCAGCAGATCGCCTCGGCTGCCGCGCCTGATCAGGCCGAGGCGCGGCCTGAGGGGCAGGCGCAGGGCTATGCGCAGGAAAAGGATGCGGCCGAGATGGCGGCGAAGCAGGCCGCCGACGCCATTCCCGATCCCGGCCGCCCGATCTATCTGCAGGAAGCCAAGCTGCGCACGGAAGCCGCGCTTTCCGCCGATCTCGGCTTTGCCGAGCGGCTGGTGTGGTTCTGGTCCAATCATTTCTGCATCTCGGCCAACAAGATCCAGAGCATGTCCGGCGCTTACGAGCGCGAGGCGGTTCGCGCCAACGTGCTCGGCCGCTTCGTCGATCTCCTGCTGGCCGTCGAGGGCCATCCGGCCATGCTGTTCTATCTCGACAATCTGGAATCGATGGGCGCGAACTCGACGGCCGGCATCAACCGCAACCGCGGCCTCAACGAGAACATCGCGCGCGAGATCATGGAGCTGCATACGCTCGGCGTGCGCACCGGCTACACCCAGGACGACGTCATCAGCTTCGCCAACGTCATGACCGGTTGGACGCTGGTGCCGCCGGGCGCCGATCCGCAGCATGGCGGCGAGTTCACCTTCAATCCGCGGCTGCACGAGCCCGGCGGCCAGACCGTGCTCGGCAAGCGTTACGAGCAGGAGGATGTCGAGCAGGGCCGTGCCGTGCTGCGCGATCTCGCCGCGCATCCGGCGACCGCGACCCATGTCGCGACCAGGCTCGCGCGCCACTTCGTCGCCGACGAGCCGCCGCCGGCGCTGGTCGAGCGGATGGCGAAGAGCTTTCGCGAAACCGATGGCGATCTCAAGCAGGTCGCGGTCGCGATGGTGTCGTCGGACGAGGCCTGGCGCGCACCGCCGGCAAAGCTCAAGCGTCCGAGCGAATGGGTCGTCGGCATGGTGCGCGCGACCGGCATCACGCAGGTCGATCCGGTGCTCTACACCGGCGGCCAGCAGCTGCTTGGCGAGCCGCTGTGGCGTCCGTCCGCGCCCAAGGGTTATCCGGATGACGAGGCGAGCTGGATCGACGGCGTCGGCCGGCGACTCGACGTCGCCAACAATTTCGCCGAGCGCGTCAGCGGCATGGCCGATCCGCAAGCCATCATCGAGGATGTCTTCGCATCCGAGATCGCGGGCGAGGTGAAGCAGGCGGTCGGCCGCGCCGAGAGCCGCCAGCAGGCGCTGGCGCTGCTGTTCATGTCGGCGGATTTCCAGAGGAGGTGAGCATGGGCATCGTCAATCACCTGCCGACGCGGCGCGAGCTTCTGGCCGGCGCCGGCGCGCTGTTCGCGTGGAGCCAGATGCCGCGGATCGCGCGTGCCGAGGGACGCGATCCGCGCCTGCTCGTCATCGTGCTGCGCGGCGCGCTCGACGGCCTCGGCGCCGTCGCGCCGGTCGGCGATCCCGACTGGATCTCGCTGCGCGGCGATCGCGCGCTGCTGCTGGACGGCAAGCCACGGGCTCTGCCGCTCGATGCCTTCTTCGCCCTCAACCCGGCGATGCCGAACCTGCATCGGCTCTACAAGAGCGGCAAGGCCGCGATCGTCCATGCTGCGGCGACGCCCTATCGCGAGCGTTCGCATTTCGACGGCCAGGACGTGCTGGAGAGCGGCTTCACGAGGCCCGGCGCGACCGCCTCGGGCTGGCTCAACCGTGCGCTGCTCGCCATGGAAGGGGACGGCCGCGTCGATCCGCGCGGCAGCCGCGCGCTCGGCATCGGCTCGGTGACGCCGCTGGTGGTGCGCGGCTCCGCGCCCGTGATGACATGGGTGCCGCAAAAGCTGTTGCCGGCGAGCGAGGACACGCAGCGCCGTCTGCTCGATCTCTATCAGCACACCGACCCGAAGCTCGCGACCGTGCTCCAGGCGCGCATCAAGCTCGCTTCGCTCAGCGCGGGACCTGGCACGGGCGAAGCGATGTCCGATGACCCGACGTTGGCGCCGCCCGGCATCGCGCGCGTGCGCGCCTACTTCGCCGAAGCCGCCGGCACCGCCGCGCGCTATCTCGCCAAACAGGACGGTCCGCGCGTCGGCGCCATGGGCTTTGTCGGCTGGGACACGCACATCGCCGAAGGCGCAGCCTCGGGCCAGCTCTACAATCTGCTCGGCGCGCTCGACGGCGCCTTCGCCGCGATCGAGAGCAACATAGGCGAAGCCTGGAAGGAGGCCGTCGTGGCCGTCGTCACCGAATTCGGTCGCACTGCGCGCATCAACGGCACGCAGGGCACCGATCACGGTACCGGCACGGTCGCGTTCCTGATCGGCGGCGGGCTCGCCGGCGGCCGCGTCATCGCGGACTGGCCGGGATTGAAGCCGGCGCAGCTGCTCGACGATCGCGACCTCAGGCCGACCACGGATCTGCGCGCCGTGCTGAAGGGGCTGCTCAGGGATCATCTGCGCGTCGAGGAGAACGTGCTGGCTGACGCGGTCTTCCCGGGCAGCGCCGACGTCAAGCCGATGGCAGGTCTCCTCGCCTGACCGCACGGCCCTCCGCAACCGGACCGGGTTCATGATGTGCACGCCGACACAAGTGGAGCTCGACTTTCTCGCCGGCCTGAAAACCGGCTGGTGGCGGCTGTATCGGCGCGAGCTTGCGCGGCTGCTCAAGGGCGAGGCTGACACCAACGAGCCTCAGCCTGATCCGCGCCCGGTCGCGTGGCGGGTCGTCTCCGGCTGATCTTCGCCGCCGCTGTCCCGATTCAGGACGCATCACTGTGGTGGAATCGTCACAGCTGACGCGAAACGGCGGCGGCCCCACGCCTGCTTTTGTTCCGACAAGGTTTGGCCCTCATTGCCCACCGAAAATCCGCCCCAGTTCGGAAGGGGCGTACCATGTCTTGCATTGCACGTACCGAAACTGCCCGGATTTCCCCCGCAGCCGCATCCCGGCTGCTGCTCGCCATCATCGCTGCCGCCTCGCTCGCCGCCTGCGCGCAATCGCCGGTCGGCCGCCAGAAGGCGGATCTCGCAACGACCAGCCGGCAGGCCGCGGTCGAGCGGCCGCATCGGGTGGCGGCGCTGCATCCAAGGCCGATCAGCCGGGCGCGCGCTCCCGAGGCGACGGGCGAGGCCAGGCAAGCCTCGCATGGCCTCGCCAGTTTCTATTCGGACACGGAGACGGCGAGCGGCGAGAAATTCGACCGCAACGAGCTGACCGCGGCGCATCCGAGCCTGCCGTTCGGCACCAAGCTGCGCGTCACCGACGTATCCTCGGGCCGCTTCGTCACCGTCAGGGTCAACGACCGCGGGCCCTTCGTCCGCGGCCGCGTGGTGGATATCTCGCCCTCCGCAGCCGAGGCGCTCGGCATGGTCGACAAGGGCATCACCAATGTCCGGCTCGACGTCGTGCAATGAAATGGAGACATCGCGTTCGGCTCGCCGCTTAACCGGCTGTTAGCGGCTTCTCAAGCACCATGCATGTCCAAACAATTTGGGGCTGTCGGGGAGGCGGGCGCTTGAACACGATCCAGTATCTCGAAGATCAGGCTGCGCGCGCCGAACGGCTCGCCAAACGGATCACGGATACGCTGACGATCGAAAGGCTCCTCGCCTTCGCCGACGAGCGCCGCCGCGAGATCGAGGTCATCGCCGGCAAATATCGCCGCGCATAACGCTTCCAAACCATGCTCTGAACGCATTCGTCCTTTCCGCAACACGCGGAACTTCTTTGCCTCTCCTGCGTCATCTGGGCAGTGGAGAAAGAGGAGGACACCATGGGTTTCGGACGAGGTGCTTTGCTTTGGCTGCTTGGCGTGCCGCTGCCGATCGTTCTGCTGCTGGCGCTGTTCTGGCACCATTGAGGTGACCGCACCACATGAAAAGCGCCGCAACAGCGGCGCTTTTCTGTTGCCCGCGCAAAGTGCGGCAACGCTCCTTATGAAGGGCGCCGCAGCGCTCTCTACGAATGACTCTCGACGAAATCGCTGAGATAGTCGGGCAGCGTCACGCCGTCGATATCGCAGCGTGCACGGATCTCGCCGGCGACATCGGTCGAGATGTCCTTCATCCAGTGCTCGAGTGTGTTGAAGGAAATCACCTTGATGGGATCGTTGAAGCAGCCGGCGACGAGCTCGCCGATCGTGGCGTCGAGATCGCTCCGCTCGACGCGGATCTCGGTCGCGCCGTCGCGGCGATCGATCACCACGAACAGGGTCTGGTCTGCGCCATAGGGCACGACGGGAGATGACAGGCCAGCTTCAAGCATCCTCAGGGCACTCGCGACTTGGCTTCCGATCCCCGTTAACGGGAAAAACCAGCAGAAGGTTCCTGCGCGATTTCGGAAAATGGCTTCAGAGGAATTCCCTCAAGCGCGCGAGCTCGAGGACGTGCTCGGGCGAGAGGATCTCTGTGACGAGCGGCGGCTGCGCGATGGTGCGAATCTCATAGAGGTGCCGGGTTGCCGCCGGCTTGTCCATGAACGCCGAGATGCACGCGTCGAGCGTGCCTTCGAAGACCTGGTAGGGCTCCCGGTCGGGCTGGCGCTGATTGGCCAGCGATGGCCATTTGTTCAGAACCGCAAGCGCACCGAAGTCGACCTTTGACTCCGCAACCACGTCCCCCATCGCCTCGCCTCACGCAAAAAAACGCCCCGGCACGCAGATCTCGCGCACCGGGGCCTACACCTTGTCGCTGCATCTCAATGCCAGCCCTCACAACGCTGCGGCCGGGAAAAGGTTCCCGGCCGCCTTGTCGTCATCAGCTCGCCGCGGCCGCGATTTTGTGCCCCGCGCTGGTCTGGCCGTGGCTGGACTCGTCGCGACTGATCCCGGGCGGAAGCCCGGCGAAGCGCCGCAAGGCCTCCGCCATCTGCACCCGGCCCGACACGCCCGTGATCACCACGTCGACCATGGTGAAGGACGAGTGGAAATGGCCGTGCGCCTTCAGCTGCTCGACCGGGACGCCCGCGGCGGCCATCGCCTCGGCATAGGCGATGCCTTCGTCGCGCAGCGGATCGAACTCGCAGGTCGCCACGAAGGCCGGCGGCAGCTTTTCGACCTTGCCGCGCAGCGGCGAGACGCGCGGATCGGTGCGGTCGACCGGCGAGCAGTAGATGTCCCAGAACCAGAACATCAGCGCGCGCGTCAGGAAATAGCCCGTCGCGTTGTCGTTGTAGGAGGGACGGTCGAATCTGCAGTCGGTGACCGGGCAGATCAGGAGCTGGCCGGCGATCTCGGGCCCGCCGCGGTCGCGCGCGAGCTGGCAGGTGACGGCAGCGACGTTGCCGCCGGCACTCCAGCCCGCAACCAGCACCGGGCCCGGCCTGCCGCCGAGTTCGGTGGCGTGCTCGGCGATCCAGCGCGTTGCCGCATAGCCGTCTTCCGCCGCCGTCGGGAAGCGATGCTCCGGCGCGTGACGATAGCCGACGCTGACGAACATCATGCCGGTTCGCCGCACCATGTCGCGGCAGAACGGCTCGTCCGACTGCTCGTCGCCGAGCACCCAGCCGCCGCCGTGGAAATAGACAACGACCGGATGCGGTCCTGGCGTTGCCGGCTTATAGACGCGGTAAGGCAGCGCGCCGCCGGTGACGGGCAGGGTGCCGTCGGTGATGTCGCCGATCGGCCGCCCCGCGGGCCGGCCCTTGTTGAACTCGTTGACGAAGGCCCGGGCGCCTTCCGCGCCCATCGACTCGATCGGCGGCAGGTTGAGGGTGGCCAGGAGGTTGAGCACCAGCCGCACGTCCGGCTGCAGGCGTACCACCTCGCCGTCATTGCATTGCGTGGCGCCGCCCGGGCCGGTGAGCTTGAAGCCGAGCATGCCGCGGCTGACCACCTCGTCGCAGATGCTCCGATAGGGGCCGACGCCGCCGGTATAGGGCATCAGACCCTGCACCTTGCCGGGCACGTTGGCGCCCGTGTACCAGGTGTTGGCGAGCCGGTGCAGCGTCACCATCGAGCAGTCGGCCATGTGCCTGGCCCAGCCGGCCTGCGCCGTCTCGGTCGGCTCCATCGTGGTGAAGCCGCCATCGCGCAAGGCTTTGAGGCGGTCGACGACCCAGTCGACATGCTGCTCGATCGACACCGCCATGTTCGACAGCACCGACGGGCTGCCGGGCCCCGTGATCATGAAGAAGTTCGGGAAGCCTTCCACCGTGAGCCCGAGATAGCTCTGCGGCCCATGGGCCCAGACGTCGGTGAGCGATTTGCCGCCGCGTCCCGTGATCGGATGCACGGCACGGATCGCGCCGGTCATCGCGTCGAACCCGGTCGCGAACACGATGACGTCGATGTCGATGTTGCGCTGGGCCGTGGTGATGCCGTTCGCGGTGATCGCCTTGATCGGTTCCTGGCGCAGATTGACCAGCGTGACGTTCGGCCGGTTGTAGGTGGCGTAGTAATTGGTGTCGAGGCAGGGACGCTTGGCGCCGAACGGATGGTCGTCCGGCATCAGCGCCGCGGCGGTCGCGGGATCCTTGACCGCAGCGCGGATCTTCTCGCGGATCAGGTCCTGGACGATCTTGTTGCCGTCGACGTCGACGGCCTGGTCGGCCCAGAGCTGCGTCAGGATGTGGACGAGGTCGCCGGCGGCCCAGGCGCGTTCGAACCGTTCACGTCGCTCGGCATCGCTCAATTGCCAGCTCACGACCGTCTGCTGCGGATAGGGCACGCCGGCCATCGACTGGCGCGCCTGCTCGCGATAGGCGGCGCGGTCGCTTTGCAACAGGCTCATGCGGTCCGACGGCGCCGGGCCGTTATGCGCGGGCAGTGCGAAGTTCGGCGTGCGCTGGAACACGGTCAGATGCGCCGCCTGCTCGGCGATCAGGGGGATCGACTGGATCGCCGACGAGCCGGTGCCGATCACCGCGACGCGCTTGCCCTTGAGATCGACGCCGCCGTGCGGCCAGCGTCCGGTGAAATAGATCTCGCCTTTGAAGTCCTTGACGCCGTCGATCTCCGGCGGCTTTGGCGCCGACAGGCAGCCGGTGGCCATGATGTAATGGCGGCAGGAAACGGGTGCGCCACTGCTGGTGGTGATGAGCCAGCGCTCGGCCGTCTCGTCCCACCTGGCTTCGGTGACCTTGGTCTTGAAGCGGATGTCGCGCCGGAGATCGTAGCGGTCGGCGACGAAGCCGAGATAGCGCAGGATCTCGGGCTGGGTGGCGTATTTCTCCGACCAGGTCCAGGCCGTCTCCAGCTCGGGATCGAACGTGTAGCTGTAGTCGATGGTCTGGATGTCGCAGCGTGCGCCGGGGTAGCGGTTCCAGTACCAGGTGCCGCCGACGTCGTCGGCCTCCTCGAGGGCGACGGCCGAGAAGCCGGCCTTGCGCAGGCGATGCAGCAGATAGAGGCCGGAGAATCCGGCGCCGACCACGGCGACGTCGACCTGCTGAGCGGTTCCGCGCTCCTCGGAGGCACGTGTAGCAACCATTGCGTCAGGCATGGCATTCCTCCCGTATGTTTGTTTTGCCGGCAGGCTATCGCTGCAGGTTCAGCTTGTCATCAGAGCAAGTGCAATCTTCGGTGGTTGTTTGCGGCGGCATCGTGGCCACGTGAATGTTGCTGCGCCACACGCATCGCGATGCACAATGGCCGTGGTCACCCGGGCTAATCATGCCCGATCCGGCTGTGTATGCTTGCGGTTACAAGCCACGCGTAGCGACCGAGCGTCATGCCAGAGTTGAGTGAGCGGACCAAAGCGAACATGGACGTCGTCCTGGAGGAGACGTGCCGCCAGCTGCCGCATGGCGGCGATCACGACAGCCGCAGGTTCATCGCCGAGCGCCTGATCGAGGCGGCGCAGGCGGGACACTCCACGCTCGGTGAGCTCGGCATCATCGCGCGGCGCGCGCTGGCGGAGATTCTCGCAAAGCGCGGCGAGTGAGCCGTCAGGCTTGCTTCGGGATGCGCCGCGGACATAACCTCACGGGAAATTTTCCGCGCATCGAAATGCCCAGAAGATGCGATCCCTGCTTGCGCTCATCGCGGCTTCCGCAGTCCTACTGCTTGCCGGCTCGGCCGCAGCCCAGCCGGTCGGACAGTTTCCATTCGCGCTGACGCGTGAAGGACAGATGCTCGGCGCCGTCGAAGGCGAGGTGGCGTCCTTCAAGGGGCTGGCCTACGCAGCGCCGCCGGTCGGCGCGTTGCGCTGGCGTCCGCCGCAGCTGGCGCCGGAAAGCTCGGAGATGCATACCGCCTACGCGTATGGCATGCCCTGTCTTCAGCCGGGCCGGCCTGAGACGAACGAGGATTGTCTCACGCTGAACGTGTTCCGCCCTTTCGGGGTCGACGGCCCGCTGCCCGTGATGATGTTCATTCACGGCGGCAGCTTCATCGGTGGCACCGCGAACGATCCGCTGTTCGACGGCGCAAGGCTTGCGCAGGCCGGCCTCATCGTGGTGACCGCCAATTACCGCCTCGGCGCGCTCGGCTGGCTGGCCGATCCCGCGCTGTCGGAAAGCGGCTCCGGCAATTACGGCCTGATGGATCAGATCGCCGCGCTGCATTGGGTTCACGACAACATCGCGGCGTTCGGCGGGGATCCCGGTAACGTCACGTTGTTTGGCCGTGACGCCGGCGCGAGGTCGATCGCGCTTCTGATGCTGTGTGCGCAAGCGCGAGGTCTCTTCCAGAAGGCCATTCTGCAATCGATCCCCGCGCGCGCCCGGTTGCGGTCGGCGCAGGAGGCGGAGACTGTCGGCCGGCAGTTCGTGGCGGTGTTGGGATCGCCGGCGGATGTGCGCGCCGTCGAACCGCGACGCCTGCTTGCCGCCGAAATTCGACTTCTGGAGACATCGCGGCGCAGCTTCGCGCCGATGCGGGATGGAAGTCTGGTGACCGAGGACATTGCCGCGGGCTTTGCGGCCGGACATCAAAGCCGCATTCCCCTGATCATCGGCTCGAACGACGACGAGACCGGTTTCGACAGCGAGCTCGACATCAAGGAGGAGGTCGCGTCGTCGGGCCTCACGAGCGATGAGCTGCGCAAGCTCTATCCCGACCTCGCCAGGCCTTCCGACCTAGCGGCACGGCTCTACACCGACAAGGTCTTCTCCGAGCCCGCACGATTGCTGGCCCGTCTGCACGCCGCGAGCGGCGCGGCAACCTTCCGCTATCGCTTCGCCTATGTCCCCGAGGCCCGGCGCGCAAACCCCGAGGGCGGGCGCGGGCGGGAGCTGCAGTTCATCTTCGGTGTGGAGGGGGTGCTGGGTGCGGGTATCTTCTCGCGCGGCGATCGCGAGGTCGCAAGCCGCATGCGATCCTACTGGATCAACTTCGCCAGGAACGGCGATCCCAACGGTCCCGATCTGCCGCGCTGGGATGGAGCCGCTGGCCGCGATCGCCTGCTGCTGATCGCGAACGATCGCATCGCGAGCGGCGATGATCCCCTGGCGGAGCGTCTCGACCGGCTCGCGCGCTAGCACGACGAGAATGAAGCGGGCTTAAGCCGCGAGCTCGACCCGCGGAGCCGGCGTCAGCCGGTCTTCCTCCAGATAGTCCACCGCGCCGTCCTTCTCGACGGCGTAGAACTGCTGGCCTTCGCGCGACTTGAAGGCGGCGCGGACGATGCCGCGGCGGCCCTTGTCACTGTTGACGACGTCCCCCAGCGCAAACTTCCTCATCTCACGTCTCACTTGTCTTCAGGCCGACTGCTTCGGCCACGGCCGGATTTTGGGCGGCAAATCGTTAACGACTTGCTAACCATGGCGGTTTGCCTATGCTCGCCGCCGGTTGCGCGGGAACTGGCGCGCCTATTGCCGACGAGACGAGCCCGATGACGCGATTTCCGACCCTGTTTCTGTCGCATGGCGGCGGCCCCTGGCCGTTCATGGAGGACAGGCGGGTGCAATATGCCCGGACCGCGGAGGAGTTCGGCCGGCTGCCGCAGCTGCTGCCGGAAAGGCCCAAGGCGGTGCTCGTCATCACCGGTCATTGGGAGGCCGATGCCTTCACCGTGTCGACCTCGGCGCATCCGCCGATGGTGTACGACTATTACGGTTTCCCCGAGCATACCTATCACCTCAAATACCCGGCGCCGGGCCGTCCCGAGCTCGCCGCGAGGGTGAAGGCGCTGCTTGCCGGCGCGGGCGTCGATTGTCGGGAAGATCCCCATCAGGGTTTTGATCACGGCACCTTCGTGCCGCTCGGCCTGATGTATCCGAACGCCGACATGCCGATCGTGCTGCTCTCGCTGAAATCTGCCTACGACGCGGCCGAGCACATCAAGGTCGGGCAGGCGATCGCCTCGCTGCGCGACGAGGGCATTCTGATCGTCGGCAGCGGGCTGACCTATCACAACATGCGTGGCTTCAACCGGCCGGAGTCGAGGCCGGTCTCCTACGATTTCGAGGCCTATCTGAACGAGGCGATCAGCAACCCGGATCCGGCCCGACGCAATGCGATGCTGGTGGATTGGGAGAACGCACCGAGCGCGCGTCTCGCGCATCCCCGCGAGGACCATCTGTTGCCGCTGATGGTGGCCGCCGGCGCCGCCGGCAGCGACGTCGGCAAGCGCGTCTTCGTCGACGAAGTCGCGAGCGTGGCGATGGCGTCGTATGTTTTTGGCGGCCGGCTCTGAATCGCGCGCCTGTCGGCCATCACAGCTTGCGACGAGACGGCGTCGATCCGTTTCGCCGTATCCGTTCCCAGCAATTGCTCATAGCGAGCCCGGACGGCGGCGTAACATTCGCACGTGCCTTCCTCCAGTCCCTCGGCATCCAGGATTCTGATCTTGCCGCGCGCGTACCGGATGAGGCCGGCCGCCTGCAGCGTGCGCGCCACCACGGTCACGCTCGAGCGTCGAACGCCCAGCATCTGTCCGAGATATTCCTGCGTGAACTGGAGCTGGTCGCTGCCGGATAGATCGCGCGCGCGCAGCAGCCAGCGGCAGAGCCGGGCCTGGACGCTGTGCGAGGCGAAGCACGCTGCGGACTGCTGGGCCTGGGCGTAGACGGCCTGCTCGTGCCGCATGAGAACAGCCAGCAGCCTGGAGCTCTGCAGTGCGGCCGTCTTCAGGGCGTCGATATTGCAGACGACGATGTTTCCGCCGAGTTGAACGATGCCGCGGCAGAGAGACATCCGCCCGTCCAGCGCGGCGGCGGCGCCGACGACGCCGTCGATGCCGACCATCGCGGTCTCGA
This sequence comes from Bradyrhizobium sp. Y36, assembly GCF_002531575.1. Taxonomy (GTDB): domain Bacteria; phylum Pseudomonadota; class Alphaproteobacteria; order Rhizobiales; family Xanthobacteraceae; genus Bradyrhizobium. The sequence goes on along the minus strand of NZ_NWTI01000024.1, from coordinate 67,573 downwards.
TCATCTCGCCGGTCGAAAGAGTCACGACGAGCGAGATGACTGCGCCGGCGGGAAAGTAGACGGAGCGGATTTCCTGATCGGCTTCGAACAGCAGGGAGTGCTGCTCGAAGGCGACTGTCTTCAGATGTGGCTCGAGAATCTTGAGATCGGCTTCGGAAAGCTGCCTCAATAAGAGGTTCTTCATTTGTCGCTCCCGGGGACAGGCGGGAGCGCAAAGAACTCTCAGCTATCGGTGCCTCATGCGGATATCCGATAATGCGACGACAGTAAGAGCTGTACCGCACATAGCGAGTCTTTTTTTACTGTGTCAGATTTTGACATAAGAGACGGCGGAGTGTCGTCGCTAAACGTCAGTAGGGCTCGCCCTTGTCTGCTGTCAGACAAGCAGAGGCGACGGCCTCACATGTCTCGGCGAGCAGTCGGATGCGATACAGGGGTTCTCTTCTCGAGCCCAGAAGCTCGATTCGCCATTCGGCATTTTCCCTGAGCCCGCAGCCGCGGGCGAGATCCCCGAACACTTTGGTCGTTTCGGTCCACGCCGATTCCACGTCCGCGATCTCGGCCAGATGCTCGATCGTGCCGCCGTCGCAGTTGGTAATCCGGAAGTAGTGGTTGGTCATGATGCGCTCCGAGCGGCAGCGAGGGATATCGCTTAGTCCAACCGGGCCCGCCGAATAATGTCCGGTAACGCACATAACGACCTTGGGCGCGTGTGCCGGCAAAAGCAAGTGAATTCGGGCAGACGATTCGAGATTGTTGCCCGCAAGAGTTGAGTCGTGACATAGAGGTGTTGGCGCGCGTCGATCATCCGCACGCAATCGTGCATATCTAGGCATTTTTTCCTGGTTCGTCGTCGCGCTGTGGTTGTGATCGTTGCAGTGCGAATTTCCGAAGAATTGGATAGTGTCACCAGATCCATTCCAGAACGCTTTTCTCAAGTCGCTTGACCCGGCCGACTTCGCGGCCATTCGCGGGCATCTGAAGGCTGTCGAGCTTCGGGAAGGGGCTTCGCTGATCGAGCTTGGCCAGACCGTCGTGTGGGCCCATCTTCCGCTCACAGCGGTCGTGTCTCTCGTCGTCGAGCTCGAGGCAGGAGAACGGATCGAAGTGGCGTTGGTCGGCTCCGACAGCATCCTTGGCACCTTCGGCGTATTGGGCGAACCCGTGGCACTGGTTCACGCCGTCGTGCTGGTGCCCGGTGCGGCCTTGTTGGTCGAGGCCGCTCGCCTGCGTGCTCTCGCGCAGCAGAGTGCGGCGTTTCGAGACAACCTGATGCGTCACAGCCAGGCGCTGTTCGTTCAGGCCCAGCAATCCGTGGGCTGCAATGCATCGCATACCGTCGAAGCACGGCTGGCGCGATGGCTGCTGCGGGTTCGGGATCTGTCGGGCTGCGATCGCTTCAAGCTGACGCAGGAATTGATGGCCGAGATGATCGGCGTCCGCCGCAACAGCGTCTCGTTCGTCGCCCACGCTCTTCAGCAGGCCAACATCATTCGGTTCAGCCGCGGTCACATCGAGATCATCAACGTTGACGAGCTCAACAGGGCGGCCTGCGAATGCTATCGCGCGGTGAAACTGCAATACAAGCGACTTCGTTTCTCGACCGGCGAAGAGCCCCGGGCATGACGAAGCTCAGCCGTATCTGAGCTTCATCACCAGGATGCCGCCGGCGAGCACCATGGTGACGGCGTTCGAGGCGATCAGCGGTGCATCGCCGGAGAGCAGTCCGTAGATCAGCCAGAGCGCCAGACCCAGCACCATGACCAGGAACATGCCGAGCGAGATGTCGCCGGTGGAGCGGGTCTTCCACACCTTGATGGCCTGCGGCGCGTAGGCCACGGTGGTGCAGGTGGCGGCGGCAAAGCCGATCAGCTTGATCAATAACGGATCCATGCCGGCTCTATAGCATGGATTCGACGACGGTCATGCCTCAGGCGCGGGCCGCCACGAGGTCGCGATACAGCGCGGCATAGTCGCCGGCGCGATTGCGCCAGGAGACGTCGGTCGCAAGGCCGCTTCGTTGCAGCCGGCGCCAGGTCGGCTTGTCGTGGAAGGCGGTGTTGGCCTTGCGCAAGCTGCCGGCGAGGGCATCGGCGGTCACGGGGGCGAACTTGAAACCGGTGGCGTCGCGGCCGGAGCCGCCGGCTTCGCCGATATCGACGATGGTGTCCTCGAGCCCGCCGACGCGCGAGACGATTGGGACCGCACCGTAGCGCAGCGCGCAGAGCTGGGTCAGGCCGCATGGCTCGAACCGCGAGGGCACGATCAGCGCGTCCGATCCGGCCTGCAGCAGATGCGCCAGGATCTCGTCATAGCCGATCACGACGCCGATCCGGCCGGGATTGGCGCGGGCAGCGGCCTGATAGCGGTCCTGCAGGTCGCGGTCGCCGCTGCCGAGCAGCGCGAGCTGCATGCCTTCGCCCAGGATGGTCGGAATGGTCTCGAGCAGGAGATCGAGCCCCTTCTGCCACGACAGCCGGCTGATGACGCCGAGCAGCGGCGCCTCGTCCGAGGAATCGAGGTTGAATTGCTGCTGCAGCACCGCCTTGTTGGCGGCCCGGAACGTGAGGTCTTCGGCGCCGTAGCGGTAGGCGATGTGCGCGTCGGTTTGCGGATTCCACACGTCGGTGTCGATGCCGTTGAGGATGCCGCTCAGCACGCTTGCGCGTTCGCGCAGCAGGCCGCCGAACCCCATGCCGCCTTCGTCGCTCTGGATTTCCCGCGCGTAGGTCGGCGACACCGTGGTGATGCGGTCGGCGAATTGCAGGCCGGCCTTCAGGAAGCTGATGCCGCCGAAATACTCCAGGCCGTGGACGTCGAACGCGCTCCAGGGCAGGCCGATCGATCCGATCAGCTCGCGCGCGAACTTGCCTTGATAGGCCATGTTGTGGATGGTCATCACGGTGGCGGGCCGCGGGCGATCGTCATAGTGCAGATAGGCCGGCGCGAGCCCGGCCTGCCAATCATGGGCGTGCACGACGTCGGGCACGAAGGCCGGCACGAGGCCGTGGCCGATGTCGGCCGCGACGCGCGACAGCGCGGCGAAGCGCAGGCCATTGTCCGGCCAGTCGACGTTCTCGGGGGTGACGTAAGGATTGCCCGGCCGCGCATAGAGATGCGGCACGTCGAGCACGAACAGGTCGAGCCCGTCATGGCCGCCCGCGAGCAGCCGTCCGGGACCGCCGAAATAATCCGGCCAGTGCCGGACCTCCGCAGCGCCCGACATCAGCCGCATCACGTCGGGATAGCCCGGCATCAGGGTGCGCATCTCGACGCCATGCGCCTTCAGCGCGGTCGGCAGCGCGCCGGCGACATCGGCGAGGCCGCCGGTCTTGACGATGGGGTAGACTTCGGAGGCGACGGCGAGGACGCGAACAGGCGTCATTTATCGATCCCGTCGAGCATCGCCTGCGTGATCAGCGAAATGCCCTGCTCGGTGGTGCGGAATCGCTTGGCGTCCAATTCGGGGTCCTCGCCGACGACGAGGCCCTCCGGGATCTCGACGCCGCGGTCGATCACGACGTTCTTCAGGCGCGCGCCGCGGCCGACATTGACGTAAGGCATGATCACGGCGTTCTCGACATTGGCGTAGGAGTTGATGCGCACGCCGGTGAACAGCAGCGAACGGCGCAGCGAGGCGCCGGAGATGATGCAGCCGCCGGAGACCAGCGAGCTCACCGCCTGGCCGCGCCGGCTTTCCTCGTCATGGACGAATTTCGCGGGCGGCGTGATCTCGGCGTAAGACCAGATCGGCCAGGCGCGGTCGAACAGATCGAGCTCCGGCACCACGTCGGTGAGGTCGATGTTGGCGGCCCAATAGGCGTCCACCGTGCCGACGTCGCGCCAATAGGCCACGTTGTTGCCGCCGGAGCGGACGCAGGAGGTCGAGAACTGGTGCGCAATGGCGCGGCCGTTCTTGACGAGGTAGGGAATGATGTCCTTGCCGAAATCGTGGTTCGAGTCCGGATCCTCGGCGTCGCGCTTGAGCTGGTCGAACAGGAATTTCGCGTCGAACACGTAGATGCCCATGCTGGCGAGCGAGACGTCCGGCTTGCCCGGCATCGGCGGCGGATCCTTCGGCTTTTCCAGGAACTCCTGAATCCAGCCGTTCTCGTCGATATGCATGATGCCGAAGCCCGAGGATTCCGCGCGCGGCATCTCCAGGCAGCCGACGGTGACGTCGGCGCCGCTGTCGACGTGCTGGCGCAGCATCACCTCGTAATCCATTTTGTAGATGTGGTCGCCGGCGAGCACGACGATGAAGCGGGCATTGTGCGATTCGATGATGTCGATGTTCTGGTAGACCGCATCCGCCGTTCCGACATACCACATGTTCTCGGAGACGCGCTGGCTCGCGGGGAGAATGTCGAAGCTCTCGTTGCGCTCGGGGCGGAAGAAGTTCCAGCCCATCTGAAGATGCCGGATCAGGCTGTGCGCCTTGTACTGGGTCGCCACCGCGATGCGGCGGATGCCTGAATTGACGGCGTTCGACAGCGCGAAATCGATGATGCGGGACTTGCCGCCGAAATAGACGGCGGGCTTGGCGCGCCGGTCGGTCAGCTCCAGGAGCCGGCTGCCGCGTCCGCCAGCCAGGACGAACGCCAGCGCCTGACGGGCGAGCGGCTCATTACCGACGGCACTCATGTCATCCTCCCACTTCCCCGCCCGGCGCAGGCCGAGGCCATTTGTCGCGAGAAGCCCCGCGCCCTTGGAACCGATAGTAACGGTACGAATAGTAAATCGTGAAGTCGGTTGTTGGTTGCGAACGCGGGAAGCTTAATGCTTTGCCTTGGCTGCCAGGCACGGAAATCGCGCCGCCCTCGATGGGGCGGAAGCTGGCACGCCAGCCCGTCTCGCAGGCCGGCGATCGCCGTGCAACGAGGCATGGACGAGACTTGTGCGCCGCACGCAAATCCGGCTCCCGAAATCCGGGCTTTGACTTGGCGCAAGGATGCCCGATCATGACACTGCGATCCTTTTCCAAGCGAAACGTCAGACAGGAGTTGAGACGATGAGGGTCTGGAAAACGGCAATTGCCTGTTCGCTGGCCGGCGTGGTCATCGCCGGCCAAATCCAGCAGGCGGGAGCGGCCCCGCTGCCGACCAACGTCGCGACCATGAAGGCGGCGGTCGGCGACGACGTCACCCAGGTGCATTGGCGCGGCGGCGGCTGGGGCTGGGGCATCGGCGGTCTTGCGGCCGGCGCCATCATCGGCGGCGCCATCGCCGCCGGCTCGCCTTACGGCTATTACGGCGGCGGACCGTATTATGGCGGCGGCTATGGCTACGGATATCCGGGCTACGGCTATGGTTATGCCCCGGCCTATTACGGCGGCTATGGTTACGCGCCGGCCTATCCGCGCTACTACCGGCCCTATCGTCCGTATTACGGCTATGGCTACGGCTACTACCGGCCGTACCGGGTCTATCACCGTCACTATTATCGCCGATATTGGTGAGCGCCTCGCTAGAGCGAGAGCCAGACGATCAGGCTCATGCAGGCGACATGCACGAGCACGATCGCGGCGAGATGCAGCGGCCCGGCCTTGAGCCTGAGCGTCCCGCCGCCTTCGCCTAGTTCGATCCGGCGGCCGCAGCCGTGAAGCTGCGGTCGACGGCCTTGCTGACGTCGAGCGTCTTCGGCAAAATGCCGTCGCGCGTCGAGCGGTCGGACGCTTGCTGGATTTCCCTGACCACGTTCTCGTCGATCACGATCGGGCTGGTGCGCTGCGCGGTGTCGGCCGACAGCAGCATGTCCTCGGGCAGCTTGGTCAGCTCTGCCGTGCTCCCCGCGTATTCGCCGATGTGATCCAGCGACCATAGCCGCGGCTTGTTCAACCGCTGCACCAGGTCCTGCACCGCCGCGCGCTTGGTGGCGATGGCGTTGTCGGAGGCGACGATGAGGATGATCGTCGGCGTCAGGCCTTCGCCGTCGGCGATCACCTGCGCCTTGTGGAGGTGAAGCAGGATGCGGGCCGCAAGCGCACGGCGCCGCGCGATGCATCGGCGAAAATCGTTTCGTCGTTCCCGCGCATGTCGATGGAGAGAATGACTTCGCTTCGCACCACATTCGAAATTCCATTTCATTGACGATGCGGCGGGCGCGCCGCATGATTTGCGCATCGCATCAACGCGGCGCTGAAATGCCGCCGGAACAAATTTCTCTCAACGCAGCTCCGCACGGAACATGCGCAACGTGAACCGTTGCGCAACCAGCGGAGCCGTGCCAGCGCAGGAGTGGGGACGAATGACCAACGACGACAAGCGCGGAAGATCGAGGCTCGATCGGCGCCATCTGCTCCAGGGCGGCCTTGCGGCGGCCTTCGCCGCGCCGCTCGGCGCGCTGGGCGCACAGGCCTTCGCGCCGCGCGGGATTGCGACCGGCGTCGACTTCTCGGAATTTCCGCTGTGCCGGACCGCGTCCGATGCGCCCGCGCTCTCCGGCGCGCCGCGCAAGCTGAAGCTGTCGTGGAATGCCGGCGCGGTGTGCCTCGCGCCGGTGCCTGTCGCCATCGAGCACGGCTTCTTCCAGAAGCACAATCTCGACGTCGAGCTCGTCAATTATTCCGGCTCCACCGACCAGTTGCTCGAGGCCATCGCGACGGGCAAGAGCGACGCCGGCCTCGGCATGGCGCTGCGCTGGCTGAAGCCGCTGGAGCAGGGTTTTGACGTCAAGATCGCCGCCGGCACCCATGGCGGTTGCATGCGCGTGCTGTCGCGCACCGACTCCAACGTGAGCAAGCTCGCCGATCTCAAGGGCAAGATCGTTGCGGTCGGCGATCTCGCCGGACCCGACAAGAATTTCTTCTCGATCCAGCTCGCCAAGCTCGGCATCGATCCGGTCAAGGACGTCGACTGGCGCGCCTATCCCGGCAATTTGCTCAACGTCGCGGTGGAGAAGGGCGAGGTGCAGGCGTTCCTGTCCTCCGATCCGCTCGCCTATCTCTGGCTCAAGGACACGCAGTACAAGGAAGTCGCCTCTAATCTCGACGGCGAATTCCGCGAGAAGAGCTGCTGTATCCTCGGCCTGCGCGGCTCGCTCGTGCGCGAAGAGCCTCAGGTCGCGCGCGCCATCACCCAGGCGCTGCTCGATGCCGCGATGTTCACCGCGCAGAATGCAACGGTTGCGGCAAGGTCGTTCCAGCCCTACGCGCCGAAGGCGGCCACGCTCGCCGATATCGAGGGCATGGTGCGCTACCACACCCACCATCACCATCCCGTCGGCGACGTGCTGAAGCGCGAGCTGAAGGCGTATGCCGACGATCTCAAGAGCGTGCAGGTTTTCAAGCCGAGCACCGACACGGCCAAATTCGCGGAGCGCATCTATGTCGACGTATTCGCTGTCTGACGGCCTCGCCTCCGGTGCGCCGCGTGTCTCGCGCGCGCCGCTGCTCACCGCCTGGGTGAAGGACTCCGGCGCCGGCGTGCTCGCCAGCATCGCCTGGATCGCCTTCGGCCTGTCCTGCCTGTGGTGGACGGATGTCGGTGACTGGTCGCGCACGCATTCGCTCGGCATCGCGGCCTTCGTGATCGCGGCCGTCGCACTGTTCGGCACCGTCGGTGCCGACTATCTGGGGTCGGCCGGCAAGGCGCTGCACAAGCGGGCGCCGTGGCTGGTCGCGCTCGGCGCGTTCCTGACCGTGTGGGAGCTCGCGACCGCGAAATTCGCCTGGCTGCCGCTGCCGTTCTTCCCGCCGCCGCAGGCGATCATCGAGGTCTACACCGACGATCTGCCAAAGCTGCTCGACAGCGTGTTCGCGTCCGTGAAGCTGCAGCTCGGCGGCTACCTGATCGGTGCGACGGTCGGCTTCCTGACCGGCGTCTCGATCGGCTGGTCGCGCGCGGTCGGCTATTGGGTGCACCCGGTGCTGCGCTTCATCGGCCCGCTGCCGGCGACCGCCTGGCTGCCGATCGCCTTCTTCACCTTTCCGTCGAGCTGGAGCGCCTCGACCTTCCTGATTGCGCTTGCGACCGGCTTTCCCGTCACGGTGCTGACTTGGTCCGGTGTCGCGAGCGTCAGCAACGCCTATTACGACGTCGCGCGCACGCTCGGCGCCAAGCCGTCCTTCCTGGTGCTGAAGGTCGCGATCCCCGCGGCGCTGCCGCACGTCTTCGTCGGCCTGTTCATGGGGCTCGGCTCGTCCTTTGCCGTGCTCGTCGTCGCCGAGATGATCGGCGTCAAGGCCGGGCTCGGCTGGTACCTGCAATGGGCGCAGGGCTGGGCCGCCTATTCCAACATGTATGCGGCGCTGATCGTGATGTCGCTGCTCTGCTCCGGCGCGATCACGCTGCTGTTTGCGATCCGCGACCGGCTTCTGGTCTGGCAGAAGGGAACCGTGAAATGGTAGCCACCGCTCTCGCCGAAGTCGTGACGCATCCCGCCGCCGGCGCCGCGCTCGACATCGAGCAGGTCAGTCACGCCTTCGACATCGACGGTGCGGAGTTGCCCGTCCTCAGCGATGTCAGCATCTCCGTCGTATCAGGCGAGTTCGTCGCGCTGCTCGGTCCCTCCGGCTGCGGCAAGTCGACCTTGTTGCGCCTGGTCGCCGGCCTCGACAAGCCCAGGGCGGGACGCTTGCGGGAAGACGACAGCCGCATCACGCGGCCGCATCCGTCCCGCGTCGTCGTGTTCCAGGATCCGACCTTGTTTCCCTGGCGGTCGGTCTGGGACAACGTCGCCCTGGGCCTCGAGGCCCAGGGCATTCTGAAGAGCCAGCGTCAGCGCGTCGACGACGCGCTCGACCTCGTCGGGCTGTCGTCGTTCCGCAATGCCTATCCGCACCAGCTGTCGGGCGGCATGGCCCAGCGCGTCGCGCTGGCGCGGGCGCTGGTCAACGATCCCAAGATCCTGATCCTCGACGAGCCCCTGGGAAAACTGGACTCGCTGACCCGCATCACCATGCAGGCCGAGATCGTCGCGCTCTGGCAGCGCAAGGGCTTTACCACGCTGCTGGTGACGCATGACGCCGAGGAAGCCCTGGTGCTCGCCAACCGCGTCATCGTGTTCAGCGACCGCCCGGCACGCGTGAAGGCCGACATCCGCGTCGACCGGCCCTATCCGCGCCATCGCGGCGATCCTTATCTTGCCGATTTGCGCCGCCAGATCCTCGGCCTGCTCGGACTGGACGCCACATGGTGACCTCGATCGCCAAGGGACGTCCGGCGCATCACGAACCGGACTATGTCGCCCGCGCCGAGGCGCTGGCCGAAACGTTTGCCGCGCGCGCGGCCGAGCACGACCGCAACGGCAGCTTTCCCTTCGCGAATTTTCGCGATCTCTCCGAGGCTGGCCTGTTGTCGTTGACCGTGCCGGCGGCGCATGGCGGAGCCGGCGCCGGCGCGCAATACGCGGCACGAATCATCGGCATCCTCGGCAAGGCCGATCCCTCGACCGCACTGGTGCTCTCGATGCACTATATCAATCATCTCGTGATGGCGCGCAGCCCGACCTGGCCGGCGCGGCTGTCGCGCAAGCTGGCGCGCGAGAGCGTGGAGGGCCTCGCGCTCGTCAATGCGCTCCGTGTCGAGCCGGAGCTCGGCTCACCCGCGCGCGGCGGCCTGCCGGCGACGATCGCGCGCCGCACCGAGACCGGCTGGCGTCTCTCAGGCCACAAGATCTATTCGACGGGCTCGCCGATCCTGAAATGGTATCTGGTCTGGGCGCGGACCGATGAAGCCGAGCCGCGCGTCGGTCAGTTCCTGGTGCCGGCGGGCTTGCCAGGGACGCGCATCGTCGAGACCTGGGACCATCACGGCCTGCGCGCCAGCGGCAGCCACGATGTCGTCTTCGACGACGTCGTGATCCCGCTCGATGCCGAGATCGATGTGCGCAGGCCCGCCGAATGGCGCGGACCCGACGCCACGCAGGCGACGGTCCACACGATCTTCGTCGCCGCCATCTATGACGGCATCGCCCGCGCCGCGCGCGACTGGCTGATCGCGTTCCTGAAGCAGCGCGTTCCCGCCAGCCTCGGCGCGCCGCTCGCGACCCTGGCCCGCGCGCAGGAGATGCTGGGCGCGATCGAGGCGCGGCTCGCCGTCAATGCGCGGCTGATCGAGACGTTCGCGCGCGACTTCGACGATGGCGTCCAGCTCTCCGCCGGCGAATCCAACGTCGTCAAGCTGACCGTGACCAACAATGCCGTCGCCGTGGTCGAGGACGCGCTGTCGCTGACCGGAAATCACGGCCTCAGCCGGACCAATCCGCTGGAGCGGCACTATCGCGACGTGCTGTGCGGCCGCGTGCACACGCCGCAGGACGATTCCACGCGCATCGGCCTCGGCCGCGCCGCGCTCGGGCTTTGACAGTTCAACAGGGAGACGATCATGTCGATCGAGTTCATCGGCTTCATCAGCAACAACAATTCGTCCGAGACCGTGGTCCGCGAAGGTCCGGTCCTCAATCCCACGCACATCGAGACCGTGGCGAAGGCGCATGAGAATGCCGGCTTCGACCGCGCGCTGCTGGCGTTTCATTCGACGACGCCCGACGCGCTTCAGGTCGCGCAGCACGTGCTGAGCCACACCAAGAAGCTCAACGTGCTGATCGCGCAGCGGCCGGGCTTCACCGCGCCGACGCTGCTGGCGCGGCAGTTCGCGGTGCTCGACCAGTTTTCCCGCGGCCGCGTCGCGCTTCACGTCATCACCGGCGGCAATGCCACCGAGCTCCGGCAGGACGGCAACACGCTCGACGACAAGGACGAGCGCTACGCCCGCACGTCCGAATTCCTCGACGTGCTCAAGCTGGAATGGAGCAGCGACAAGCCGTTCTCCTACAAAGGCAGGTACTACCAGGTCGAGAATGCCTTCTCGCAGGTGAAGCCGTATCGGCCCGAAGGCATCCGCGTCTATTTCGGCGGCGCCTCGGACGCGGCGATCGACGTCGCCGGCAAGCACGCCGACACCTTCGCGCTGTGGGGCGAGTCCTATGCCCAGGTGCGCGATGTCACCTCGCGCGTTCATAACGCGGCAGTGAGGCAGGGGCGGCCGACGCCGCGCTTCAGCCTGTCGGTGCGCCCGATCATCGCCCCGACCGAGAAGCAGGCCTGGGAGAAGGCGGAAGAGATCCTGGCGCGCGCCACTGCGCTGCAGGACAAGACCGGCTATCGCAAGCCCGCCGATGGCCATGCCACGGCCGGCGCACGGCGCCTGCTCGCGCTCGCCGATCAGGGCAGCCGTATCGACAAGCGGCTGTGGACCGAGATCGCAAAGCTCACCGGCGCCAACAGCAACACCACTGCGCTGGTCGGCACGCCCGAACAGGTTGCCGAAGTCTTCGGCGATTATTACGACCTCGGCATCAGCCATTTCCTGATCCGCGGCTTCGACCCCCTGATCGACGCCATCGAATACGGCCGCGAGCTGATCCCGCTGACGCGCGAGCTGATCGCCAAGCGTCAGGCCATTCGCGGCGAGGCGGCAGAATGATCCGCCTCATGCTGGCCGGCGTGCGCTGCTCGGTTCGCTTGAACTGGCGGCCGCGCAAACCACCTTGCGCGCCGGCGACCAGAAGGGCAATTCGCAGGCCGTGATGGAAGCGGCCGGCGTGCTCAAGGACGTGCCGTACAAGATCGAGTGGAAGGAGTTTCCGGCGGCCGCCCCGTTGCTGGAAGCGCTGAGCGCCTGATCAAGCAGAAGCTGGATGCGGTGGAGATCGTGGATCGCTCGTTTTCCGTTGCGATTGCGAACGCGGGATTGTAGCCGAGCCTCGTCCCGGACGCGCTGCAGCGTGAAACGCGGCTGCGCAGAGCCGGGACCCATGTCTCGCGGAATGTTCTCGGTTGGATGGGCCCCGGCTCTGCGGCACACCACGTCGTGATGCGCCGCGTCCGGGCACGAGATCTCACGAGCACTCAAGCATCCGTGAGCGGCAAGAACACGTTCCAAACCAGCCGGTTTTTCGAAACGTTCCTGCTGTATTCCTCAGCCTCGGCAACACCCTCATTGCTATTTGCACCGCACCTCTTGCGCCTCTCGGCACTCCCGCAAAATCAAACACACGACCACATCGGGAGACCGGCCATGGGCCTGCAAGAAACAAGAATCGAATCGCTTCCCTTCGTCACTGCCGAACTCAACTATCTCGCGCCGACATCTGGCAAGCCGCGCACCTACGCCTTCGATCCTCCGCCCGGCGAGCCCAAGAGCACGTCGTTGCCGGAGCCGCACCAGGTGCCGATCTTCGACGCGCGACTGATCGCGCACAATTTCTCGCTCGATCGCGAGGGCTTTGCGCTGCTGCGTCATCCGACCCGGGTGAAGGATTTCTACGACGAGGACGAGGTGAGGGCGGTCTACTATCCCGCCGTCGAAGCGTTCCTGCGCGCCACGCTGAAGGCCGACCGCGTCGTCATCTTCGACCATACCGTGCGCAAGCGTGTCGAGGGCGCGCCGGATATCCGCGGCGGCGGCCCGCGCCAGCCGGCGACGCGCGTCCATGTCGATCAGACCGTCGTCTCCGGCGCCAATCGCGTCCGCGAGCATCTGCCCGACGAGGCCGAGCGGCTGTTGAAGGGCCGCGTGCAGGTGATCAATCTGTGGCGGCCGATCCGTGGGCCCCTGCGCGACTCGCCTCTCGCCATGGCCGACGCCACGACGGTTGCGCCTGACGATCTCGTCGCTTCCGACCTGATCTATCCCAACCGGCGCGGCGAGATCTATTCGGTGAAATACAATCCGAACCACCGCTGGTTCTACGTCCCCGAGATGACGCCGGACGAGGCGCTGCTGCTGAAGTGCTACGATTCCGCCACCGACGGCCGCACGCGGTTCGGGCCGCATACCGCATTCGTCGATCCGACTACGCCGGCCGGCGCCGCGCCGCGCGAAAGCATCGAGGTCCGCACGCTGGTGTTTCACAGCTCGTAACAAAGTGTGATGGCCCTGCCGGCGTTCCCGGCAGGGTTCCCGGAACCAGAGGGAACACAGCCAAGTTTGCAGCGCCGGGCAGGGCCAACCGGGAGCGGTGCCGTGCGAGCGCAGATGATACTTTGTTTTTGCCTGGCCACTTTTTTGCTTTCTGCCTTTTCTGTCGCCCAGGCCGAAAGCGGGCTTGCGTCGTACTATGGATACGGAAAAGCCGGTAAAGGCGGCGAGCTGACCTGCGCCCATCGGACGCGCCCGTTCGGCAGCGTCCTCAGAGTGTCCTGGAGCGGGCGAACGATCCAATGCCGCGTCAATGATCGCGGTCCCTTCATCCGTGGCCGCATCGTCGACCTCTCGGTGCCGGCCGCCCGTGCGCTCGGCATGATGAGCGCCGGCGTGGTGCGAGTCTCCGTGGAATAGGCCGGCATGCGCGCTATAGTGCCGCTTGGAGCAAGAGGGGCGCTATGGCCAAGATCAGGGTGGGACTCGTCGGCTGCGGCTTCGTGTCGGAGCTGCATATGTATGCGTTCCGGCGCGTCTATGGTGTCGACGTCGAGGTCGCGGCGGTGGCCGCGCGCGGCGATCGCGTCGTCGAATTCGCGCGGCATCACGGCATTCCGCGCGTCTATCGCAGCTTCACCGATCTGATCGCCGACGGCGAGCTCGACGTCGTCGACATCTGCACCCCGCCCAATCTTCATGCGGAGATGATCGTCGGCGCCATGCAGGCCGGCAAGCATGTGATCTGCGAAAAGCCGTTCGCCGGCTATTTCGGCCGTGACGGCGATGCGCAGCCGATCGGCAAGCACGTGCCGAAGGCGCTGATGTACCAGCGCGTGATCGAGGAGATGGACAGGACGCGCGCCGCGATCGAGCGCACCGGAAAGCTCTTCATGTATGCCGAGGACTGGGTTTACGCGCCGGCAGTGACCAAGACCGCGGAGATCGTCAAGGCGACGAAAGACAAGATCCTGTTCATGAAGGGCGAGGAGAGCCATTCCGGCTCGCACGCGGCGCATGCCGCGCAATGGGCGATGACGGGCGGCGGCTCGCTGATCCGCATGGGCTGCCATCCGCTCTCGGCCGTGCTGTATCTGAAGCAGGTCGAGGCCAGGGCGCGCGGCGAAACCATTCGCGTCGCCAGCGTCACCTGCGATGTCGGCAACGTCACCGCCGGCCTCAAGCCGGAGGAGCGCGTCTACATCAAGGCCAATCCCATCGACGTCGAGGATTGGGGCACGCTCACGGCAACCTTCTCCGACGGCACCAAGGCGACCGTGTTCTCCGGCGACATGATCATGGGCGGTGTGCGCAACCTGATCGAGACCTACACGTCCGGCGGCTCGCTGTTCGCCAACATCACGCCCAACAATCACCTGATGAGCTACCAGACCAGCGAGGAGAAGCTCGCGAGCGTCTACATCACCGAAAAGGTCGACCGCAAAACCGGCTGGCAATATGTCTGCCTCGAGGAGGAATGGACGCGCGGCTACTTGCAGGAGATCCAGGACTTCATGGAATGCGTCGCCACAGGCCGCCAGCCGCTGTCGGATCTCGCGCTGGCCTATGAGACGATCAAGGTGAACTACGCCGGCTATTGGGCGGCGGAGGAGGGACGGCGGGTGGTGCTGTAGGACGCGCCGCGCCCTCGCTATTTTCCGATAGCATCGCAGGGTGGGCAAAGCGCAGCGTGCCCACGTCTTCCGTCCTGATCGAGGGAGATCGTGGGCACGGCGCGGTTGCGCCTTTGCCCACCCTACGATATCGAGCGCGTGGAGAGTGTCCCTCACGAATAGAGCGATGCTGCTAACATGCGCCGACGGCAATCATGATCGCGATCGACGCCGCATCGTAGGGTGGGCAAAGCGCAGCGTGCCCACGTGTTCCGTCCTGATCGAGGGAGATCGTGGGCACGGCGCAAGTGCGCCTTTGCCCACCCTACGATGTCTTTGCCCACCCTAAACGCGTGGAGAGTTTCCCTCACAAATAGAGCGATGCCGTCGCTACCAGGCGCCGACGGCGATCATGAGCGCAATCGTCATGCAGGAGAGGCAGGCAATCGACGCAGCATAGAATTCGGGTGTGTTCAAGAGTGCCTCCTGAAATCTGCTTGTCTACAAATGCAGGTACGGCAAAGGGACGGACGTTATTTCCTGACGCGAGTCCATTCCTCCGGGGGCGTCGCATCGGTTCTGTCGGCGCCATCCGGGTCGGAGAAACCGTCATCCGCCCCAAGGAGCTCGGGACGTTTGCCTGTGAGCAGAAGCTGCTTGCGCATTTCGGCAAGCCGGGCGCGGCAAAATTCCTTGTAGAGCAATTCGAATATGGCGGGCATCGTCACCCCCAACCGTTGAAACCTACGCTTTGAAATGCCTGATCCCTGCTGGGCGGCTTCGTCATGCGAGCCGGATTTGCGAGGCCGTCGACCAACGCTGGACGGGATCGGATGTCCGCCTTGTACGTGCCAAAACGAAGCGGGACTAATTACCTGGATCACACTTTAAGAGGTTTTTGTTTCAACAGGACTTCGTGTCACAACTTGTACGCGCCGCCTCGCAGCCGAAAATCCAACTATAGCGCGAATGCAATGACCGGTGGATGCAAGTGCGCTTGATTGCAACGTGTCAGCGCAATCGCACGTGAAAGCGATCTCACCGTATCGCCGCTACGCGACGAGCCCCCCTCTCCCGCAAGTGGGAGAGGGTGCACCGCCGCCGCCGCCCCTCACGTCCCGTAAGTCGAGCCCTTCGGCAATGGAAACACCGGGTCCTGCGTCCGGATATTCGTCGGCCACACCACCGAAATGTGCTCGCCGGCGTTCTGCATCACCACCGGCGTCGAGCGCTCGTTCTGGCCGGACAGCGGCGTGCCCGGCGGGAAGAATTTCACGCCGTAGCCCTGGATGGTGCCGCCCGCGGGGATGTCGACGTCGAGTGCTGCTTTCCGGATCGCTTCGGGCTCGAAGCTGCCGTACTTCTCTCTGGCGACCGGCAGCACGTTGTTGAGCAGCACCCAGGTCTGGTTGAAGCCCATCGAGCAGTGCGGCGGCACGTCGGTCGCGCCGGTCTTGGTCTGATAGCGCGAGACCATGGTCCTGATCAGGTCGCCCATGCCCGGCGCCAGCTTGGCGGGATCGAGCAGCTGCGCCGGCACCGGATCGATGTTGCAGAAATTGTCGATGTCGGCACCAAACGTGGCGCGCAGCTTGTCGAGCTGGCTGTAGCCCGCACCGGCCCCGAACAGCATCTTGAAGCGCAACCCGCTCTCGCGGGCCTGGCGCAGGAACAGGGTGATGTCGGGGTTGTAGCCGGCATGCGAGATCACGTCGGCCTTGGCGCGCTTGATTTTCGTGACGAGCACCGACAGGTCGGGAGCGGATGCCGAGTAGCCTTCGCGCAACACCACCTGGATGCCGGCCTGCTTGGCGTAGGCCTCGTCCGCGGCGGCGACGCCGACGCCATAGGGACCGTCCTCGTGGATCAACGCGACCTTGACGTCCTTGGGATCCATGCCGAGCTTGGCCTGCGCGTGCTCGGCGAGGAAGCCGGCAAAGGCCTGGCCGTATTGGTCGGAATGAATCTGCGCGCGAAACACATACTGCAGGTTCTTGTCCTTGAACACGGCGGTCGAGACCGCGGTCGTGATCCAGAGGATCTTCTTCTGCTGCTCGACCTTCGCCGCCATCGGCACTGCGTGGGCGCTGGAATAGACGCCGTTGATGATGTCGATCTTTTCCTGGCTGATCAGCCGCTCGGCTTCGTTGATGGCAACATCGGCCTTGCTCTGGGAGTCCACGGCAACAGGCACGATCCTGGTCTTGCCGCCGATGCCGCCTTTTTCGTTGACGAGATCGATGGCGATCTGCGCGCCGACCGAGGAGGCGACGGAGCCGCCGGCGGCGAACGGGCCGGTGAGGTCGTAGATCAGGCCGATGCGCAAATTCTCGGCCTGCGCCTGGGCCCTGGTCCAATCGAGGCTGAGCGTAGCGGCGGCAGCCGCCGTACCCTTCAGCAGCTGCCTGCGTGAAGTCGGCATCCTATCCTCCCTCAAAACCGTTTTATGATTGGTTGTTATTTTTTTGCGAAGTATGGGGAGGGGGATCGCGGAAAGTCAACATCGCGAAAGTCGAGGTCAGTCGTCGACTGCGCTGAACGCAATTGCGAAATGACGGCGCGGCCAGCTCGATCGCGCGCTACTGCTTCAACCGCCGCGCCAGATATGGCGCCGTCTTGCCGCCGGCCTCGGCGACCCGCTCGGGCGTTCCCGCCGCGACGACACGGCCGCCCTCGTCGCCGGCCCCGGGTCCGAGATCGATGATCCAGTCGCTGTGCGCCACGACGTCCATGTCGTGCTCGACCACGATCACGCTGTTGCCGGCGTCCACGATCCGCTCCAACTGCGCGATCAGCCGCTCGACGTCGCGCGGATGAAGGCCGGTGGTCGGCTCGTCCAGCACATAGAGCGTATGGCCGCGTTGCGGACGCATCAGCTCGGTCGCGAGCTTGATGCGCTGGGCCTCGCCGCCGGACAATTCGGTTGCGGACTGGCCGAGGCGGATATAGCCGAGCCCGACCTCGCGCACGACCGCGAGCGACCGGCTCAGGGCGGAATCGTCACCGAAGAAGTCGAAAGCCTCGTCCACGCGCATCGCCAATACGTCTGCGATGGATTTGCCGCGGATCTTCACCTCCAGCGTCTTGGCGTTGTAGCGCGCGCCCTTGCAGGCCGGGCAGGGCGCGTAGACGCTGGGCAGGAACAGCAGCTCGACGCAGACGAAGCCCTCGCCTTCGCAGGTCGCACAGCGGCCCTTGGCGACGTTGAAGGAGAAGCGGCCGGCATCGTAGCGGCGTGATTTTGCCTGCGGCGTCGCCGCGAACAGCTTTCGCACATGATCGAACAGGCCGGTATAGGTCGCAAGGTTGGAGCGCGGCGTGCGGCCGATCGGCTTCTGGTCGACGACAACGAGGCGGTTGATGTGGTCGAGGCCGGCAACGATCTTGCCGCCCAGTGTCTCGACCGTGGGCGCAAGGCTGTCGTCGTCTGCGTCCGTGGGGAGCGTATGGCCGAGATGTGCGGCCACGGTATCGACGAGGAACTGGCTGATCAGGCTCGATTTGCCGGAGCCCGACACGCCGGTGATGCCCGCGATGACACCGAGCGGGATGTCGACGTCGAGGCCGCGCAGATTATTGCGGGTCACGCCCCTCAGCTTCAGATGCCGCTTCGGCTCGCGACGGACCGCCGGCAGCTTCTTGCGGGGGCGGGCGAGATAATGCGCGGTGCGCGATTGCGCGATCTCGCCGAGCCCTGCCGGTGGCCCGCTGTAGAGGACGAGCCCGCCGCCGTCGCCGGCGTCGGGGCCGACATCCACCAGCCAGTCGGCATGCCTGATCACCTCGATCTCGTGCTCGACCACGAAGATCGAGTTGCCGGCGTGCTTCAATCGGTCCAGCGCCCGCAGCAGCGCCTCGGTGTCGGCGGGGTGCAGGCCCGCGGACGGCTCGTCGAGCACGTAGACGACGCCGAACAGGTTGGAGCGGACCTGCGTCGCAAGGCGCAAGCGCTGCAATTCGCCCGGCGACAGCGTCGGCGTGCTGCGCTCGCAGGCGAGATAGCCGAGGCCGAGATCGATCAGCACGGCGAGGCGCGCCGACAGATCCTCGCAGATGCGCCGGGCTACGACGGTCTTTTCCGATTTGTCCGCCGAGCCTTTTGCGAACGGCTTGATCACCTCGTGCATCTCCTTGAGCGGCAGATGCGACATTTCGGCGATGTTGCGCCCGGCGAACTTCACCTTGAGCGCCTCGGGCTTCAGCCGTGTGCCGTGGCAGGTCGGGCAGTCCCGCGTGATCATGAATTGCGCGACGCGGCGCTTCATCATCGCGCTCTCGGACTTGGCGTAGGTCTGCATCACGTAGCGCTTGGCGCCCGTGAAGGTGCCCTGATAGCTCGGCTCCTCCTTGCGGCGCAGGGCCCGCTTGACCTCGGCGGCATCGTAGCCGGCATAGACAGGAACGGTCGGCTGCTCCTCGGTGAACAGGATCCAGTCGCGGTCCTTCTTCGGCAGCTCGCGCCAGGGCCTGTCGACGTCGTAGCCGAGCGTCGTCAGGATGTCGCGCAGGTTCTGGCCCTGCCAGGCACTTGGCCAGGCTGCGACGGCGCGCTCGCGGATCGTCTTGGTGTCGTCGGGCACCATCGATGTCTCGGTGACGTCGAGCATCCGCCCGATGCCGTGGCAGGTCGGGCAGGCGCCCTCCGGCGTGTTCGGCGAGAACGCCTCCGCATAGAGCATCGGCTGCCCCCGCGGATAATCGCCGGCGCGGGAATAGAGCATCCGCAGCAGGTTCGAGATGGTGGTGACGCTGCCGACCGAGGACCGCGTCGTCGGCGCGCCGCGCTGCTGCTGCAGTGCCACGGCCGGCGGCAGGCCCTCGATGTCGTCGACCTCAGGAATCTGCATCTGGTGAAACAGCCGCCGCGCATAGGGCGACACCGATTCCAGGTAGCGCCGCTGCGCCTCCGCATAGATCGTCCCGAAGGCGAGCGAGGATTTGCCAGAGCCCGACACGCCGGTGAACACGACGAGGGCGTTGCGCGGGATCCTGACGTCGACGTTCTTGAGATTGTGCTCGCGCGCACCGCGGACCCGAACGAAGCCGTCGTCCTGCGTCGGGCTCCCGGTTTGTCTTGCTCGATCGTCCATCTCGCGCCTCCGCCCCGAATGAGGGGTAACGGCAAGATCGCAGGATGGGTCCTCCGAGGCCAGCACGCCGGTTCCGTTCTGCACAAAGCAACAAGGCCCGCCGCTGGCATCGCGACGGGCCTTGCAGGGGACGCGGGGCCGGGGGCCGGCCCGCCGGTTACTGCGACAGCTTCACGAAGTTCGGAAACTTCATCTTGCCTTCCGCGATCTTCTCCGGCCAGACCACGACCTGCTTCTGGTCCTGCCACTGGAAGACGAGACCGGTGACGGTGCCCGGGCCGGACTTGATGCCGTGGGTGAACTCGTCGTTCTTGCCGTAGAACTGGATCTGGCCGATCGTGCCCTCGTAATCGGTCTTCTCCAGCTCCGTGACCATCTTGTCGGGATCGGTCGAACCGGCGCGCTTGATCGCGTCGGTGATCATGTAGACCTCGTCATAGGCGGTGTAGCCGGTATAGGCCGGCGGCTGGCCGAACTTCGCCTTGAAGGCGGCCGCGAACGGCTTGGTCTTCGAAGTCACCGCGACGTCGGGCGTTGCGACCGCCAGCGAGGGGATGCCGTCGGCAGCGCCGTTGGTGTCCTTCCAGAAGGTCGGGCTCAGCGCCTGCGCGGAGATGCCGAACATCGGGATCGGCACCTGCTGGTTCTTCCACTGCACCGTCGGCTGCACGCCGACATGCGAGATGCCGGTCACGATCACGTCGGGCTTCTTGCTCTCGATGTTGTTGAAGATCGGCGTGAAGTCGGTGGTATCGGGCGAGAAGCGCACGTGCTCGACGACCTTCAGTCCAGCCTTGGGCAGGCAGGCCTCGTAGCCGACGTCGAGCGGCTTGGTCCAGGCGGCGTCCTCGCTCATGATCGCGACCGTCTTGAACTTGAGCTTGTCGACGAGGAGGTCCTTGGCGGCGTCGCAGACGAGCTGGGCCTGGGCCGCCGAGGTCAGATAGCCGTGGAAGGTGTACTTGTTCTTCTCATAGTCGTTGTGGATCGCCTTGGTGATCTCGTTCGACGCCGCACCCGGCGTGATCAGCGGCATCTTCAGCCGCGCTGCCCAGGGCTCCAGCGCCAGCACGACCTCGGAGATGTAGCTCGCGATCACCGCGGAGACCTTGTCCTCGCTCACCGCGCGCTGGAAAGCGCGCACGGAATCGGCCGAGGAGCTCTTGTTGTCGTAGGTGACGATCTCGACCTTGCGGCCGAGAATGCCGCCCTTGGCGTTGATCTCGTCGGCGGCGATCTGGGCGCCGCCCGGGGTCGCGGCGCCCGCGATCGACTGCACCTCGGCAATGACCCCGATCTTGATCGGGTCGTTCGACTGGGCATAAGCGGGCGCGGCAAGGCACAGCGCAAGCGCGGAGGTGAGCAGGCTGAGGCTCGGAAAAGATGGTCGCATGGTCGTTTCCCTTTCTATGCTTCTTCTTGATGTCGATGACTTACAGAAAATCGGCGCCGGCCTCGCTCGCGAAGCGGCCGGGATCGCCCTCCCAGACGATCCGGGCGTGTTCGAGCACGTAGACGCGGTCGGCATGCGGCAGGGCGAAGGTGACGTTCTGCTCGCCGAGCAGCACCGTGATCGCCGTCGTCTCCCGCAGCTTCGTCAACGCCTTGGACAATTGCTCGAGGATGACGGGCGCAAGCCCCAGCGTCGGCTCGTCCAGGATCAGGATCTGCGGCTGCATCATCAGCGCGCGGCCGATCGCCAGCATCTGCTGCTCGCCGCCGGAGAGCGTCTGCGCCATCTGGCTCTGGCGCTCCTTCAGGATCGGGAACAGCTCGAACAGCCAGGCGAGCTGTGCGGCGCGCTTGTCGTCGGCAAGGTGCTGGCCGCCGAGATCGAGGTTCTCCCGCACGCTCATCTCGCCGAACAGCTCGCGCGATTCAGGACACTGCACGAGGCCGCTGCGGGCGATTTTGGCCGGGCTGGTGCCGCGCAGCTTTTCGCCGCCGCGGACGATCTCGCCGCTATAGGGCAGGAAACCGGAGATGGTGTTGAACAGCGTGGTCTTGCCGGCGCCGTTGAGGCCGACCACCGAGACGAACTCGCCCTCGTGGACGTGGATCGAGACGTTCTCCAGCGCCTGGGCCTTGCCGTAGAACACGCTGACATTCTCGA
The DNA here is from genome assembly GCF_002531575.1 of Bradyrhizobium sp. Y36. Taxonomy (GTDB): domain Bacteria; phylum Pseudomonadota; class Alphaproteobacteria; order Rhizobiales; family Xanthobacteraceae; genus Bradyrhizobium. Next base: position 45,894 of record NZ_NWTI01000024.1, on the reverse strand, counting down.
CCTGGAGCAGCGGCACCTTGTCCTTGAAGCTGGTCTCCGGCCGCGCATGGGTCTCGATGGCGCCGCCGAGATAGACCCGGCGCACCGTCTCGTTTCGCATGACCTCGTCGGCCTTGCCGGTGACGATCTCCTCGCCGAGATACATCGCGAGCACGCGGTCGACGAGCGCGGCGACGCTCTTGACGTTGTGGTCGACCAGCATCACCGCGCGGCCCTCGTCGCGAAAGCTGCGGATCAGGTCGGAGAAGGTGTTGACCTCGGCGCGCGTCAGGCCGGCGAAGGGCTCGTCCACCAGCACGACCTTGGGATCACGCGCGATGGCCTTGGCGAGCTCGAGCCGGCGCAGGTCGGCAAAGGGCAGCGTCGGCGGGCGGCGGTTCATCACGTTGCCGAGGCCGACGCGCTCGGCGATCCATTTGGCGCGCTCGACCAGCGCCTTGTCGGGAAACAGCATGAACAGGCTGTCCGGCAGCAGCGCGACCAGGATGTTCTCCAGCACCGTCTGCCGGTTCAGCGGCCGCGAGTGCTGGAACACCATGCCGAAGCCTTTTCGCGCGATCTTGTGCGCGGGCAGGCCGGCGACGTTCTCGCCCTCGAAGATCACCTCGCCCGCGGTGGGGCGCTCGATCCCCATCACGCTCTTCATCGCGGTCGATTTGCCCGAGCCGTTCGGCCCGATCAGGCCGAAGATCTCGCCGCTGTTGACCTCGAAGCCGAGGTTCTTCACCGCGGTCAGGCCGCCGAAGCGCTTGGTCAGGCCGCGGACTTCGAGCACGGCCCGGTTTGAAAGCCTCATATCCATCACGAGCGAGCCTCACGCGAGAGGGCCGCCCCGAGGAAGCCGCCGGGGAAGAACAGCACCACGAGCAGCGCCACCGCTGAGACGATGAAGGTCGCAAGCTCGCCGGTCGGGCGCAGGAACTCGCCGGCGACGATCAGGAAGATCGCGCCCAGCGCCGCGCCGAGCACGGTGCGGCGGCCGCCGAGCACGGCCGAGACGATCACGTTGACGCCGACCGCGACGTCGACGACCGTGCCGACCGAGGCGGTGCCGAAATAGAACACCAGCAGCGCGCCTGACAATCCGGAGAAGAACGCGGAGACGATGAAGGCGGCGAGCTTGTGCTTGACAATGTTGAAGCCGAGCGCGCCGGCCTGGACCGGGTCCTGGCCGCTGGCCTGCAGCACGAGCCCGATCGGCGATTGCGACAGGCCATAGAGGATCGCGGCGGAGATCGTCATGAAGCCGAGCGCGATCCAGTAGTTGGTGCCGGCATTGATGCTGATGACGTCGGGGATGGTGAGCCCGATCTCGCCGCCGGTGAGATCGGCGAACACCACGATGAAATTCTGCAGCATCAGCACGGCGACCAGCGTGGTCAGGCCGAAATAGGGGCCGCGCACCCTGAGCGCCGGCAGCGCCAGCACGAGGCCGGCGACGACGGAGGCGAGCGCGCCGAGCACGATGCAGGGATAGACCGACCAGCCGAACTGGGCGTTGAGGATGCCGGCGGTGTAGGCGCCGACGCCGATCAGGAAGGTCGGTCCGAAATTCACTTCGCCGGCAAAGCCGAACAGCAGATCCCAGGCCATGGCGAACACGCCGAAATAGAACGCGACGGTGAGCAGCCCGAGCACATAGCCGGAGACGTAGAGCGGCAGCGTCGCTGCGATCACGACGAGCGCGAGCGAGATGAAGAACAGGCGCGTGGTGAAGAAGTTCGACATCTCAGCGCCTCCCCAAGAGGCCCTGCGGCCGGATATACATCACGAACACGAGCAGCAGCAGCGCCGGGATGGTGCGATAGGCCGGCGAGACCAGGTAAGCCGTCAGCGTCTCGAGATAGCCGACCACGAAGGCCGCGATCAGCGAGCCGGAGACGCTGCCGAGGCCGCCGAGCACGACGATCGAGAACGCGCTCGCCGTCAAAGGGCCGACGCTATAGGAGCTGACGCCGAGGAACATGCCCAGCAGCACGCCGGCGATGCCGGCGAGGATGCCGTAGATCGCCCACACCACGATGTAGATGTTGGTGAGCTCGAGCCCCAGCAGCGTGACGCCGCGCGGGTTCATCGAGGCCGCCAGCACCGCCTTGCCGGTGCGGGTGCGGTTCACCAGCAGCCACAGCAGCGCGATGACGAGGCAGCACACGATGGCGGTGAAGATCTCGTTCTTCGGCGTCCGTACGCCGAGGATCTCGACCACGCCCTCGACGATCGGCAGCACGGTCTTGGCGTTGTTGGTGAAGAAATAGGCGATCACCTCCTGGATCATGATGCCCCACAGCAGCGTGCCCGTGAGGACGAAGATCTCCTTCTCCTCGTTCGGGATGCGCCGGGAATCCTGGATCGGTTTCACCACCGCGAAATAGGTGGCAAACGCCGTGAGGAGGGCGACGCCGACGCCGATCAGCGCGCCGGCATAGGTGCCGACATTGAGCACGCTGGCTGCGGCCCATGCCGCCACCGCTGCAGCGACCATGATGGCACCGTGAGAGAGGTTGAGCACGCCCGAGACGCCGAAGATCAGGGTGAAGCCGGTGGCACCGAGGGCGTAGAGAGCGCTGATGGCAAAGCCATCGATCAGGATCTGGAAGACTCGCATTGATGATTTGGCCGGGCAGTCCGGCTGCCGCTTGGAGGAAAAGGTGCTGTGCGCCCGCCATGCGGAAATCATTCCGGGCGAGGCCCGGATGGGTTCCGATCAGTTCGCGGGTCGGCTTGATGGAGTGCTCGGGAGACTGGCGTCAGTCCTGACGACGTGCTCCGGCGCGCCGGTCACGGCGGCGTCGAGCGAATTCGCAATGCAACAGAGAGTCTTTTCTTCATGTTGTTTCTCTCCTTGAACAAGCCTCTTGTGAGCTATTGGGCGCAACTATAGCGGCGAGGCTACTGTCGGCAAGTGAAACTGCGTTCAGGATTGTGAGAGCGAACTAAAGTCTAGCGCTGCGCAAATAGAGACATGCGCAGTCATGCAGATTTCGGCGACGCCCATGCGTATGCGGCCTGCACGCGACCGTCCGGATCAGCGCGCCTCAGACGATGAAGTCCCTCGCGTTGAGGTCGGCGGCGTGGATGCCGTCCAGCGTGATCGTGTCATTGGCCGTCAGGTGGATCACCGCATTGCCGGCGCCGTCGTCGCCGATCAAGTTCTTCAGCGCGGCCCAGCCGGCAAAGCCATAGGCGTGGACGTCGATCACGTCATGCTCCCGCGCCGTGCTGCCGCCGGCCTTGTTGCCCTGATCGAAATCGTTGATCACATCCTGGCCCGAGCCCGCGCTGAATACGAATAGATCGTTGTTCGGCCCGCCCCAGAGCTGGTCGTTGCCGCCCCCGCCGTTGAGAACGTCCCGGCCGCCGGTGATCGCGCCGCCCACGAACGGGTTGTAGGCTCGCGCATCGCCATAGAGAAGATCGCCGCGATCGCTGCCGTAGAGAATATCGTTGCCGCCCTGCGCATTGCCGGTCATCTGCGAGGCATCGCCGAACAGGGTGATGGACGTCGAGTCGGGGTTGCCGGCGACGGCTGCGATCAGAATGTCATTCCCACCACGGGCATTGTCGCTCATGTCCCCGCCATCACCGATGAGCGATGCGCTGCCGGACTGCGCGCCGACGCCGGCCGTATAGATGAGGATGTCGTTGCCGCCGCGTGCATCGCCGATCATGGACACCAGGGCATCGCCCGATATCGACGCGTTGCCGGAGGCGCCGGTCTGCGCCACGCTGACGATGTCGTTACCGCCTTGGCTATTGCCGCTCATCAGCGGTCCCGAATCGCCGCTGAACGCACCAGACGATCTGTCGCCCATCTCTGCCGTGATGAGGTCATTGCCGCCCTTGGCACTGCCGGTCATGGCAAGTTCGGCGTCGCCGGAGAGATAGACGTTCGCATAGGTCGCGTTCGAGGCGTCGACATGCAGCACGTCGTTGCCGCCGCGGGCTTGGTCGGACATGATCTGCGCGTCGCCGTCAAAGAACACGTAGGGCAGGCGCCCCTCGACCGTCGCGACCAGAAGGTCGTTGCCGCCATGCGATCGGCCGTTCAGGGTCGACTCGTCGCCGACAAACAGCAGGCTGCTGGGTCCGCCATCGACCGTTGCGACCATGATGTCGTTGCCGCCGCGGCCGTCGACCGGCAGACCGGCGTCTCCGAACGCGATCACGAGTTCCTCGCTTCCGACGCTGACGATGATGGTGTCGTTTGGCATATGGCGCATCGTGAAGACTCCCGGTCCGTGTCAGGCGCGGATCGCGCCGGGGCATCATGCCCGCGCGCCACGCTGCGGCTTTGCCGCATCGCGCATCATCTTTGGCTTGATGGCGGAGATTGGCCCACGGTGCAGCTTGATTGGGGCTGCGGAACCACGTCAGCGCGAGATCGTCGTCAAGTAGAGGTGTTTACCGCGATCGATCCGCAGATCGCGCGGCAGAAGGCGGTGCCGTAGGGTGGGCAAAGCGGAGCGTGCCCACGGTCCCGTCAATGCAGCACGAGATTGTGGGCACGTCGCGTTGCGCCTTTGCCCACCCTACGATAGCTGCGGAAGGGACGCCGGCCTTTCGTGCCGGCGCCCTGCCTGTGTCGTGGCTCAGCCTGGTCCTGCACCTTGCGTTGCCGTGAACACCGCATACAGCGATTGGCTCGCGGCCATGAACAGGCGGTTGCGCTTGGGGCCGCCGAAGGTGATGTTGCCGCACACTTCCGGCAGGCGGATGCGGCCGAGCAGCTTGCCTTCCGGCGACCACACCGTCACGCCGTTGTAGCCGACAGCGCGGCCGGCATTGCTGGAGGCCCAGACGTTGCCGTTGACGTCGCAGCGCAGGCCATCGGGCCCGCACTTCACGCCGTCGACCACGCAATCGCTGAACTTCTTGGCGTTCGACAGCTTGTTGTCGCCGCCGACGTCGAACACGAAGATCTCGCCCTTGCCGCCGGGGCCGGTATCGCCCGGGCCCTTGCCGGTGGAGGCGACGTACAGCTTCTTGTAGTCGGGCGAGAAGCAGAGGCCGTTCGGGTCAGGCACCTGCTCCTCTGTGACGACGAGGTCGATGCGGCCGGACGGGTCGATGCGATAGCAATTGGTCGGCAGCTCGCGCTTGCCCGGCGTGAAACCGGCCGGCTGTCCGATCTTCGGATTGAGCTTGCCGCCCGCATTGCTCGCGCCACCGGCGGCATCCGGCTCGCCTTCGTAGAGCTGGCCGCCATAGGGAGGATCGGTGAACCAGTAGCTGCCGTCGGGATGCGCGACGACGTCGTTCGGCGAGTTCAGCTTCTTGCCGTTGTAATTGTCGCAGAGCACGGTGGCGGTGCCGTCATGCTCGTAGCGCGTCACTCGGCGGGTCAGGTGCTCGCAGGAGAGCTGCCGGCCCTGGAAGTCGAAGGAGTTGCCGTTGGAATTGTTGGACGGTGTGCGAAACACGCTGACGCGGCCGTCGTCCTCGCTCCAGCGCATCTGCCGGTTGTTGGGAATGTCGCTCCACAGCAGATATCTTCCCTGCGCGCTCCATGCCGGGCCCTCGGCCCAGAGCACGCCGGTGTAGAGGCGCTTGATCGCGGTGTTGGGCTGCGCGAGATCGTTGAAGGAAGGATCGACCGCGATGATGTCGGGGTCCCAGAAATAGGTGGTGGGCGCGCCATGCGGGCCGAAATCGCGCGGTGGCGTGGTGATGGTGGTCGGCGGTGCGGCGGGTCCGGTCTGGGCCAGCGCCGGGCCGGCCACGGTCGCGGCGGCGCCGAGCGCGAGCCCCCGGACAAGTGTTCGTCGTGAAAGCGCAGCATCCTGCTCACGCGGCCCGTGGTCACGAGCCGCGTCGTCACGAGCCTCTTGGCGTGTCATTGCGTCCTCCCAATGATGTTCGCTGGCCGGTTGATCCGGCCGAGCGGAAGCGGAGGTTAATGCGGTCCGCGGCCGGTTGCGAGGGGTTGAATCGAAACCAATGCGCGATCGCAGGTCGCAATGTCGTCATATTCGAGTGCGCTCGCGCAGACTCTGTGTCGGAGCTTGGATGCGCGATCAGGAGGGTTTCGAGATATTCGCTGCCCCAGGGAAAATGCGTGCGGCAAAGCGCGGCATGCAACCTATTCTGCCCGGTTCGAGCCATGATTTCGCGCCGATTGCCCCGCATGAACCGTCCGAAGGCAAGGAACGGAGCAGAACGTGGGTGGCGTCATCGTATTGATCGTGTTGCTGGGGATCGCGTTCGCGGCCGGCTATTTCACGCGCGACTACATCTCCAGCAAACGACGTGCGGAGGCCCGCCGCTGGCGCGAATATGCCGAGCCGGATTGGCTGCCCGCCAATGCCGCCAACACCAACGAGATCGCGAGCGCCATCACGGCGCCGGTGTCCAACGGCGAGCTCGGCCAGATGCTCGATCGCTGGGAGACCAGGGCCCGCGCCCGTCGCGCGGTGTAGGCGAGGCAAGCCCGAGTCTCGTAGCCCGGATGGAGCGAAGCGAAATCCGGGGCCGCTCGCCCGGCATCTTCGACTCCCGGATTACGCTTCGCTCCATCCGGGCTACGGCACCGGCCCTGTGGTCGGCCCCGTGTCAATCCATCCGCGCAAAAATATTCCACTTTACCGAAATTCGGAATTGTCGTAGGTGTTGCCTATCCCGGCTCACCAAGAGGGGCGATCTCGTCGTCGTCTTGATCGCGAGCCGGGCTTGCGGTGGACGCGGCAGCGTCGGCACGAGATGGGACGGGCAGGGCGGGTAGTCCCTGTGAGCCCGGGACCTGCGTGCAGACGAGCGACGCTGAACGCGTACGGCAAAACCGTGTGGTCCTGGCCGTCGTTGCTACGGTCAAGCCTTTCGCGGAGATGTGCGCGAGCCCAACCGGGCGGACGGCATTGTCAATTCGCGGGGCGAGGGAGGCCAGAAGGAAAGTTCGGCTCCCGGGAGAGCACGGCATAAGCCGTCCGACCATCGCGCAGGGAAGGCCGAGTGATTGGCACCACCTGTATGCTGCTGTGCGGTTCTTCCTGCGTGTGCATTTCGCGCAGCGGACCGCGGGTGCGAGGTCAGCACCCGGTCTTCCCTGCGCCCTCTCGGCAAAGAGGGCGATGCGATCAAGCAAAGCTCGGGCGAATTGCGCCGCGAGGTCGTGAATGCATGTCTGTCAGCCGAGCTGCGTGCCAAAGGCGCGATGTCGTAGGGTGGGCAAAGCGCAAGCGTGCCCACGTCCTGTTGCTCATGGAGAAAGGTCGTGGGCACGGCGCAAGTGCGCCTTTGCCCACCCTACGGCACTTGCTGCCACCAGATACGCAGTGTCATCGCCCGGCTCGACCGGGCGATCCAGTATTCCAGAGGCCGCAATGATCGAACCGAGACACCGCGGCGTACTGGATTCCCGGCCTTCGCGGGGAATGACAGTTGTCACTTGGAGAAGCAGGCCATCGCCTCACACTCCGTCATTGCGAAGAGCCAGCGCCACCCTCCGCTCCCGTGCCCCGGACGCAGCGCAGCGGCCGGCGATGCGTCGCATCGTCCGGGGTGGTGCGCTGCAGAGCCGGGGGCCCACGCCACCGGTCGCCGTGCCGCCCCCGGCACCCGGCTCCGCGCCGCGACGCCTGCGCGCGGCGGCGCCGTGCAGAACCTGCGCCCCGCGCAATCAGGTCAACCACCCTGACCATCTTTTGGCGTTGCAGTTGCTGCCATTTCTCGTCTAGAAACGAGCACTGGGCCTCCCGGCAACCAACCGTCAACGGTTTTGTCCGAGGATTTGTGGGCTCAAAAGGGTCTGGCAATGCTGATTCGCGGCCAAATCGATGGGATTTCGGGGGAGGTGGCTCTGGCCGCCGCCACGATCCCGGCCGCGCTGCTGCCCACCCTGCTTCTTGGCGGGCTTCTTCTTAGCTGCCCCTGAGGGCCGGCTGGGCGCCATGCGCCTGGGCGCTCAGGGGTTGGTCGAGATCACCGGACACCTCAAGCGCCAGGGACGAAAACAGTCTGAACGGCGCAAAAGCTCAAAAGGAATTTGAAATGGCCACCGTGAACAAGTCCGAGAAGGACCGCGTCATCATTTTCGACACCACGCTGCGCGACGGCGAGCAGTGCCCCGGCGCCACCATGACCTTCGAGGAGAAGCTCGAGGTCGCCGAGCTCTTGGACGATATGGGCGTCGACGTGATCGAGGCCGGCTTCCCGATCACGTCGCAGGGCGACTTCGAAGCGGTGAGCGAGATCGCGCGGCGCTCCAAGAACGCCGTCATCGCCGGCCTGTCCCGTGCCCATCCCGCCGATATCGACCGCTGCGCCGAGGCGGTGAAGTTCGCCAAGCGCGGCCGCGTCCACACCGTGATCGCGACCTCGCCGCTGCACATGCGGGTGAAGTTGAACAAGACGCCGGAAGAGGTGCTCGATACCTCGGTCGCGATGGTGGCCCGTGCCCGCAACCAGATCGACGACGTCGAATGGTCGGCCGAAGACGGCACCCGCAGCGAGATGGATTTCCTGTGCCGCATCGTCGAGGCCGTGATCAAGGCCGGCGCCACCACGGTGAACATCCCCGACACCGTCGGCTACACGGTGCCGGAGGAATACACCCACTTCATGAAGACGCTGATCGAGCGCGTGCCGAACTCGGACAAGGCCGTGTTCTCCGTGCATTGCCATAACGACCTCGGCATGGCCGTGGCGAACTCGCTGGCCGGCATCGTCGGCGGCGCGCGCCAGGTCGAGTGCACCATCAACGGCATCGGCGAGCGCGCCGGCAACGCTGCGCTCGAGGAGATCGTGATGGCGATCAACGTGCGCAACGACAAATTCCCCTACTGGAACAAGATCGACACCACGCAGCTGACCCGCGCCTCCAAGGTGGTGTCGGCGGCGACCTCGTTCCCGGTCCAGTACAACAAGGCCATCGTCGGCCGGAACGCGTTCGCGCACGAGAGCGGCATCCACCAGGACGGCGTGCTGAAGGACGCTTCCACCTACGAGATCATGCGGCCCGAAATGGTCGGCCTGAAGCAGTCCTCGCTGGTGCTGGGCAAGCACTCCGGCCGCCACGCCTTCGTGCACAAGCTGGAGGAGATGGGCTACAAGCTCGGCCCGAACCAGCTGGAAGATGCGTTCACGCGGATGAAGGCGCTGGCCGACCGCAAGAAGGACATCTACGACGAGGACATCGAGGCGCTGGTCGACGAGGAGATGGCGGCCTCGCACGACCGCATCAAGCTGACCTCGCTGACCGTGATCGCCGGCACCCATGGCCCGCAGCGCGCGACCATGAAGCTGGACGTCGACGGCCAGATCAAGATCGAGGAGGCCGAGGGCAACGGTCCGGTCGATGCGGTGTTCAACTGCATCAAGCGCCTGGTGCCGCACGAGGCCAAGCTCGAGCTGTACCAGGTCCACGCGGTCACCGAAGGCACCGACGCGCAGGCGGAAGTGTCGGTGCGGCTGTCCCAGGACGGCCGCTCGATGACGGCGCGCGCGGCGGATCCGGACACGCTGGTGGCCTCGGCCAAGGCCTATCTCGGCGCGCTCAACAAGATCGTCATGAAGCGCCAGCGCGACACCGTGACGGCGGCTGCGGCGAACTGACGAGCGAAGCTCGTCATCCCGGGGCGCCTCGAAGAGGCGAACCCGGGATCTCGAGATTCTCAGGTGCGCAGTTGCGCACCGGAGTTCGATGCTTTGCATCGCCCCGGAATGACGGCTGAAGGGATACCTGCCCTGCTAACGGCCAATAGCAGCGCCAGCCGCCTGCTTGTATGGATGCTGTCGGCAAAAGCATTGGCTGCCCGCGCGCGGGCCGCCCAAATAACATCAGGGAGAGATTATGCGCACCTTCGCGATCGCCGCGTCCATCGCGGCACTGGCACTCGGACTTGCCGGGCCGGCCTCGGCCCAATCGCCGATCATCATCAAGTTCAGCCACGTCGTCGCCACCGACACGCCGAAAGGCAAGGGCGCGGAGAAGTTCAAGGAGCTCGCCGAGAAGTACACGAACGGCAAGGTCAAGGTCGAGGTCTATCCGAACTCGACGCTCTACAAGGACAAGGAAGAGCTCGAGGCGCTCCAGCTCGGCAGCGTGCAGATGCTGGCGCCGTCCAACTCCAAGTTCGGACCGCTCGGCATCCGCGAGTTCGAGGTGTTCGATCTGCCCTACATCCTGCCCGACCTGAAGACGCTGCGGAAGGTGACGGAAGGGCCGCTCGGCACACGGCTGCTCAAGCTGCTGGATGCCAAGGGCATCACCGGCCTTGCCTATTGGGACAACGGCTTCAAGCAGATGAGCGCCAACAAGAAGCTGGTCACGCCCGCCGACTACCAGGGCGTCAAGTTCCGCATCCAGTCCTCGCGCGTGCTGCAGGCCCAGTTCAAGGCGCTCGGCTCGCTGCCGCAGGTGATGGCGTTCTCGGAAGTCTACCAGGCGCTGCAGACCGGCGTGGTCGACGGCCAGGAGAACACCTGGTCGAACATCTATACCCAGAAGATGCACGAGGTGCAGAAGTACATCACCGAGACCAATCACGGCTATATCGGCTACGTCGTGATCGTGAACAAGAAGTTCTGGGACGACCTGCCGGCCGACATCCGCGACCAGCTCACCAAGGCGATGAAGGAAGCGACCGATTTCGGCAACGCGCAGTCGCAGAAGGAAAACGACGACGCGCTCGCCGAGATCAAGAAGAGCGGCAAGAGCGAGATCATCAAGCTCACGGCGGAGCAGAGCGAGGCGATGCGCAAGGCGATGGAGCCGGTCTACAAGGATGCCGCCGGCCGCATAGGCCAGCCGCTGATCGACGAATTCCTCAAAGAGGCCAAGAGCACGACGAACTGAGCACTACGAACGGATCAAGTCGAACGATGAACGAAGGCTTCCGTGCGCGCTGCACGGAAGCCTTTTTGTTGCGAATGATTTCCGGGTTGCGAGCAGCGGTAAAATCGCGCGTTACATCTTCGTAAGGACGCGTTCCCTGTCCAAGTTGTAAGTTGCGTGTCAGCCGCATCGCGCCCATCTTCATGGACGTCCTTCCAGAGGAGGTTCGGATGAAGAAGTTCACCATCGCCGCCATCGCCGTGCTCAGCATCGCCGGCTCTGGCGCGGTCTATGCTCAATATCATCGCCCGTGGATGGAGCACATCCGCCACATCCGCATGAACCCGGAGGATCGCGCCGCCCTCGTCGACGCGCGCATCGCCGCCGTCCATGCCGGGCTGAAGCTCAATGCCGATCAGGAGAAGCTGTGGCCGCCGGTCGAGGCCGCCGTGCGCGACTTCGCCAAGCTGCGCATCGACCGCGCCAACGCGCGGATGAACGCCGGCCCCGGCGATGCCGGCAAGGATGCTGCAAAGGATTCCGACAAGCCGGAAGATCCGGTCGCCCGCCTGCGCCAGCGCGCCGAGGACATGGGCGCGACCTCGGCGGCCCTGAAGAAGATCGCCGACGCCGCCGATCCGCTCTACAAGACCCTGGACGAGGGCCAGAAGCGGCGCCTCGCCGTGCTGACCCGTCACCGCGGCCCGTTCGGCGGCGGCGAAGACGGCCCGCCCCGCCACTTCATGGAGCGCGGCATGGGCGGCCGCATGATGGACCGCGGCATGGAGAACTTCCATCACGACCGTTTCGACCGCGATGGCGGCCCTGACCGGGACCGCGAGGGCCGGCTCTGAAAGAGGCGGGGTTTTGCCGGGATTACCCCCGGAATTAACCTTGGCGAAGCCGCTGGAATCCAGCGGCTTTTCGCTTTTTGGGGACTGTGGAAAAACCTTCGCCGCATCGCTTGCCAGACCCGGATCGCTTTGCTAAACGACCGACCTCGCAAGGCATTGACCGCCTTTCGGGCGCATAGCTCAGTTGGTAGAGCAGCTGACTCTTAATCAGCGGGTCCCAGGTTCGAGCCCTGGTGCGCCCACCAAGCATCCCCTTCAAGTCGTTGACTAAACCGCTTGGCGATCCTTCGCGAGAAGACGGCGTGACAGCGCCGGGGGCAGATCCGGACCAAAGTCCGCGAACATCGAGTCCTTGCCTCTTGCCGTCGTGGGCGCGATCGTCCGGTCCATGAAGATCTTCATCGCTTCCGACCTCCACGGCGAGATGGGCTCGCACGGCTACAACGTCCCGGAAGGACTCGACTTCGACGTTGCGGTCTTCGCCGGCGACGTCCACCACGCCTATCGGGCCGTGAGCTGGCTGACCAACCAGCGCGCGCTGTGGGGCAAGGAGGTGATGTTCGTCGCCGGCAACCACGAATATTACGGAAGCGTGCTCGAAGATGCCGCGGCGCTGATCAGGGACAAGGCGCGCGGAACGAACGTGAACTTCTTGGACGCCGACGCGGTGCCGGTGATTGGCGGCGTCCGCTTCATTGGCTGCACGATGTGGACGGATTATCGGTTCGACGCCGACAGCCAGGCACATGGCCTGCACGCAGGCCAGTTCATCAACGACCACATGTTCATAAAGACCACGCCCGGCGCGGAGTGTCCGGCGCCGTTCACTCCGAAGGAGGCCTACCGGCGCCACCTAGCGGAGCGCCGCTGGCTGACGGATCGGCTCGCAGAGGCGCATGACGGCCCGACCGTTTGCATCACGCATCACGGGGTACATCCAGGGTCGTTGCATCAACGCTACGCCGACGACGGAGCGATCAACGCCAGCTTCATCAGTGATCTGTCCGATATCATCGAGGAGCATCAGCCCGAGCTCTGGGTCCATGGTCATGTCCACAACAGGCACGACTATGTCGTCCCGGGGACACCAACCAGGGTGGTCTGCAACCCGCTTGGGTACTCCCATGAAGACTCTGGTTTCATCCCCGACCTCGTCGTCGAGCTCCCGGACTGGACCCCACGCCCGCGCCTCCGTTAGTCGCCCTTGCGCTTCGCATTTTCTGCGGTCCGAAATAGAGGCCTCGCGTTATACCATTTTCGCGAGAATGGTATAACCCGCCATCACACGCTCTCCATTGCTGCCTTCAGTCCCGCCGGCGTCGAGCCGACGATGTCTGGCTTCTCGACCCAGCACAGGCCTCGGCCTTCAAGCGTCAACAGCGCGTAGCCGGGGTCGATGCCCGGGATCTGCGGCACGACATCGGTGGCGTGAAATCCCTGGCCGTCCGGCGAGCGCTCGGCGACGAAGCGCAGGAGCTCGCGCTGATACCCGGTGAGGCGGTACGCCATCATGATGCTTGTTTCCACAATTCGATGCTCTCGTTGTCGCAGAGGTCGTACAAGCTCATGTCCCGAGCTAGGTAGCTTCCGCGCGTTGTGTGGGTGAAGCGGAAGCCGTGCTGGCGCCATCCGGCCCGCTCCGCAGCGGCCTTCGCTTTCGCGATGTGGACCCCGGTGGCGCTGTCGTAATCCACCCAGCCATCGTCGGCGCCGACCGTGCACGTCACGGCGTCGATCTCCGGCGCTGGCGGCGGCGTCATCGACGAGCTGTCGAACAGGCGGCGGTCGGCGGGCATCAGGTTTCCTTCCTCGATGGCTTGGTTACGTGCTCCATCATCATGGTGCGCGCCTCGCCAGATGTGATCACGCCGTCGATCCACCATTGGAGGATCTCCTGCACACGCTCCGACGCGGCGCCGCCCTCCATCGCAGTGATCGCGATGGCGTTGCGCGCCGCCTTCAGGCGGCCTTCACGATCTCCGGACATCAGGCGCAATCTCGCTCTCTCGCGCGGAGCATCGCCGCTGCCCCGGCAAGGACGAAGCGAAATTTTCGGAGGCGTCCCAAATTCTTCTTTCCGGTCCCAAATCCTTCTTTTGGGTGCCCGGATGTCCCAATTCCTTCTTCAGAAAACCTACAAAGGAATGGGAAGCTAAGCCGTCTTAGGTATCTTTACGGAGACCGCCACTGGGCCTCAGTTAGGACGGCGACGCGCGCTCCGCCGAGCGCTTCCGACACCGCGCGCTCGACGACTTCTGAGTGAACAACTTTCACTACAGCCACCAGAATCCGTCCTCGCAGAGCGCCCATTCCAGGTCCTCGTCGATCCATAGGACCTGTTCGGTGAATTGCGGCCACGCGCCGTCGTCGTCGACGGGCCAGCCGGCGATCAGCATGTGCGGTCGGCTGGCGTGGCGGCTCGGCCAGAATTCCCAGCGCGCCATCGCTCGCTGCGGGAACCGCATGTCGATCTCGTCGGCCTTCGGCCGCCATCCCGTCTGCAGGCGCTCGAGCAGGCGTTCCATCAGGGGCGTCATTCGTTCTCCTCGGAGCCCTTCTTCAGCAGCGACCGCATCACGTTCCGCACGATCACCTCGCCCGCGATCGATTGCGCGCGGGCCTCGTCCCCCAGGACGTAGCGCTTGGCCTCGTCGACGGTGAGGAACTTCCAGCTCCACTCGTCCTGGATCTGGCCGCCGGCCGCCGCGACGGCGTCGATCAGGTCGCACAGCGCGGCCTTTTGCTCGAGGCTGTCCTTATGGAACAGCGCGCTTCCATGGTGCGTCCCGATGGATTCGTAGCGTTCGAATGCCGCCTCGACGGCGGGTGTGCGCATCCGGATCGACTTCAGCGAGCCCCATTTCAGAGAGAGGTAGTCGGCGTCGCTCATCGGCGCTTACCTTTCGCTTGCAGATCGATCATCTTCGGCGGCCCGATGATCATGGTCACGACGGCCTCGCCCTCGACGTGCCGCACCGTCGCGACATCGAGCTTCTCTGAATCCTTGCGCGTCAGAACGAGCGCCTTCGCCCGCTCGCGCAGGAGCTCTTCGATCTCCGCCTTGGCGAAATGCACCTGGAAAGCGCGATAGACCTCAGGCATGGCGGCGCCCCCTCGCGGCCGGCGCCGGCACGCGCGACCTGCCGGCGTCAGCCAGGCGCCGTCGCCACGGAAGCTCCGACAGCTCGCCAACCACGACGGCAAGCAGCGCGACGACGGCGAACGCGATCAGGTAGGCGGTCACAGGTCCACTCCGTCGATTGGGATCTCGTCGCCGCGCTGCTCGCCGAGCATGTAGAGGCGGTGCGCGCTCCTCGCGAAGCGGCCCTTGCGATCGAACCAGTGGATCGCCGCCGTGCGGATGTCCTCCCCGTCGTCGTAGTCCGGGTGCCGCTTCGCCTGGCCGCGCACGACCAGCTTGAACTCCTTGCCGATCCGCCTGACCTCGGTGGTCCAGTTTTCGATCACCGGCGCGCGTAGCATCTCGAAGGGCGACGGCTCCTCGCCCAAGCTGTAGGCTTCGAGGTCGCGTGCCAGGTCTTGCTTCCAGCCGCTGTTCGACATGCTAGTGCCTCATCTGGCAGGCGTCGCGGGCCTCGAGGGTCGCGAGCACGATCTTCTGTAGCTTGCGCAAGCTGAAGCCAGCACGCTCCCAGGCCTTCGCCATGACCCGCAGCTCGTCGGGCGCGAACGGCGCCACGGCGCCGGCCCATTCGTCGCCCTCTTCGAGTAGCATGTCGTCGACAATGGACGCCGCCAGCAAGGGCAGGTCGACTAGTTGCGGCGCCGGAACGCGAACGATGCGGAAGCGGTCGCGCAAATAATCGGGCAGCACCGTGACGTCGTTGGCGGTGCAGATGAAGCTTACCCAATCGAGTCGAAGCTCCGCATCAAGGCTCTGGTCGCGATAGCGCGCGGCAGTCTCACGCTCCAGGAAGGGCGCCAGA
This sequence comes from Bradyrhizobium sp. Y36, assembly GCF_002531575.1. Lineage (GTDB taxonomy): Bacteria > Pseudomonadota > Alphaproteobacteria > Rhizobiales > Xanthobacteraceae > Bradyrhizobium. The sequence continues at coordinate 30,325 of NZ_NWTI01000024.1, read as the reverse complement.
GACGTCATCAAGGAACCATTCTGCGATCCAGCCCGCGTGCATTTGTCGATCTCGTCGATGAACACCAAAGGATTCGCGGTGCGCGACTGCAGCACGGCGCGCGCCGGCACCGAGGCCTCGGTATTCGACCAGCCTTTGGACGTTCCTCCGAACTGTCCATCGGCGGAGGTCGCGGCGTCATAGCGGTACTGGTGCTGCAGGCCCACCGCGGCGGCCCATTTGCGAACCAACCTCGACTTGCCGCAGCCTGGGCTGCCCGACAAAATGGTCGCGCGCAATTTGATGGGCTCGCCTTCGCGCAAGTCCTTGAACAGCACGGACAGCGCGGCCGACGCGTGCGGAAACTCATGCCCGAGACGCTTCCGCGCCTGGTCGAGATTGCGAGCGCAGACCAGCGGCAGCTCCTTGTCGAGGATCTCGGCGAATGGCTTGTTGTGGTTGTTCAACCGCGTAGCCTTGGCCGCCGGCATCACTGTGAGAGACGGGCCTGGATACGGCGTCCGAAACCACTTGGCCACGTCGACCGGCTCGAACGGCTTCACGGGCTCCAGCGCGGACTCCTTCTCGATCTCGCCCGCGAGCACGGCGACGGTCACAGCGAACATCGAGCGCTTCTCCCGGACGTAGTCGCCGGCGCCGGCGGCCCACCAGATCCTGAGGCGCTCGCGTACGTCGACATCAAGATCAGCGTCGAGATCGGCGGCGTCGAGCGCGTACTGGAGCTGCGGAAGCACGGCACGGAAGCCCGGCGGATAGCTGGGGCGGCACGCCAGCATGCTCCACGCCAGCGCCAGCGCTCCGGCATCGTGGGTGCCGAGCGAATAGAGGGCGTCGACGGTCTCGCGGATCTCGACCTGAACGGCCTGGCGGTCGCCGCACACGTCGAGCAGCCGCTGCGCGCGCGCCTCGCCGATGACCGACTCGGAAAGCTGGTGCAGGACTCCGAAGGCATCGTCCCAGCAGCCGACCAACAGCAGATTGAGGGCAGGGTGCCCCGAAGGCGGCGGCGGGCGCCGGCCGCCGTTCTCGGCCCGGTCCTCGGCGATCAGGCGCAGCAGATCGGCGGTGCCGCTGCGCTTCTTGGCCCTCGACGAATCCTTGGAAGCCATGTATCACCTGTGCCAAGTTGCCACCATTGGGTATCTATGTGCGCACAAAGATGCGCTAAAAGCAAGGATTTAGCAGGATCATGGTTACTGGATTCCCAAAGAACAGAAAGCTTCGCCGCAAGCCGGGGCCCGCCACGCGCGGCGATGACGAGAACCGCTCGGAGCGCATCACGCTCCGAGCGCATGACGACCTACTCAAGTTGTTGTCGCTGCGCGCCGACGAGTCCGGCGTCTCCCGGTCGCACTACATCGAGCGCCTGCTCATCCGATGGCTGACCGCAGACCCCCGCAACCCGCAGCTCGACGCCATGGGCCGCATCAAGCCGGGGACGACGCCGTACGACATGCGGAGCCGGGATCCGCTGAAAACAGCCGACAGATGGCAGCGGTTTTCCACCGCCCACGAACTTCTTTTCGGCATGGCGCCCCCGCGCGACTGGTTCGAAGATGCCGATTCCTACTGGCCCGCGCCGCACGGCGGACATCTGGAGCCGGAGGGCGAACACTCCGATCCGAACGAGCGAGACATCGATCAGTCGCATCGCCTGAAGCGGAAATAGGCGCGGCGGACGTTTCTAGATTCCGACGTTACAAGACTCGAATTGTCGTTCGAGAAAACATCGCTTTCTCAAGCGGTTGATTTTTAGAGCTACAGCGCAGATGCCGCCATATCGACGTTCCTAGACTTGAATTGTCGCCCGAACGTCGGCCCACAACATTTCGAGTCTAGAAACGTGACCCGGCCCGGAATCGAGTCCGGGTCCGGACTCATTTCCGCGTTCCTGGCGTGTCTCCGAGGCCGCGGCGGGCGCCGCTGCGGCCCTCCGGCAAGGATTCGCGAGTGGCGCACGTTGGTGCCTTTACGCTTGCGGGCGTCCACTATATGCTGTCCAGTGGATCGACCGACAGCATGGACACAGCACCGACCATTTCCGGATCCTTGACGCCTGCGCACGTCCGCGCGGGCGGCGATTTCATTCGCCGCGTTCCCGGATTCGTGCTCGTCGAGCGGCCGGACCAGACCGAAGCCGGCCCGTCGCCGGCCGAGCTGGTCGAGGGCATCGTCGGCGCCGTCAAGGAATTCAAGGACGAGAAGGCGAAGCGGAAACCCAAGCGTCCGCCGCCCGGTCCCCGCAAACACGGTCCCGGCACCGAAAAGCGCGACCCGAAGCAGCGCACCGCCGCCCATTTCGATGCGCGCTACGACGAGGTTTCCAAGGCCCGCGACGAGGACGCCGAGCACCGCGCCACGCTGACGGAGAAGCGCGAACAGGCCCTCGCCGACGCCTGCGCCGCTTGCGGCATGACGCTTTCCGAGGCGCGCCGGCGCGGGTTCGAGGGCGCCGAAAAGGCCGTCCGCGAGGGCCGCGCGACCCCCGAGCAGATGAAACTGGTCTATCGCGTCGAGAGCGGGATCGAGTTCGCCAAGCGCCGCGCCGACGAGTCGACTAGGAACCAGCGCGGCGAGTTCGTCTGGCCCGGTGGCGAGGTCACGGCCGGATGCTACCGCGCCCCGTTCCAGAAACGCGGGTTCAAGAGCAGCCTCCACCATCACTACCGCCGCTTCGCCGCGTCCTGCGGCCGTGCCTTCCGCCGCAATCTGCTCGCCGGCGACAAGAAGGACGGGTGCTGGCGCCACGTCCGCAAGATCAACGCGCTCGACCGGATCTATGTGTTCTTCTCGGCCGTCTGCCACGATATCTGGCGCGTGGATATCGACCGCGATTTCGAGTCCTACGAAGCCTTCCGGGCCTGGATCGAGCACGTCGTCGAGGAGCACGACCTTCCGTGCCGGCCGCATATCGTGGACTGGATTCCCGACGAGCGCCGCCCCGGTCGCGTGATCCGGCCACACCTGTATTTCATCCTGCCCGACGGCTCCGAGGTCTGGCCGCATTCGCCGCCGCGCCAGCACGACATGCTCAAGGCCGTCATCAAGGCGACCCAGGAAGCATTCGGCGGCGACCGCGGCGGCAACGCGCATCCGTTCTCGGGCAAGAACCCGCTGTCCTGGCTCGTCGAATCCAGGATCGTAGAGCCCGAGCGCATGCCGACCCTCGGCGAGTGGTACGAAGGACTCGGATCGCCGTTGACGCCGACCGGCCCGCTGCCGGGTCTGCTCGCCGCCGCCAAGGAAGCGGCGTCGCTCGGCGAGGAGTCCGGCGGCTGGTTCCCGGTCGTCCGCGAGGCCGGATTCGCCATGGCAAAGACGCTGCATCTGGCCGGCAAGAAGGTGACCGCCGACGCGATCGCGGCCGAGATCGCCGACCAGCTCACGGACACGCTGCGGCCGACCGGCGACCAGATCGCCACGCTCGCGAAGCTCATCCAGCGCGTCGCCGACTTCACGGCCCGCACCTTCGACTCGAGCAAGATGGATGCGAAGGGCCGGCGCCGGGGCGCAGCTGCGCACCTGATCGAGCCGACCATGACGAAGGAGCAGCGCGAGGCCGTCGGCGGCGCCTTCTCCGGCCCCGTCCGCATCGACAAGACGGTCGAGGCCCTCGCCGAGGCGATGCGGCTCGACATGATCTGCGGCCGGACCCCGACCGTCGATCTCGTCGCCGCCAAGGGAATCCGCTGCCGCAAGACGGTGCAGAGGCACTTCGAAGCGGCCTATGCCATTGCGAAATCAAGGATTCAGGCCGAAAAGGGCAATGGTGGCAGGTCCAAGGAATTAAGGGCCCTGTTTCGGAGTGGCGGTGGCTCGCCTGCCTTCACCCCTGGTCCCGGCCAGGCCGACCCCTGCCAGGCCGACCGCGATTCCGGCCAGGCAGCCGCCTGCGAAGCCCCGTTGACCGACCCACCGTTGACCGACCCACCGGAGGTACCAGCACCGGCAAGCACGGCCCAAACCATCGACTACGCCGACGACGACGTCGCGGAAGCGATGCGCAGCCTCGCCGCGGAGGCATGGAAGCGCTTCACGGAGACTGGCAATTGGCCGGAACGGTCGAAGACCAACCAAGACACGCTCCGTCGCATCGAGCGTGCGAAGCGTCGGCGCCTGCGGCCCTCCGAAGTCCGCGCCGCGACGCTGGCCCGTCAGCCGGGATCGCTCCTCGCGGCCTTCATGGCCTCCGGCATCAAGACCATCCACCGGTCGATCAAGGATCCGGTGCTCCGGTCAGTCGTGGCATAGCCCTCAGGGCCTCCGGCTCATCGCCTTCAACCTATCACTGATCGTCGAAGACCCCGGGGGCTCTGACTGCAGGGCCTTCGGCGCGCCGACCGCGAAGCCTCCGGCCACTCGACGATCCTTCGATGGGTTGACCCTTGCGGAGCTGCACCGGATAACCACGGGCGAAGCCGATCGTCTGCCGGTCGGTAGGGACGAAGGACGCAAGATGGCAAAGCTTCGCAGGAAACTGACTCCGGAGGACGTCGACCTGATCCGTGAAATGGACGAGGCCCGGGGCGCGTATTTTCAGCGTGACCCGGACAGGCCGGACAGCGTGTTCGTGAAGCCGAGTCGACGGCGCCAGCCAATCGAGGTCAGCCGGGCCAAGGCTAGACTCAGGACGGCGCGCTGGCGCTCGGAGCTAGACCGGCGCCGGGCACCGACGGTAGAACAAGTCGGAATGGCGCTGGCGACGGCGCTGGCGACCACGACATGGTCGGATATGTGGACATCGCTCGACTACGACCTCCTCAAGCGAGCGCTCGCGGACCTTCAGGCGAGGGGCTTCTCGATCGATGAGGCGCGTCGCACGCTGCGCAGGCTGCGGGTCAAGCTTGTAGATCCTGGCGACCGGGCCGGCGAAGCCGACGAGTCCTGCGGGCCCGAGGGGCGCTGGCTGCCATTCTGATTGAAGTCTCGGATAATCGAACGCTCCCCGCCGATGGTGAACAGGGCGATGGCGGAGGAGGCGGAGAGAGTGGGACTCTCTTCCCCAGAGCGCCGGAGGCGCGAGAACCGCCGAAAAACAAGGATTCCTAAAAGGGCCGGTTGGTTTTTGTGGCCACCGCTGTGTACCACCTGTTTAGCGCTTCGGACGTTCAATCCAAGCCATTTTCGAGGCGGTCGAGGATCGTAGGATCGGATCACAGGAGATTCTCGCGAGGGGCGGAGACACTTCGCGAAGTCGGATTAGCGGCCGCCCTAAGCCCGCCTTCGCGGCCGGAGACGGTTTATGCTAGTTATCACGGGACCAAGACAGCGACGGCCCGCCTTGACAGCCACGACCATTGCCGACCCGCAATCCTTCATCCGCGCCAACACCCGGCTGCGGTCGGTGCCGCTGGTGCCGGAAATCGCGGTCTTCCTCGCCGATGAATCGGTGCCGATCTGGCAGCAGACCGAGGACGAGCTGAACGAGGCCGGTCTCCCCCCGCCCTTCTGGGCCTTTGCCTGGGCGGGCGGTCAAGCGCTGGCTCGCTACGTGCTCGATCACCCCGTTACCGTGCGGGACCGGCACGTGCTCGACATCGCTTCTGGCTCTGGACTCGTCGGCATCGCGGCGATGAAGGCCGGCGCGGTCGGGGTGACAGTGTCTGATATCGACCCCTTCGCGATCGCGGCGGCCGAACTCAATGCGGAGGTCAACCTGGTCCACCTCACGTCGTGCGGCGAGGACGTGCTCGACACTCAACCAAACGGCCGATGGCAGACCATCCTCGCGGGCGACATTTTCTATGAGGGGGACACCGCGACGCGTGCCTTTGCATTTCTGGCCGACCATGCGCGCGCCGGTGCGACTATCTTGATCGGCGATCCCGGGCGCACTTTCCTTCCGAAGGCAAAGCTTGTCCGACTCGCCGACTATCGCGTACCGGTGACCCGCGATCTAGAAGACGCCGAGATCAAGCATACGGCGGTTTGGACCATCTCGCCGGATTGTCTGTAAGTTGCATTAGCCGGCGTTAGTCGTGCTCTCGATGAACAGGCGCGCAACAGCTCAAGCACCATCAGAAGCTCGGCGAAGCGCCGACGTTGGCCTCAGCGCCTTTTCGCCTGCGAGTACGACTGTATTTCTTCTTGCCCTCGACGTTCGGAGCGCGAGACGCGAAGGGTCAGAGTCCACAGTAAACACTTGTCATAGCGAGCAAATCTCGCCCCGCCTTCGCATCATGGAACAAAATGCCGGAACTTGGGTTAAGTTCATTCCGTTCCCTATGCGCAAATCCGCATCCCAGAAAAGTCTACTGACCACCGGCATTTGCTTGCCATAAGCTCTGAGTCAAGAAGGCATCACCCAGTGACCGAGTTGGATGACGGCTATCTTGAAGAGTGTGCCGCAGAGCCCATTAAGATCCCGGGAGCAATTCAGCCTCACGGCGCGCTTTTGGTGGTCGAACCTGAAACCCTGAAGATATTGCAACAGAGCGCGAACGCTCGCCGACTGCTTGGGTTCGATGTCCGCAATGACGCGTTGCTCTCTGCTTATGAGGAAGCGACCACGCTTTGCGAGGAAATCCGTGGGTGGTTGTCGGGAGGCGAAAACACGCTTTTCTACCTGGTTGCAGTCGGATCGCAGCAGCTTCAGCTCACCGCCCACCGCAGCCCCCAAGGACTCTTGTTGGAATTCGAACCACCGCCGCGGCCAGGCGAGTCGACGCTGGATGGTCTTTACCCGCGGTTGCGGGACTTTCTGGACCGCATATCCGGTGCCCACGATATTATTAGCATCGCTGAGGAGGTGGCCCGCGAGGTGCGGGCAATCACCCATTTTGATCGAGTTCTCCTTTACAGCTTCGACGGTAACGGCGACGGCACGGTTTTGGCCGAAGACACGAATAAAATTCTTCCTTCCTACCTCGGCCTTCGATTTCCCGCATCCGATATTCCCGCTCAAGCGCGGGAGCTCTATCGCCTGAACAGGATCCGGCTCATTCCTGACGCCAGCTACGATCCGGTCGAGATCGAACCCTCGATCAGTCCCCTCAACGGACTGCCGCTTGACCTGTCGCAGGTGGCGCTGCGCAGCGTTTCGCCCGTTCATCTCGAATACATGCGCAACATGGAGACGGCGTCGTCGATGTCGATGTCAATCATCGTCGACGGTGCGTTGTGGGGGCTCATCTCCGGGCATAGCCGCGCCTCTCGGATGGTCAACGCGCAGATCCGCACCGCATGCGACATCCTCGCTCAAGTCGTGTCGCTGCAGATTGGCTCGCGCCTGAAGGCAAGCAGTGCCGCGGAACGCCTTGAGCTGAAGAGCGTGGAGACGTCGCTGCTCAGCAAGCTTTCGGTCGCGACTTCGTTTCAGCGCGGGCTGGTAAACAATCCGCACGAATGGCTGCGGCTTGTGGATGCGGAAGGCGCTGCAGTTGTCGTGCAGGGCGGCATACTGACGACCGGTCAGACGCCGAGCGAGCGCCAGATACGTGATCTGGCGACGTGGCTCTTCGAGGCCGGGCACGACGTATTGGAAACGAATTCGCTGGCTTCGATATGGTCGGGCGGCGAGTTCTTGAGCGAAAAAGCCAGTGGTGTGCTGGCGGTCTCCATCTCGCAGATCCGGGGCGATTACATCATCTGGTTCAGGCCCGAAGTCGTCAAGACGGTTGCTTGGGGAGGCGATCCCAACAAGCCTATGGAGAGCGGGGCCGGCCGGCTTCATCCGCGCAAGTCTTTCGACCTTTGGAAACAGCTTGTCCGTCAGCAGTCGAAGCCGTGGACTTCGGCAGAAGTGGAGAGCGCGCTCGGCTTCCGCGCGTCGATTCAGACTCTTGTGCTGAAGGCTGCGGAGGAGCGTGCTGAACTCACGGACCGGCTGGAAGCCGCCAACAAGGAGCTGGAGTCGTTTTCCTATTCGATTTCGCACGATCTGCGTGCCCCTTTCCGGCACATCGTCGGTTTCGCAGAACTTCTGTCGGACAAGGAGAAAGGGCTCGATCAAAAGTCGCGTCACTACATCGAAACAATTAGGGGCGCCGCCATCTCGGCAGGAAGGCTCGTCGACGACCTTTTGCATTTTTCCCAACTCGGGCGCTCTCAGCTTCTCAAGTCGAACGTCGATGTCGCCAAGATTGTCAACGAATTGAGGCATTCGTTGCGGACGGAGACCGAGGGGCGAAACATCGAATGGCAGGTAGGGGCGCTTCCAATAGGCTATGGCGACCCCGCCATGCTTCGTCAGGTGCTTCAGAACCTGCTTCACAACGCCATCAAGTATACGGCGCCGCGGGACCCGGCCATCATCACCATCTCAGGCCACGAAGACGCGAACAGCACGACTTATATCGTCGCTGACAACGGCGTCGGCTTCGAGATGAAGTACGTCGACAAGCTTTTTGGCGTCTTTCAGCGCCTTCATAGGGCCGAGGAATTCGAGGGGACTGGCATCGGATTGGCCTTGGCCAAGCGCATCGTCGACCGCCACGGCGGCTCAATTAGCGCCGAAGGCAAGGTAGGGGCCGGCGCCTCCCTCACTTTCACCTTGCCGCGCCCCAAAGATTTGAAGAAGAGGAGCTCTTAATTGCCGGACCTCAGACCGATTCTGCTTGTTGAAGACAACCCGCGAGACCTCGAGCTGACGCTGGCGGCGCTTGCGAAGTGCCAGTTGGCTAACGAGATCGTCATTGCTCGCGACGGAGCCGAAGCGCTCGATTACCTGGCCGCGAGAGGCAGCTTCGAAGGCAGGCCGCCCGGCGATCCGGCCGTTGTGCTGCTCGATCTAAAGCTTCCCAAAATCGACGGGCTGCAGGTTCTCGAAAAGGTCAAGAATGACCGCCACCAGCGCCAGATCCCCGTCGTGATGCTGACCTCCTCGAGAGAGGAGCGCGATCTGGTGAAGAGCTACGAACTGGGCGTCAACGCCTTTGTCGTGAAGCCCGTGGACTTCAACGCCTTCTTCGAAGCCATCCAGGATCTCGGAATGTTTTGGGCCGTGCTGAACGAGCCGCCTCCCCGCCCCTTCACCAACGAGGCCCAATGATGAAGCAAGAGCCTATCCGCATTCTGCTGCTTGAAGACAGTGAGATCGATGCCGAACTGCTGGCGGCGCATCTATCGAAGGCCCAATTGGGCTTCACACTCGACCGCGTCTACAACAGACGGGATTTCGTCGCGGCTTTGGAAGGCGGCGGCCATGACATCGTGCTGGCGGACTATTCATTGCCCGATTTCGACGGCCTCTCGGCACTGAACATCTCCACGGTTCTGCAGCCCGATCTTCCCTTCATCTTCGTATCGGGAGTCGTTGGCGAGGAATTTGCCACAAACGCGCTCAAGCGGGGCGCCACTGATTACGTGGTGAAGCGGAATCTCACACGGCTGTCGACAGCGGTAGAGCGTGCGCTCGAACAAGCCCGCCAGCGCGCATCGGCCAAGAAGATCCAAGATGCTTTGGCCCGCAGCGAAGTCAGCGCGCGTCTGGCGATGGAAGCGGCCAAGCTCGGCCTGTGGGACTATGATCCGGCGACGAGAGAGCTCAAGTGGGACGCCAGCGCGAAGGCGATGCTCGGCTGGCCGGTCCAGAAATCGCCGGGTTATCGAGACTATCTTGCCGCCTGTCATCCGGACGACCGCGACCGACTTCATCAGGCTGTCCGCCAGGCGACGAAGTGGTCTCGCGAACACGATGGCACGTTCGGTGCGGAATATCGTATCTTCTCGGACGCCGGCAGCGAGCGTTGGGTAGCCGCCCGCGGTCAGGCATTGTTCGAAGAGAAGGAATTCAAACGCTTTGTCGGGGTCGTGCGCGACATCACCGAGGAACGCAGAGCGAAGAAGGATCTGGAAGACCTCACGACCGACCTGGAACGTCGCGTCGCGGAACGAACCGCGGAGCGAGACAGCCTTTGGCGGCTCAGTCCAGACCTGTTCGCCGTGATCGGACGGGAGGGACGATTGCGGCGCCTCAACCCGGCTTGGAGCACAATGCTCGGGTACGCCGAAGGCACCCTTACGGAGAGCATGTTCGATCTGTTGCTGCCCCCCGAAGAGCGCACCGAGGTGAAGCGACAGCTTGCCGATACGATCCGCGATCGCACCGTCGGTCGCTTCGAAAGCCGTATCCGCCATGCGAACGGCGAATGGCGGTGGGTCACCTGGAATGCGGCGCCGGATGAGGAAGCCATCTATCTCGTTGGACGCGACTGCACCGCCGAAAGAGCGGCAGCGACCGCGCTGGCTGAACGCAACGCCGAACTCGCCCGGCAGATCGAAGAGCGGGAGCGCGTCGAACAGACCCTCCGGCAGATGCAGCGGCTCGAGGCCGTCGGACAGCTCACCGCCGGGGTCGCTCACGATTTCAACAACCTTCTTACGGTCATCCTGGGCAACATTGCTTTCGTGGAGAAGCGGTTCGACAAGCCGGAGCGCGAGCAGGACGTCCGATCGCGCCTCCAATACATGCGGACCGCGGCTGAGCGAGGAGCCACACTTACCGCCCAGTTGCTGGCGTTCTCGCGGCGCCAGAAGCTCGAGCCAAAGCCCGTCGACCTGAATGAAACCGTGACCGGGATGAGCGAGCTTCTGCAGAGCACGATGAAAGGCTCAATCCGGATCGAAACCGTGTTGAAGAGCGACCTAGCCCCAGCACTCGTTGACCCGACCCAGATCGAATTGATCATTCTCAATCTGGCCATCAACGCGCGGGACGCAATGGAGATCGGCGGCGCGCTGACCGTCGAAACCAGTCAGGCGGTCGTCAAAGAACCGCCGGCCAGGCCGGCCGACCCGCCTCCGGGTGATTACGTGGTCCTGACGGTGAGCGACACCGGTACCGGCATTCCTCCACATGTTCTCGACCATGTGTTCGAGCCGTTTTTCACCACAAAGGAGGTCGGAAAAGGTTCAGGCCTTGGATTGCCGCAAGTATTCGGGTTCGCCAAGCAGTCCGGCGGTGGCGTGAAGATCAGGACGGCTACAGGGGAAGGTACCAGCGTTAGCGTCTATCTTCCTCGCGCCGCCAATGTCTCCCAGGCCCCTGGGCAGACGCCGAAAAGCGAGACCGCGTCAGGCCGGGCCTCCGCCAAGACAATCCTTCTGGTCGACGACGACAGCGCCGTTCGCGAGGTGGTCGGCGTGATGCTCGAAGAGCTGGGGTACTCCGTTGTCAGCGTGGGTAGCGGCGCCGCCGCCTTGGATATCCTTGCCGGGCCGGAGCATTTTGACGCTCTGATAGTGGACTACGCCATGCCGGCGATGAGCGGCGTGGAGGTTGCCAAGAAGGCACATGGACTCCGACCGCATCTTCCGACTCTTTTTGCGACCGGCTATGCCGACCTCAAGGCTCTTGAAGAGATCCATCACGCGAGGCTGATAAGGAAGCCGTTTCAGGAGGAAGAGTTGGCGCGCCGGCTCCACGAAGCATTTGCCGAGTTCGACGATCCCAAAATCGTTCGTCTGCGGGGCGCCGGCTAGGTCATGGTCGGCAAAACCTTTCTATCTTGCCTGAGATGCACCTTTGGAGATCGACATGCCGCTGCGGCTGCTGGTGGTGGAAGACGAAAGCTTAATTGCCATGATGATAGAAGACATGGCCGAAGAACTGGGCCACGAAGTCGTTGCCAAGGCGACTAATGTCCCACAAGCAACGAGCTTGATCGACGCTGGCGGATTCGATGTAGCCCTCTTGGACGTCAACCTCGCCGGCGAATTCAGCTATGGTCTGGCCGAGATGCTGCAGACCAGGGACGTCCCATTCTTGTTCACGACAGGCTACGGAGCAGGGATCGAGGAAGAATGGCGAAATTGCAAAATCCTGCAAAAGCCGTTTGCAGAGGATCAGCTCAACGCTGAACTTGTCGCGTTCGAGAAAGGGTGAAGCGGCGCCTTGTCGTGGTATTTGACACGCGCGCCCGGTATGTTTTCGCAGAAATCGTAGTCTGGCGCGGAAAATCTCGGCGTCAGTGGGACTCTCTTCCCCCTTCGCCGCGATTGTGTGAAAATCCGCGGAAAACAAGGATTCATGACCACCCCTGTGTACCACCCGTTCCGCGATTCAGGGTGTCATTCTCAGTCGATTTCGAGGCGCTTCAGGACGCCAATCGATCGTCGCTTGTCGTCCTGGAGAGGGTGAAGTCCAGGCTTTCCCCTTCACGTCGCGAGCGACCCGCAGGGCCCGTCCGACAACAGCCTTGCTTCTGCATCGCACGGCCCGGCGTTCTAAGTCTCTCCTAAGTTAGAGAGCGCAAAGGCGACGAGGAGGCCGACGACAACGAGCAAGCCGGCCAGCTTCTGTTCGCCTTCGACCGCTTCGGGCACCATGGTGTTCACCACCATCGTCAGGAGAGCGCCCGCAGCGACGGCACTCACGGCAGCAACGACCTGAGGGGAAGCTCCGCCAAGGAAAGCCGCTCCCGCGGAAGCAGCAAGCCCGGAGAGGACGGCGATCGTTGCCCAAAGGCCAAAGATGTAGAGCCGGGAGCGACCCGCGGTTCGCATGCCGAGCGCACTGGACAGTCCTTCCGGGAAATTGGACAGGAAGATAGCTGCCAGCATAGCGAGGCTGATGCCTTTCCCGCTCAACAGCCCGAGCCCCAGAACCACGCTTTCCGGAACCCCGTCGAGGAGCGACCCGATTGCGATCGCCAACCCTCCGCCTTGGCCGGCGTTCGCCTGCTGGTCCCCGGACCGTTTACGTGAATGCGCGCCTGCTCGAGAGACCGCCCAATCGGCAAGGGCATACATTGCGGAGCCCGCAACGGCACCGGCGACGATCGGCCAGATCCCGCCTTCCTGATACCCGTCCTCCAACAGGTCGTAGGCCACGGCCGAGATCAGCACGCCGCAACCGAACGACATGATCCCCGCGGTAACGTACCGAGGCATTCTGAGGACGAATGCGACGGCTGCTCCCAGGAGCAGCGATGAGGCACCAAGCAGCCCCCAAAGGCCGGCGGTCAACCAGATCGGCATCGGAGCACCAGCTATGTTTCGCGACCTGGGGGCGGCGAGACCTGGCTTGCGCTCTTCTCCCGCGTCTTACTTGCCTTCTTCACCGCCGAGCGGCGCTTCAGAACCGATGTCAGAGCGCTCGCCATCTTGCGCGCGATCTTACCTGCAGCCATTGCCCGTGCGCCATTTACCAAAGTTCGATCCTCCAATTGCTGCGTAAGCGATGCGACCAGCGGTTCTCGTTGGGATCATGACCCTGAGGCTTTGCCTAGCCTCCGCTTGCGAAGCCGGGGAATAGGGTCATGCCGCCGTCGATGAACAGGGTGGCGCCGGTGACGTAGTCGGCGGCGTCGGAGACGAGCCAGGCGACCGCCTGCGCGATGTCGTCCGGCTCTCCGATGCGCTTGTAGGGCACCAGCGTCATCAGGCTTTCGTACGCTTCCCTCGTCTCCCAGGCGCGCTGATTGATGGGCGTCCGGATGGCGCCGGGTGCGATGCCGTTGACGCGGATGCCGATGGGGGCGACTTCCTGCGCGATGCTTCGCATCATCTGCATCACGCCGCCTTTCGATGCCGCGTAGTTCGCGTGGCCCGCCCACGGAATCTCCTGATGGACCGAACTCATGCAGACGAGCTTGCCGGCCGCGGCCGAGATGTCACCGACGATGCCCCGTCTTTTGAATTCGCGGACTGCCTCCCGGGCACATAGGAACTGGCCGGTGAGATTGACGCCGATCACCTTATTCCACTGATCGATCGTCATCTCATGGAGGGGCGCGTCGCGCTGCAGTCCGGCGTTGTTCACCACGATGTGCAACGTGCCGAAATGATCGATGGCACGGGCGAACATCGACCGGACGTCATCCTCGTTGCTGACGTCCGCCTTGATTGCGATCGCTTTTCTGCCCCGGGCCTCGATTTCATGAACGACTTCTTCGGCTGAGACGGGATCCACGACATAGTTGACGACGACGTCGGCGCCGGCCGCGGCCAGCCCCAGCGCGACCGCGCGGCCGATACCTGAGTTGGCGCCGGTCACCAGCGCAGGCTGCCCTTCCAGGGTCACGGGAAAGCGGGCCTGCGGTCGCAAGCGCTCGCCCGGGCTTGCCGGAGCGGCCGGGTCGGTTGAATTCACTGTCATGGCGGACCTCCTAGTCGGAGCGCGCGGCTTCATCTCCCTCGCTGGGGAGGGCTCTCTTGCTACCGCGGTGCTCCGAGGGTTTTTCGCGGTGGGTGAGGTTGTGGGCGGTATTGACGAGGGCTATGTGAGAAAAGGCCTGCGGAAAGTTTCCGACCAAGCGCCGCCGCGAAATGTCGTATTCTTCCGATAGCAGGCCGACGTCGTTGCGAAGCGCGAGAAGCCGCTCGAACAATTCCTTGGCCTCGGCGTCGCGGCCGATCAGATGGTAGGCATCCGCCAGCCAGAAGCTGCAGGCCAGGAACATGCCTTCCCCCGGCGGCAGACCATCCTTCGTCGCACCCGTATCGTAACGCCGGACGAAACCGTCCTGGAGCAATTCCCGTTCGATCGCCTGGATCGTCGAGATCACGCGAGGATCCTCGGGTGGCAGAAAGCCCACGGCCGGGATCAGCAGCAAGCTCGCGTCGAGTTGCGGCTCGCCGTAGACCTGGACGAAGGTTTTGCGCTCAAGGTCGTAGCCGCGCCGGCACACCTCGTCGTGGATCGCGGCTCGTTGCGCTTCCCACTCCTCGACGCGGCCCTTCATGCCGAACTCGGCAGCCGACTTGATGGCCCGATCGTAGGCGACCCACGCCATGATCTTGGAATACGTGAAGTGTTTCGCGCCGCCCCGGACCTCCCATATGCCCTCGTCCGGCTGGCTCCAGATGCTCTTGAGATGGTCGAGCAGCGCGCATTGTACTGCCCAGGCGCGCTTGTTCTCGCGGAGACCGCCGCGGCGCGCCTGATATAGGGCGTCCATCAGCTCGCCGTAGACGTCGAGCTGAAGCTGGGTGTGCGCCGCGTTTCCGATCCGGACGGGCTTGGAGTTCTCATATCCGGAGAGCCACGGGACTTCCCACTCGGTCAGCCTGCGTTCGCCGGTGACCGCGTACATGATCTGGAGCTGCCGCGGACTTCCCGCGACGGCGCGGACGAGCCAGTCGCGCCAAGCGCGCGCTTCGTCGAAGAAGCCCGCGCCCACGAGGGCCAGTAGCGTCAAGGTGGCGTCACGTACCCAGCAGAAGCGGTAGTCCCAATTTCTCGAGCCTCCGATCTGCTCCGGCAGCGACGTCGTAGCGGCGGCGACGATGCCGCCGCTCGGCCCGAACGTCAGCGCTTTGAGAGTTATCAGGGATCGCTGGACCGCCTCCGAATATGGCCCTGCCGTCTTGCAGCGGCTGGACCAATTGCGCCAGAAATCCTCTGCCTGTTTCAGAAGAGACGCAGGGTCCTCGGGAGCGGCGGGATCCTGGTAGGATATCTGATGGGAAAGCACGAAAGCCACGGTCTCGCCGCGCGCGACCGAGAACGAGCCCACAGTTTTCATGGCTTCGCCGCGCATCGGCACCGCGGTCCTGAGCAGTAGCATCGACGCGCCCGCGACCATGCTGACCGCTCCGTCCTCAAGGCGGCTGACCCAAGGTACGCTGGTCCCGTAGTCGAAGCGCGCGACAAGTTCGCTGCGCATCTCGACCTCGCCCTCCAGTCCTTCGACGATTCTGACGACCTTCGAGAGATCCGTCTTAGGCGGCATGAGATCGATGAGGCGGACCCGGCCGCAGTCGGTCGTAAAGGTCGTCTCGAGGATCAAGGTGCCCGGTCGGTAGCGTCGTTCGCTGCTCGAGCGAGCCTCGGGGCAAATCTTCCAGTATCCGTTGTGCTCATCGCCGAGTAGCTTCGCGAAGCAGCTGTCCGAATCGAAGCGGGGGACGCAGAGCCAGTCGATTGACCCGTCGCGCCCGACCAGACCCGCAGTCTCACAATCGCCGATCAAGGCGTAGTCTTCGATCCGAGCCATGCTGGGCATCCAACCGGAACGTTTGCCCTCCAGTTCCGCAGATCCCATTGCGGACGTTCATACTTTCGACTGAGGCTAGTGGTCGATGCGCCTTACGGGGAACCCGCGAACCTCTTCGCCCGTTCTCTCAAAATCGGAGGATCTCATGCGTGATAGGCGGAAGAAAACGGAAGGCGGCACCGCCCGCTTCTTCGGCGAGTTTGCTACCCGCACCTCGCAGGCTGCGGGGCGCGCGTCGACCTTCGTGCTCGCGGCCCTGGTGGTCATCATCTGGGCAGTCACCGGTCCGTTGTTCGGCTATTCGGACACGTGGCAGTTGGTCATCAACACCGGCACCACCATCGTCACCTTCCTGATGGTCTTCCTCATTCAGAATTCCCAGAACCGCGACAGCGCAGCCATGCAGGTCAAGCTTGACGAATTGATCCGCGTCGGGACGGCGCGAAACTCCCTTGTCGGTATCGAGCATCTCACGGACGAAGAGATCGAAGACCTGCGGGAGAAATGCGAATCGCGCGCCAAAGCGGAAAAAACGGCGAACGAGCGTGTGAAGACGACCGGACGACGGGCCCGCCGCGCCGCCGAGCAGGCGGCAAGTTAATCGCTGCGGCACCGAAGGGAGTTAGGTACTCGCCGGGCATTCGCGTAGCGAGCCGACGCTGAGTTGAACCGCTGCCTACCGATTTCTCGAATGGTCAGATCGGAGAGTGCGGCAGCATCGGTCACACCGCGCTGATGAAGTTCGAGCATCTTCCTTGCGACGACAGCGCACAAGGGCCCTCGCGATCGACGAGTTCGAGTTTTCGGAGAGCGGCCTTGAAGGCCAACTCGAGAGCGTTCCGCTATTCTGGCGCAATGGTGATGTCCGCGAGCAAGCGCGCAATAGGCATGGTTGTGCTCCACTTGGTGCGGGCGGGAGCGCAATCGGTCTCTCAGCCACCGACGCCTACGGGCAGAGCCTCGGCCAATGATGCTGGAAGTATGTACCTCTGGGACTATACGCGGGCCGTGGAACCCACGGGCCATGGTGATCGTTGCTTGGCCGCGGCAGCAGTAGCGAGGAGTACACGTGAACCGACGCCAGCTTGTTCAAGGGTCGGCGTTACTGCCGGCGATGCTACTCGCCTCGCGCAGCGGCTTCGCCGCTGCGTCGGACGAGACCTTTGGCCCGTCGACGGTGAGGGATCTTGCCCGTGCGATCGCAAGCAAGCCGTTCGAGGCGCCCGACGAGAAGCTGCCGGCCGGGTTGAAAGACCTGGACTACGACCAGTACCGTTCGATCCGCTTTTTGCCTGAGCGGGCCCTTTGGCGTGGCAAGAATCTTCCGTTCGAAGCGCAGTTCTTCCATCGTGGCTTCTTTTACAAGAACAGGGTGAATATCTTCGAGGTCGCGGATGGAAAGGTCGCCGAGATCAAGTACCGCAAGGCGGACTTTTCTTTCGGAGAGAAGGTCCCGGCGTTCGAGGAGACGGATCTCGGGTTCGCAGGCTTCCGCATCCATGCGCCCATAAACCGTCCCGACTATTACGACGAGGTCTGCGTATTCCTGGGCGCGAGTTATTTCCGCGCTGTGGCCAAGGGGCAGACGTACGGGCTCTCCGCCCGCGGACTCTCGATCGATACCGGCGAAGCCAAGGGCGAGGAGTTTCCGCTCTTCAAGGCCTTCTGGCTCGAGCGGCCGGCGTCGGGTGCAACCTCGATGGTCATCCAAGCTCTCCTCGACAGCAAAAGCTGCGCGGCAAGCTACCGCTTCACCGTCCGGCCGGGCGAAACCACGGTGTTCGACGTTGAAATGTCGGTCTATCCGCGCGTCGAAATGCAGCGCGCCGGTCTCGCGCCCATGACCAGCATGTTCTTCTACGGCCCGAACGACCGCAACGACATCGACGACTTCCGTCCGTCGGTCCACGATTCCGACGGCCTGGCGATCTTCAACGGCAAGGGCGAAAGCCTTTGGCGCCCGCTCAGCAATCCGCGCGATCTGCAGATCAGCACCTTTCAGGATCTCAATCCCCGCGGCTTCGGCTTGATGCAACGGGAGCGAAACTTCTTCGCCTACCAGGACATCGAGTCCAGCTTCGAAAAACGCCCAAGTCTCTGGATGGAGCCCATCGGCGATTGGGGCGAGGGCGGGGTCACGCTATTCGAGATCCCGACCAAGGAGGAGGTTCACGACAACATTGCCGCGTTCTGGCGGCCGAAGAACCCCCTGCAGGCCAAGGGCGAACACAACTACACCTATCGGCTGTACTGGGGCCCGGATAGCCCGAAGCCGCATTCGCTGGCGCGCTTCACGCGAAGCGGAATAGGGGCGCGGGGCGAGGATGCCCGCCTCTTCGTCCTCGATCTGGTCGGTGAGAACCTGAAGGGCATCGATCCCGCGGGCGTGAAAGGCGTGGTGACGGCGGAGAAGTCCGAAGTGAAGAACATCGTCACGCAGCCCAATCCCTACACCGGTGGCTGGCGGCTCAGCTTCCAGTGCCAGGTGAAAGGCGAGCCGATCGAGCTGCGCGCGTTTCTGACCGAGGGTGACAAGCCCTTGTCGGAAGTCTGGGTCTACCGATGGGCCCCCTGACCACGGCGACGCGACCGGTCGCCGGCGATATCGCGACGGAGCGCCTGCTGCCTCGCGAGACGCCGCTTCCGATGGCTCCTGGCAACCTCGGGAAGGCCCGGGTCCCCGACCGCGTTCCTGCGGCGGTGGGCTCCGCGATGGCTTGGCGCCGCGGCCTCATTCTGCTCGCGACGGCGGCGCTCACGGGCGCGGGCGGCTACGAGATGTATCGCGTGCTGGAGGTCGGCGGCGTCACCGTACTGGAAGCCATGGTGCTGGTGCTGTTCCTCGTTTTGCTCGCGTGGGTGGCTTTCTCGTTTGCCTCCGCACTCGCCGGGTTCTTCGTGCTGCTGACCCATCCGACCGCGGTAGTTGCGGAGCTGCCTGCGATCGTGAGCCGCACCGCCATGCTGCTTCCCACCTACAACGAGGACCCGCACCGATTGACGGCGCGGCTTCGCGCGATGATCGAATCCTTGGAGGCGACCTCGCACGGGGAGCTGTTCGACTGGTACGTTCTGAGCGACAGCACCGACCCGGACATCTGGGTCGCCGAGGAGAAAGCGTTGCTCGCGCTACGGCAGGCGGTGGGGACGCCGCGACTGTACTATCGCCACCGCGCCGACAACACGGCGCGGAAAGCCGGCAACATCTCCGAGTGGATCACGCGGTTCGGCGCCGTCTACGACTTCATGATCGTGCTCGACGCCGACAGTCTCATGAGCGGACAGACCATCGTCCGGTTGGTCCATGCCATCGAGGCCAATCCGACCGCGGGGCTCGTCCAAACGCTCCCGATGGTGGTCAACGCGCGAAGTTTTTTTAGCCGCGTCCAGCAATTCGCGGGCCGGCTGTACGGGCCGATGATCGCCGCCGGCGTGGCCTGGTGGCACGGCTCGGAAGGCAACTATTGGGGCCACAACGCGATCATCCGCGTGAAGGCGTTCGCGGAAGCGGCGGCGCTGCCGCAGCTTCGGGGACCCAAGCCGTTCGGCGGGCACATCCTCAGCCACGATTTCGTCGAGGCCGCGCTGATGCGGCGGGCGGGGTGGGGTATCTACATGCTGCCGACGCTCGGCGGAAGCTTTGAGGAGGTGCCGCCTTCGCTGCTCGATTTCGCCGCGCGCGACCGGCGCTGGTGTCAGGGCAATCTTCAGCATCTCGCCGTGGTGCCCGCTCGCGGTCTCCATTGGGTATCGCGCCTGCATTTCATGGTGGGGATCGGGGCCTATCTAACGGCGCCGCTGTGGCTGCTATTCCTGCTGCTGGGGATGCTGATCTCGCTCCAGGCCCGCTTCGTGCGCCCGGAGTATTTTCCCAAGGGCTTCTCCCTCTTTCCGACCTGGCCGGCCCAGGATCCCGTGCTCGCTATTTGGGTGTTCGTCGCCACGATGGGACTGTTGTTGTTGCCGAAGCTGCTCAGTCTGGTCGTCGTTTGGACGCGGAGCCCGGTGAGGCGCCAATTCGGCGGCGCGTTGCGGACCTCGGCCGGAGTTCTCGCGGAGATCGTCATCTCTGCATTGATGGCGCCCGTAATGATGATCTTTCAGTCGATCGCGGTCGTCGAGATTCTGGCCGGCCGCGATGCCGGATGGCAGACGCAAAGACGAGACGACGGCACTGTGGAGCGCCGCGAGCTCTATCGGAAGTACGGCATCCCGACCTTGTGCGGCGTTGCGATGGCCGCAAGCGCCTACGCCGTTTCGTTGCCACTTTTGCTCTGGATGTCGCCGGTGATCGTCGGGCTGCTGTTCGCTGTTCCTATCGGGGCGCTGACGGCCAGGCCGTCGTCCGGCAAACTGTTCGCCACCCCTGAAGACCGGGAGCCGCCTTCAATCCTGCGCCGGGCCAACGAATTGAGTGCGGCGGCGGAGGTCGGCATCAAACCCGCTCTCACGGAGCTTCGCGAAGCCCCCGAGCTGCTGGCCTTTCATGTCGCCCAGTTGCCGCCACCGCGCGCTGCCAGGCCCGATACCGTAGACGCCAACCTGGCGGTCGGACGTGCCAAGGTGGATGCCAGCGAGACGTTCGAGGAAGCCGCCGCGCATCTGTCTTCGCGCGAGGTCTTCTCGATATTGAATGACGCCTCGGCGCTCTCGACCGTGCTGCAGAAGGGATGACCTTACCGAGTGCCTGGCGGACCACGCTCTCGGGGCTCGAGCCAATCCTTGATCCGAGCCGACTTCCCGCGCTCTCGCCTCCGACGTTCGGGAAAATATGGCAATTCTCCTGCCTCTTTCCGGAACCTTGCCATCATCTGCGGGTTCTCGCATGCCGCATCTGGCGGCGAGGAGAACAACATGAACAATCTTCTAGTGACGACGGCCCTGGCCGCGCTGATCTCGACGGGCGCGATGGCGCAGTCGACGGTCGTCACAACCACCGGCACCGGTCACTCGGCCGCCGTGCAGATCGAGCCGGAATACCGCACCAAGATCCGCACCTACGTCACCGAGCACAAGGTTCGTCCGGTGCAGCAGAAGATCGTGGTCGGCCAGCCCGTCCCGCGCGAGGTCGAGCTCGAGGCGGTGCCCGCCGATTGGGGTCCTTCGCTCAGGAAGTACCGCTATGTCTACTCGGGCGAGCGCGTGATGCTGGTCGATCCGTCGACCCGGACGGTCGTCCAGGAGATCGACTGAGCATTCTAGCGCGTCGCTGATCGCAGCGGCCCGCCTCCCATCCGCCGATACCTTGATTTCCCATTTCCGAGCGGCCATCCATGCCGATCATTCGTTATTTCGTCTTCGTCGGCGGGTTCCTGCTGGCGTTGCTCTTCGCTGCGGATCGGTACCTGCCCGCTCCGGTAGAAGCCGCCGCCGTGGCCGACCCCGACAGGACCATCATCCGGATAAAATCGGCGAGGAGCCTTCCGGAGAAAATCGTCTTCGACACCAGCCAGCGCGCCGAGGTACCGATGATCGCGCAGGCCGATCCGATCCCGGAAGAGCTGCCGCGGGAAGTGCGAGAAGCCATGGCCGCCATGCCTGCCGCACCATCCGGCGAGGCCCAGAAGGAAGAGCCGGCCCACGTTGCGGCGGTCCTCACGCATCCGAAGCGGTCGGCAATGCTGCGGAAGCGGACACCCGACCGCCGTCTCGCCTTCGAGCGCGCCGATGCGACTGCCGGCGGATCGTGGTGAGCGGAAAGCCTGGGAGAGGGTCAAAGAAGGGGACCGAAGGAGCAGCTTTGCAGCCGGGTGGGCTGCTCGCACGTGGGGGCCGTTCATGCTTGGGGCGGGGCGGTTAACTTTGTTGAATTCGTCGCAAAGCTATTCCGCGGTAAGCTAACTCTTCCTGCGTTGGGGGTTTCCATGTTCGATCCGGCCACGACCGCGCTCTTGCGCGCCGTATCCGACGAGGTCTGCGAAGACGTCTCGCGCCACGAAACCGCGGCGCGCACCCATGTTGCTTCGAGGATTCTGGAAGCGGCGACGAACGGCGACAGCTCGCCGGAGAAGCTGAAGCAGGTCGGACGCGCGGCCCTCCACGACGCTCCGACCATGTGGCGATAGGTCGAGGAAGGCTGGGGTGAACTTCCAGGTCACCGTGCTCAAGATCCTGGTGAGCTATCCCGACGGGTTCGCCGTCATGGTCGATCTCAAGCGCGACATGGCGATCCTGGCGACGAGCGGGCGCGACTGGGCCGAGCGGACCAAGCGCCTTGCCGCTCGCGTGCCGGAGCTCGACATCTTCTCGCAAGGATTGGTCGAGCGTCTGAATGGCGGATGGCGGATCACGGAGAAGGGCCGTGCCGTGCTGGGGTTCATGGAAGCCAAGCCTGCCGAGACAACGACGGAGAGCGCTGCGCCCGCCGTGGAGCCGCCGGCTTCAAGTCCAGCGGCGTCCACACCTCTCGCCGCCAGGCGCTCCGGCCGAAGCCAGCGCCTGCAGCGCCGTCGTGCGGCACGCGAGCGGGCCCGCGCAAAAGCTTGCTGAACGCCCGCTTGTGCGTTGAGGCACGCGCTCGGGAAAAACTGGAAACTTTGCCGACTGTGTCGAGTTGCCAGCGATCGGATCGGTCGCCGGGAGCGCAGAAATGGTTGACGATGTCGTCTTGAAGAACGCCTCGGAGACCCCCTGGAACGTGTACCGCGCTCGGCGCCCCGACGTCGGCGCTCGCGACAGCCGACGCTGTTTGCTGGAGCGCCATCTGCACAGGAGATGGGAAGAGCGCCAGGGTGATACCGGAGAGCTCGCCAGCTTCGGGATCGCTTACCTGCACCGGCTTCCCAGAGACGAATGTTGACGTGCATGAAAATGCTATTGGCACGCGCAGCCATCGGAAGCACAAGGCCCGGTTGGACGCTGCTCGCGATTTCGTTTCTGATCTCCGCGATCATCGTGATCGGCTTGCGCATCGTGTTCGGAGCCTAGCTCGATGCGGATCGCCCAGCTTGCCCCGTTGGCCGAGAGCGTCCCTCCGAAGCTGTACGGAGGCACCGAGCGGGTGATCGCCTGGCTGGTAGACGAGCTCGTCGATCGCGGGCACGACGTGACGCTGTTTGCGAGCGGCGACTCGAGCACGAAAGCCAAGCTCCATGCCGTGTGGCCGCGCGCGCTACGCCTGGGGCGGAAAGGCGTCGATCCGAACGCCGCCTGCGCGCTCTTGATCGAGGCCATCGGCGAGCGCGCGCGCGATTTCGACGTGATTCATTCTCATGTGGATTGGTTGCCTCTGCCGGTCCTGGGCCGCACTGGAGTGCCGTTTCTGACGACCATGCACGGGCGGCTCGACCTTCCGGGGCTGCCCGATGTGATCGGCACTTTCCCGAAGGCTCCTTTTGTCTCGATCTCGGACAACCAGCGGCGTCCGCTCCCGGACGCGAATTGGATCGCGACGATTCCGCACGGGCTGCCCAAGGATCTGTTTCGTCCCTCCTACGAAGCCGGATCGTACCTGGCCTTCCTCGGGCGGCTGACGGCGGAGAAGGGGCCTGAAGCAGCGATACGCATCGCGCGGGCGGTTCAGATGCCGCTCCGGATCGCCGCCAAGATACCCCGGGCCGAAACGGCCTACTTCAAGAAGAAGCTCGAACCCGAGATCGATGGAGAGACGGTCCAGCTCATCGGCGAGGTGGACGAACTGCGGAAGCAGCCGTTCCTCGCCGGCGCCTCCGCCTTGCTGTTTCCGATCGATTGGCCCGAGCCCTTCGGCCTGGTGATGATCGAGGCGATGGCATGCGGGACGCCGGTGATCGCCTATCGCTCCGGATCGGTGCCGGAGGTCGTGGAGGACGGCGTCACCGGATTCATCGTGGACGGCGAGCAGGAGGCGATCGAAGCAGTCGAGAAGGTCATCCGCTTGGACCGACGAAGGGTCCGCGCCCGCTTCGAGGAGCGCTTCGTCGCGAGCCGAATGGCGAAGGAATACGAAGAACGATATCGCGAGCTGGTCGCTGGCAGGTAGCGCCTCCGAAGGAATCGTTCGGCCGAAACAAAACGGCCCGCCCGGCGTACCGGACGAGCCGCTCGTTAAATCGGCCTGCGATCAGTGCTCGGTGCAAACCTTGGTGGTCTTTACGGCGGACTCGGCCTCCGTCTTGGTCTTGTAGACGCCGTTGCCCACCACTGTCGTGGTGGTGGTCGTCGGCTTGGTGTCGACGACGGTGCATTTCTTGGTCGTCGCATCGCGGACGATGTAGAACTCGGCGGCACTGGCGGCCTGGGTGCCGAGAGCGAAAGCGGCGAGCGCGCCGCACACGACCAGCTTCTTCATGGAGTTCTCCTCAAGCAGTTGTAAAGTGGCTATTGCTAACGAGGCGGACGCGGCAGAAGTTCCACTTTTTCCCGGTCTGGAAGCCATGATGGAACCGCTTTCAGGTGGTCTGCTTGCCCCCCTTGATGACCTGAAATCGCGGTCCGGCCAGCCTGTTTGGCGGCACGACAACCGGCTCGAAATCCGTGTCCTGTCCTTGCGCGCCCTTGCAATTTGGGCAGACGAAGAGGTGCGCGATCATCGTCGTGGGATTGTCCCGGACGAGTTCGGACCGAAACCATTTCATTGTTACACGGCAATTTGGACAGCTAGGATTGCCGACGTCCCCCAAGGAATGCCTTAGTCGTTTCATCGGCCGCCCCGCCGCTCGGCATTTGGTAAGTCGTAGCACCTCGGACGTGGCGCGAATGTATCAAAAGACACAGCGGGCCACGGTGCCATGGAGATCGTGTGGGAGCGGCGTTCGCACGACGGGCGGGCGGGCGACGCCGTCTTGGTGAACGCGTGCTTGCCCTTCCGCGAAGCAGCATCTCTAGCCGCCGGGCAAATCGCAAGCTCGATCTCGCTGCGGATTGCCAGATTTTCCCGGCTGGAACCGAAGGCGGCGCCGAGGGTTGATCGGCGTCCACATTTGGGAGGTTTCAGATGAACAAGCGTTTATTCTTGGCCACGACCGCTGCGGTTGCCATCGCGACTTCGGCATTCGCGCAATCGTCTCCGAGCACGTCGAGCTCCACTCCGTCCGCAACGCAGCAAAAGGACTCCACGTCGACGCCGTCCTCTTCGACGTCGACGCCCTCGAATTCGTCGGGCTCGGCTCAGACCACTCCCTCCAGCAACTCGGCTCAGAGCCTGTCGCCGTCATCGACCAACCAGACCTCTGGTAGCCCGCCGTCCAATTCCGGGTCAGGCACCAACACCACCCAGGCGCCCGCCTCGGGCAACTCGACGAACCAGGCCCAGACCAATCAGCCGACGAACCAGTCCACGACGCCGTCCAACCAGGCGCAGACCAACTCGCCGTCTGGCACGACGCAGAGCGCCAATCCGCCGGCTTCCGGCACCAACCAGGCGCAGTCGCCCTCGGGTAGCGGCTCGACCAATACCGCGCAGCAGCCGAACAATCAGCAGAACACGGCGGATCGTTCGTCGAACACCAACGTGAATGCGTCGGTGAACATCAACGACCAGCAGCGGACCCGGATCAGCGCGTCGATTTCGCACCTGAACGTGCAGCCCCTCACCAACGTGAACTTCTCCTTGTCGGTGGGCACCGTCGTCCCGCGCGACATCCGGCTGCAGCCGCTGCCGGCCGAGGTCGTCGAGATCGTGCCGCAGTATCGGGGCTACAACTTCGTCCTGGTGAAGGACGAGATCGTGATCGTCGAACCATCGACCTACAAGATCGTGACCGTCCTGCCGTACTCGGGCCGTTCGACCGCGTCGGCGCCGGCGCGCACCGAGCAGCGCAAGGTGACGTTCAGCGACCGTGAACGCGAGGTCGTCCGCAAGCACGCCAAGGCGCGACCGGTCGAGCGCGAGAAGCGGGTGACCACCGGCAGCTCGGTCCGGACCGAGATCCGGACCGGCGAGCGCGTGCCGGAGGGCGTGGAGATCGAGGCCTTCCCGGAGGAGGTCTATCGGGATGCTCCGACCCTTCGCGAGTACCGGTACATCAACCGGGACAGGCGCACCTACATCGTCGAACCTCACGAGCGTCGCATCATCGAAGAGATCGATTGATCTCGCAACCGAAGGAGAAGAACCATGAAAACCATCGTGTTGGGAGCGCTCACGGCGACCCTGATGGCAGCGTCGGCGAATGCCGCCCCGCTCGCCCCTGCGGCCATCGCATCGGCCGAGCTCGGTGCCACCGAGCAGGTCAGGCTCGTTTGTAACGAGTACGGTCGCTGCTACCGGACCCGCGGCCCACGCTACGTCCAGCGCTACTACGGCGGGGACGACGGGTACGTGGTCCGCCGGAGCTACGGCTACTATGGCGGCCCCGGCTACTACGACCGCGGCTACGGCTACTATGGCGGTGGGCCGAGCATCGGTTTCAGCTTCGGTACCCGGAGCTGGTGAACTACGAAAGGGCCGCTCTCGAGCGGCCCTTTCTCCGTCGGTTCCTGTGGGGATGATGAGATGTCGGCTGTTGCGAAGCTCCTGGCCCAGAAAGAGCAGTTGCTCGCGCGCCTTGAGACCGATCCGGGTCCGAACGAACGGGCCGAGATCCAGGCGTTGCTTTCAAAGATCGAGACGGCGCTGAAGCTGCTCGGCAACACCGCTGCCGCGGTCGACGAGTAGTGGTCGGCGAGCGATTTCGCTGAAGCTCTCCCGAACAGATAGCCTGCCGGTATGAAGGCCCCAGCTCTAGGGGGCTATGAGCTGGGGCCAGTACCGGGTTCGCCCCTAGGGCAGGGGCGTTGGGAAAACTTGGCAGCCAAGCCTTCGTTCCTGCGTGAAGGAAGTTTGGATCTTCGCGCATCCACACCCGCTGAAGTTCCGGACGTGCGGCCGCCGGTTGATCGCTAGGTCGGGGTGCTCGCCTCGTCTCGCCGAGCTCCTGGACCACCCGCACGATCTCGTCCGGGTGGAAGGGCTTTCTCACGATACGGCTGCCTTGGACCGGGCGAGGCGGGACCGGCGAGAAGCCGGTCGCGTAGACGACCGGCAAATTCGGGTACTGCTCCCGATAGCGCTCCGCGATCTGCCACCCGTCGACCTGCCCGGGTAGCCTCACGTCGGTGATCAGAACATCCGCGACGCGGCGGTCGCACCAAGCGAGCGCTTCCTCTCCCGTGCTCGCATGGATCACGTGATAGCCGGCCTCGCGCAGGGCATCGACGACGAATTCGCGGATCAGAGGATCGTCTTCGACGAGAAGTACGCTCACTGGGGGCTCTTGTGGATTTAGTGTCTCACATTCGAACGGCGCAACGTTGCGGTCGTTCCCGGCTCTGATGCAGCTTGCGAGAGCGCTGGGCCCGTGGCCTGGAGCAGACGCGCCGTAGTGAGGAACGGGCATGCGTGGCTGCGGTTCTCTGTCCATGAACAGGCTCTTCCCTCTCGTCCTGGAGCATGGGCTTCCGACAGTAGCCAGGTACGCCATTTCGGCGTGCATCATGCTGGGCTGCGCCGTCCTGCAGATGGCACTGCAGATGCAGACGGGGTCGCCGGGATATTTCCTGCTGCTTCCCGGTGTGTTTCTCTCGGGCCTCGTCTTCGACCGCGGCTCTGGAATTTTCGCAGCCATCATCGCGGTCGCCATCGGGGCCTACGTCGGCTATGCCAGCAACAACGGCATGGACTACTTGGCGACTAACGCTCTCTTCGCCATCACCGCAGCCGGAACGGCCGCCGTCGCCGAATTCCAACGCTCCGAGCTGGGGCGGGTGGTTTTGGCCGACAAGACGAAGGCCCTGCTGCTGCAGGAGATGGCTCACCGGACGAAGAACAACCTCGCAATCCTTGGCGGTATGATTAGGCTGGAGGCGAGACACGGCGGTTCGGAAGTCGCGGCCGCGCTGGAGGCCACCGCGCGTCGCCTGCAGGTGATGGCGGAGGCCTACGACCATCTCTCGCCAAAGCGGGATTCGAACTCCGTGAACATGCGCTTTTTTTTGAACAACGTCGTGGAAAAGGTCTTCCAGTCTTTGGCGCCTCCCGGGCCGATTGCATTTCAGGTGGTCTGCGAGGACATCGACCTGGCCAGCAGCCATGCGCTCGCGATCGGCATGATCACGAACGAGCTTGTCACGAACTCGCTGAAGTACGCTTTTCCCGCCGACAGGCCCGGCCACATTGCGGTCTCGTTCGCAAGTGGAAGCGGCATCGAGCTGTCGGTTTCCGATAACGGAGTCGGTCTGCCCGAGGGGGCAGAGCCCGGCGGATTGGGGTCGCGCATCGTCCAGTTGCTCGCCCAGCAGCTGGAAGGTGAAACTTCCTATGAACGGCTTGATCCTGGCCTCAACGTCCGGGTGCGGGCGAACCCGCGATAGCAGCGCGTTCGGCGAGCGGTCGCTGTCGTGGTGGGCTCTTTGAAGAAGGCAACGAACACATCGGTCGGCTTTGCCGGCAGAAGTTCGCCGTAGCAGCCCGGCATGCACACCGGCACCGCCGCCGCCGCGTCGGATCGAGACGCCGAAATGGGAGTGACGACATCGTCTTGCCACGGTCGTGTTCGTTCATGGCTGTTTCTGGCATCAACACAAGGATGCTCGAAATCCACACAGCCGGCGACCTGCAAGAATTTCTGGGCCGCAAAACTCTCGCGCGACACGTCCCCGGGACGCCGATAGCAGAAAAAAACTTCGCAAGATCGGGCGGCGAGTTCTGGTCATCTGGGAATGCGAGATCCGTACCCGAGATCTGCTCGCCGCCAAACTGAAGCGCTTCTTGGATAAGTCAACCCTGACTCTCATCCGGTGAATCGCACCTCCTGAAGGCCACAGGGATAAAGGCGGTCCTGCGATCGAGCGCAACTCGCATATCGCGGCACACCACGCATGCAAGGCTTTTCGAAAGTTTGCGGATGGGCTGCTGCCTGGAAGGCTTTTTCCGTGCGAGCAGGGAAAGCGACCAGTGGACCCAGTGGAGGCAGATGATACAGGGCCGGCGGCCAAGGGGACCGACTGGACGGCCGAGCAGGTCACCATCGCAGTCGCTAAACTATTTCCTGATGCTCGGACGCGAACGAGCCACCGACAAGATTGGCCGAGCACTACCGGCGGCTGGAGCGGGAGGTGGGACGGTCGGAGAAGTCGATCGAATGGAAGCAACGTGTCGGCTGTTCTGGAGTGGCTCGGGATCGCCTGGATTCCGGGCCTGTTGCCCACAATTCGCAGGACTCCCTGTCGCAGTCCGTCGAGGTCCGGTTGGGTCTACATCCGAAAATTGTAACGGACCCCGTGCCGTTGAAGCCGCGCTTCACGTCG
Source organism: Bradyrhizobium sp. Y36 (assembly GCF_002531575.1). Taxonomy (GTDB): domain Bacteria; phylum Pseudomonadota; class Alphaproteobacteria; order Rhizobiales; family Xanthobacteraceae; genus Bradyrhizobium. Next base: position 1,241 of record NZ_NWTI01000024.1, on the reverse strand, counting down.
TCAGTGACTGGCCAGAAGCAAAAGAGTCTGCCGGCCTTGAAGACGTTCGCCACCCTATAAGAAATGCTAAGCCTTGTGGAACTTAAGTGTCTAATTGATATGAGCTATTTGGAATTATCGCGGCAGAGTGTTGCAAGCCGGCTACAGCAACGAGCGAGGGAAAGGTTAAGGTGTGCTCGGCAGTGGGGGTACGCGTGTCGTGCTTTCAACTCTTTTTCGGGGAGACACTTTAGTGAGAAGACTTCTGATGACAACGGCCGGGGCATTGGCGCTCGGTCTATCGCCTCCGGCCAGCGCGGCAGATCTGGCTGCGCGTCCCTACACGAAGGCACCTCCAATGGTCGCCGCGATCTACGACTGGAGCGGCTTCTACATCGGCGCCAACGGCGGTTGGGGCTCAAGTCGCAACAGCTGGGATTCGGTTGCCCCGTTCCTGGTGGGCCCCGAAGGTTCGCACGACGCAACGGGCGGCGTTGCGGGTGGTCAGATCGGCTATCGCTGGCAGACTGGAACATGGGTGTTCGGCCTCGAAGCGCAGGGCGACTGGGCTGACCTGCGAGGCAGCAACTTGAGCACGCTCTTCGGACCGGGCTTCCGTAACGAATCGCGGATCAATGCGTTCGGTCTGTTCACGGGTCAGCTCGGCTGGGCCACCAACAACGTCCTGTTCTACGTCAAGGGCGGTGCTGCTGTGACCGACAATCGAAACCGGATCTACTCGACTGCGACTGGCGCCTTGCTTGCCAGCACCGGCGATGACACCCGTTGGGGCGGTACCGTCGGCGTAGGCTTTGAATACGGCTTTGCCCCCGGCTGGTCGGCTGGTGTCGAATACGATCATCTGTTCATGCAGGATCGCACCCTTACCTTCACAACCCCCGCGGGCGTTGCATTCGGTGCGGATCGCATTCGTCAGGATGTCGACCTCGTCACGGTTCGCGTGAATTACAAGTTCGGCGGGCCCTCTGCCGGACGGTACTGACCGCAGCTTTCTCATATCCAGTAAACTGGCCTGGCCGCATTTGCGGTCGGGCCTTTTTCTTCATCATTTTGTTTTCGCTTCTTGATTGTCTTGAACACCAATGAGCGCCCGCCTGAAAGGCGATGAGGTGGAGTCCGCTGTGGGTCAAAAGTGGCCTCCAGTCGGCATGGCCGTGAAGGTCAGCTAGGGGCCGATTCTGTTGAAAAAGGCGGCTGTTGCGACGCAGAGGGATCAGTGATTCAGTCTGTCTAATTGGCAG
>NZ_NWTI01000023.1 GCF_002531575.1 Bradyrhizobium sp. Y36 | reverse complement strand
GCGAAAGAGGCTCTCCCGACCAGATCAGCTTCTGTTATGCATAGACTTCCCCGGACAGCCCTGCGCGAAAGCGGGGAATCCAGTACGCCGCGGCTTCTCCGCACCTCTCGCTGTCTCTGGACACTGGAGCGCCCGGTCGAGCCGGGCGATGACATCCGAGGATGTCGGGCGACCAGCGCGTTGTTCAAAACCGGCGCGCAAGCCCGGCCTCACTTCTCCGCCAGATAGACCTCGCCCAGCAGCGAGGAGTTCGACCACGGCACCTGCTTGTTCTTGGTGCTCGAGACCACCTCCGCCCGCACCCGCGTCAGCATCTGCTGCACTTCCAGTCCGGGAGTGCCGATATGGCGGGAGAGCGCGGCGGAGAACGGCGAGTTGGCGCCTTCGCCGTCGAGCGCGACCTGGCCCGGCGCGGTGGCGAAGGCGATCAGCGTGCCGGCGCCCAGTGTCGCGCCGCTGCCGAGGCTGGTCGGTGCGGCGAGACCGGAAGCGCCCTCGATGCCGCGGCTGCTGACGGCGGATGCGACCTGCTGCGCCATCGGATTGTTGCGGCAGGCATCGAAGATCAAGATGTTGGTGCGGACCTGGTCGTCGAGGCCGGCCATGATCGTGTCCATGTCGATCATCGCTTCCGTCATGCCCGCGCCCGGCTTGAGCGCGACGTCGACGGGAATGAGGTAGTTGCGGCCGTCGACTTGCACGCCGTGGCCGGCATAATAGACCACCGCCACCTGCGCCCGGGCCGCCTCGCGCAGGAAGTCGCGCGTCATCTTCTGCATCGCGGCGCGGTCGAGATCGACGCCCTCGGAGACGGTGAAGCCGATGTCACGCAGGCTCTTGGCGACGGCGCGCGCGTCGTTGGCCGGATTGGGCAGGGGCTTCACATGCGCGTAGGCGCCGTTGCCGATGATCAGCGCCATGCGTGCGCCGCGAGCGGCCGGACCGGGCGAGGGCGCCGGTGCCGCGTCGGTCCGCTGCGGAGCAGGCGTGGTCGTCGGCTGCGTTGTGGGTGAGGGCGCATCGCGCGGGATCGGCGCGGCGGCGTCCGTCACGAGCGATAGACGCACCTTTGCGGTGGCTTGATTGGCCTTGCTGCCGGCGTCGGACGCCACGATCGCGAGCGTCGCCTTGTAATCGTCGCGCGCGTGCGCGTAGTCACCCTTGGCCTCATAGGCCAGCGCGCGATGGGTATAGGCGGAGATCAGGACGCTGTTCGGCGGCGTCATGATGTTGACCGGCGGCTTGTCCTTGGCGAGCCGGATCGCCTCGCTGCCGTCGGCGATGGCGCGATCGAGATCGCCCTTGGCGCGCCAGATCGCGGTGCGGTTGATCAAGGGCTGCGGCAGTGTCGGATGGAGCCGGATCGCCTGGTTGATGTCGGCGAGCGCACCGTCGAGGTCGCCGAGCGCTTCCTTGGCAATGCCGCGGTTCTGGAACGAGAATGCCGATTTCGGATCTGATTTGATCGACATGTCGTAGTCGGCGATCGCCTTGGCGTAGTCGCCCTTGCCGCGCCAGGCATTGCCGCGATTGTGGAAGATGGTGCCGCTGGGCGGTCCGAGCTTCAGCGCGTCGTCGAAATCGCTGATCGCGATCTCGTAGTCGCCCTTGTCGTAATAGGCCGATCCTCTGAGATTGTAGGCGGCCTGGCTCGGCTGCAGCCGGATCGTCTCGGTGGCGTCCGTAATGACTTTCGAATAGTCGCCCTTCTTGTTCCAGCCCACCGCGCGCCAGAAATGGATCGTCGCGAGCTGCTCGCCGCGAAACACCTTCAACGCGATGATCTTGTTGCAGGCATCGATCATCTTGTCGGCCGGTGTCGTGTCGGTGGTGCAGAGCGGCCCAAGCTGGTTGCGCGCCTGGGCGGCCGCGGGCGCGGACCACAGGGTTGCGGCGAGCAGGCTGAGCGCGACGAGCAGGCGGCGCATGGCGGTGACCCCATCAGAACAGTGAAGCGCGTGTTTGTTGCCCGGCGCGGCGCAGGGGTTCATTAGGGCGCATGGCACAAGCGGCGGGGGGCGCAGCCGGAATCGCTATTCCCTGAGTGGGCAGATTTTGCTACGAGGTGGGTCCCAACTCTCCTGCCCACCGCGTCCCACCCATGAAGAACGACGAAATCCTCAGCCAGATCACCGAGTTCTGCCGCACGGCGGACATGGCGGAATCGACGTTTGGCCGGCGTGCGGTGAACGATGGGAAGCTGGTGCACCGTCTGCGCGAGGGCAAGCGCATCACCATCGACACGCTGGAGCGCATCCAGGCCTATATGGCGGCCTCGATGGCCGGCGGCGTGCCGCCGCCGCGGGGGCTTCAGGTGCCGCCCGAAAAGCGCGACCCGCGCGGCAATTTTCGTTTCTTCGAGAACCGCCAGAAATACCTGCTGTTCGTCCACACCTGCAGCGAAAAGCGGGTGGTCGCGGACAGGGTTGCGCTGGAGCTTTCCTCCATCCATCCGCGCCCGCCGGCTCTCCGTATGTTCGACGCCGGCGTCGGCGACGGCACGGTGCTGGCGCGGGTGCTGCGCGCGACACATCAGCGCTACCCGCACATGCCGTTCTACGTCGCCGGCAAGGAGCTCAGCCTCGAGGACCTGCGGCTGACGCTGGAGAAGGTGCCGGACCGCATTTTCGAGCATCCGGCGTCGGTGTTCGTCTTCACCAACATGTTTTATTCGGAGGCGCCCTGGCTCACGCCGGCATCGCCTGCGGCGGCGGCTGCGACCGTCTGGCACGAGGTCCCGCTGCGAGGGGGCTCATCGGGCGAGTTCGAGCAGCAGATCGCCGAGCTGCGGCCATTCCTGGAGCAGAACTGGCGCGCCGCGATCAGCCCGCGCACGGCCATGCCGCTCTATGAGCGGCCCGTGGTCCTCGTGCTCTACCGCGAGGATCACAGGTTCCTGCTGGATTCGACCATTCCGCGGCCGGGCCAGACCGAGGCCAATTTCGACCTCGTCATCGCCTCCCAGCCCTACCGGGCCCTGTCCTCGGTCAACTTTCGCGCCAAGCGGATCATCGCCCCCCTGGCGCGGGCGCTTCGGCCCGGCGGGCGGCTGATCGGTATCCACTCCCATGGCCAGGATCCCGGCATGGAAATGATCCAGGCGATCTGGCCTGGAGAAAATCCTTTCGCGGTGAGCCGTCATGAGCTATTGCGCGCCGTTAAGTATGAACTCGGATCGTTGGGCCGCGACTTAAACTTTAATGCTTATGCGGATAACCGCTCGATCTTCAGGTATGATATGGAAGCGCTGCCCAACGAGGTCACCGGGACGATCGGAACCTCGACAGCCTTTGCAGCGTGGAATGCGGCGGTGTATGTCGCTCAGATTGAGGACGACCGGTTGACAGAAATGACTCAAAACGGCCGCACTCTGGATGCCGCCAGGGACGTGCTGCGGAAGTACAATGGGCTCTGGTTTCTCGACGAATCCTACGTCATCTCGCGCCGGCGTGATTGACTTCATTCACAGGTAAATATCGCAAACGCCCGCCGGCTTAGTGGCGGAACAAGGGGTTACTGATGCGCGCGTCCTATCTCTTCACCAGCGAGTCCGTGTCCGAGGGTCATCCGGACAAGGTGTGCGACCGGATTTCCGACGAGATCGTCGATCTGTTCTACCGCGAAGGGCCGAAGGCCGGCATTGACCCCTGGCAGATCCGCGCCGCCTGCGAGACGCTCGCGACCACCAACAAGGTGGTGATCGCCGGCGAGACCCGCGGTCCGAAGTCGGTGACCAACGAGCAGATCGAAGGCGTCGTCCGCGGCGCAATCAAGGACATCGGCTACGAGCAGGAAGGCTTCCACTGGAAGACCTGCGACATCGAGATCCTGCTGCATCCGCAGTCGGCCGACATCGCCCAGGGCGTCGACGCGCTGCAGCCGGGCGAGGTCAAGGAAGAGGGCGCTGGCGACCAGGGCATCATGTTCGGTTACGCCACCAACGAGACGCCCGATCTGATGCCGGCGCCGATCTTCTACGCTCACAAGATCCTGCGCCTGATCTCCGAAGCCCGCCACTCCGGCAAGGAGAAGGTGCTCGGTCCGGACTCCAAGAGCCAGGTCACCGTGCAGTACGAGAACGGCAAGCCGGTCGGCGTGCGCGAGATCGTGGTCTCGCACCAGCACCTGGTCGAGGACATCTCGTCCAAGCAGATCCGCGACATCGTCGAGCCCTATGTGCGCGAGGCGCTGCCGAAGGACTGGATCACCCCGAAGACGATCTGGCACATCAACCCGACCGGCAAGTTCTTCATCGGCGGTCCCGACGGCGACTCCGGCCTGACCGGCCGCAAGATCATCGTCGACACCTATGGTGGTGCGGCCCCGCATGGCGGCGGCGCATTCTCCGGCAAGGATCCGACCAAGGTCGACCGTTCGGCGGCCTATGCTGCGCGCTATGTCGCCAAGAACATCGTTGCCGCCGGTCTTGCCGACCGTTGCACGCTGCAGCTCGCCTACGCCATCGGCGTGGCGCGTCCGCTGTCGATCTACATCGACACCCACGGCACCGGTAAGGTTCCGGAGGAGCAGCTCGAGAAGGCGGCCGCGCAGGCAATGGATCTGACGCCCCGCGGCATCCGTACCCATCTCGACCTCAACCGTCCGATCTACGCGCGCACCTCGGCCTACGGCCATTTCGGCCGCACGCCCGACAACGAGGGCGGCTTCTCCTGGGAGAAGACCGATCTCGTCGAGCAGCTCAAGCGCGCGCTCTAAGTCACTTGCGTCGTTCTGGGGTGCCGCAAGCACGGCGTCCCCGGAATCTCGAACTGCTGGATTCCGGGTTCGCTCGTTTCACGAGCGGATCCGGAATGACGAGCCAAACAAACAGGAACCTCCCATGAACGCGAAGCCCGGCTTCACCGATTACATCGTCAAGGACATTTCGCTCGCCGATTTCGGCCGCAAGGAGCTCTCGCTCGCCGAGACCGAGATGCCCGGCCTGATGGCCACCCGCGAGGAGTACGGCCCGAAGCAGCCGCTGAAGGGCGCGCGCATCGCAGGCTCGCTGCACATGACGATCCAGACCGGCGTGCTGATCGAGACGCTGGCCGCGCTCGGCGCCGACATCCGCTGGGTCTCCTGCAACATCTATTCGACCCAGGATCACGCTGCTGCCGCGATCGCGGCCGCCGGCATTCCGGTCTTCGCCGTCAAGGGTGAGAGCCTGACCGAATATTGGGACTACACCGCCAAGCTGTTCGACTGGCACGGCGGCGGTCACCCGAACATGATCCTCGACGACGGCGGCGATGCCACCATGTACGTTCATCTCGGCCTGCGCGCCGAGAAGGGCGATACCGCCTTCCTCGACAAGCCGGGCTCCGAAGAGGAGGAAATCTTCTTCGCGCTCCTGAAGAAGCAGCTCAAGGAGAAGCCGAAGGGCTACTTCGCCGCGATCGCCGAGAGCATCAAGGGCGTGTCCGAAGAGACCACCACGGGCGTGCATCGTCTCTACGACATGCAGAAGGCGGGCACGCTGCTGTGGCCGGCCATCAACGTCAACGACAGCGTCACCAAGTCGAAGTTCGACAACCTCTATGGCTGCCGTGAATCGCTGGTCGACGGCATCCGCCGCGGCACCGACGTCATGCTGTCGGGCAAGGTCGCGATGGTCGCCGGCTTCGGCGACGTCGGCAAGGGCTCTGCCGCCTCGCTGCGCCAGGCCGGCTGCCGTGTCATGGTGTCGGAGGTCGATCCGATCTGCGCGCTGCAGGCCGCGATGGAAGGCTACGAGGTCGTGACCATGGAAGACGCCGCGCCCCGCGCCGACATCTTCGTCACCGCCACCGGCAACAAGGACATCATCACCATCGAGCACATGCGCGCGATGAAGGATCGCGCCATCGTCTGCAACATCGGTCACTTCGACAACGAGATCCAGATCGCCTCGCTGCGTAACCTGAAGTGGACCAACATCAAGCCGCAGGTCGACGAGATCGAATTCCCCGACAAGCACCGCATCATCATGCTGTCGGAAGGCCGCCTCGTGAACCTCGGCAACGCGATGGGCCATCCGTCCTTCGTGATGTCGGCGTCCTTCACCAACCAGACGCTGGCGCAGATCGAGCTGTTCGCCAACAACAAGGACGGCAAGTACAAGAAGGAAGTCTACGTGCTGCCGAAGACCCTCGACGAGAAGGTCGCCCGCCTGCACCTCGCCAAGATCGGCGTGAAGCTGACCGAGCTCCGCAAGGACCAGGCCGACTACATCGGCGTCAAGCAGGAAGGCCCGTACAAGTCGGACCATTACCGCTACTGATCCGATTGCAGTTGCGACACAAAGGCCCCGGAGCGATCCGGGGCTTTTTTTGTTGGACCTTCCTGTGTTACGCTTTCAGGTAGAGCCCAAACAAGCCTGCCACTTCCAGAGCGGGCGGCCGCTTTTTCCTACGTTCATTGTCAGAATGCATATGGAGGAAATGCGATGTCCAGCGAAGCCAATGTTCAGCTGTTGAAGGAAGCCTATCGCCAGTGGAGCGATAGCAAGGGCCAAGACGTGGACTATTGGTTCGACAATGTGATCGGTCCGCAGATCAAGTTCGATTCGATACCGCAGGGAGCCGAGCCGGTGCCCTTTGCCAAGCATTATGACGACCGCACCGAGCTGCGCGGCTATTTCGACGGCCTGCTGGCCGACTGGAGCATGCAATACTACAAGATGGACGAATTCGTTGCGCAGGGCGATGCCGTCGTCGTGCGCGGTGAATGCGCATGGAAGAACAAGAGGAGCGGAAAGGTCGCGACGACGCCCAAGGTTGATTTCTGGCGCTTTGAGAATGGCAGGGCGGTCGAGTACCACGAGTTCTTCGACACGGCCTGCGTAGCGGCTGCAGCCAGCTGATGGTTGCAATTTGCCATGGCGCTGCCATCCTGTGACGAGGGAGAAGCGCCATGACCGAAGCCAAAGAACATTTCGACGTCCTCATCGTCGGTGCCGGCCTGTCCGGCATCGGCGCGGGCTATCATTTGCAGACCAAGTGTCCGGCCAAGAGCTACGTCATCCTGGAGGGGCGCGACTGCATCGGCGGCACCTGGGATCTGTTTCGCTATCCCGGCATCCGCTCCGACAGTGACATGTTCACGCTCGGCTATTCCTTCAAGCCGTGGACCGATCCGAAGGCGATCGCGGACGGGCCGCAGATCCTCAACTATGTACGCGAGACCGCGGCCGAGAACGGCATCGAGAAGCACATCCGCTTCCGCCACCGCGTCAAGCGCGCTTCGTGGTCGACGCCGGACGCGCGATGGACGATCGAGGCCGAACGCATCTCGGGCGAGGGCGCAACCGAACTCGTGCGCTTCACCTGCAATTTCCTGTTCATGTGCTCGGGCTATTACAAATACGAGGCGGGCTACACGCCGGAGTTCAAGGGGGCCTCGGATTTTGCCGGCCGCATCGTGCATCCGCAAAAATGGACCGAGGACATCGACTATGCCGGCAAGCGCGTGGTCGTGATCGGCTCAGGCGCCACCGCGGTGACGCTGGTGCCGGAGCTCGCCAAGAAGGCGGCACAGGTCACCATGCTGCAGCGCTCGCCGACCTACGTGGTGTCGCGTCCGGCGCAGGACCCCGTCGCCAACAAATTGCGCCGCAACCTGCCGACGCGGCTGGCTTATCATGTCATCCGCTGGCGCAACGTGATGTGGGGGATGTTCTTCTTCCAGCTCAGCCGGCGCAGGCCCGCAAAGGTGAAGGACCTCATTCTCAAGGGCGTGCAGATGGCGCTCGGTCCCGACTACGACGTCGCGACCCATTTCACCCCGCGCTACAATCCCTGGGATCAGCGGCTCTGCCTGGTGCCCGATGGCGACCTGTTCAAGGCGATCCGCGAGCAGCGCGCCAGCGTTGTCACCAGCGAGATCGACACGTTCACGCATGACGGCATCCGTCTCAAGGACGGTCGCGAGCTCGCGGCCGACATCATCGTGACGGCGACCGGGCTGGTGCTCCAGGTCGTCGGCGGTCTCGAGGTGAGCGTCGACGGCCGTGCCGTCGATTTCGCCAAGACGCTAACCTACAAGGGCATGATGTATGCCGACGTGCCCAACATGGCCTCGGCCTTTGGCTACACCAACGCGTCCTGGACGCTGAAATGCGATCTCACCTGCGAATATGTCTGCCGTCTCATCAATTACATGGACCGGCACAATTTCCGGCAAGCCATGCCGCATAATGACGACCCCGAGATCACCGCCCAGCCGTCGCTCGATTTCACCTCGGGCTATGTGCAGCGCTCGGTCGCAAAAATGCCGAAGCAGGGCTCGAAGCAACCATGGCGGCTCTACCAAAACTACGCGCTCGACATCGTGTCCCTGCGCTTTGGCCGGATCGACGACGGCGTGATGCGCTATTCCTGACGGCTGCTCTATGCGTCGTTTTACGTATTCGGCCGCGCAGCTGAATCGGCGACGCTGCCGAACGGTTAACGCCGGATTAGGAGATCGGTCCTAGCCTGTCTCGGCCGGGGTTACTCGCAAGGCCGAGGTAAGCCCAATGGAAGCCCAGAGAATTGCAGTCGACGCCGTCGTTGCGCTGACAGACTGCGATCGCGATGCCGTCATCGCCTTCATCCGCCGGCTCTATCTCGCCGGCGTTACCGATCCCAAGCGCCTGACATTCAAGGGCCTGCAGGCGCTGTCGCGGGCGTGATCCGGTCGGTTTCGGCGATTCCAGCCCCGGGTTCCGCCCGGGCGCTCTCTCCAGCGTGATTGCAACCCACCGGTGAATATCTTGCCGCTCGGACCGGGTCGGGGTAGATCACGTCCCCGGCTGGGTTCAGTTGGGAACTGGGGAAATGTTGAAACAGCTTTTTGCGCCGCAACTTGTCATTTTGTATGTGCTGGCGGCCTCGACCATTTACGTTCACTTCCGCGGCAAGCAGCGGTTGCGCTTCGCGCGCCAGCTCGGCGATCACTCGACCTATCTCGCGCCCTACAACGTGCTGATGTATGCGGGCTCGGCGGTGCCGAACAAGCCGGTGATTTCGGTCGAGCAGTTTCCGGAGCTGAAGCCGCTGAGTGAGAACTGGGAGACCATTCGCGACGAGGCCGTGCGCCTGTTCGACGAAGGGTTCATCCGCGCGGCTGCGAAGAACAACGACTGGGGTTTCTACTCGTTCTTCAAGAGCGGCTGGAAGCGATTTTACCTGAAATGGTATGACGACTTCCTGCCGTCGGCGAACACGCTGTGCCCGAAGACGGTGGAGCTGCTCAAGTCGATCCCGAGCGTGCACGGCGCGATGTTCGCGATGCTGCCGCCCGGCGGCAAGCTCGGCGCGCACCGCGATCCCTTCGCGGGCTCGCTGCGCTATCACCTCGGCCTCGTCACGCCGAACTCGAACAAGTGCCGCATCCTGGTCGACGGCGTCGAATGCGTCTGGCGCGACGGCGAGGCCTTCATGTTCGACGAGACCTTCATTCACAGCGCCGAGAATGCGACCGACGTCAACCGCATCATCCTGTTCTGCGACGTCGAGCGCCCGATGAAATATGGCTTCATGACCGCGATCAATCGCTGGGTCAGCCATCACATCGTCAAGGCCTCGGCGACCCAGAACGTCGAGGGCGAGAATGTCGGCGTGCTCAACAAGGTGTTCGGCAAGCTCTACGAGATCCATCTCGGCAGCCGCAAGGTTAAGGAGTGGAACCGCAACGTCTATTACACGCTGAAGTACTCGCTGACGGCGCTGATCCTCGGTCTCATCGTGTATTCGGCGCTGAACTGAGGAGCGAAGCTGTAGGGTGGATCCGCGACCTTTCCGCCGTCGCGCGAAGAGCGAAGGCGCAGCGTGGACCGCCCTACGATCCCCCCTTACCTCGCAGCGAAGGCCACGAGCTGAACGCCGGCGGACCCAAGGATCGCGGCGAGAATGTATCGCGTTGCCGCTTGCGAGAGCCATCGCAGACCAATCGTGGTTCCTACCGCGGCACCAGCAAGCGCACCCAAGGCGTAGAGCCAAGTCTGGGTCGACGCCATCTGTCCCGCGTGGAGTGCGCCAATCAACCCGACGATGGAGTTTCCCAGTATGAATGGCGCCGAAAGCGCCGCCGTCTGCCTGGGTGATGCCCAGCGCATCCCGACCAGGATGGGGGCGAGGAAAACCCCGCCGCCGACGCCGGTAAGCCCGGAGATGAACCCGACACCTGCGCCCGTAAGTATCGCCGCCCAGAGCGGGGTCGCGCGATCTGCAACATCGTCGTTGCTCCGTCCGAACAACAGGACGACAGCGGCGAGCATGAGCACGAGGCCCGTGACCGTGTGGTAGATGCCTTCGGCCAGAACGATGGATGCGCCGGCAAAGGTGGTCGGCAGTGAGGCGATCAGAAGCGGCTTGAGTTTCGCCCAGTCGATGTAGCTGCCGCGATTGAAGAGCCACGTGGAATAGGTCGCCGCGACGATATTCAGCAACAGAGCCGTTGGCCGCATTTCGTTTGGAGGAAACGAGGCAAAGGCCATCAAGGCGAGAAATGCCGTTCCTCCAGCCTGACCTACCGTCGCATAGAGAAGCGAAACGACGGCGAACCACGCAGTCAGCATGTCCTAGTGATGGTGCCTGTGTCCCCCGGAGCCATCGGCGCGCTGATAGCCGCGCAGCTCCGCGTATCGCTGCATTTGACGATGATCCAGCAATGCTGCCGTTGACAGATGATATTTCAGATGGCTTTCGCGCAGCAGTGCCTGGGTTTCCGAGATGGAAACGAGAGCGGATTTGAGTGACTCTGAAGTCACTGCGCGGCTTGAGAAGAGATTGTCCAGCTCCCGCTCTTGCTCGACAAGCTTGCTGCCCAGAGGGACCGACTCTTGCTTCATGGCATCGAAGAGCCGCTGAATCTGGATGCGCTGGTCCGGGGTCAGCTCCAGGCGATCGCCGAGCTCGAGAACATGGCTCGGACCCGGATAGCCATTGAGTTCGGCGGCAAGCGCCAAGCCCATACCCCGCCCAGCCGTGAGGTCGTCGATCTGCTGCTGGGAGAGTGCCTTGATCGGGCGTTGCTCAAGGCCGGCATAGGGCTGGCTGGATTGCGCGCTGGCAGCGTTGGACGTGGCGACGAGGGTAGCCGCAAGCAGGAGAAGGCGTCTCATGAGTCTGGCTCCATGAAAATCGGCCCGGTTCGCCGATCAATCGGCGCCGGAACTCCCAGGTCAGATATCTTGCTGGACGGTTCGTTGCATGGCAACAGGATTGCCTTGATCGAGCGGCCAAACATGGAGCAGGCAATGGCCTCGTTGCCACTTGCGAACACCGAGATCGTTCAATTCTTCCGGCAGTGGCTGGACACGTTCGCGGGCTATGTCCGCGAGGTCGACTACGCCTCGGCGCGGCCGCTGTTCCACCCTGATGTGCTCGCCTTCGGCACACATAACGATGTCATTCCCGGTCTCGATCAATGGGTCACGACGCAGTGGGACAACGTCTGGCCGAAGACGGCCGAGTTTCGTTTCGTGCTCGATCAGTGCTCGGTCCTGGCATCCTCCGACGGCACGATGGCGACGGTGATCGCGCCGTGGACGAGCACGGGCTATCATCCCGACGGCAGCACATTTGCACGTCCCGGCCGGGCGACGATGGTGTTTTCAAGAGAGAGCGACGGATGGCTCTGCGTGCACTCGCACATGTCGCTCAATCGCGGTGTGCCGCAGGCGTCTCACGCCAATCGGCCGGTGAAAGCCTGGTAGACCGCGACCGCATATTCGAGACGCGAAAGGCCCCGGAGATGTCCGGGGCCTTTCGATTTCGAGATGCAGTTCAACCTATTCAGGCTGGCCGATGCTGACCTTCAGCGTGCCGACGCCGTCGACGCCGCATTCGAGCTTGTCGCCCGGCTGGAGCTGCGACACGCCGGCGGGCGTGCCGGTCATGATGATGTCGCCAGCGGCGAGCTTCACCTGCTGGGAGAGCTGCCAGATCGTCTCCGGCACGTTCCAGATCATCTGCTCGAGATCGCCGGTCTGGGCTTCCTTGCCGTTGACCGTGAGCCAGATCCGACCCTTGGTGGGGTGACCGATCTTCGAGGCCGGCTGCAGCGCCGAGGCGGGCGCGGAGCCGTCGAACGACTTTCCGATCTCCCACGGACGCTCCTTCTTGCGCGAGGCGATCTGGAGGTCGCGGCGGGTGAGGTCGATGCCGACGGCGTAGCCGTAGACGTGATCCAGTGCTTTGTCGGCGGGGATGTTGAGCCCGCCGCTCTTCATCGCGACGATCAGCTCGACCTCGTGATGCAGATCCTTGGTCAGCGGCGGATAGGGGATGGTGGCGCCGTCGGGCACCAGCATGTCGGCGTGCTTGGCGAAGAAGAACGGCGGGGCGCGCTCGTCATTGCCCATCTCGCGGATGTGCTCGAGATAGTTGCGGCCGACGCACCAGATGCGGCGCACCGGAAAGCGGCCGCTTTCTCCGACGACGGGGAGCGATGCCTGGGGTGGAAGCGGGATGACGTAGGAGGCGGCGTTCATGCGGGTCTCGCGGCTCTTGAGGTTGACGAGGAACTCTAGGCGGTTGCGCTGAGCGGCGCCAGAGCGCCGGCATCGTGATGTTGCAAGCGGAAGAACGAGGCATAGCGCCCGCCGCGGCGCAGCAGATCGTCGTGCCGGCCCTGCTCGACGATCTCGCCGCCCTCGACCACCAGGATGCTGTCGGCGTGCATGATGGTGTGCAGGCGGTGCGCGATCACGATGGTGGTGCGGTTTCGGCAGAGGTGCTCGATGGCCTCCTGTACCTGCCGTTCAGACTCCGAATCCAGCGCGGCGGTGGCTTCGTCCAGAAGGATGATCGGCGCATTCTTGATCAGTGCACGCGCCACCGCGATGCGCTGGCGCTGGCCGCCGGACAGTTGCGCGCCGTGCTCGCCGACCGGCGTGTCATAGCCGAGTGGGAAGCTCATGATGAAATCATGCGCGCAGGCCGCTTTCGCCGCCTCGATGATCTCGTCCTCGCTCGCGCCCGGCTTGCCGAAGGCGATGTTGCTGCGGATGGTGTCGCGGAACAGGTAGACGTCCTGGCCGACATAGGCGGTCTGCGCCCGCAGCGATTTGCGCGAGACCGCGCCGATCGACTGGCCGTCGATCACGATGTCGCCTTGCGTGACCTCGTGGAAGCGCAACAGCAGCGCCAGCACGGTCGACTTGCCGCCGCCGGATGGGCCGACCAGCGCCGTGACCTTGCCTGGCTCGGCAACGAAGCTCATGCGGTTGAGCACGGTCTCGCCCGAGCGATAGGAGAAGCTGACGTCGCGCAGCTCGATGCGGGCATCGGAGAGCTTCAGTGCCGGCTTGTCGTCGTCGGAATGCTCGCTCGCCGGGCTGTCGATGATCTCGAGCAGCATGCGGGCGCCGACCAGCTGGCTGTTGAGGTCGATGTTGAGCCGCGCCAGCCGCTTGGCCGGCTCGGTCGCCATCAGGAACGCGGTCATGAACGAGAAGAACGCACCGGGCGTGGCGTTGAGCGCGACCACGCTGTAGCCGCCGTACATCAGGCAGCCGGCGACGGCGAAGCCCCCCAACATCTCCATCAGCGGGTTGGAGCGGTTGGCGACGCGCGCCATCTTGTTGGCATTGCGCTCGACGATCGCGATGTTCTCGTCGATGCGCTTCTGCATCGTCTCTTCCAGCGTGAACGCCTTGACGGTGCGGATGCCCTGCAGCGATTCCTGCATCGTCTCCATGATGTCGGCGGTGCCGGTGAACTGGTTGAAGGCGAGGCCCTTGATGCGCTTGACCAGCTTGCGCAGCACCAGCATCGCCGGCGGCACGGCGACGAGGCCGATGAACGACATCAGCGGGTCCTGCCACACCATCACGCCGATCATGGCGAGCAGCATCAACAGGTCGCGCCCGATGGCGTTGACCAGCATGTTGAGCACGTCGGTGATCGACTTGGCGCCGGCCGTGAGGCGCGCGAGGAATTCGGACGAGTGCCGCTCGGAGAAGAAGCCGACGCTCTCGCGCATCAGCTTGGCGAACAGCTGGCGCTGGTTGGTGGCAAGGATGGCGTTCGAGATCTTGGTCAGGATCACCATGTGGCCGTAGGTGGCCACGCCCTTGATGAAGAGCAGGAGCACGGTGATGCCGGAGAACATCGCGATGCCCGGGATGTTCTTGTCGACATAGGCCTGGTTGATGACCTGGCCGAGCACGTAGGTCGCGCATGCGGTCGCGCCGGCGGCGACCGCCATCAGCGCGAAGGCGACGAGGTAGCGCCGCCAGTAGACGATGCCCTGTTCCGTGACGAGGCGGCGAATCAGGGTCGCAGCCGCATAGGGATCGTCGGTGATTTTCTTTGGAGACTGAGCCATCCGGGGTCCATTGACGGCGCAGGACAAGCCTGCCCGCGCGTCAGGGATCGAACGGCCTCTGTGCCCGCTCAGCTACGGTTTTTCAAGCCCAATTAAGGGCTTGCGCTGGGGATGAATTTAGGCGGAGGCGGCCTGGCGGAGCTCGCCATGGCGCTCGTGGAACAGCTTGTCCTCCCAGGCCAGCGCGTGGGCCGCGATGGTCTCGAGGTCCTCGTATCGCGGCTTCCAGTCGAGCAGGCCGCGGATGCGGCTGGTGTCGGCGACCATGGTCATGATGTCGCCGGGCCGGCGCGGGGCGTATTGCACCGCGAAGCTGCGGCCCGACACCCGGCGCACGGCGTCGATGGTCTCGAGCACCGAATAGCCGCGGCCATAGCCGCAATTCAGCGTCGTCGAGGCGCCGCCGTTGCGCAGATAGGCCAGGGCCGAGCGATGCGCCTGCGAGAGGTCGGTGACGTGGATGAAGTCGCGGATGCAGCTGCCGTCGGGCGTCGGATAGTCGGTGCCGAACACGTCGATCTTGGCGCGCTGGCCGGTCGCGGCCTCGACCGCGATCTTGAGCAGATGCGTGGCGCCGACCGTGGCAAGCCCGATGCGCGCGTGCGGATCGGCGCCGGCGACGTTGAAATAGCGCAAGGTGACATACTGCATGCCGTAGGCGGCGGCGACGTCGTGCAGCATGATCTCGGTCATCAGCTTCGACGAGCCGTAGGGCGACAGCGGCCGCGTCGGCGCGTGCTCGGGCACCGGCACCTGGTCCGGATTGCCGTAGACGGCAGCGGTCGAGGAAAAGATGAATCGGTTGATGCCGCGCTTGACTGCCACGTTCAGCAGGTTGCGCGCGGTCATGAAGTTGTTGCGGTAGTAGCCGAGCGGATCGCGCATCGAATCCGGCACGACGACCGAGCCCGCGAAATGGATGATGCTCTCGATGTTGTGCTGGGCGATCACGCCCTCGAGCAGGTTCTCGTCGCCGGCGTCCCCAATGAACAGCGGCACGCCCTCGGGCAGATAAGCGGAGAAACCGGTCGAGAGATCGTCGATCACGACCACGTCCTCGCCGGCTTCCGCCAGCGCGAGGACCGTGTGACTTCCGATATAGCCGGCGCCGCCGGTGACTAGCACAGTCATGATCTCACCCGTCTTCGATCAACGCGCAAAACTAGCGCTTGCGTGGTGAAGAGGGGGTATCGGCGCGGCTGAACTGGTCACTATGCTTAATGTTGCGTATAGGGGGCCTGTCAAACGGAGCGCGACGTGGCCAATTTTCCCGGCGATCTCGAAGTGATCGTGCCAAATCTGCACAGGCGCTATTCCGGGGTCACTGCGACCAACCGGATGGTGGCGCCGCGGCTGGCGAAGCTGTATCGCGCGGCGTGGCTCGGCTCGGACGCGCCGGCGGGCATCGCGCGTCTCGGCGTTGGCGATCTGCTCAAGCTGTGGCGGCGCAGGGCGCCGTTGATCTGGCACGCGCGGCGCAACAACGAGATGATCGCCGGCGTCGTGCTGCGCGCACTCGGCTGGCCGCTGAAGCTCGTGTTCACCTCGGCAGCACAGCGGCATCACTCATGGATCACGCGCTGGCTGATCCGGCGCATGGACGCGATCATCGCGACGTCGGATATCTCGGCATCGTTCCTGAAGGTGAAGGCGACCGTGATCCCGCATGGCGTCGACACCGACGTCTACGCGCCGCCGATCGACCGCACAGCTGCCTTCGCGGAAGCCGCGCTGCCGGGCCGCTACGCCATCGGCTGCTTCGGCCGCGTGCGCGCGCAGAAGGGCACCGATGTGTTCGTCGATGCGATGTGCCGGCTGTTGCCGCGCCATCCGGATTTCACAGCTGTCATCGTCGGACAGGTCACGGCCGAGCAGACGCCGTTTGCCAACGATTTGAAGAAACGGATCGAGGCCGCCGGCCTGCAATCGCGCATCGTCATCACCGGCGAGCTCCCGATCGAGGCGGTGCAGCGCTGGTATCAGCGGCTGACGATCTACGCCTTCACCTCGCGCAATGAAGGCTTTGGCCTGACGCTGATCGAGGCGATGGCGGCGGGGAGTGCGCTGGTTGCCGCACGCGCTGGAGCTGCCGAACTCGTGGTCGAGGATGGCGTCACAGGCGTGCTGATCCCGACCGGTGATGCGGACGCGCTGGCTGCCGCGCTGGAGCCGCTGATGCGCGATGTGGCTGCGGCGACCGCGATGGGCGAGCGCGGGCGCGCGCGGGTGCTCGCAAAATTCAGTCTCGATGCGGAAGCGGCGCAGATCGGGGAGGTCTATCGGCCGCTGCTCTGAGCCCGACGTCGTACCGGCCAATCGAAATCGCGAAAACAACCCCATGCACAGTAGGAGGGGTGAGCCGAATCAATGGCTTGGCGTTCAGTGCGAAACCGTGCAGATCCCGCGAGATCAAATTTGACGCGTCAGGCAAAACACCGGCGGGAGCCTCAGCGGCGCACGCCTCGCCGATTTTCACGTCCCCGGCTGCGCAGCTTCCCCCAGCACCCGCTGCGCGATCGCCACCACCTCGCTCGCTGCAATGTTCCGCATGCAGCGATGGTCGTTCATCTTGCAGATCGTGCTCTGGCAAGGCTGGCAGGACAGCTTTTCCTTGTCCTGCACCACGGTGGCGGCGAGGCCGTTGAGCGGGGCCCAGAGATAGGGGCTGGTCGGGCCGAAGATGCCCATGGTGGGCGTGCCAAGGGCTGCTGCGATGTGCATCAGGCCGGAATCGTTGGAGATGGCGACGCCCGCCGCGGCCATCGCCAGCACGCCGTTGCGCAAGTCGTTGCCGGTGAGGTCACGCACGCCAGGGCCGCCCGCGGTCCCAGGGCCACCCGCGGCGACGATCTCCTGGGCGAGGCCTTTTTCCCCGGGGCCGCCGACCACCCAGACCTCGAGGCCGCGCTCGACCAGGAGGCGGGCTGCCTCCGGATAATACGTCCAGCGTTTGGAGACGCCGACCGAGCCTGGGGCGAGCGCCACCGCGGCCCCCGCGCCGAGGCCGTTGGCCTGGCGCCAGCGGACGATGTCTTCCGCCGGGACCCGCAATTGCGGCACCGGCCATTCCGGGGGCAGGGGGGCGCCGTCGGGCTGGGCCAGGGCGGCGTTCTTGTCGATGAAGCGCGGCAGCTTCTTCTCGCCCCAGCGCCAGCGGTTGAGCAGCCCGAACCGGAACTCGCCGACAAAGCCGACCCGTTCTGGAATGCCGGCCAGGGCAGGGGCAATGGCCGCCTTCCAGGTCCGCGGCAGGACCAGCGCCGTGCCGTAGTTCTGCGCGCGCAGGAGCTTTGCCAGGGCCAGTTGGCGGCCCACGGCAAGCCTGCCGCGCGGCAGGTCCCAGACGATGCCCTGACGCACGCCGGGCATGTAATCGACCAGCGGCGCACAGAGGGAGGTGGTCAGGAGATCGACCGGCCGGTTGGGCCAGCGCTCCTTCAGGACCCGCACGACGGTGTGATTCCGGACGAAGTCGCCGATCCACATGTAGGGAATGATCAGAATCGGGCGGGTGTCGCTCCGGTCCGTCTCCCCGCTAAGCTGTGAATTATGGTTCATTCGTTAAATGGAGCGTGCAATCTGATGGTGGCGGGTTCGGTAGCCGCTCCGGGCCGGCAGGTAAAGCCGGCAGACCGTTCAATCCCAAAACCGCTTACACTTTGACGGCTCATGCGCTACGGCAGGGCCGGGCCGCAAAAATCGGGCAGGGATTTCTGGATGTTGCTGGTTACCGGCGGGGCCGGTTTTATCGGGTCGAATGTCGTGGCCGCGCTCAACGATTCGGGCCGCAGCGACGTCGTGGTTTGCGATGTCCTCGGCAACGAGGGCAAATGGGGCAACCTCGCCAAGCGACAGCTTGTGGATATCGTCCCCCCGGCCGAGCTGATGGACTGGCTGAAAGGCCGCAAGCTGGATGCCGTGATCCATCTCGGGGCGATTTCGGCCACCACCGCGACCGACGGCGACCTCGTGTTCGAGACCAATTTCCGGCTGTCGACGCGCCTGCTCGACTGGTGCACGGCGAGCGCGGTGCCGTTCATCTACGCCTCCTCGGCGGCGACCTATGGCGACGGCGAGACCGGTTTCGACGACGATGCCTCGCTTGCCGCATTGAAGAAGCTTCGGCCGATGAATCTCTACGGCTGGAGCAAGCACGTGTTCGACCTTTCGGTCGCCGGGCGCGTCGCGAACGGCGATCCGCTGCCGCCGCAATGCGTCGGCCTGAAATTCTTCAACGTGTTCGGCCCCAACGAATATCACAAGGGCTCGATGATGAGCGTGCTGGCGCGTCGCTTCGACGACGTCAAAGCGGGCCGTGTCGTGCAATTGTTCAAGTCGCATCGCGAGGGCATCGCCGACGGCGATCAGCGCCGCGATTTCATCTATGTCGACGACGTCGTGCGCGTCATCATGTGGCTGATGGCGACGCCGTCGGTATCAGGACTTTTCAATGTCGGAACCGGCAAGGCGCGCAGCTTCAGGGATCTGATGCTGGCGGCCTATGCGGCGCTCGGCACCAGGCCCAACATCGAATATATCGACATGCCCGAGCAGATCCGCGGGGCTTACCAATACTTCACCCAAAGCGAGGTCGATCGCCTGCACCGCGCCGGCTATAACGGCGGCTTCACGACGCTCGAGGACGCGGTGAAAGCCTATGTCGGGGACTATCTCGACCGGCCCGACCGCTTCCGCTGAGGCTCTTTGACCATGCCGACGCCCATTCTCGATTTCGACACCCTCGCGCAGGCCATCTCAAGTCGTACGGTGCTGTGCATCGGCGACATCATGCTGGACGAGTTCGTCTATGGCGAGGTGTCACGGATCTCGCCGGAAGCGCCGACGCCCGTCATCGCGGCGCAACGCAGCGAGATCCATATCGGTGGCGCCGGCAACGTCGCGCGCAATGTCGCCTCGCTGGGTGCGCGCTGCATCTTCGTCGGCCTCGTCGGCGAGGACGATGCGGGCAAGCGGCTCGCTTCGGCGCTTGGCGAGCAGGCCGGAATCGAAAGCGTGCTGGTGTGCGACCCGTCGCGGCCGACCACGCGAAAAGTCCGTTTCGTCTCCGAGCATTTCTCGACGCACATGCTGCGCGCGGATTGGGAGCAGGCGCAGCCTGCCTCCGATGACGTCGAGACCAGGCTGATCGATGCGATCCTGCCGCAGATCGCGCGGGCCGATATCGTGCTGCTGTCGGACTACGCCAAGGGCGTGCTGACGGCGCGCGTGATCCGTCACACCATCGATGCGGCGCGAAAGCTCGGCAAGCCCGTGATCGTCGACCCGAAGAGCCTCAACTGGGCGATCTATCGCGGCGCGACGCTGCTCACGCCCAACCGCAAGGAGTTCTCGGAGGCGACGCGCAGCCGCGCCGACACGCCCCAGAGCATTGTCGATGCCAGCGAGGACGTGATGCGGCTCGCCGATTGCGAGGCGATCCTGGTCACGCAAGGCGAGCACGGCATGACGCTGGTGCCGCGGGCGGGCGAGGCCGTTCACGTTCCGGCGTTTCCGGTGAAGGTGCGCGACGTCTCCGGCGCCGGTGACACCGTCGCCGCCTCGCTCGCGGTCTCGCTTGCGGCCGGCGCCGACTGGGACGCTGCGCTGCGCATCGCCAACGCCGCTGCCGCCGTCGCGGTCGGCAAGCAAGGCACTGCCAGCGTGAGCGCGGCCGAGCTGCGCCGAAAAATCCTGCCGCATGCCACGCTCGCGGCCGAGGAAAAGATCGTGCTCGATCCGGATACGCTCGACGCGCAGCTCGCCGAGTGGCGAAGGCAGGGACTGCGCGTCGGCTTCACCAATGGTTGCTTCGACATCCTGCATCCCGGCCACGTCAAGGTGCTGACCGCGGCACGCGCCGCCTGCGACCGCCTCATCGTCGGGCTCAACAGCGACGCCTCGGTGCGGCGGCTCAAGGGGGCCGAGCGGCCGGTCCAGGACGAACGCGCGCGCGCGGAAGTGCTGGCCGCGCTGGAGGCCGTCGATCTCGTCGTCATCTTCGAACAGGATACGCCGATCGACCTGATCAGGCGGATCAAGCCCGGCGTGCTGGTGAAGGGCGGCGACTACACCCGCGAGCAGGTGGTCGGCCACGAGGTTGTCGAGGAAGCGGGCGGGGTGGTCGTGCTGGTCGACATCCTCCAGGGCTTCAGCACGACGGCGCTGGTGCATCGCGCCCGGGGAGGCGGCAAGTGACGGCGCTTGCTCGCGAAACGGCTGGCCAGATGTTGCTTCGCCGTCTGCGCAGCCCGGCTGCCTGGAGCGAGACCGTCGATGTCTTCGCGGTCCTGACCGCAGCCTCGCTGCCCTGGTCGACCTCGCTTGCCGGGATCTTCAACGCGCTGATGCTGCTCTGCATGGTGCCGTTTCTCGACGTCCGCGCTTTCCTGCAGTTCCTGAAGCGTCCGATCTGTCTGGCTCCGATTGCGCTGGTGCTGCTCGCACTGGTGGGGACGCTCTGGTCGGAGGCGCCCTGGGCCGCCCGATCCTACGCGATCAATCCGACCATCAAGCTGCTGGTGCTGCCGGTCCTGCTCTATCATTTCGAGCGTTCGCCGCGCGGACGCTGGATCTTCACCGCCTTCCTGGTGTCTTGCGCGCTGCTGTCGGTGATGTCCTGGCTGGTCGCCTTCTATCCGAACCTCGCGCTCAAGACCGATCCGCCCGAGCGCGGCGTCTTCGTCAAGAACTACATCGACCAGAGTCAGGAATTCGCGCTTTGCGCGGTCGCGCTCGCCTATCCGATCGTGACGCTGCTGCGCGAGAAGCGATACTGGTTCGCCGGACTGCTGACGGCGCTGGCGCTGAGCTTCTTCGTCAACATGACATTCGTGGTGGTGTCCCGCACGGCGCTCGTCACCGTTCCGATCATGTTCGGCGTGTTCGCGCTGCTTCATCTCAAAGGGCGCAGCATCGCACTCATCTCCGCCGGTTTGCTCGCCGTCGCCGTTCTCGCCTGGCAGGCCTCGCCCTATTTGCGCCATACGGCCGAGAGGTTTTCCGACGACTACACGCGCTATGTCGAAAAGGGCGAGCCGACCTCGCTCGGCCTGCGGCTCGAATTCTGGCGGAAGTCGCTCGGCTTCTTCGCGGAGGCCCCGATCAAAGGGCACGGCACCGGCTCGACGCGCGGATTGTTCGAACGCGTTGCGACGCCGGCCGGTCAGTACCAGGCGTCTGCCGAGGTGATCGGCAACCCGCATAACCAGACGCTGAACGTTGCCGTGCAATGGGGCGTGATCGGCATCGTCGTTCTCTACGCCATCTGGATCCTGCATCTGCTGCTGTTTCGCGGCGAGGGGCTCGCCAACTGGATCGGGCTCCTGGTGGTTGTGCAGAACGTCTTCACCTCGCTGTTCAATTCCCATCTGTTCGACTTCCACGAGGGCTGGATGTACGTCATCGGCGTCGGTGTCGCCGGCGGCATGGTGCTCCGGGCACAACAGGCCAGGGCGAAGATGGGGGAAGCCGGTTCCTGAGCGGCCGCGCGGCTGGCAAGTCTGGTCCAGATGGGCTATCAGCGCGGTCAGGTTGCATCTAACTGGGTTTTCATCGGTCGGCGGATGACGCGTCTTTCGCATCTCACCTTGCGCAATTTCCTGATCGCGCTTCACGACCTGCTGGCGACCACGGCGGCGCTTTTTGCCGCCTTTTATCTGCGATTCGAGGGCGGCGAAGGCTTCTTCGATCGCTTGCCGCTGCTGTTCCAGCTTCTGCCCTACTTCCTCGCCTTCAGCGTGGTCGTGTTCTTCATCTTCAACCTGACCACGACGAAATGGCGCTTCATCTCGCTGCCTGACGCGCTGAACATCATCCGCGTCGCGACCGTGCTGACGGTCGCCCTGCTGGTGCTCGACTACATCTTCGTCGCCCCCAACGTCCGCGGCGCCTTCTTCCTCGGCAAGGTGACGATCGTCCTCTATTGGTTTCTCGAGATCTCCTTTCTCAGCGCGCTGCGCATGGCCTACCGCTACTTCCGCTATACGCGGGTGCGGCGTCATGCGAGAGGCGGGGATGCCGCGCCGACGCTGCTGATCGGCCGCGCTGCGGATGCCGAAGTGCTGCTGCGCGGCATCGAGAGCGGGGCGATCAAGCGCATCTGGCCGGTCGGCGTGCTGTCGCCGTCGAGCTCGGATCGCGGTCAGTTCATCCGCAATGTGCCGGTGCTGGGCGGCATCGACGACATCGAGGACGTCATCGCCGACTTCGCCAAGCGCAACAAGGCGATCGCACGCCTCGTCATGACGCCGTCGGCATTCGAGCCGGAAGCGCACCCGGAATCGATCCTGATGCGGGCGCGCAAGTTGGGCGTGATCGTCAACCGGATGCCTTCGCTGGAGAGCGGCGATACGCCGCGGCTCACGGCCGTCGCGGTCGAGGACCTCCTGCTGCGGCCGAGCGAGACGATCGACTATGGCCGCCTGGAGGAGCTGATCAACGGCAAGGCGGTGATCGTCACCGGCGGCGGCGGCTCGATCGGTTCCGAGATCTGCGAGCGCGTCGTCGCCTTCGGCGCTGCGCGGCTCCTGATCGTGGAGAACTCGGAGCCGGCGCTCTACGCGATCACCGAAGCGCTCGCCGCGCGGGGCGCGTCCGCCGAGATCGAAGGGCGGATTGCCGACATCCGCGACCGCGAGCGCATCACGCGACTGATGATGGAATTCAGGCCGGACATCGTGTTCCACGCCGCCGCCCTCAAGCACGTGCCGATCCTCGAACGTGACTGGAGCGAGGGCGTCAAGACCAATATCTTCGGCTCCATCAACGTGGCGGATGCCGCCGTTGCCGCCGGCGCCGAGGCCATGGTGATGATTTCGACCGACAAGGCGATCGAGCCGGTGTCGATGCTCGGCCTGACCAAGCGTTTTGCCGAGATGTACTGCCAGGCGCTGGATCACGACCTCGCTTCCGGGACGCACGGCGCCAAGCCGCCGATGCGCCTGATCTCGGTCCGGTTCGGCAACGTTCTGGCCTCGAACGGCTCGGTGGTCCCGAAATTCAAGGCGCAGATCGAGGCCGGCGGCCCGGTCACGGTGACGCATCCCGACATGGTCCGCTACTTCATGACCATCCGCGAAGCCTGCGATCTCGTCATCACTGCGGCCACGCATGCGCTCGGAACGCAGCGTGCCGACGTCTCGGTCTACGTGCTCAACATGGGCCAGCCGGTGAAGATCGTCGATCTCGCCGAGCGCATGATCCGCCTCTCCGGTCTACAACCCGGCTACGACATCGAGATCGTGTTCACCGGCATGCGGCCGGGCGAACGCCTGCACGAGATCCTGTTCGCCTCCGAGGAGCCGACCCGCGAGATCGGCGTTGCCGGCATCATGGCGGCGCAGCCGAACGAGCCGCCGATGCAGACGCTGCGCAAATGGATCGGGGCGCTGGAGCAGGCGATCGCGCGCGACGATCGCGCCACCATCAGGACCATCCTGAAGGATGCGGTGCCCGAATTCGGGTCGACCGCGGCCTGACCATGCAGCCTTTGGGCAAGATCGTCGTCGCCAGCCAGCATTATCCGCCGGATACCAGCACGACGGCGGCGATCATGGCCGAGATTGCCTGTCGTCTCGCCGGCGAGCACGAGGTCGTCGTGCTCTCGGGATGGCCGGGCGCGTTGCCGCCCTCGCAGACCGGTCCGGGCAAGCCGCGCGTGGTTGCGATCAAGAACCGCATTTCGGGCAAGGCGGCGCTGGTGCGGCGCGCTGTGTCGGAACTCATGTTCGTGGCGCGCACGTTCTTCGCATTGATGCGGCAGTTGAAGCGAGGGGACGTCGTGCTCACGGTCACCGCGCCGTTCATGCTGCCCTACGCGGTGGCGGCGGCGGCGAGGTTGAGGGGCGCGCGCTCGGCGCTGATCATGCACGACCTGTTTCCCGACGTTCTGGTGATGGCGGGCCTGCTCAAGCCCGGCTCGCTGGTGACGCGGACGATGCGGGCCGCCAACAGCCTGATGTTCCGCGCGCTCAATGCCGTCATCACCATCGGCCGCGACGCGGAGCGGCCGCTGCTGAGCTATTCCGGCATGACGCGGAGCAAGATCCGCTTTATTCCGAACTGGGCAACGCTCGTGCCCGCGCCGCGGCCGGTCACGCCGGACAATCCGTTCCGCAAGAGTGTCACCGCGCGCTTCATCGTCGGCCTCTCGGGCAATCTCGGCTTCACCCATGACCCGGAGATCGTGTTCGAGGCGGCGCGCCTGCTGCAGGACGAGACGGACTTTCACTTCCAGCTGTCGGGCTGGGGCATCGGTTTCGAACGGCTGAAGCAGTTGCAGGCGGCAGCGAACCTCTCCAATGTCTCCTTTGTCGGACGGGTCGAGGATTCCGAGCTCGAGGCGTTTCTGTCGTCGGCCGATCTCTGGATCATTCCATACCGGAAGGACGTTGCGGGAGTGTCGGTGCCGAGCCGGTTCTACAATCTGCTGGCGGTCGGCCGTCCGGTGGTGCTGGTGTCCGAGCCGGAGGCCGAGGCCGCCTTGACCGTCGTCGAGAACGGGCTCGGCTGGGTCGTGACGCCGGGCCGCGCCGATCAGCTCGCCGCGGCGATCCGCACGGCGTCTCGTTGCCACGACGGCAGCGTCGCGGCGCGCGCTGTGAAGACGGCCGCGCGCTTCGACAGGGCGACCGCGATGAACGCCTATGCGGCGCTGGTCGACGAATTGTTGCGCAACGCGGACCTGTCGGAGCCACGATGAGCGAGAACAAACCGGTCGTGCTGGTGACGGGAGCGAGCGGGTTCGTCGGGCGTCATGTCGTGCCGGCGCTCGCGCGCGGGGGATGGTCGGTTCGCCGCGCGGTCCGCAACCCGGAAGGGGGCGACGACGAGGTCGTGATCGAGACGATCGGTCCCGAGACCGATTGGGGGGCTGCGCTGGACGGCGCCGACGCGGTCGTCCATCTCGCCGCGCGCGTGCATCACAAGAACGAGGAGCATGCGGTCCAGCTCTACCGCAACGTCAACATCGCCGGGACGCTGCATCTGGCGCGCTGCGCGGCCGCTGCCGGCGTGCGTCAGTTCATCTTCGTCAGCACCGTGCTCGTGCACGGCCGCAGCAACGAGGGCCGGGCGCCCTTCAGCGAGAACGACGTCCTGACGCCGCGCGGCCTCTACGGCATGTCCAAGGCGGCGGCCGAAGCCGGCTTGAGAACGCTGGCGCGCGACAGCGACATGAAGATCTCGGCGGTCCGGCCGCCGCTGGTCTATGGCGCGGGCGCCAAGGGCAATTTCGTGCTGCTGACGCGCGCGGTCAATCTCGGCCTGCCGTTGCCCTTTGCCGCGATCCGCAATCAGCGCGCCTTCCTGGCCGTGCAGAACCTGGCGTCGTTCATCCTGCACCGGCTGGGGCACCCCGATCCCGCCAGCAATTTCGAGATCTTCCTCGTGGCCGACAGGGAGCAGGTCTCGACGCCGGAATTCGTCACCCGTCTGGCCGAGGCGTCCGGCAAGAGGCTGCGGATGTTCAGCGTGCCGCCGAGCGTGCTCGGCACGCTGCTCGGCGCTTTGGGCCGGCAGGATACGTATGACAGCCTGGTCGGCTCGCTCGAGCTCGACATCTCCAAGGCGATGGCGACCGGCTGGCAGCCGCAGGTCTCGCTCGACGAGGGGTTGCGGCTGGCGCTGGCGGCTCAGGACGCCTGAGCGCGGGAGAAGCGCCGCAGCACGAAAGCGACCGCGATCGCGCCTGCGAGCAAGGACAGGATCGTGATCGCCGTCGAGCCGGCGCGCACGGTGACGAAAGCGAGCAAAGCCAGCACGAGATTGAGCGTGAACACCTCGCCGATCACCCGCGGGACCGTGAACCCATGGTCAGTTGCGCGCTGATAGAAATGGGTGCGGTGGGCCGCCCAGAACGGCTCGCGCCTGATGACGCGCCGGAACAGCGTGATGGTGGAATCCGCAAGGTAATAGCCCGGCAGCAGCAGCGCCGCGGCGGGATGTCCGTGCCAGGCGAGCTCCAGCAGGCACCAGCCGAGCAGAAGACCGATCGGCAGGCTACCGACATCGCCGAGGAAGACCTTTGCGGCCGGACGGTTGAACGGCGCAAAGCCGAGCATGGCCCCGCACAGGGCCGCGGCGAGCAGTCCGGCAGACGACGAGAGTTCGCCAAACCAGCCGAGCAGTCCGAGCGCAGCCGTCACGGGCACCACCTCTGCTACCGTCATCAGGTCGAGCCCGTCCATGAAGTTGACGAGGTTCACGAACCAGATTCCGGCGAGCAGAATGAGGCCGCGCTCCAGCGCGAGCGGCAGCGCGGGCACGATGCGCGCACCCTCCGGCGCCGTGAAGACGACGGCGGCCACGGCTGCCGCCTGCAACACCAGGCGGACCAGGACCGGCAGGGGCCTGATGTCATCGACAAGTCCGACCAGGGCGATCACGAGGGCCGAGCCGATCAGAGGCAGGGGAATTGCGCCGCTGGCCCACGCCGCCCAGGGCCCAGCGACCAGCAGGGTGGCGGCGATGACCGCGATGCCTGCACCTTGCGGGGTCGGGATCTTGTGCGACGAGCGCGCGTTCGGGCGCGCCAGCGCGTAACGTTGCAGCAGCGGCATGCTCAGCCGGGTGATGCAGGCGGAGATCAGTGCAGCCAGCACGGCCGGCAGGAGCGCGAGCAGCACCGGTCCGGCCGCAAGGTCCGGACCCGAGACGGACGTCGTCACTCCGGCACCCCGATCGGAGCCGCTCCTTGCGCGGCCTTCTCCGCGCTGAGGATCCAGACCAGGCCGCCGAACGCGCCGACGATGAAGAACACGGCGCCGTACAGCAGCGAAACGTTGACGCCTTCATTGGTGGCAAGTCCGGCGAAGCCGAATGCCAGGCCCATCGTGGCCTCACGCACACCCCAGCCGGCGATGGAGATCGGCATCATCGTGATCAGCATCACCGGCGGCACGAGCAGGAAGACGTCGCTGAAGCGAACCGGGGCCGCAATCGACTGCACCACGCACCAGGCGATGACGACGGCCAGCACGTGAACGAGGATGGAGAGGATGGCGATGGTAGGTCCGCGGCTGCGGCTGAAGATCACGCGGTTCGCGATCACCGCGCAGGCGTGAAGGTGATGGGTGGCCCACCAGGTCTTCAGCCAGCGCCATTGCAGCGCGCCGAAGATCAAGAAGCCGACGCCGCCGGCGAGCGCCAGGAGGTCGACGAGCAGCAGCGCCGAGCGGCCGTGCGCGTCGGTGATGAGGGTGTAGCTCCAGGGCAGGCTCGCCACGATGAGAACCGCGAGCGCGATCAGGCCGATCGCGCGGTCGACGAAGATCGAGTAGGTGGCCGCACGCCAGCCGGCCCCGGCGCGCGCGACGAGCCACAACCGGACTGCATCGCCGCCGATCGCCGACGGCAAGGTCTGGTTGAAGAAGGAGCCGATCACGTTGTAGCGCATGGCCCGGCCGAGCTCGAGCGGCGCACCGCAGACGGCGCTGATCTCGCGCCAGCGCAGCACGCCGACGAAGATCTGCAGGAACGTGATCGCGATCGCGAGGCCAATCCAGAACAGACTGGTCACGGTGAAGCGCGACAGCAGCTCGGTCAGGTCGACCTTGCGCAGTGCCAGGTAGAGCAGCGCTACGGAAATCAGGATTTTGGCCGTCGACAGCAGAATTCGGCGCATCTCGCCCGCTTGAGCTCGGTTTGCGATGATTTGAGGCAACCCGACGCGAGGCGCCGAATTCGGCCGCTTTGGTATGGTTTTGGCGCCGATCTTGCAATAGCCGTCGTTAAGGTCGTCAAGAAGGACTTGCCAGCGAGACAGGGGACCTATTGCGACCGCCTCGACGGCGTGGCTAAACAGGATCTGGCTAGAAATCCAGGGAACAGGATGACGGATCAGGCGATTTTGGTCACGGGAGCCGCCGGCTTCATCGGTTTTCACGTCGCCCGACAGCTCCTGGGCGAAGGCCGGTCTGTCGTCGGGCTCGACAATCTCAACAGCTATTATGATCCGGCGTTGAAACGGGCGCGTCTGGCGCTGTTGCAGAACGATTCCCGTTTCTCCTTCGTCGAGGCCGATCTCGCCGACCGCGAGGCGATCGCGGCGCTGTTTGCGCGGCATCGTTTCACGCAAGTCGTGCATCTGGCGGCGCAGGCCGGCGTGCGCTACTCGATCGAGCAGCCGCACGCTTACGCCGATTCCAATCTGGTCGGCTTTCTCAACGTGCTCGAGGGCTGCCGCAACAATCGCTGTCGTCATCTTGTCTATGCGTCGTCATCCTCCGTTTATGGCGCCAACACAAAAATGCCATTTGCGGTTGCGGACCGGACCGATCATCCCGTCAGCTTCTACGCCGCGACCAAGAAGGCGAACGAGGTGATGGCGCAGTCCTACAGCCATCTCTACCGCCTGCCGGTCACGGGCCTGCGCTTCTTTACCATTTACGGGCCATGGGGCCGGCCCGATATGGCCATGTTTCTGTTCGTGAACGCGATCATGGCGGGCAAGCCGATCCGGCTGTTTAACCATGGCAAAATGCGCCGCGACTTCACCTATGTTGATGATGTTACGCGTGTAGTATCCAAGCTGATCGATCTTGTGCCCGCGGACGATCCGGCTGCCGCAAATGCGCCGTTTAAGCTCTACAATGTCGGCAATCACCATCCTGAGGAACTGATGCACGTCGTCGGTCTTCTGGAGCGGGAGCTGGGCCGGACGGCGATCAAAGAATTGCTGCCGATGCAGCCGGGAGATGTGCTGGAAACGTTCGCGGATGTCGAGGATTTGATGCGCGACACCGGCTTTGCACCGTCAACGCCGATCGAGCATGGGGTCCATAAATTTGTCACCTGGTATCGGGACTACTTCAAGGTTTGAGATGACGATGGACAAACGCATAATCCCCCTGATCATGTGCGGCGGCGCCGGCACGCGGCTGTGGCCGGCTTCGCGCGAGGTACGGCCAAAACAGTTCCTGCCGCTGTTCGGCACGCGCTCGACCTTCCAGGACACGCTGCTGCGGGTTTCCGATCCCGCCCTGTTCGACCGGCCGATCGTCATCACCAACGCGTCCTATCGCTTCATGGTGCTGGAGCAGCTCGCCGAGATCGGCATCGAGGCCGACGTGATCCTCGAGCCGATGCGCCGCGATTCCGGGCCTGCGATCGCCGCCGGTGCGGTGTTCGCGCAGAACCGCGCCAGCGAAGCCATCGTGCTCGCGCTCGCCGCCGACCACGTCGTGCAGGACAACGCCGCTTTCGTCGCCGCCTGCCGCGAGGGCCTCAGCGCCGCGATCACCGGGCGCATCGTCACCTTCGGCGTCAAGCCGGAGCGGCCCGCGACCGAATACGGCTACATCAATCCGGGCGAGGTGATCTCCGGCGAGGTGCATGCGGTCGCGCGCTTCGTCGAGAAGCCCGACGCGGTGAAGGCCTCGGACTACGTCAATTCGGGCTATCTCTGGAACAGCGGCAACTTCATGTTTCCGGCGAGCCTGCTGCTCGACGAATATCGCAAGGTCGATGCGGCAAGCGTCGAGGCCGTCACCAACGCCGTCAACAATGCCGGCCGCGATCTCGGCTTCGTCACGCTGGAGCCGGAGGCGTTCGGCGCGGCCAAGGCGATCTCGATCGACTATGCCGTGATGGAGAAGACCGCGCGTGCGGCGGTGGTGCCGGTGTCCTGCGGCTGGTCCGACGTGGGCTCGTGGCACGCGGTGTGGGAGTTGTCCGAGAAGGACGCGCAAGGCAATGCGTCGCACGGCGCCGCGGTGTTCGAGGATTCCCGCAATTGCAACGTCACCACCGATCAGGCACTGGTTGCACTCGAAGGCGTCGATGACCTGGTCGTGGTCGCAACCGCGGATGCGGTGCTGGTCTCGCGCCAGAAGGATGCCAACGGGCTGAAGCGCCTCGTTACCAAGCTGAAGGCGGTCGCGCCGAAGGTCACTGAGGAGCATCTCAAGGTGCATCGGCCCTGGGGCAGCTACCAGTCCGTCGACAATGGCGAGCGCCACCAGGTCAAGCGCATCGTGGTGAAGCCGGGCGGGCGCCTGTCGCTGCAGAAGCACCACCATCGCGCCGAGCACTGGATCGTGGTCCGCGGCGCGGCCCGCGTTACCGTCAACGAGACCGTGAAGACGGTGCACGAGAACGAGTCGATCTACATTCCGATGGGCGCCGTCCACCGGATGGAGAACCCCGGTAAAATCATGCTGGAACTGATCGAGGTCCAGACCGGAAGCTATCTCGGGGAAGACGACATCATCCGGATTGAAGACGACTACCAAAGGTCGTAACCAGCAAACTCCGAATCACGCGACCCGGGCCAAACAGGCTATATTTCTCGGCCTAAGGCCCGGGGAACGTGTAACTTTTTGAATCAAATCGTGTCCGGGCCGCCAGGGCGGCATTCGCCACAAATGTGGCGTCCGTGCTAGAAGCGCGCCGGGGATTTGCGTTGAATCGGGGTTTGCTCAGATGAGTTCCAAAGGATCTGCACCGGCAAAGGCCGGCTTGCGCGTCGGCGTCGTTGGTGCCGGCGTGATGGGCAGCAACCACGCGCGCGTGCTCAGTGGCCTGCCGGGGGTGAGCCTCGTTGGCGTCGTCGATCCGTCGCCGGCCCATCGCACCCGCGCCACGGAACTTGCCAATTGCGAAAGCTTCGAGACGCTCGACCAGCTGTTCGATGCCGGCGTCGATGCCGTCACCATCGCGGCTCCGACCCATCTGCATCACGAGGTTGCGCTCGCCTGCATCGCCAAGAACATTCACGTGCTGGTCGAAAAGCCGATCGCGTCCACGGTCGCCGAAGGCCGCGAGATCGTCGCGGCCGCACAGAAGGCGGGCGTGACGCTGATGGTCGGCCATGTCGAGCGCTTCAATCCGGCGGTCGCCGCCGTCAAGCAGGCGATCGCGGGCGAGGACATCCTGTCCATCGCGATCACCCGCGTCGGCCCGTTCCCGCCGCGCATGTCCAATGTCGGCGTCGTCATCGACCTTGCCGTGCACGACATCGACCTGATCCGCTGGTTTACCGAATCCGACATCGTCGAGGTGCAGCCGCAGCTGTCCAGCGCGGTCGCCGAGCGCGAGGACATCGCGCTCTTGCAGTTCCGCACCGCCAACGGCGTGCTCGCGCACATCAACACCAACTGGCTGACGCCGTTCAAGGCGCGCAGCGTTACGGTCGCCACGCGCGGCAAATACGTGATGGGCGATCTCCTGACGCGCCAGGTCACCGAATGCTTCGGCTTCAAGCCCGACGGCAGCTATTCGATGCGGCATCTGCCGGTCGGCCACGACGAGCCGCTGCGTGCGGAGCTGATTGCGTTCCTCAAGGCGGTGCGCAACGGCGAGACGCCAGCGGTCACCGGTGACGAGGGCGTTGCCAGCCTCGAGATCGCGACGCAGTGCCTGGAGACGCCGTCACGGCCCGCGGCCAAATCGCCCGCCCTCAAGGGCCCGCGCCGCGTTGCCGGCTGAACCTTCCATGTCGATCGCTCAAAACCAGCAAGGCGCCGAGAACCCGGCCATGAACCAGCATCTGCGTTCCGAACCCATTCCCTTCATCGACGTCGCCTCGCAGCGCCGCCGGCTTGGCGCCTCGCTCGATGCTGCGGTCAAGCGCGTGATGGACCATTGCCAGTTCGTCAATGGCCCTGAGGTCGCCGAGCTCGAGAAACAGCTTGCGGCCTATAGCGGCGCCAAGCACGTGATCGGCTGCGCCAGCGGCACCGACGCCATCCTGATGGTGATGATGGCGAAGAATGTCGGGCCCGGCGATGCCGTGCTGTGTCCGTCTTTCACCTTCATTGCAACGGCCTCACCGGTGGCGCGGACCGGCGCGACGCCGGTTTATGTCGACGTCGACGAGACGAGTTTCAACATGAGCCCGGAGTCGCTGAAGCGCGGCATCGCGACTGCGCGCAAGGCCGGCCTCAAGCCGGTCGCGGTGATTCCGGTCGATCTGTTCGGCCAGCCCGCCGACCACGATGCGATCGCCGAGATCGCCAAGGCCGAGGGCCTGTTCGTGCTCGACGACGCCGCGCAAGGCTTCGGTGCGAGCTACAAGGGCCGCAAGCTCGGCACCTTCGGGCTTGCCACCGCGACCAGCTTCTTCCCGGCCAAGCCGCTCGGCTGCTTCGGTGATGGCGGCGCGATCTTCACCGATGACGACGAGCTCGCCGCCACCTTGCGCAGCATCCGCGTGCACGGGCAGGGCGTCGACAAATACGACAACGTCCGCCTCGGCCTCACTGGCCGGCTCGACACCATGCAGGCCGCCATCCTGATCGAGAAGCTCAAGATATTTGACGACGAGGTCGCCGCCCGCAACAGGGTCGCCGAGCGTTATGGGCGAGGTCTGTCCAACGTGGTCACCGTGCCGAGGTTGGCGCCGGGCAATACCTCAGTCTGGGCGCAGTACACGATCCGACTACCCAAAGGCACCGATCGCGATGGTTTCGCTGCTGCGCTGAAAGCCCAGGGCGTGCCGACCGCGATTTATTACGGCAAGTCGATGCACCAGCAGACCGCCTACAAGCAGTATCCGGTCGCAGACGGCGGCCTGCCGGGTTGCGAGAGCCTGTCGCAGGACGTCATCAGCCTGCCGATGCACGCTTATCTGACCGAAGCCGACCAGGAGCGAATCATCGCCGCCGTGCGCGGCGCGCTCGCGGGCTAAATTTCTTCTTCCCCTCTCCCTTTGTGGGAGAGGGTGGCTCGCGGCGCCAGCGGCGAGACGGGTGAGGGGTCTCTCTCCCCACGGAATGCTGGGATAGAGACCCCTCACCCGATCGAGTTTGTGTCTATTGGCGTCGCTGCCCTCTCCCACAAGGGGAGAGGGCACAGCAATCGGCATTGCCGGGCACACCTTCCTCGCCGCTAGCACCTAGACCTAATCGCGCCATGCTCTAAAACAGTCCGCATGCTCGGACGCATCTTCACAGTTGGCGGATACACGCTGCTCTCGCGGGTGACGGGGTTTGCCCGCGACATCATGCTCGCGGCGATCCTCGGCGCCGGGCCCGTGGCCGACGCCTTCTTCGTGGCGCTGCGGTTGCCCAATCATTTCCGCGCGATCTTCGCCGAGGGCGCCTTTAACGCCGCCTGGGTGCCGGCCTATGCGCATGTCCATGGCGAGAAGGGGGAGGCGGCGGCACACCTGTTCGCCGATCGCATCTTCACGCTGCTCTTGGCCTCGCAGGTGGTGCTGCTGATCGTTGCCTGGCTGTTCATGCCGCAGGCCATGACCATCCTCGCGCCGGGCTTTTCCGACGATGCCGAGCAGCGCAAGCTCGCGATCGAGCTGACCCGGATCACCTTCCCTTATCTGCTGCTGATCACGCTGGTGACGCTCTATGGCGGCATGCTCAACGTGATGCAGCGTTTCGCCAGTGCTGCTGCGGCGTCGATCTTCCTGAACGTTTCGATGATGATGACGCTGGCGGTCGCCGTCTGGTTTCCGAGCGCGGGCCATGCTGCGGCCTGGGGCGTGCTCATTTCCGGCTTCCTGCAATATTTCCTGCTGGCCGGCGATCTCGCGCGCCATGGCGGCCTGCCGCGCTTTGCGCCTTTGAAGCTCGACGAGGACGTGCGCGGTTTCTTCAAGGCACTGGGCCCCGCGACGCTCGGCTCGATGGGCACGCAGGTGGCGCTGTTCGCCGACACCATCATCGCAACCTTCCTGCCCGCAGGCGCATTGTCGGCGCTCTATTACGCCGACCGGCTCAACCAGCTCCCGATCGGCGTGATCGGCATCGCCATCGGCACGGTGCTGTTGCCGGAAATGTCGAAACGGATCACGGCCAACGACCAGGACGGCGCGATGAAGGCGCAGCGCCGCGCTTTCGATTTCACGCTGCTGTTCTCGATTCCGTTCGTGGCGGCTTTCCTCACGGTGCCCGACGAGATCATGCGCGCGCTGTTCGCCCGCGGCGCGTTCTCCAAGGCCGACGCTGTCGCCGCGGGCGGCACGCTCGCGGCCTACGCCATCGGCCTGATCCCCTTTGTCCTGATCCGCAGCGCGGTCGCGACATTCTATGCGCGCAAGGACACCGCGACGCCGGTGCGGGCGTCGCTGACCGGCATCGCCGTCAACGTCGCGCTGAAGGTCGCCTTGATGGGATCGCTGGCCCAGATCGGTCTCGCGCTGGCAACCGCCATCGGTGTCTGGACCAATCTCCTGCTGGTGCTGTTCTTCGCGGTGCGGCGCGGCTTTCTCGTGCTGGACCGCGCCTGGCTGATGTCGCTCGGCAAATTCCTGTTGACCGGAATCATTCTGGCCGCTGCGTTCTGGCTGATCGCGCGCTTCAGCGGTTCTTGGCTGGGCGCGATGCACTTCCGGGACGAATTGATGCTGGTTTTGCTCGCCGTCGGTGGCACGATCATCTACGCGCTCGCGATCCTGGTGTTGTTCGGCCGCCGCTGGCTGGTGTCGCTGGTGCGCGGCTAGGTTCACTTGGTCTCGATCTGATATACAACATATGGTTGTGTGGGGCAGCGGTCGTACCGTCGCGACGCAACTGAGAGCTGATGTGCAACATGCGAGTTTTCTGGATTGGAGCTGGAACCCTCGCCGTACTGACCCTTGTCGTTATTCCCTACATCGCGAGCGATCGCTGCAAGGATCGGTGGGCGCAATTTAATCTGGAAGGCGTTTGGGACTACCAGACCGGATGTTCGGTCAGGATTGGCAACAGCCTGGTGCGCGAGGAAAACGTCAGCTTCGATCCGAGAATGCCGAGACCGCAGGGTGGTGGTGTCGCTAAGTCGCTCGATCCGAACCAAGCTCTGGCAAACCCAAGTTGGGTCACTCTCGGATCCGACAATCGCCCGACGGCCGAGGGCACCGTCCGGTTCAATCAGAGATGAAAGACAAGGCCACCGAGTCAACGTGCTCGCCTCCAGGATGCGGCCACCCTCGGCACATCTCTTGATTTCGCGTGATCGCCGTGGTAGCAATCGCTCATGATTAAATGCTCGCGCAAAGTCACCTTCAACCACATGACCCGCTTCGGCTGGGCCGTGGAAGGAGTCGTGCGCTAGGATTTCGACGACGACATCTTTTCCACCAGGCCCCGCCGGCATCGGACGGGGCCTTTTCATTTGGCCACGCTCCCTGCCGGCACAACAGCAGGAGCGTCCCATGCCACCCCAACAGACGAACATCACCTCCGCGACGGGGGGTGATGCCGCGCGGCTTCGCGTCGACCTTTCCATCGTCTTGGGTCTGCTCAAGCGATACTGGTGGGCGCTTCAGAAGTGGCGGCCGCGCGCACGCCTCACCTTGCGGGACCTGAGCGACAGGGAGCTGATGGACATCGGTCTGACGCGCGGCGAGATCGACAGCCTCGTGCCTGAATGCGCCATCGAGAGATTGAGAGACAGCGCGAGGACCCTGTGGGGCCGTGGCGGGATATGACAGCCCACCAATCCCTGCCAATCTTCGCTGCGACAATGGAAAGGCGACGATCGTGATATCGCATGCTGCCAGTGCTCGGGCAGACGTGGAAATCCGGCGATTGACTGCCGATGATCTCGAACTCTTTCGCGGCATTCGCGCGGAGGCGCTGCGGACGCATCCTCAAACCTTCGGTTCTCCTGAAGAGGACGAGGGCGGGGAAGGGATGTTGGCGGCCTATCGCCGTTGGCTGGCTGGAACGGTCCTCGGCGCATTCGAATGCGGGGGCTTAATGGGCGTCGCGGGCTTCTATGTCTCGCCAGATCGGCGATCGCTGCACCGGGGCCACATCTTCACGGTTTACGTGAGGGAAGATGGCCGAGGTCAGGGTTTCGGAGATCGGCTCGTCAAGGAGCTCCTTGCTCATGCCGAAGCACGCGTCGAGCAGGTGCATCTTGCCGTCCTGGTCGAAGCAACCGCTGCAATCAGGACCTACAAGCGCAACGGATTTGAAATCTACGGCACGGATCTCGGGGCCGTCCGCATAGGCGATGCCACGTACGACAGGTATCTTATGGTTAGGAAATTGAGCCACTAACGCCGTTCCGGCGCGGCCACGCGGCCGGATTGCGCCAGATCCGCCGAGGGTAGCTTCGAATCATCGGCCTCAATGGGGAGCGCCGGCCCGAACCCATTTGCCTTGCCAGTTTTTCCACGGCAATATGCCGGCAAAACAACCATGAGAACGGGAAAACACAATGGCGGCTCCCATCAAGTTCGGCGTTGGCCAAAGCGTGCTGCGCAAGGAGGATGACGCGCTCATCCGCGGCAAGGGCCGCTATACCGACGATTATGCGCCGCAGGCTGCGCTGCGCTGCCTGATGCTGCGCTCGCCGCATGCGCATGCCAAATACACCATCGATGCGAGCCGCGCCCGCGGCCTGCCCGGCGTCGCGCTGATCCTGACCGCCGATGATGTTGCAGATCTCGGCAATCTGCCCTGCCTGTTCAACCTCGAGACCGATCCGTTCACCGGCCCGCCTTACCCGATCCTCGCTGCGGGCGAGGTGCGCCATGTCGGCGATTCCATCGCTTTCGTGGTTGCCGAGACCATCGACCAGGCCCGCGACGCGATCGAGGCGATCGACGTCAAATGGTCGCCGCTGCCGGCGGTGACCGGCGTCGTCAACGCGGTGAAGAAAGGCGCGCCGCAGGTCTGGCCTGACAAATCAGGCAACGTGCTGTTCGACGTCTCGATCGGCGACAAGGCCGCAACCGAAGCCGCCTTCGCCAAGGCGCATGCAGTCGCCGAGATATCCATCGTCAATCCGCGCGTGGTCGCGAGCTTCATGGAGACGCGCGCGGCGGTCTGCGAATACGATGCCAAGCGCGACCATCTGACGCTCACGATCGGCAGCCAGGGCAGCCATCGGCTGCGCGACATCCTGTGCCAGAACGTGCTCAACATTCCCACCGACAAGATGCGGGTGATCTGCCCCGACGTCGGCGGCGGCTTCGGCACGAAGCTGTTCCCGTACCGCGAATACGCCCTGATGGCGGTTGCGGCCAAGAAGCTCAAGAAGACGGTGAAATGGGCGGCCGACCGCACCGAGCATTTCATGGGCGATGCGCAGGGCCGCGACAACGTCACCACCGCCAAGATGGCGCTGACCGAGGACGGCAAGTTTCTGGCGATGGACTGCGATCTGATGGGCGACATGGGCGC
The DNA here is from genome assembly GCF_002531575.1 of Bradyrhizobium sp. Y36. Lineage (GTDB taxonomy): Bacteria > Pseudomonadota > Alphaproteobacteria > Rhizobiales > Xanthobacteraceae > Bradyrhizobium. Next base: position 80,600 of record NZ_NWTI01000023.1, on the reverse strand, counting down.
GTATCTGTCGACCTTCGGGCCCTACATTCCCCATGGCGGCGCCGGCATGCTGCCGGGCCTCTACGACATCCAGGCCTTCCACTGCCGGGTGCGCACGGTCTTCACCCACAGCGTGCCGGTGGATGCCTATCGCGGCGCGGGCCGCCCTGAAGCCGCCTATGTCATCGAGCGCCTCGTCGATGCCTGCGCGCGCAAACTCGACATGACGCCGGATGCCATCCGCCGCAAGAACTTCATTCCGCCGAAGGCGCTGCCCTACAAGACGGCCACCGGCAAGGTCTACGATTCCGGCGACTTCGCCGCGCACCTGAAGCGCGCGATGGAGATCGCCGAGTGGAAGGAATTCCCCAAGCGTGCCAAGGCGGCCAAGAAGGGCGGCCTGATCCGCGGCATCGGCCTTGCAAGCTATGTCGAGATCTGCGGCGTGATGGGTGAGGAGACGGCCAATGTCCGCCTCGATCCCAATGGCGACGTCACTGTCCTCATCGGCACCCAGTCGAGCGGGCAGGGCCACCAGACCGCCTATGCGCAGATCGTCGCCGAGCAGTTCGGCGTCGCGCCCGAGCGCGTCCACGTGCGGCAGGGCGACACCGACGAGATCGCAACGGGCCTCGGTACCGGCGGCTCGGCCTCGATTCCCTCGGGCGGCGTCAGCGTCGAGCGCGCCACGCGCGAGCTCGGCTCGAAGCTGAAGGAGATCGCGGCGCAGGCACTGGAAGCCAGCGCCGGCGATCTCGAGATCACCGATGGCATCGTGCGCATCGCCGGCACCGACCGCTCGATCTCGTTCGCCGATCTCGCCAAGCGGCCCGGCGTCGATCCGTCGAAGCTGAACGGCAGTGCGACCTTCGCCAGCGCCGACGGCACCTATCCCAACGGCACCCATGTCGCGGAGGTCGAGATCGATCCGGCCACCGGCATCATCAAGATCGTCAACTACGTGATCGTCGACGATTTCGGCAAGACGCTCAATCCGCTGCTGCTGGCCGGCCAGGTCCATGGCGGCGCCATGCAGGGCATCGGCCAGGCCCTGATGGAGCAGGTGGTCTATGGTGCGACCGACGGCCAGCTCATCACCGCAACCTTCATGGACTACGCGTTGCCGCGGGCGGCGGACGGGCCGGCCTTCGTGTTCGAGACCGCCAACGTCCCCTGCAAGACCAATCCGATGGGCGTGAAGGGGGCAGGCGAGGCCGGCGCGATCGGCTCCTGTCCGGCCGTCGTCAACGCCATCGTCGATGCGCTCTGGCGCGAATACAAGATCGACCACATCGACATGCCGGCGACCCCCGAGCGGGTATGGATCGCGATCCACGAGCACCATCGCCGTCACAGCCTGTAACATCGAGCAGACGCGGCCGCGTCTGCCCACCAATTGAACGGCGTGCGACGATTTATCGTCGCGCTCCGGAGGAATGAAATCTGCCAATCGGTGTTGGCCCATGGAGGGGTCGGCACGATCCTGAGATCAAGGAAAGGGATTTTGCGAATGAAGCGAGTGTTGATTGTTGGGGGCGCGCTGCTGCTCGGGATGGGCGCCGTTTGGGCGCAACAGGACTCCGTCAAGGAAGTCCAGACCCTCATGAAGGGCAACGGCAAGAACGCCGGCGCGGTGTCGGCGATGGTCAAGGGCGAGAAGCCCTACGATCAGGCGACCGTGGACAGCGCGCTGGCGCAGTTCGAGGATACCGCCAAGAAGCTGCCGAACCTGTTTCCGGCCAGCGCCAAGGGCGTGAAGCTCGACGGCGACTATTCGACCTCGCCGAAGGTCTGGGAGGACAAGGCCGGCTTCGACGCCAAGATCGCAAGCTTCGCCAAGGTCGTCAGCGAGGCCAAGGGCAAGATCAAGGACCTGGATTCGCTCAAGGCGAATTTCCCGGCCGTCGGCAAGGAATGCGGCGGTTGCCACGAGACGTTCCGCGTCAAGAACAGCTGAGGCGAGCAGCTGGGATAAAGCTTCGTAGCCCGGATGGAGCCAACGGGTCGGCGCAAAGCGCCGCCCGATGACAGGCTCCGCGCAATCCGGGGGTCTATCCGGGTTGAAAGTCCATCCCGGATTACGCTTACGCTCCATCCGGGCTACAGGAATCACGAGGGGCGGTTGCGAAAGCAGCCGCCCTTTTTCGATTCGCAAGGCCTGACGGATCGCTGCCGGAGCAGCTATGTTCACGGCAATGGCCGTAGCGTTGATGCGACAAGGCGTATCTCGTTCCTGACTGTCTTATGACAGCGGGAGCTCCAGCGCGCGGCGAGGATCCAACAGCGAGACAGGCCATGGTGAAACCGTTCCCGTCGAAGACCCATATCGGCAACCACATGCTGCATCCTGAGACGCTGATGCTGACCTATGGCTATGATCCGCAATTGTCGGAAGGTGCGATCAAGCCGCCGGTATTCCTGACCTCCACCTTCGTGTTCAAGACCGCCGACGACGGGCAGGACTTTTTCGATTTCGTCGCCGGCCGGCGCGAGCCGCCGGAGGGCATGGGCGCGGGCCTCGTCTATTCGCGCTTCAATCATCCCAACAGCGAGATCGTCGAGGACAGGCTTGCGATCTACGAGCGCACCGAAAGCTGCGCGCTGTTCTCGTCCGGCATGGCGGCGATCGCGACCACGATCCTCGCCTTCGTCCGCCCCGGCGACGTCATCCTGCATTCGCAGCCGCTCTATGGCGGGACCGAAACGCTGCTGACCAACACGCTGTCGCGTCTGTCGATCGGCGCCGTCGGCTTTGCCGACGGGATCGACGAGGCCGCCGTCAAGCAGGCCTCTGAAGAGGCCATGGCCAAGGGCCGCGTCTCGATGATCCTGATCGAGACGCCGGCCAATCCGACCAACGGCCTCGTCGACGTCGCCATGATCCGTCGCATCGCCGATGCCATCGGCAAGGCGCAGGGACATACACCGATCATCGCCTGCGACAACACGCTGCTCGGCCCGGTGTTTCAACGGCCGATCGAGCATGGTGCGGATTTGTCGCTGTACTCGCTGACGAAATATGTCGGCGGCCATTCCGACCTGATCGCGGGCGCCGCGCTCGGCTCGAAGGCGATCATGAAGGGCATCAAGGCGCTGCGCGGTGCCATCGGCACCCAGCTCGATCCGCATTCCTGCTGGATGATCAACCGCTCGCTGGAGACGCTGAGCCTGCGCATGGAGAAAGCCAACGGCAATGCGCGCCTCGTGGCGGATTTCTTGCGCGATCACCCCAAGGTCGCCAAGGTTCACTATCTCGGTCATCACGAGGAGGCCTCGCCCGCCGGCCGCGTGTTCGCGCGGCAATGCCTGGGGGCGGGATCCACCTTCTCGTTCGACATCGTCGGCGGCAAGGACGCGGCGGTCAAATTCCTCAACGCGCTGCAGATCCTCAAATTGGCGGTGAGCCTCGGCGGCACCGAGTCACTGGCGAGCCTGCCCGCAACCATGACCCATTCCGGCGTGCCCGCCGACATCCGCCGGAAGATCGGCGTGCTCGATTCCACGATCCGGCTCTCGATCGGCATCGAGAACCCGTCCGACCTGATCGCCGACCTCGCCCAGGCGCTGAACGCGGCTTGAGCGCGTCGAAACGCGTAGCCCGGATTGCGCTGCGCTGCATCCGGGCTACGAAGTCTGGCCGCTTCGGAATCGAAAAGGCCGGACGCCCCCTCCTGCGCCCGGCCTTCGCGACGAAGCAATCTCGAGACCTACTTCGTCACTTGACCGCGGATCTCGCCGCCAGGGTTGGCCGCGGTGTGAATGTTGACGTAGAGCTTGCCGGCGAGCAGATCGGCGGCCTGCGCGTCGGTCAGCGTCGCTTCGCCCTTCACGGGGCTGGCGGTCGCATTCGGGATCGCGATCGCGACGCCGGCGTTCTTGCCGGCCTCCGCGGGACCGTGGAAATGGGCGGCGGTGGCGGGGCCGGAGAGCCCGGAATAGGTGACGGTCCACGACAGCTTCTTGCTGGCGGCATCATAGTTCAGATCGGCGGTTCCGGTGGCGCTGCTGGTCGTTGCCGGCACCTCGGACTTGCCGTCGAGCGTTGCTTTCAGCTTTTCGGCGCTGGCCGGAGCCGCAAAGGCAATGGCACCGAGCGCTAAGGCGGCAATGACGGTCTTGTTCATGACGTTCTCCCTGCTGAACCCGTTCGGGCTGCCAAACTTCCAACAGTCGGCATTTCAGTTTATTCCCGTTTCCGGGCGGGGCGGGCTAAATTCTTCGTGGCTGGAGCCGCGACGACATCGGCCCTAGGTTCGCCGCGACGAGTGAATGGATCCGCATGCTGCAACGAACAATTCTCTTTGGAGCGCTCGCGCTGGTCGCTGCCGTGGGCGTCTATTGGTGGCTGAGCGCGCCGGTGGTGGCGGCCGCCGGCAACGCGCCGGCCCATGTGGCCAACCTTGCCAATGGCGAGACCATGTTCAACGCCGGGGGCTGCGCCTCCTGCCATGCCACGCCCGACCAGGCCGATCGCGTCAAGCTCGGCGGCGGCGTTGCGATCAAGTCGCCGTTCGGAACGTTCTACGCGCCGAACATCTCGCCTGATCCGAACGACGGTATCGGCAAATGGACGGAAGCCGACTTCGTCAATGCGGTGATGCACGGCGTTTCGCCGGGCGGGCAGCATTATTTTCCCGCCTTTCCCTACACGTCCTATCAGCATGCCAGGCGCGAGGACGTGCTCGATCTCTTCGCTTATCTGAAGACGCTGCCGCCCGTGACCGGCAAGGTGCGCGATCACGACATGCGTTTCCCCTTCAACATCCGGCGCAATGTCGGCATCTGGAAATTCCTGTTTCTGGACGACAAGCCGGTTCTTGCCGACGGCGCCAGGTCGCCGCAGCTCAATCGCGGCGCCTATCTCGTCAACAGCTTCGGCCATTGCGCCGAATGCCACAGCCCGCGCAACGCGCTCGGCGGCATCATCGCCAGCCAGCGCTTCGCCGGCGGGCCGAATCCGGAAGGCGAGGGCTGGGTGCCCAACATCACCCAGAAGCGCCTTGGCGAATGGAGCGTGAAGGATATTGCCTATTTCCTGAAGAACGGCGAATTGCCCGACGGCGACAGCGTCGGCGGCGCGATGACCCGCGTGATCAAGAACACCTCGCAATTGTCCGACGAGGATATTGCCGCGATGGCGGAGTACCTCAAATCGCTGCCGCCCGTGGAAGGGCCGCCGCGGCCCAAGCGCAAGGAAGCCGGTTAGCGCGCGAGCTCAGCTCGCGCCAAACGCCTTGAAGGTGATGATGGTGAGGGTGTCCTGGATGCCCGGCAGCACCTGCACCTTCTCGTTGACGAAATGGCCGATGTCGGTGTCCTTGTCGACGTAGAATTTCACCAGGAGGTCGTATTGGCCGGCCGTGGAGTAGATCTCGGACGCGATCTCGGCTTCGGCAAGCGCGTTGGCGACCGTGTAGGACTGGCCGAGCTTGCATTTGATCTGAACGAAGAAAGGAACCATCGCGGGCACTCCAAGACATATCTGGCGGCCAATAGGCCAAAACCGGCAGGATTTGGCAAGCAGACTTGACGGGTTTCAAGACGCCACGGTCGCGGCCGCGAACGCCTCTCTGAGCCGCTGGGCGAGCTCGATCTTGCGGTAGGGCTTGGTCAGCACGATCGCCTGCGCATGCGCCTGGCCCTGCTCGACCAGGGTCTCCAGCGCGTAGCCCGAGGTGAACAGGACCGGCAGCGAGGGGCGAATCCGCCGCGCCTGGTCGGCGAGGTCCCAGCCGCTCATGCCGCCAGGCATCACAATGTCGGTGAACAGCATGTCGATGCTGGGGTCGGTGCGCAGCTGCTGCAGGGCCTCCTTGCCGTTGACCGCGGCAACGACACGATATCCCAGGGCTTCCACCCTGCGGATGGCGGATGACCGAACGAACGGGTCGTCCTCGGCAATCAGGATCGTCTCGTATCCGCGCGGTGCCGCGTCCTCGGCATCGGAAAGCTCGGCCTGTGACGGCCCGGCATCTGCGCGGGGCAGGTAGATTCGGACGGTCGTGCCGAGGCCTGGCTCGCTGTAGATCGTGACGTGGCCGTTCGATTGCTTGGCGAAGCCATAGACCATGCTGAGGCCGAGCCCGGAGCCCCTGCCGACCTCCTTGGTGGTGAAGAACGGTTCGAAGGCGCGCCGGGCGACCTCCGGCGTCATGCCGTCGCCGTCATCGGTGATCGAGATCAACGCATAAGCCCCGGCTGCGACTTCGGGGTGAAGGGCGCGATAGTCCTCATCGAGCGTGGTCAATTCCGTGCTCAGGGTCAGGTGACCTCCGGCCGGCATGGCGTCCTGGGCGTTGAGCGCAAGGTTCAGTACGGCGGATTCGAGCTGGGCGCGGTCGGCGAAGGCCTGGATGGTGCCGAGCCCGGAGCTCGTCTTGATCTCGATGTCCTCGCGCAAGGTGCGCTTGAGCAGCTTGAACATGGATTCGAGCAGGCTCCGGCAATCGATCGTCTGCGGCTGCAGCAATTGACGGCGACTGAATGCGAGCAGGCGCTGCGTCAGCTCTGCGCCTCGTTCTCCCGATTGGGCGATGTCGTCGGCAAAGCGCCGCAGGTCGGGCCTCGGCTTCAGCTGCTCGCTCAGATGCTCGGCGTTGCCGATGATGACGGTGAGCAGGTTGTTGAAGTCGTGAGCGATGCCGCCGGAGAGCTGGCCGACCGTCTCCATCTTCTGCGCCTGCTGAAGCTGCTGCTCCGTCAGCTTGCGCGCCGTCAGGTCGTGGACGATGCCGACGAAGATCAATTCGCCGTCCTGCCGCGCCTGGCCGACCGACAGCTCCATCGGAAAGGTCGATCCGTCCTTGCGCAGGCCGGTGGCCTCGCCGGCAGTCGCGAACTGCCTTGCCTGGCCGTCGGGTGCGGCGACCGTCTCTGGCATCAGCATCCCGACGTTCCTGCCCATGACCTCGTCGGCGGAGTAGCCGAACAGGCGCTCGCAGGCCGGATTGAACAGCAGAATGCGGTCCTGCGCATCGAGCAGGATGACGCCGTCGACCGCGGTCTCGACGATGGCCGTGAGGCGCGCCACGCTGTCGCGCATCGCACGCTGCGCATCCCTGACCTGCTGGAGCAGCAGCGTGGCGTCCCGGCTCTTGATTTCCTCTTCCTCGAGCGCGGCCTGGACCTGCCGCAGCTCGAACGGCGAGGGGATCGTCAGGATCTTCGGCAACAGCGGCCAGAGCGCGCCCGCCGTCATCACCGACGCCACCGCGGTCGCCGCCTTGACGATGCCCTCGATGCCGTAGATCGGGACCCAGAGCGCGTAGATCGACAGCACATGCGTGAGGCCGCACGCCATGATGAAGATCGCAAAGGCCCAATAGACCCAGCCGAATTTGAGATCGCGCCGCTTGGTAACGAGGATCGCGAGCGCAAACGGGATCGAGAAATAGGCGGCGGCGATGCAGGCGTCGGATACGACGTGAAGCCAGATCAGCTCAGGCTCCCACAACAGGCAGATGCCGTGCGGAGAGAGCATGGACGAGTCGAGGAGACGTTCAAAAAAGGCCCACATCTTCCACCCCAGGATTCCATTTCAGGCGGCTTGCGGGCCGGGGCGGCCCGCGACATCGGTGTCGCCGGACAGTTCCACCACTGACGTCTCACGCATCGGCGAAGCAGGTTCGCGACTATACCAAGGGTTCGGCGTGGTTGCATTTTCGTGCCCCACCCTTGGGCCCGGAGGCCGTGCTCGGCCCGCCCGACCCGCGGGACCACGCGGTGTCGCGAATCACGGCCCGTCGCGGCTCGGCAAGCGCTTGCTGGAGTTCCGCGGTCGCGCTAGGACGGGCCATGGCGTTCCAATCCAGCAAATGTGCCCGTCGATGACGACCCCGGTCGCACTCACCATCGCCGGTTCCGATTCGAGCGGCGGCGCCGGCATCCAGGCCGACCTGAAGACCTTTGCCGCCCTCGGCGTCTATGGCGCGTCCGCCATCACGGCCCTGACCGCGCAGAACACGCGCGGCGTCACAGGCATTAGCGCCGTGCCGGCGGATTTCGTCACCGCGCAGATCGATGCGGTGTTCTCCGATCTCGACATTGGCGCCGTGAAGATCGGCATGGTGGCCCAGGTCGCCAGCATCGATGCGATCGCGGCGGCGCTGACGCGCTGGAACCCGCGGCACATCGTGCTCGACCCCGTGATGGTCGCAACCTCCGGCGACCGTCTGCTGGCATCCGAGGCCGTCGACGCGCTGCGCACCAGGCTGATGCCGCTGGCCTCGGTGATCACACCGAACTTGCCGGAGGCCGCGGCTCTGCTCGACGAGCCTGTTGCGGCGAACGAGGCGGAGATCGAGAGCCAGGGGCGGCGCTTGCTGGCGCTGGGCTGCCGTGCGGTCCTGATCAAGGGCGGGCACGGCGAGGGCGCCGAGAGCACCGACTATCTCGTCACGTCCGAAAGCACGATCGCGCTTGCGGCGCCGCGTGTTGCCACCCGCAACACCCACGGTACCGGGTGCTCGCTATCCTCGGCGGTCGCGGCTGGCCTCGCCAAGGGCGAGGACCTGGCAAGCGCCGTGCGCAACGCCAAGGCCTGGATCAGCGCGGCCATCGCAGCCGCCGACCGCTTCAGCGTCGGACACGGCCACGGGCCCGTCCATCATTTCCACAAATTCTACTGACGCGGCCGTCCGCGCAAGCCGCGGCCGTCCCATGCTTTTTGCACGGTGGTCTCCATCGTGATGGCCGGGACAAGCCCGGGCAGGACGGGCTCTCAACGAAGGTTCACATGCGATGATCCCACCCTCCCAGGGGAGGGGCGGCTTTTTGCGGATGCCGCTGTGGCGCCATGTCGCCTGATTGTCGCATGCGACTGATATTCGCGGGGAGGGCGAGGCAAGGCGTGATTCGTATCTGAAGGTGCCTCAAAAGTTCAATCGGTCATCCCCCTGTCACGGGACATTGTTACAGGCTGGCGCGCATGGGAAGTTACGATGTGAGTGACGAGAGCCCGGAGCGGCGCTTTCGCACCTTGTTCATCTCCGACGTTCATCTCGGAGCCCGCGGTTCTCAAGCCGATCTTCTGCTCGACTTCCTGCGCTACCACGACGCCGATACGATCTATCTGGTCGGCGACATCGTCGATGGCTGGGCGCTGAAGTCCAGCTGGCACTGGCCGCAGTCGCACAACGACCTCGTGCAGAAGCTGCTCCGCAAGGCGCGCAAGGGCGCCAAGGTCATCTACATCCCAGGCAATCACGACGAGTTCCTGCGCAACTATTACGGCACGCATTTCGGCGGCATCGACGTCGTCGAAAACACCGTCCACACCGGCGCGGACGGCAAGCGCTACCTCGTCATCCACGGCGACATCTTCGATCTCGTGGTGCAGAACGCGCGCTGGCTCGCCCATCTCGGCGACAAGGCTTACGACTTCGCGATCCAGATGAATCGCTTCGTCAACTTCTTCCGCCGCCTGTTCAAGGTGCCCTATTGGTCGCTGTCGCAATGGGCCAAGCAGAAGGTCAAGAACGCCGTCAATTACATCGGCGCGTTCGAGCAGGCGCTCGCCGCGGAGTCGCGGCGCCACGACGCCGATGGTGTGATCTGCGGCCACATCCACTACGCGGTGATCCGCGACGAGGGCGGCATTCGCTACATGAATTGCGGCGACTGGGTCGAGAGCTGCACGGCGCTCGTCGAGCACGACGACGGTCATTTCGAGATCATCACCTGGGCGGATCATCTGCAGAAGCCGGCAGCCGTCCCGCAGGTTGCAGCCAGAGCTGCATAACGGAGGCCGCCCGATGCGCATCCTGGTCGCGACCGACGCCTGGCACCCGCAAGTCAACGGTGTGGTTCGGACGCTGACCAAGCTTGCAGACGCTGCCGAAGGGCTCGGCGTCGACTTCACGTTCCTGACGCCGCAATCGTTCCGCACCTTCGCCATGCCGAGCTATCGCGACGTGCGCCTGGCGATGCCCCGCCCGGCACGGATCGCGAAGCTGATCGGGGAGGCGCGGCCCGACAGCATCCACATCGCGACGGAGGGGCCGATCGGCCTGATGGTCCGCCGCTATTGCCGCCAGCGCAAGCTGCCGTTCACGACCAGTTTCCACACCCGCTTCCCCGAATATGTCCGCGCCCGCGTGCCGGTGCCGGGCTCGCTGATCTGGCGGGCGCTGCGCCGTTTCCACAGCCCCAGCCGTGCCGTGATGGCGGCAACGCCGGCGCTCGCCCGCGAGCTGACCGAGCGCGGCTTCGACAATGTCCTGCTGTGGCCGCGCGGCGTCGACACCGGCCTGTTCCACCCGCGTGCCGTCGATCTCTGCCTGCCGGCACCGGTGTTCCTGTCGGTCGGCCGCGTCGCGGTGGAGAAGAATCTCGAGGCCTTCCTCGACCTCGACCTGCCCGGCACCAAGGTGATCGTCGGCGATGGCCCGGCACGCGCCGCGCTGGAAGAGGCCTATCCCGACGCGATCTTCCTGGGCGAAAAGCACGGCGAGGAACTGGCAGACATCTACGCGGCAGCCGACGTTTTCGTCTTCCCGAGCAAGACCGACACATTCGGCCTCGTTCTGCTGGAAGCACTCGCCAGCGGCCTGCCGGTGGCGGCCTTTCCGGTGAAGGGCCCGCGCGACGTGATCGGCGATGCCCCGGTCGGTGCGCTCGATCACGATCTGCGCAATGCCTGCTTCACCGCGCTTGGCGTTTCCCGGCAGGACTGCGTCGCCTTCGCCGCCAATTACACCTGGGAGGCCTCGGCCCGGGTCTTTATCGACAGCATTTTGGCGGTCGGCGCGGTGCTGCCGGGGCGAAACGGCGCGGAACTGCCACGCTTCGTGGCCTGACGAGGATAAAATCCTCGCGCGGAGATGTCTTGCCCGGGCCTCATCGGCCGCGATAACATTCCGCCATGACCGAACAGCTCCTCCCGATCGGCCCTGCCGATATCGACGCCGCAGCGCGCGTGATTGCGCCCTACGCCATCCGCACCCCGCTGCTGTCCTTTCCCGTGCTCAACGAGCGCGTCGGCGCGAAGGTGTTTTTGAAGCCGGAGATGCTCCAGCGCACCGGCTCCTTCAAGTTCCGCGGTGCCTTCAACAAGGTGTTCTCGATCCCGCAGGACAAGCGCGCCGGCGGCGTGGTCGCGTTCTCCTCCGGCAACCATGCGCAAGGCGTGGCCGCGGCGGCAAAGATCCTCGACATGCAGGCAACCATCGTGATGCCCGCGGATGCGCCGCTGTCCAAGCGCGAGCGCACCAAATCCTACGGCGCCGAAGTCGTGCTCTACGATCGCGACAAGGACGACCGCGAGGCGATCTCGCGCGGCATCGCCGAGAAGCGCGGTGCGACGCTGGTGAGACCCTATGACGATCCCTTCGTGATCGCAGGCCAGGGCACCGCCGGCCGCGAGATCGCGGAGGACATGGCGAGCCTTGGCCTTAGCCCCGACATCGTGGTCGCGCCCGCGTCCGGCGGGGGCCTCATCGCGGGCGTCGCGACTGCCGTGAAGGCGCGCTATCCGCGCGCCGAGATCGTCGTGGCCGAGCCCGAGGCGTTCGACGATCACGGTCTTTCGCTGACCGCGGGCCATCGCGAGCCGCATGGGCCTGCGGGCCGCACCATCTGCGATGCGCTGATGGCGCTGATCCCCGGCGAGATGACGTTTGCAATCAACAGCAAGCTGCTGGCGCGCGGCGTCACGGCCTCGGACAAGGAAGTCGGCGCCGCCGTCGCCTTCGCCTATCGCGAGCTGAAGCTCGTGGTCGAACCGGGCGGCGCGGTCGGGCTCGCCGCGCTGCTGGCCGGCCGCCTCGACGTCGCCGGCAAGAACGTCGTCATCGTGCTCTCCGGCGGCAATGTCGATGCGGATCTGTTCGCCGAGCTGGTGGCCTAGCCGTCATTCCGGGGCTCGCGAAGCGAGAACCCGGAATCCACTTCTCCGCCGTTTCTGCTGCACGGGATTTTGGGCCTGCGCCTCACGGCGCATCCCGGACTGACGATCTTCGAGGGGCGACATGAAGAAGGGGCAGAGCGTTTCCGCTCTGCCCCTTTGTTGTTTACCCGCTGCGATCAGTGCATGAAGCCGCGGTGGTTGTTGCCGCCGCCCATGCTGGGCGCCTGGTTCATCGACTGGCGGAAGTTGCTGCCACCGCTGTTGACCATGCGGTTGGTCGTGTTGAACTGCGGGCGATTGTTGTTCTGCACCTGCACCTTGTTCACCGGGTTGTTGTTGATCTTCACGCCGTTGTTGACGCGGATCGGGTTGTTCTGAGTCTGGACTACCGGCTTGGTCTCGACATTCGTGCCGCCCTTGCCGACGTTGACCGGCATGCTCACGATCTTGCCCGGCTTGCCGTTGACGTTGCCGCTATCAGGCTTGTTGTTCGTCGCCGGCAGGGTCACGATCTTGCCGATGCCGTTATTGTTGTTGGTGGTGTTGGTCGGCGCGGGCAGGGTGACGATCTTGCCCGGGGCCTGCGACGGCGTGCCGTTCGGCTGGTTGTTGTTGCCCGAGGGCAGGTTGACGATCTGGCCGCCATTGCCGAGCTTGCCGATGCCGTTGTTATCGCCCAGCTTCTGCACGCCCGGGAGGTTGCCATTGATCTGGCCGCCATTATTGCCCTGCTGCAGCGGCATGTATTTGGGCTGGCCGAGATTGCCGATCTTGAAGGTCGGAGCAATGTTCTGCGGTGCCAGGAACTTGGTGGCCTGCATCAGGGGGATCTGCTTCGGCTGGGCTTCGAGGCTCAGCGCGACCTTCGCATAGGGCGTGTTGCTGTAGCTGTTGTAGAAGTTCTTGTAGGCGAGCGGGGAGTTCGCCAGCACCGCCTTGTGCCAGGCCTGCGACAGCAGGATGTTGTTCAGCAGCCAGCGGACGTGGTCGCACAGCGGGTCGTGCGGATACATCTGGATGAACTCCTGATAATATTCCGGGCGTCCCTCGGACACGACGTAGTCATAGGCCTGGCGGGTCGAGCGGCTCGGCAGGTTGGAGGCCATCTGCACGACCGGCGTATTCACCGGCGCGCGGTTGGCGGCGACGGCGGTGTCACCGAAGAAGGTGAAATCTGAGGTGAGCGAGGAGCTCTCCCACGGGATCTGCGCGCCGCTGGTGGACTGGTTCACCTGCAGGCGGATGCGCTTGAACAGCTGCTCGATCGGCACGTTGGGTTCGCGCGCTGTGTTCAGGAAGGCCTGCGTGTAAGGGCTGTGGCCGCCCGTGCCGTCGAGCGCTTCGGCGCCCGGTGCGGTCGAGTAACCGACGATCGAGCCGTTCGGCGCATCGACGATGGCAAGGCCGCGGCCGGCGTCGTTGACATCAGGGAAGGGGTTGTTGCGGCAGGCATCGAGGATGACGATCCGCATGCGGCTCGGGATCGTCTCGAGCGTCGACATCACGTCGACGAGCCGCACCGAATTGCTGACGAGCTCGGTGGGGTTGGACACCTTCGCATCGACGGGAACGAGATAGTTCTCACCGGCGAGCTGCACGCCGTGGCCGGCGTAATAGACCATCGCCACCGTGTTCGGACCGCGGGCCGAAACCTTGGCGGAGAAATCCTGCACCACACGGAGCATGTCGTTCTGGGTGAGGTCGGTGGCGGCAACCACCTCGAAGCCGGCGGAGTTCAGGAACTGAGCCATCGACTGCGCGTCGTTGTCGGGATTGGCGAGCTGCGGCGCGTTCTGGTAGTTCGAATTGCCGATCACCAGCGCCACTCGCTGCTCCGGGCCCTGAAGCGCGGTGGGAGCGGGCTCGACGGGGGCGACTTGCGCGGAAACGGGGCCGCAGGCGAAGCCGTACAGGCTTCCCACGAGGCCGGCTGTCATCAGCAGAGGCTTTAGGCGGAACATGGCGTGCTCCTTTGGCACTGATCTCGATGCGAGATTGGTTGCGGGGAAGCCTCGCTGCGTTCGAGCTTGAACTCCGTGATCCCTCTCACCATGGTGGCTCTGCGTGATCTGAATCACGCTTGGAACCTGCTATGGTGAAGGATCGATGAGAGGAACCGCCGTCACATGCTGAAATCGATAGATCCGATCCTCACGCCCGACCTACTCTGGCTGCTGGCCTCCATGGGCCACGGCGACGATCTCGTGGTCGTCGACGCCAACCACCCGGCCACGCACATCGCCCGCGCGACATCGTCGCAGCGCCTGATCCAGCTGCCGGGCATGACGATGGAGACGGCGGTCCGCGCCATCATGTCGGTCTATCCGCTCGACGATTTCGATCCCGATCCGGTGCGCGTGATGGCGCCGGTCGACGATCCCGACCGCGTGCCCGACGTGCAGCGCGCGGTTCTGGCCGAGATCGAACGCGCCAATGGCAGCGCCATTGCTCCCGGCAAGCTCTCGCGGCCGGAATTCTATCGCGCGGCGGCAGCGGGGTTTGGCGTGGTGCAGGTCGGCGACAGCCGAGGCTATGGCTGCTTCCTGATCAGGAAGGGCGTGATCAGCTAGAGCATGGTCCGGAAAAGCGTGCAGCGGTTTTCCGACAAGATCATGCTCCAACACCAGACGCTCGCATCAGCTCCGAGGGCCAGCCGATCCGGACGAGGAGGCCGTCAGGGCCGTTGATGCCGACCTCATACATGCCCCATTCACGGTGACGCAGCACGCCGCCGGGCCGGATGATGAGATCGTCGACGCGCGCGGCAATGGCCTCGACATCGGGCGTGCGAATGAAGATGCCGAAGGGATTGTGCTCGGGCACGCGCCACGGGCCGTCGCCGGCTTGCGTGAGATGCACCTCGCATCCCCAGCCGCTCATGATGACATAGCCGGCATCGCCGCCCGTGCGCGCAAAGCCGAGGCGTTCCCAGAACGGTTGAGCGGCGGCAAGATCATTGCTGGGAACGATGGCGAAGGCGCCGACGCGCGGGGTCTCGGACATTCGTTCGCTCCGGAACATGCGGTGATCGCAGCGCTTAGACTGCGCGTTGCAAGTCTATCGAGAGCGGCCGAAAAGCAGAAGCGACCAAACGTCCCGCACTCGAATTTGAATGGCGCGACGGGAACCGACTGTCTATTGTCGCTGCATGTCGCGCTCTATGTGTCTGTCTGTTGCCATCATCCTGTCGTTGCTGCCGGCCATTGCCTCCGCTGCGCCAGCTCAAAAGCGTCCCAAGCAGGCCTGGCATGGCTACGGCTTCCTGCCGGGCTACCGCCAGCCGCTGAGCAACAGCATCCCGCTCTACAAGCAGAAGGACGCGATGCGGCGCCTCGCGCGCAACGACCGCCGCCACTGGTACATCGATCCGGTTCCGCAATATTACCGCTGGGACGGCGAGTGGCACTATTTCGGCCGACCCGGCTTCAACGGCGGCCGCTACAACGGCGGCAGCTATGGTCCGTGCTGGACGCGTACGCCGATCGGCGCGGTGTGGAATTGCGGGTGATGGGGACGGCTAGGGAAAGCTGCGGACGACCTCGATCGGTCCGACGATCGCGGCATTGAACGCATCGAGATCTTCGGCGGGAATCCAATACTCCAGATGCGCCCGTCCGCCGGCCTCCTGCACGTCATATTTTTCGATGAGGCTCCGCTTGACCGCAAAGCGCGTCACGAAGCCCGATCCGCTCGCCGGGACATTCCAGTCGCGCGCGATCTTGATGGCGTAGTCCTCGGTCAATACCGGATAGAAGATCGGCTGGTCAGGCAGGCGCGGCGGGAACGCGCGCATGCCGGATTGCCTGATCAGCTCCAGCTCCTTTGGGCCGACGGGCCGCCAGAGGGTGAGGGTGTCTTCGTTGAGGGACATGGCTGTGGTGAGCGGGTTCTAGTGGGTCCCTACATACACCGATCCGTTCGGCCTATCACCGTCACCCTGAGGTGCGCGCTCTGCGGCGGATCGCGCTGCTGAGCGAGCCTCGGGATGACGGAATTGATAAGAGGGGAGCACACCCCTTACGAGAAGAACGCGATCTTTTCGGCCTGGGTCATGCGGCGGATCGGCGCGAGCGGGTCGTTCGCCGGCGTACGGGGCTTTTGCAAAATGCCGCTGGCGAGGATGGTGGCGCCGAGCGAGGCTTCGGCGACGGGCGAGGGCGTCGGCAGCGGCGTGACCGACGCTGCGGCGAAATTGGCCGTCGCGGCCATGGGCGGGGCCGGCTGCTCCATCACTTCAGCGGCGGCCTCCGCGATGGCGTCGGTGAGGCGCGCGAGCGAGTCCATCGCGATCGGCGCGTCGGCGGCGGGCTCTTCCACCACGGGGGCGGCGACCGGCTGAGACGCGACCGGCTCCGGCAGTTCGGCGGCGAGGGGCGCTGCGGTCTCTGCGACCATCGGCTCCGGAACGGTTGCGTCCATCTCGGCCGCTGCGACGATCTCGTCGAACTCCGGATCGGGCGCGGCCATCTCCAGCGCGATGGCCTCGAGCACGGCCTCGTCTTCGGCTTGCGCGGCCGCGTCGAGCGCGAATGCGTCAGCGGTTTCCGCGAAGGCGACGGACTCAGTGACCGGCTGCTCGAACGAGACGTCTTCACGCGCTTCGGTCGCGACAGTCTCTGGCGCGGCCTGATCGGGCGCGATGTCCTGGACCGCGATCTCCTGGACCGCGCTCTCGCTTTCGACAGCCATCCGGCTTTCGGCCGCAATCTCCGGCGTCGCTGCGGCGTCCAATGCCGGCTCGGCAGCGGCAAACGCTTCGGCCGCACCGGCCGCTTCCATGGCGGCTTCCGACTCGCCAGCTGCTGTGACGTCCTGCGGCGTGTCCGTAAAAGCCACGGGTGCTTCTGCAGTCGCGGGTGCGTCACTCGCCATCGCCGCGGGCGCGGCCTCGACGGGCGCAGCCTCGGCGACGAATGAGGGCGCCTCCTGCACCGGAGCTGGAGGCGTTGCCTGCGGCGTTGCGCCGCCGTCGGTTTGTTCGACCCGGTCCTTCAGCAGATCGAAGGCAATTCTGAGCTCGACGCGGGGGTCGTGGGCCTGGGCCTGCCCGCAGGCGGCCTCGATCGAGGCAAGCTGCGAATCGATGAGGTCGCAGATTCGCCCGTCGGCGCCGATCTCGCGCCAGCGCCAGGAGATCTCCTTGATGATGCGCACCCCGCGCGGAATTGGCGCAAGGCTCGCCTCGATCGCGCCGGGGTCGAACGCTGCAAGCGCGATCGTCTCGGCTTCGCGGATGGCGCGGCGGATCTCGACCAGCGCTTCGGGCAGGCGGTCCTCGACGACGGGTTGTCGCTGCGCCGCAAGGGTTTCTTCGATCTTCGCGACCGCGTCCAGCACCATGCGGGTGTCGGCGTTGCGGTTGCGCTTGGCGTATTCGCCGAGGAACCAGCGGCCGCGCGCGGTCTCCATGAAGGCTTCGCGGATCGCGTCGTAATCCTGCTCGTTCGGCTCGGCCGCGCGGGCAGACATGGGCGAAAGTGCGAATGCTTCGTTGGCCATGGCGATCTCGTCGCGCAAATCACTACGCGTTGTTGTAACGATCACCACGATATCGACCGAATCGCAATTGGTTTGATGCAGTCCGAATCACAAATCCTCATCGCGGCAGCGAAGAAGCGGCGATTCGCCGTGAACCTGGCCCTGTTCTACTCGGCCTTCTTCGCGGTTCTGGGCACGCATATGCCGTTCTTTCCAGTGTGGCTGAAGGCGATCGGCATCGACGCGGCCTGGATCGGCCTCATCAACGCGCTGCCGGCGATCACGCGCTTCACCACGCTGCCGCAAGTCACGGCCTTTGCCGAAAAGCGACAGGCCATTCGCGGCGGCATCATGGTGTCGGTGCTGGCGACGGCGATCGGATTCTCGGTCCTTGGCCTGCAGCAGCAGCCGCTGGCGCTGTTCCTGGTCTACGCGCTGACCTGCATGATGTGGACGCCGACGATGCCGCTGACCGATGCCTATGCGCTGCGCGGCGTCGCCCGTTACGGGCTCGACTATGGACCCTTGCGGCTGTGGGGCTCGGCGGCCTTCGCGGCCGGATCGCTCGCTTGCGGCTATCTCGTCGACAGCATCGCGCCGCGCGACCTGATCTGGGTCATCGTGGGCTGGGCCGTCGTTGCCGTTTTCGCCAGCCTGCTGCTTCGGCCGCTTGACGATCTCGGGCGAAGGGCGCCGGAGCGGCATGCCGGCAAGGCGCTGCTGCGCGATGCCGGCTTCTGGGCCGTGATCGCGTCGGCGGCACTGATCCAGAGCAGCCACATCGCGTTCTACACCTTCTCGGCCATCAACTGGCAGCTCCATGGCCTCAGCGGACTGACCATCGCGGCCCTCTGGACGCTGGGCGTGATCGCCGAGATCGTGGTGTTCGCGATGTCGCCGCGCTTCTCGCTGCATCCGTCCACGCTGATGGCGATCGGGGGCTTGAGCGCCGTCGTGCGCTGGATCGTCACCGCCAGCGAGCCGCCGCTCGCGCTGCTCGCGATCGCCCAGCTGGGCCACGGCTTCAGCTTCGGCATGACGATCCTCGGCACCATGAATCTTCTGGTGCAGCGTGTGCCCGCGCAGCAGATCGCGCGCGGGCAGGGCTATTACGCCGCCTGCAACGGGCTGCTCGGCGCAACAACATCGATCGCGTCAGGCGCGATCTATGCGCGCTACGGAGAGGGCGTGTACTACGTCATGGCGGCGATGGCCGCCGCCGGTGCTGCGCTGATCTGGTCGGCGCGGCATCGGCTCAAGGCTCAGCCCCAGAGCGAGGCGTCGGGCGGGTAGACCAGGCTGTCGTCATAGCGCAGGCCGTGATCGCGGTCGCGCGCGAGCAGCAGGGGGCCGTCGAGATCGACGAAGCGCGCCTGCGGCGTCACCAGCATGGCCGGCGCCATCGACAACGAGGTCGCGACCATGCAGCCGATCATGATCTCGAAGCCGAGCGCCTGCGCGGCATCGGCCATGGCCAGCGCCTCGGTGAGTCCGCCGGTCTTGTCGAGCTTGATGTTCACGGCGTCGTAGCGGTCGCGCAGGGAGGCGAGGGAGCTGCGCGTGTGGACGCTCTCGTCGGCGCAGACCGCGAGCGGCCGCTTGATCCTTGCCAACGCCTCGTCCTTGCCTGATGGCAGCGGCTGCTCCACCAGCGTGACGCCGACGGCGTCGCAGGCGGCGAGGTTGGCTTCCAGATTGGCCTCGGTCCAGGCCTCGTTGGCATCGACGATCAGCTCGGATTCGGGCGCGGCCTTGCGCACCGCGGCGATCCGCATCGCATCGCCGTCGCCGCCGAGCTTGATCTTGAGCAGCGGCCGGTGCGCCGCCCTGGCGGTCGCCGCCGCCATGGCTTCGGGGGTCCCTAACGAGATCGTGTAGGCGGTGGTGCGCTCGCCCGGCAGCGGGCGGCCGAGCAGGTTCCAGGCCCGCTGCCCCGCCGCCTTGGCCTCGAGGTCGATCAGGGCGCAATCCAGGGCGTTGCGGGCCGCACCGGGCGCCATGGCGGCCTGGAGGGCCTGCCGCGTGAGCCCGTCCGCGACGGCCTGCTGCATCGCCTGGATGGCGCCGAGCGTGGCCTCGGGCGTCTCGCCATAGCGGGGATAGGGCACGCACTCGCCGCGGCCGGTCAGCCCGTCCCGGCTGACCTCCGCCACGACGGTTACGGCCTCGGTTTTGGCCCCGCGGCTGATGGTGAAGCTGCCTGCGATCGGGAAGCGCTCGATTCGCGCCGCCAGGGCAGCAAATTTCATGGAAGTCATTTTGAACTCTGGCGAAATCTGAACCTGCTAGTTACCTCTAGCAACTAACGTTAACCACTTGGGGATACCTTCTCTGGGTAAGGGCGCGTGCGCAACCATCTGATTTTCTCCGCCCCGGCACGGGAGCGGACATTTGAATAGCGATCCGAAGCTGGAACGGATTGCCAAGGGCAACGCGCTGGCACTCTGCGCCACCGGGACCTGGACCGCGAGCTTCGCGCCGGTCCTGGAGCGGATGGTGGCTGATGCCGAGAAGCTCGCAGGCACCCCTCAAAGCATCTTCATCGACGTCTCCGAGGTCGCCAAGCTCGACACGTTCGGCGCCTGGCTGATCGAGCGGCTGCGCCGCAGCCTGACCAAGGGGCCCGTCGAGGCCCAGATCGCGGGACTGTCGGCGAATTATTCCAGCCTCGTGGACGAGGTACGGCGGGTCAGGGCGACGGCCGTGGTCGACGGCGGCACGGTGACCATCACCGGCATGCTGGAGCAGATCGGCCGGGCCGTGGCCGGCGTCGGCGGCACGGTCGCGGGTCTCGTCGACATGCTCGGTGCCGTGCTCGCGGCAGGTTTTCGCGTCCTGATCCATCCGCGCTCGTTCCGCCTGACCTCGACCGTGCATCACATGGAGCAGGTCTGCTGGCGCGCGGTGCCGATCATCGTGCTGATCACCTTCCTGATCGGCTGCATCATCGCCCAGCAGGGCATCTTCCATTTCCGCCGCTTCGGCGCCGACATCTTCGTGGTCGACATGCTGGGCGTGCTGGTGCTGCGCGAGATCGGCGTGCTGCTGGTCGCGATCATGGTCGCCGGACGCTCCGGGAGCGCCTACACCGCCGAGCTCGGCTCGATGAAGATGCGCGAGGAGATCGACGCGCTGCGCACCATGGGCTTCGATCCGATCGAGGTCCTGGTGCTGCCGCGCATGATGGCCCTGGTGCTCGCGCTGCCGATCCTGGCCTTCCTCGGCGCGATGGCCGCGCTCTATGGCGGCGGGCTCGTGGCCTGGCTCTATGGCGGGGTCGAGCCCGAGGCCTTCCTGCTGCGCTTGCGCGACGCCATCTCGATCGACCATTTCATTGTCGGCATCGTGAAAGCCCCGGTCATGGCCGCCGTGATCGGCATCGTCGCCTGCGTCGAAGGCCTTGCCGTGCAGGGCAGCGCGGAGTCGCTGGGCCAGCACACCACGGCCTCGGTCGTGAAGGGCATCTTCTTCGTCATCGTGATGGACGGCGTGTTCGCCATCTTCTTCGCCTCGATCGGGATGTGACGATGGCAGGAGAAGCTCAACGTGAAACCTCAGATCCCATCATCCGCGTCCGCGACATCACCGTGCAGTTCGGCGCGACACGCGTGCTCGACGGTCTCAACCTCGACGTCAAGCGCGGCGAGATCCTGGGCTTTGTCGGCCCCTCCGGCGCGGGCAAGTCGGTGCTGACACGCACCATCATCGGCCTCGTGCCGAAGGTTGCGGGCTCCATCGAGGTGTTCGGCGTCGATCTCGATTCGTCCAACACCGCGCAGCGCCGCAACGTCGAGCGGCGTTGGGGCGTCCTGTTCCAGCAGGGCGCGCTGTTCTCCTCGCTGACGGTGCGGCAGAACATCCAGTTTCCGATGCGCGAATATTTGCGGGTCTCGCAGCGGCTGATGGACGAGATCACCATGGCCAAGCTCACCATGGTCGGGCTCAAGCCTGAGGTCGCCGAACGCTTTCCCTCCGAGCTCTCGGGCGGCATGATCAAACGCGTCGCGCTCGCCCGCGCGCTCTCGCTCGATCCGGATCTCGTGTTCCTGGACGAGCCGACCTCCGGCCTCGATCCGATCGGCGCCGGCGACTTCGACGACCTGGTCAGGACGCTTCAGCGCACTTTGGGGCTGACGGTTTTCATGGTAACCCACGATCTCGACAGCCTTTACACAGCATGTGACCGCATCGCCGTTTTAGGGAACGGTAAGATCATTGCGGCAGGGTCGATCGCCGACATGCAGGCCTCGCAGCATCCCTGGTTGAGGCAGTATTTCCATGGCAAGCGCGCCCGCGCGGTCATGACTTGAGTAGCTGGGATGAGTAGCCGGAGCACCTGATGGAAACGCGGGCGAACTACGTTTTGATCGGATCGTTCACGCTGGCGGTGATCGCGGCGGCGATCGGCTTCGTGCTGTGGTTCCAGTCGCTGCACACCACCAAGCAGCGCAGCCCGCTGCGCGTCGTGTTCGAGGGCCCGGCGGCGGGCCTGCGCAATGGCGGCAGCGTCAACTTCAACGGTATCCGGGTGGGTGAGGTGGTCTCGGTGAAGCTCGACAACCCGCGGCGGGTTGTCGCACTCGCCATGATCGAGAACAACGCCCCGATCCGCAAGGACACCCTGGTCGGTCTCGAATTCCAGGGCCTGACCGGCGTTGCCGCGATCTCGCTCAAGGGTGGCGACGAAGCCGCGGCCCCGCCGCCGCTCGACCAGGACGGCATCCCGACGCTGACCGCCGACCCCAACAAGCTGCAGGACGTCACCGAGGCGATCCGCGGCACGCTGCAGAACATCAACAAGATCGTCGCAGACAATCAGGAATCGGTGAAGAACTCGCTGAAGAACCTGGAGACCTTCACCAGTTCGCTCGCGCGCAATTCCGAGAAGATCGACGGCGTGATGGCCAAGGTCGACGGCGTCGTGCTCAAGGCCGACAATCTCATGCTCGGCCTCAATACGCTCGCCGGGGGCAAGGACGGCGGCGAGCTGTTCCAGGCGGTCAAATCGATCCGCGAGCTCGCCGACGATTTCGACAAGCGCTCGGGTGCGCTGATGGCCGACGGCCGCCGCACGCTCGGCGACATCAGCCGCGCCGTGAACAATTTCGACCGCAACCCGACCCGCGTGCTGTTCGGCGCCAGCAACTCCTCGCAGCCAGCCCCGCCGCCCGAGCCGCCGAAGCCGGCGGCGGCGACGCCCAGGCGGTAGCGAGGGCGAGCTCGCGCACCTCGCACTTTCGTCATTGCAGGTCTCGTGTCCCGGACGCGCTGCAGCGTGCAACGCTGCTGCGCAGAGCCGGGACCCAGAAGGCGACACGGTACCCGTGGAGAGATGGGCCCGGCTCAGCAGCGCACCGCTGAAGAAGCGCTGCGCCGCGTCCGGGGCACCGGAGGGGAAGAGTGCGCGCTCTCTCCACCGTCATTGCGAGGGTAGCGAAGCAATCCAGACTGCCTCCGCGGGGACCGTCTGGATGGCTTCGTCGCCAGCGCAGAATTGCTTCGCAATTTCGTCGCTTCGCTCCTCGCATGACGGGGCGATACGAAAGTATGGGGGTCTGGCCGAGCCAAGGTAGGGGGAGGGGCTGGGCGGTATTGTCCGCTATATCGCGCTCAAGGCGTGCCCACGACAAGGCGCGTCGACTTCACTCACAGGGGAGGAGAGAGCGCGTGGTACGCCTGTTGCTGTTGTTGCCGTTCATCGGCCTGATGATCGTGCCGTTCTACAATATCCGGGAGCCGCATCTGTTCGGCTTTCCCTTCTTCTACTGGTATCAGCTCGCCTGGGTGCCGCTGACCTCGCTTCTCACCTACATCGTCTACAGGAGCGCGCGCCGTGCTGACTAATGTCGATAGCGCGGCGTTCGCCGTATTCCTCGCACTGTTCGTTCTCGTCACCGGCATGGGCTTCGTCGCCTCGCGCTGGCGCAAGCCCGAGACGCTCGCCCATCTCGACGAGTGGGGCCTCGGCGGCCGCAAGTTCGGGACCTGGATCACCTGGTTCCTGGTCGGCGGCGATTTCTACACCGCCTACACGGTGATCGCCGTTCCCGCACTGGTTTATGCGGTCGGCGCCTACGGCTTCTTCGCGCTGCCCTACACCATCATCGTCTATCCCTTCGTGTTCGCGGTGATGCCGGTGCTGTGGAAGGTCGCCAAGGAGCGCGGCTATGTCACCGCCGGCGACGTGGTGCGCGGCGCCTATGGCTCGCGCGGGCTCGAGCTCGCGGTCGCCGCCACCGGCGTGCTGGCGACGATGCCCTACATCGCGCTCCAGCTCATCGGCATGGAGGTCGCGATCAAGGCGCTCGGCCTGCATGGCGAGATCCCGCTGGTGGTCGCCTTCCTGGTGCTGGCGCTCTACACCTATTCGTCGGGCCTGCGCGCGCCGGCGCTGATCGCCTTCGTCAAGGACATCATGATCTACATCGTGGTGATCGCGGCGATCGCGATCGTGCCGTCCAAGCTCGGCGGCTACGGCGCGATCTTCACCGCGGCGGACGCGGCGTTCGCGGCGAAAGGGTCGGGCGGCATCCTGCTGTCGCCGGCGCAGATCGTGCCTTACGCCTCGCTGGCGCTCGGCTCGGCGCTCGCCGCCTTCATGTACCCGCACACGCTCACCGGCATCTTCGCGTCCTCGGGCGGCAACACCATCCGCAAGAATGCGATGCTGCTGCCGGCCTACACGCTGCTGCTCGGCCTGCTCGCGCTGCTCGGCTACATGGGGCATGCGGCGGGGCTGAAGCTCGCCAGCAACAACGACGTCGTGCCCGAGCTGTTCAAGCTGCTGTTCCCGAGCTGGTTCGCCGGTTTTGCCTTCGCCGCGATCGCGATCGGGGCGCTGGTGCCGGCCGCCGTCATGAGCATCGGTGCCGCCAATCTGTTCACCCGCAACTTCTGGAAGGTGTGGGTCGATCCGAAGGTGACGCCGGCGGGCGAGGCGAAGGTCGCCAAGATCACCTCCATGCTGGTGAAGGTCGGCGCCCTGCTTGCGATCCTCCTGATGCCGACGCAGTTTGCGCTCGACCTGCAGCTGCTCGGGGGCCTCTGGATCCTGCAGACGCTGCCGGCGCTGGTGTTCGGTCTTTATCTGAACTGGTTCTCGAGCCCGGCACTGCTGGCCGGCTGGGCCGTCGGCCTGGCAGGCGGATCGTGGCTCGCCTGGTCGGATGGATTGAAGCCGCTGCACAGCATCGACTTCGGCGCCGGCAAGGTTGCGATCTACACCGGCCTGCTCGCGCTCGCGCTCAACATCGTGGTGGCGGTCGTGGTCAACCTCGCGCTCAAGCGCATGCCGCAGCAACGGTTGTCCAGCGAGGCGGCCGAGTGATTGCGGGCGGCGGCCGGAAGAGTCCTTCGGCCGCCGCTCGTCTCCGGACTGAAACGGCCTTCCATGCGATTGAAGACGCTCCGGAGCTTTCCGTTCCGATGCATCGGAACGGGAATCTCTGGATTCTTGTTTTGACGCGTTTTCTTTACGCGAACCGGTGTCCACTTCGCTGGAAAACGCTCTAATATCCGCCCCGCGCCCGGCCGCGCGTCGCGAGCGCATCAGACTGTTTCGGGTGAGGATGTCTTGCAGGCGTGGTTCGTTCTCGCGGTCGCTGCCGGCTATGTGACCACGCTGTTCCTGGTGGCCTGGTGGGGCGATCGGCGGAGTGCCGGCGGGCCGCTGGTGTCGCCGAAATCCTGGGCGGCCGCGATCAGCTATTGCCTGACGCTTGCAGTCTACAACACCTCGTGGAGCTTTTACGGCTCGGTCGGGCGGGCCGCCACCAGCGGGCTGGACTTCGCCACGATCTATATCGGCCCGACCCTGGTTCTGCTGTTCGGCCAGCGGCTGCTGTCCAAGGTGATCGCGATCGCCAAGGCGCAGAACGTCACCTCGATCGCGGACTTCATCGCCGCGCGTTACGGCAAGAGCCAGGTGCTCGCGGCCTTCGTGACGCTCGCATCGCTGCTCGGCGTGCTTCCCTATATCGCGCTTCAGCTCAAGGCCGTCGGCAAGAGTTTCGATTATCTGATCCTCCAGCCCGAGCGCGCCGGCGGCGAGGCGCTGCGGTTCTGGCAGGACTCGGCGTTCGGCGTCGCCGCGTCGATGGCGCTGTTCGCGATCGTGTTCGGCGTCCGGCACGTCCATGCCAGCGAGCATCATCGCGGCCTGATGCTCGCGATCGCCTTCGAGAGCGTCGTCAAGCTGCTCGCCTTCCTGATCGTCGCGCTGTTCGTGCTGTTCGGACTCTCCGGCGGACCGGCCACTCTGCTGTCGCAGTTCCAGTCGGATCAGCAACTGGCCGGCATCCTGAGCTTCGATCCGACGCAGCCGGTGTGGCCTGCGACGATCGTCATCTCCGCGATCGCTTTCCTGTGCCTGCCGCAGGCCTTCCATGTCGCCGTCGTCGAGAACGAGAGCCCGAACCACACGCGCACCGCAGCCTGGCTCTACCCGGCCTATCTCGCGCTGTTCAGCCTGCTGATCCTGCCGATCGCCGCGGCCGGGCTCGCCCGCTTCGGCGGCATGATGGATCCCGACACCTACGTCATCTCGCTGCCGATCGCAGCGGATGCGGGCACCATCAGCCTGATCGCGTTCCTCGGCGGCTTGTCGGCCGCAACCGGCATGGTGATCATGACGTCGGTCGCACTCAGCACCATGCTCTGCAACGACGTCATCATGCCGCTGCTGCTCCGCTCGCGCGTGTTCGGCCTGCGCGCGCAGAGCCGGCCGATGACTTCGGTACTGGTGGCGGTCCGCAGGCTCTCGATCCTTGGTATCCTCCTGCTCGCCTATCTGATGCATCGTCTGGTGAACCAGTCCTATCCGCTCACCGTGATCGGCCTGTTGTCGTTCGTCGCGGTCGCGCAATTCGGTCCGGCGTTCGTCGGAGGGCTGTTCTGGCCGCGGGCCAACAAGGCCGGCGCCTCGCTCGGGATCGCGGCCGGTTTCTTCATCTGGGCTTATACGCTGCTGCTGCCCTCGGCCGCGCCGCTCTGGCCCGGGATCGCGGAGATCGTTCGCAACGGCCCCTGGCAACTCGCCTGGCTCAGGCCGAACGCGCTGTTCGGTCTCGAGGGTATCGATCCGATCTCGCACGCCACGCTCTGGAGCCTCGGCGCCAATCTGGTCTGCTTCCTGGTGGTCTCGGCGCTCGGACGGCAGTCGACCGTCGAGCGTAACCAGGCTGCCGCGTTCGCCGACGGCGTCGTTCGCGAGACGATTCCAAAGCTGTCCTCACGCGTGCTGGTCCGTCTCGACGATCTTCGGGCACTGGCGCTGCGTTTTGTCGGTGCCGAGCGCGGTGCGGCATCCTTCGACGGCTATCTTGCCGCCCGCATCGCCGGCACCGGGCCGCGCCTCGATCCCTCCGGGCTGGTCGATCTGGACTCGATCCGCTTCACCGAAAACCTGCTCGCCGGGGCGATCGGTGCGGCATCGGCGCGCGTGGTGATCGCGGCCTCGCTGGAAGGGCATTCGCTGTCGCGGCGGGCGGCGATGGCGATGCTCGACGAAGCCTCGGAGGCGTTGCGCTTCAACCGCAGCCTGTTGCAGTCGACGCTGGAAAGCGTGCCGCAGGGCATCTGCGCCTTCGACGCCGATTTCAACATCACCGCCTGGAATGGCCGCTTCATTGCGCTGCTCGATCTGCCGCCGGACTTCGTGCGCGTCGGACTTCCGCTGGCGGACCTCATCGCGTTCAATGTCGAGCGCGGCGAATATGCGGCGTCCGAATTCGCCGCGCTCCTGGTCAACCGCGACGTCGCCACGCAGAGCTGGCCCTATCTCTACGAGCGCAAGCGGCCGGACGGCACGGTGCTCGAGATCGTCTATGACCGCACCGCCGAGGGCGGCTACGTCTCGACCTATACCGACGTCACCGAACGCCACCGTGCCGCCGAAGCCCTGCGACGCGCCAATGAGGGGCTCGAGCTGCGTGTTCGCGAGCGGACCGAGGCGCTCGAGCAGGCCAAGGCGGAGGCCGAGCAGGCCAATCTCGGCAAGACCCGCTTCCTGGCCGCGGCCAGCCACGACCTGCTGCAGCCGCTGAACGCGGCGCGTCTGTTTCTGTCTGCGCTCGACGAAAGTCTGAGCGCTCCGTCGCGCACTGGCGACGCCGACAAGGAACGTACTCTGGCGAGCAGCGCAGTCACGGCGCTGCGCTCCACCGAGCACGTGCTCGACAGGTTGCTCGACATCTCCTCCTACGATGCCGGCGCCGTGCGCGCCGAGGTCTTCGACTTCCCGATCGCCGACCTCTTCGTGCAGTTGAACGTCGAGTTTTCGGCGATGGCGCGCGAGCGCGGGCTGGCCTTCGGCGTCGTCGATTGCGGCCTCGCCGTGCGCAGCGATCCGCATCTGCTGCGCCGGATCCTGCAGAACCTGCTGTCCAATGCACTTCGCTACACGCCGAGGGGGCGCATCCTGCTCGGCTGCCGCAGGCGCGGCGGCGCGCTGCGCATCGAGGTCTGGGACACCGGCGTCGGAATCGCGGCGGCGGACCAGAAGCGCATCTTCGAGGAGTTCCAACGCCTCGCACCCGGATCGGAGAAGGGACTGGGGTTGGGGCTTGCCATCGTCGATCGCGTGTCGCGGCTGCTGGGCCATGCGGTCGATGTCCGTTCCCGTCCGGGACATGGTTCCTGCTTTGCCGTCACGGTGCCGCTTGCGCACGGACCGGGCCAGCCGCTTCAGCGCGGTCCGGCAATTGCCGCGCCGATGGCGGCGGAGCGGCCTCTGACGATCCTCTGCCTGGACAATGACGCGGCCATCCTCGACGGCCTTTCGGCGCTGCTCGGCGGCTGGGGACATCGCGTGCTGGTCGCAGCAGACGCCGCCGGGGCGATGGAAGCGGCCGCGACCGTGGAGCCGGACGTCGTGCTGCTCGATTACCATCTCGATGGTGGCCGCAGCGGCTTGGACTTTCTCGACGATCTCAGGCAGAAGGCGGGCCGCGAGGTTCGCGCGCTGGTCATCACCGGTGATCGCAGCGAAGCGGTCCGCAAGGAGGCGAGGGCGCGCGGCTGCGAGATCCTGTCGAAGCCGGTCAAGCCGGCGGCGCTGCGGCGCTTCCTCGGCGGCGAAGCCTTGAACCGGCAGTTGGGTACGAAACCGGAGACTCCCTGACGATGCGCATCCTGATCGGCGACGACCATCCGCTGGTGCAGGCTGCGCTCCGCAGCGCGCTGTCGACCGTGCTGCCGGATCTCGACATCGTCGCCTGCCAGTCGCTGGACGAGGCGATCGGCATCCTGACGGCGCAGTCGGGCGAGATCGACCTGATCCTGTGGGATCTGACCATGCCGGGCATCCAGGGCTTTGCCGCTTTGTTCATCCTGTCGGCGCAGTTCCCGACGGTACCGGTGGCGATCATCTCGGCGCGGCAGGACGCCGCCACCATCCGCCGCGCCATCGCCTATGGCGCATCCGGTTACATTCCGAAATCGCTCGGCCTGCCCGAGATGGCCGAGGCGATCACCAAGATCCTGGCCGGCGAGATCTGGATGCCGCCCAATGTCGGCGGCCGCGGCTCGATCCAGAGCGACGACATCGAGCTCGCCGCGCGCATGGCCACCCTCTCGGCGCAGCAGCTGCGCATTCTCGCGATGATCGTGGAAGGCAAGCTCAACAAGCAGATCGCTGGCGAGCTCGACATCGCCGAGCAGACCGTGAAGGGCCACGTCTCGACCATCCTGCGCAAGCTCGGCGTCGGCTCGCGCACGCAGGCCGCGGTGCTCGCCGAGCGGCTGTCATTCGGCCAGCCCGGCGGCAATTGAGCTTTCCGCATCCAAACGAAAACGGAGGCCGCGAGGCCTCCGTTTTGTCATTCGCGATGGACTTGCCGCTTACCCCAGCCGTCCCGCCGCATGCGCGAGCAGCGTGTACACCAGCCCCGTCTCCGAGGTCAGGTGGCCGCGCAGCTCCTGCGGGCCGCGGCCGTCGCGGGCGACTTCGTCGAGCAGGCGCTCGAACTCGGCGACGTAGCGGTCGACCGTGCCCTTGAAGTTGCGGTCGGCGCGGTACTTGCGGGCGACCTCGTCAAAGGCCTTCTGGCCGGCGGGCGTGTAGAGGCGCTTGGTGAAGGCCTTGTTCTCGCCGCGCTGGTAGCGGTCCCACATCTCGGCCGCGAGGTTGCGGTCCATCAGCCGGCCGATGTCGAGCGACAGCGATTCCAGCGGATTGCTGCTGGCCTGCGGGGCCTGCGGTTGCGGCGCGGGGGCGGCGCGGCCACGAGGAGCCTGACCGGTCGGGGCGCCCTGATTGGCGTCCGTGCGGTTGAGCAGGTCCGACAGCCAGCCGTCACGGCCCTGGTCGTTGCTGGAGGGCGCGACCGGCGGCGCTTCGGTGCGGCGCGAGGGCGCGGGCATGCCGAGGTCCGGCGGCGGCAGCGTGGATGCGCTGCCGGTGTCGCGCATGCGGGTCTCGGTGCCACGACCGCCGGCAATGGCCATCACCGGCTCTTCCTGGCGCTGGACGGCGACAGACGCGCGGCCCGCGCTGGTGACGTCGAGGCCGCGGCCGTGCTGGGCCACGATGCGGTTGAGCTCGGCGAGCGCCTCGATCTGGTCGACGATCACCTTGCGCATCTGCGCAGTGCTCTCGGCGGCCTCCTGCGGCATCTCGAGCACGCCGCGGCGCAGCTCGTTGCGGGTGGCTTCGAGCTCGTTGTGCATCTCGAAGGCCATCTGCTTCATGCTGGAGACGAGGTTGGTGAACTTCTCCGTCGACTGCTTGAACATCGCATCCGCCTCGTCGGTGGTCTGGCGGTAGATGTCGTGCATCGCCTCGATGGTCTGGCGGTGCTCTTCCTCGGAGGCCGAGCGCACCGCCTCGAACTGGCGGGTGATCGCGGCCGATCCTGCGCCGGCGGTCTCGGCGACGACGCGGGCGATGTCGCGGGCACGCTCTTCGGCCGCGGCCAGCGATTCATCGAGCAGGCCGGTGAAGCGCGACAGCCGCTGGTCGAGATCGGCCGTCCGCAGGTCGATTGTGGTGACCAGCGATTCCAGCGCCTGCTTGCGCTCGGCGAGCGAGGCGGTGGTGTTCTTGTTGCTCTGCTCGACGACCTGAGCGGCCTCGACCAGCGCCTGGCCGTGCTTGTCGAACTGGGTCGACAGCTCGCCGAGGTCCTGCAGCGCCTTCGTGGTCTTGCTGTTGAAGACGTTGAGCTGGTCTTCCAGGTTCTGCGTCGCCGCGCCGTTGCGCGAGGTGACGTCGTTCATCGCCGAGACGAAGTCGGCGACACGCGTCACCAGCGCCCGCTCGAGCGAGTTGAGGTTGTCGTGCGCACCGGTCAGCACCTCCTGGAGCAGGATGTTGCCTTCGCGCAGACGCTCGAACAGCGCCACGGTGTCGGTGCGCAGGATCTTGCTGGTCTCCTGCATCTCGGTGACGGCCGCGATCGAGACCTGGCGCGACTGGTCGATCGCCGAACGCGAGGCCTGCTCGAGGTCCTTGAGCGACTTGCCGACCGCGCTGGTGGCGATCTCGCTCGCCGCGTTGATGGTGCGGGCGACTTCCGAGCCGTTGCCCATCATGGTCTGCGAGAAGGCCTGGCCGCGCGTCTCGATCGACTTCAGCGCGTCCGAGGTGACGCGGTCGATGTCGAGCGTGAGCTGGCTGGTCTTCGAGCCGATCGCGTCGACCAGGGCGCCGCGCTTGGCGTCGATCATGTTCGACAGGCGGTCGGCCTGCTGCTGCACGTAGGTGACGATCTCGTCGGTCTTGCCGGTCATGGCCTGGCCGAAGCTCGAGCTGGCGGCGAGCACCGAGCGCTCGACGTCGGCCGAGCTCGACTTGACCCGCGAGCTCGCCTCGTTGGAGGCCGTGATCAGCGCGTTCTGGGCGTTGAGCGCGCTGGTCTGGATGTCGTTGGTCGCGTTGGCGGTGGCCGCGCTCAGCGTGCGCTCGATCTCGGTCGAGATCGTGCGGATCTGGCTCGCGGCGTCCGCCGAGGTCGAGGTCAGCGAGGTCTGGGCCTCACGCGCGCTGTTGAGGATGGTCGAGGCGGTGTCGGCGCCGACCGCGGTCAGCGTGCGCTCGATGTCCGTGGTCAGCGACTTGATCTGCGTCGCCGCGTCGGTCGAGGCGGTGATCAGCGAGCCCTGGGCCTCGCGTACGCCGCTGGTGAGCGCCTCGATGGTGGCGCCGCCGGCGGTTGCCAGCGCGCGCTGCATCTCGGCCGCGAGCGAACGGACCTGGCTGGTCTGTTCCGCGGAGACGGCAAGCAGGGTGCTCTGGGCGTCGCGGGCGCTGGTGGTGATCGTCTCGGCGGTCGACTGGCCGACCTGCGAGAGCGAGCGATGCACTTCGGCCGCGAGCGACTTGACCTGGCTCGCCGCGTCCGAGGACGCCGTCACCAGCGTGCTCTGGGCCTCGCGGGCGCCGGTCACGATGGTCTCGGCGGTCGAGGTGCCGGCCATCGTCAGCGAGCGCTGCACGTCCGAGGACAGCGCCTTGATCTGGTTGGCGGTCTCGGTCGAGGCCGCGATCAGCGCGCTCTGTGCGTCGCGGGCGCCGGCGGTGATCGATTCTGCCGTGGTCGTGCCGGCCAGCGACAGCGAGCGCTGCACGTCGGCGGTCAGCGTCTTGACGTGGTTGGCCGCATCCGAGGACGCGGTGACGAGGGTGGTCTGCACCTCGCGGGCGCCGGCCAGGATCGAGGCCGCGGTGGCGGAACCCGCCGCCGACAGCGTGCGCTCGACGTCGGCCGCGAGCCCCTTGATCTGGTTGGAGGCGTCGCCCGACGCTGCGACCAGCGTCGACTGCGCTTCGCGGGCGCTGTTCAGGATCGCGTTCGCGGAACCGGTGCCGACCGCGGTCAGCGCACGCTCGACCTCGGCGGAGGTCATCTTGAGCTGGGCGTTGACGTCGGAGGAGACCGTCATCAGCGACTGCTGGGCGGTGCGCGCACCGGTCTGGATCGTCTCGCTGGTGTTGACGACGAGGTTGGTGAGCGAGCGCTCGGCGTCCTCGACATGCGAGCGGATCGCGGTCGAGATCATCTCGGCGCGGGACATCATGTCCTCGCTGGCCTGGCGGCCGCTGCTTTCGATGCGGCCGGCGACCGCCTCGACGCGCGAGCCGAGCAGGTCCTCGAACTGCGCCACGCGCACGTCGATGTCGCTCGCGACCGAGCCGACCTTGGTCTCGATGGCCTGATGGATCTCCTGGAAGCGCGCCGTGACGGTGTCTGTCAGGTGCGTCGAGCGGCCGTCGATGATCTCGGTGACGCCGGTGATGCGGCGGTCGACCGCGTCGATCGCCTGCGCGGTGCCGTCGGTGAGCGTCGAGGTCAGCAGGGTCAGGCGCGTATCGATCGACTGCACGGCCTGCGAGGCGCCGTTCGTGACCGCGGTGGTCAGGTAGGTGAGGCGGGAGTCGATGGACTCGAGCGCCTGCGTCGCGCCGCCGGTGAGCGTCGTCGTCAGATGGGTCAGGCGGGTGTCGATCGACTGGATGGTCTGCGAGGCGCCATCGGTCAGCGTGCTGGTGAGGTGGCTGAGGCGCGCGTCGATGGTTTCGATGGCCTGCGATGCACCGCCGGTCAGCGACGTCGTCAGGTGGGTGAGGCGGCTGTCGATCGACTGGATCGCCTGCGCCGCGCCGTCCGTCAGCGAGGTCGCCAGCGTCTCGATGCGCCCGTCGATGGTGTCGGTCATCGACTTCGCGCGGCTGTCGAACGACTGCTCGAGCGCGGCGACGCGGCCGACGAGCTGCTCGTCGAAGGTCTTGATGTGACCTTCGATGGTGCCGTCGAGGCTCGCGATCTTGCCGTTCAGCGAAGCGTCGAGATTGCTGACGCGTTCGCCGACCGTGGTTTCGAACTGCAGCAGGCGCTGGTCGAGCACGGCCGTGATCGCGCCGCCGTTGGAGCTGAAGCGGGTGTCGAAATTCTCGACATAGGTCTTCAGCGACTCATGGATGTCCTGCGTGCGCTGGCCCATGCGCTCGACGATCTCGCCGCCGAAGGTCTTCACGGTGCGGTCGAACTCGGAGATGTGGCGCGTGATCAGGGCGCCCAGCGTGCCGGAGTCGCGGGCGAACTTCTCGACCAGCTCGGTGCCCTGGTTCCTGACCAGCTCGTCGAACGCGCTCATCTGCAGCGACAGCGAGTCGTGCGCGGTCTCGGTCTGGCTGACGACCTTGGCGACGAGGGTGTTGACGGTGGCGTCGAGCGCCTCGCTCGCCTTGTCGCCGCTCGTCATGATCTGGCCGGCGAGGCGGTTGCCGGCGTCGTCGATCTTGGCCGAGATGTCGTTGGAGCGCAGCTCGAGCTCGAGCAGCAGCGAGTCCGAGGAGTTCTTCAGGCTGTCGTGCACCTGCTCGGTGCGCTCGGAGATGCCATCGACGATCGCGGCGGAGCGCTGCTCGAACTCGCCGGTGATGCGGTCGATGCGCTCGTTGAGCATCTCGTGGACGCGGTCGGCGAGGTCGACGAACTCGTCGTGGACGTGGCCGGTCTTGAAGTTGAGGCTGGTGGTCAGCCGCTCGCTGGCGTCGAGCACGGCGCGCGTGGTCTCGTTGCTGGCCTCCTCGAGGCGGTCGAGCAGGTCGCCGCCGCGCTCGCCGAGCGCCAGGATCATGTTGTCGCCGGCATTGCTCAGCGCGCTGGTGATGTGGGCGCCGCGCTCTTCGAGCGCACCGGTGATGGACTTGGCGACCTCGTCGACGCGCGAGGCGATCGCATCCGAGATCAGCGCGATGTCGTGGCGCAGATCGATCTGCACGCCGGAGATGGCGCTGCGGACCTGCTCGGCCTGGCCGACCAGATTGTCGCGTTGATGGGCGATGTCCTGGAGCAGGGCGCGGATGCGCACTTCGTTGTCGGAATAGGCGCGTTCGAGAGCGGCGACCTCGTTGGCGACCAGCGTCTCCAGCTCGCCGGCGCGCGCGATCGCACGCTCGATGCCGTCGCCCATC
The DNA here is from genome assembly GCF_002531575.1 of Bradyrhizobium sp. Y36. GTDB lineage: Bacteria > Pseudomonadota > Alphaproteobacteria > Rhizobiales > Xanthobacteraceae > Bradyrhizobium. Next base: position 46,383 of record NZ_NWTI01000023.1, on the reverse strand, counting down.
GCCGCGACCTCGCGGCGGATGGCCTGGCCGACGGTGACCATGGAATCGGAGGCCGAGCCCTCGGGCTCGGAGAAGCGGATCGCGACCTGCGCCATCGCCTGCGCGATCATGCGCATTTCCTGGCCGCGCCAGACCAGGCTGGCGAGGAAGTAGAACAGCATGATCGGCGCGAAGAACATCGCGACCAGGCCGGCGATGACGAGCACGCCGCCGCTCTGGCCCATGGCGGCCTGGATCGAGGGCAGGAAGCCGACGGTCAGCGCGGCGCAGGCGGCGAGCCAGACGCCGGCGAAGATGGTGGCGAAGGTGTAGACGCTGCGGGCAGGGCGGCCCTTCTGAAGCGCCTGGAGCAGCTGGCCGATGGTCTCGCGGTCGTCATTGGCGGCGCGGCGCTGGCTGCGCGGCTCCTCGATCGGGTCGAACACATTGCCCCGCTCGTTGGCGGCGGGGCGCGGCTCGAAGCTGGGCTCGTCGAAGGCCGGGGGAGCCGGCGGGGCCACCGGGGGCGCGGTCTCGTTGCGCATGGCGGCGCTGCGACTGGTGTCCGCTGCCGTGTCGCTGATGTTCAGGGCTTCCTGGATCGCAGAAAGCGCAACTTCTGTGGGGTCTTTGACCTTTTTCGGAGTGTTCGCCATGTTCAGTCCGAGCCCTCGTTACTTGTACGCGTCCCCCCGCGAGCCCTGCGCGCTGCGCAAGCCCACAGACCGGATCATGCCGCTTGCGCGGATCTCCGAGCCATCCCCACCCGGACGGCTTGTCCGCCAATTTCTGCAACATCCTATTGGCAGAGCGATGCGAATGAAATGCCCGCGATTAAGACATTCTTAATCATCGTTAACAGGATCGCGGCGTAACGCCTTAGCAATAAATGCAATTCTCCACCGAACTCGCCAGATTGCGGCAACTTTTCGTCAAGAAACCGGCAGAACTGCGTCTCAGACCCCAAACATTTCGTTAACCATTTCCATGCTTGGGTGGGTCGAATTCACCGCCGGACCGGCGGAACCGTCGCGCGATGCCGGGGCCTGCGCCATGACGCCTGAACTGCAACGGATGGACTGGATGCCCTCGCCCCCGCTTGCACCCATCGACAGCCCGCTCGACCTCGACCATCTCTCCCGGATGACGCTTGGCAACGCGGATCTGGAGCAGGAAGTGCTGGCCATGTTCGCCGAGCAGGCAGTCCGCCTGATGGCGGCGATGGCGGCCCTGCCGGCCGAGGCCGGCGCGCTCGCCCACAAGCTCAAGGGATCGGCCCGCGGGATCGGCGCCTTTGCGGTGGCAGATGCCGCCGAGAGCCTGGAGACCGCGATCCGGGCCGGCCAGAACCAGCGCCACGCCCTCGCCGCGCTGAAGGAGGCGGTGACCGAGGCCCGCGCCGCCATCGAGGCGATCCTGAAGCCTTGAGGCCGAGCGGCCGAGCCGGATTCTAGTCTCTTGTTTTGACGCATTTTCTTGCCGCAAAGCGGGATTCACTTCGCAGCAAAACCCTATGGCGCCGGGCTGATCGACCCGTTATAGGACAGCCCGGACCCTCCTTCATTCCCAGCACCGCGGCAGTACGAGCACACATGGCCAAGATTCACTTTGTCGACCACAAGGGCGAAACCCGCACGGTGGAAATCGAGAACGGCGCAACCGTGATGGAAGCCGCGATCCGCAACAGCATTCCCGGCGTCGAGGCCGAATGCGGCGGCGCCTGCGCCTGCGCGACCTGCCATGTCTATGTCGACGAAGCCTGGCGCGAGAAGGTCGGCAGCCCGACGCCGATGGAAGAGGACATGCTCGATTTCGGCTTCGACGTGCGCCCCAATTCGCGCCTGTCCTGCCAGATCAAGGTCTCCGACGAGCTCGACGGTCTCGTCGTGACGACGCCGGAACGTCAGGCCTGATCCTTCAAGCCTGCGCCGTCCGAAAATTTACGATGCACTCGGCGGCGCGACGTCGATGCCGCGCTTGTGCCAGGGTCTGAATTTCTCGATCACCTCAGGGGTCAGCGGGGCCGGCCGGCGCGTCGCCTCGTCGAGCAAGACGCCGACCGAAATCGCCGAGGCGATGCATTTCCCCTCCGAAAACACGACCTGCTCGAAGGTGACGGACGTCCGTCCCAGCTTCACCACGCCGAGGCCGAGTTCGATCGTGTTGGGCCAGTGCAGTTCGGCACGGAAATGCATGTCGAGCCGCACCATGATCCAGGCCAGGCCCGGCGGGGTCAGGCCGTACTGGGGCAGTTTCATCAGCGTGACGCGGCCGGTCTCGAAATAGGTGGCGTAGACCGCGTTGTTGACGTGCTGGTTGGGGTCGAGATCGCCAAAGCGGACATTGTCGCTGAGGCGGAAGGGGAAGTCCTCCAGACGCGGCGTCGTGTCGAGGCGGCTTGGTGCGTTCACCGATTGATCTCCGTCATATCCATCCTCGTTACAACCCAGTTATCCTGACCCGGCAAGTGGGCGCGGCTGCGGGGCGCTCCCGCTTTTATGCCTTCCCTGATCCATCCCCGTTGGCTAGACAGGCAGGGTCACCTCTGCCCGCCGGGCGCCGTCCAACCGATAACGATCGATAAAGAGACGACATGAGCGACGTGATCAAAACCGATGTGCTGATTATTGGCGCCGGCCCCTGCGGTCTGTTCGCCGCCTTCGAGCTTGGCCTTCTCGACATGAAGACGCATTTCGTCGACATCCTCGACAAGGTCGGCGGCCAGTGCGCCGAGCTCTATCCGGAAAAGCCGATCTACGACATTCCCGGCATTCCCCAGGTTTCGGGGCAGGGCCTCACCGACGCGCTGATGGAGCAGATCAAGCCGTTCCATCCGACCTTCCATCTCGGCGAGATGATCGAGACCGTGGAGAAGATCGGTGATCCCGCATTTCGCTGCACCACGGACGCCGGCAAGGTGTTCGAGTGCAAAGTGCTGGTGATCGCAGCCGGCGGCGGCTCGTTCCAGCCCAAGCGTCCGCCGGTGCCGGGCATCGAAGCCTATGAAGGCACGTCGGTGCATTACGCCGTGCGCAAGATGGAGACGTTCCGCGACAAGAACGTGCTGATCGTCGGCGGCGGCGATTCCGCGCTCGACTGGACGCTCAATCTGCATCCGATCGCGAAGCGCATCACGCTATTGCACCGGCGCGACGAGTTTCGCGCCGCGCCCCACAGCGTCGAGCAGATGCGGGCGCTGGTTGCCGGCGGCAAGATGGATCTCCGGCTCGGCCAGGTCACGGCGCTGTCCGGTACCGAGGGCAAGCTCTCCGGTGCAACCGTCAAGGGCAACGACAACAGCATCGCCGAGATCGCCTGCGATACCATGCTGCCGTTCTTCGGGCTGACCATGAAGCTCGGTCCCGTCGCGAACTGGGGCATTGCGCTCGAGAACAATCTGGTGCCGGTCGAGACGAGTGCATTCGAGACCAATGTTCCCGGCATCTTCGCGATCGGCGACATCAACACCTATCCCGGCAAGATCAAGCTGATCCTGTGCGGCTTCCACGAGGGCGCGCTGATGTCGCAAAAAGCCCATCGCTATGTCTATCCGGAGAAGCGGCTCGTGTTCCAGTACACGACCTCGTCCTCCAGCCTGCAAAAGAAGCTCGGTGTCAACTGACGGCAGCGGCGCATGCAGGGGATGCCCCATGTTTCTGGTGCTGGAACCGTTCGCGAAATCGCCGTAGTCTGCGGCCATTCCGGTCGTGGAATAACAAGGTGATCTAATGCGGAAATTCTCCAGCCTTCGGCTGCTCCCCTTCCTCGCGCTCGCAATGTCGCTCGCGACGGTGACGCCGTCCGCGGCGCAGACCGCCGAGCCCACGGCGGCTGGCCTGTGGCAGAAGGTCGAAGACGGCAAGACGGTCGGATGGTTTCTCTTCGTCGACCGTAACGGCATCTTCGAAGGCGTGATCGCAAAGACCTTCCCGCGCCCCGGCGACGATCCGAACGAGGTCTGCAGCAAGTGCACCGACGATCGCAAGAACGCGCCGGTGCTCGGCATCTCCTTCGTCCGCAACATGAAGCGCGAAGGATTGAAGTACGAAGGCGGTAACGTGCTCAATCCGCGCGACGGCCAGATCTGGAAGGCCAACATGAAGGTCAGTCCCGACGGACAGACCCTGACCCTGCGCGGCTATCTCGGCATCTCGCTGCTTGGCAAGGACGAGACCTGGATGCGCCTGCCCGACGCCAACATTGCCCAGGTCGACCCCGCCATCGTCGCCAAATATCTGCCCGCGCAGGCGCCGGCCACCAAGCCGCCGGCCCCCGCGGCGAAGAAGGGCGGCGGCATGATGATGGCCCCGGCGAAGTAATAGCCTCGTTTCCCATTTCCGAGAGTCGTCCCGTCGGCGTCGGATTTTGATCCTACGCCGCATTCGTCGAAAGGCGCATGCCGTTGCGCCCTGCGACAGTAGTTCCCCGGAATGCGCGCTGGCAGCGGATTTGCATAGCTATCGCCAGGGTGCTGGAGGAACGAGTCGCCGGCGACGTGCCTCGAGTCGAGGCACGGACAACGGACGACATTGTCTGTCTCCCGCACGAATGATTTTGATCGCGGGACGACGAGATGAAATCTTCAAGATTATGCGCGGCGACGCTGCTGGGCGTGACGGCGCTGATGGCCATCCCGGCACAGGCGCGCGACGACGGACGCTACGCCAACTCGCCGCTAAAACCCTGGTTCGAAAGCCTGCACAGCGAATTCGGTCAGTGCTGCACCGACGCTGACGGCTACGTCATTGCCGACGTCGATTGGGAATCCGATCACGGCCGCTTTCGCGTCCGCATCGACGACGAATGGGTGGTGGTGCCCGACGGCGCGGTGATCACCGTGCCGAACAAGATCGGTCGCACCATGGTGTGGAAGCACTACATCGACGGTCATCCGCGCGTGCGCTGTTTCATGCCCGGCAGCATGACCTGAAAACGCTGACGGCGCCCGCATCGGATGCAGGCGCCGCAAGCGACGCGAAAGGCTCAGCGCGCCTCGCTTCCCGAACCCGCGCTGGCGAGCCGCTTTACGCGCGGGGACAACACTGAAACCTGCGCGGGCGAGGCGGGCATGCCGGCGACGGTCATCGCGGGCGCAGCCGACTGCTCCTCGACGCCGGCGCTGCCGAGCACCTGCACCTGCATCGTGGAGATCGGCAACGACTTCACTTCGTAAGAGGGCAGCTCACCCGCGAAGGCACCGGTGGAGCTTGCAATCACGGCGCCGGCGACGGCAATCATTGTGAGAACACGCATTGGAAAATCTCCGTTGAATATGTCAATCGGAGGTTTGGTCGCGGCGATGCACAAGGAGGTTCGCTCGCGTGCGAACATTCGTGTGTCCGTGGACGAACCTATTTGATTGCGTGATACGACAGGACGAAACGATGACGAAGCTTTCGGCGTCAATGTTTCCGGACGGTTTCGCGGCATCGGTCGGCGCAGCTCGCAGCTAGCTTGTCTGCAACTCCAGCTGCGCAGGTCTGGTCGGCGTGACGGTCACCGGAAAGCGCAGGCTCATGGTCGTGCCGCGGCCGGGTGTGGACGAGATGATCAACTCGCCGCCGTGGGCCGCCATGATCTCGCGGACGATCGACAGACCGAGCCCGGCCCCGTCGCCGGCGGTATTGCCGGTCTGAAACGGCTCGAGCAATTTGTGTTCCGCGCCATCGGGCAGGCCTGCGCCGTCGTCGTCGATCGAGACGCCGTCGCGGCCCAGCGTGGCGACGATGCGGCGGGCGCCGCGGGCGTGGATCAGCGCATTGCCGACGAGATTGGCAAGCGCGCTGCGGATCGCTGCGTCCACGCCCTCCACCAGGATAGGACCCTTCTCGGTCTGGTCCAGTGCGAGCTCGATGCCGGCGTCCACAGCCGAGGGGCCGAAATCGGCCAGCACGTCCAGCATGATCTGCGCGAGATCGATCGGCCGTTTCTCGATCGTATGATTTTGCAGCCGGGCCAGGTCGAGCATGGCTGACACCAGCGACGTCAGCCGCCTGATGTCGCGCACCAATTCGGCTCTCAAGGCCGGCTCGGGCACGTCCTCGACCTTGGCGCGCAGCAGCGTCAGCGGCGTGCGAAGCTGATGGGCGGCATTGCCGAGAAAGCGGCGCTGCATCCTGATATAGGCGTCGATCTCGCCGAACGCGCGGTTCAGCGCCTCGACCAGCGGCTTCAATTCGCGAGGGACCTCGGACAGGGAGATCAGACCCTGCGGTGCCGACGGGTCGATCGCGAGCGCACGAAGCGCCACCCGTTCGATGCCGCGCGAGACGAAACGCGCAGCAAGCGCCGCGCCGACGGCAACGGTCGCGGCAAAGGCCAGCGCGAGCAGCATGATCGAAAAGACGCTGCGGATGAGAAAGTTTCGCGCAATCCGGCTGAACCGGACCTGAGGCTCGCCCACCATCATCGTGAGCTGCAACGCGCCTCGTTGCATAACGGCGAGGCAGAAGGTGCTCTTCTGGTCGAGCGTGTTGAAGACGGAGGAACCGATCGGCCCGTGATAGGGAAATGCGAAGGGGAGGGCAGGGCGGCGTTCGCTGCCGTACTCGCTGACCATGTCGCCTGCGGACACGACGTACCAGAGGTTCGGGCTGTCCGCCTTCAGCTCATCGAGGGCGCGGTTGGAACGCACCGTCAGCTTTTGCCCATCGATCTCGGTGGCGCGGTCGAGGACCGCAACCACGACCCGGCAAGCCCTGAACTCGCGCTCCTCCATCGGGTAGCGCCACATGAAGAGGCCGAGCATGATCAGGAAGATCGTCGTGGCGGCGATGCCGAGCGAGATCGCGAAGGTCCGGGCGATCGACGTCATCGCGGTGTTGCCAGCCGCAGGATGTAGCCGATGCCTCGCATGCTGCGGATCTCGACGTCGCCGCCGAGCTCGGCGAGCTTCTTCCTCAATCGGGAGACCTGCGCCTCCAGCGTGTTGGATTCGATCTCGTCGTCAAAACCGTAGATCTCTTCGATCAGTGCGGCGCGGGTGATGACGCGGTCGCGGCGCATCAGCAGCGCGCCCAGGATCAGCGCCTCGCGCCGCCGCAGCAGGATTCTGGTGTCGGCGACCACCGCCTCGTTGCTGCCGAGATGCAGCTCGACATTGCCGAGCGACAGCACGGAAGGCGCGAGCAACCGTGGCCGCCGCAGCACCGCGCGCACCCGCGCGATCAATTCCTGCGGCTCGAACGGCTTGCCGAGATAGTCGTCGGCGCCGCCGTTGAGGCCCTCGACGACGTCCTCCTTGGCGTCCTTCGACGTCAGCATGATGATCGCGGGGCGCTCGGGCGATCGGCTGAGCGCCGTGACCACCTGGAGCGCATCGCCGTCGGGCAGCATGCGGTCGATGATCGCGAGGTCGTATTTGAAATTGTCCAGCGCCTGACGGGCATCGGCGATCGAGCCGACGAGATCGACGACGCCATGCAATTGCCCGAGCAGGCGGCTGACATAGGCGCCGATCTGCGGTTCGTCTTCGATCACGAGCGAGCGCACGCGGGTCGTCCTTGAACTCTTTGAGGGGCAATAGAACCCCGACCTGACGCTTCCTGGCCGAAGTCCGGCGTTTCGGTTCGTGCGCGAGTTCCCTTTAAGGCAGCGAGCGAGGCGAATAAAAGGCAGGGATCGGTGTCTTGCCTGATGCCGGCGGCCGAAGTTTTGGCGCGCGCACGGCCTCCTGCAATGTTCGGGCAATGTTGATCTGCCGACACCAGCCGGTGCGCGCAATGTCGCAGGCGCGGTTGCCCGTTGCAATCTTGGGGCAATTTTGCCGGGTCACATGCAGGGCTCCTGACCACACCAGTCGACTCGGCCAGCAAGGCCGATGGGGCCCCGTAATGAAGCATTTTGACGAAGCCGCTCTTTGCCATCCGGCGAATGCGCGGCGGACGACCACTTGTCTCGCCGCACTTGGCATCATCATGGCGAGCGCGCAATCCGCCTCGGCGCAATCTGCATCCGCGCAGACCGCGGTCACGCTGCCGGCGCCGCCGTTCGACCTGCCGCTGCTGCCGTCGCCCTCCGGCAACTGGACCGTCATGGTCGGCATCGGCGGAGAGTACACGCCTGATTTCGTCGGGGCGAAGAACGGGAAGCTTGTCCCGATCCCGATCTTCACGATCCGCCGCGCCGGGTCGATCGACCAGTTTCGTGGTCCGCGCGACAGCGCCAGCATCGCGCTGCTCGACGTCGGCAATTTCCGCGCGGGGCCCGCGTTCAAATACGTCGCCTCGCGCAAGGCCGACAAATATGCCGAGCTGACCGGCCTCGGCGACGTCAAGGCAGCCTATGAACTCGGCGGCTTCGTCGAATATTATCCGGTCGACTGGCTGCGCCTGCGCAGCGAATTGCGCCAGGGCATGGGCGGCCATACCGGGACGGTGGCCGACGTCTCCGCCGACGTCATCGTGCCGCTGATCCAGAGGCTCACGATCTCGGCCGGCCCGCGCTTTACCTGGAAGAGCACCAAGGCGACCGCTCCCTATTTCGGCGTCGACGCCGCGCAGGCGCTGGCGTCTGGGTTGCCGACTTACGATGCCAAAGGCGGCGCGCATTCGGTCGGCTTCGGCAGCCAAATCTCCTATCGCATCAATCCGCAGTGGGAGGTCCATGCCTATGTCGAATACGAGAAGCTGCTCGGCGATGCCTCGGATAGCCCGCTGGTGAAGCTGCGGGGGTCGTCGAACCAGACCACCGTCGGCATCGGTGCGTCCTATTCGTTCGACTTCAGGATTCGATGATCGCCATGCGCCGTATTGCTCTTCTCGGGATGGGCCTCGCGATCGCGTCCGCCGTCCTCGGTGCCGCCGCGGCGTTCGAGACGCGCACGACGAAACTCCAGGCGATCAAGACCCTCGGCATCGTCTCGGCCATCGGCGAGGAGATGAGCCTGACGCAAGCCGGGCTGACCGGGCTCGGCAACACCGCGCAAAGCCTCTCGATCAGCGCCTGGGGACTGGACGAGTTGATCGTTCAGCAGGCGACGAAGCTCTTGAGCGGACGCTTTCGCGTTCAACCGGTGAGCTACAGGCGCGCCGCGTTCGCCGCCGTCAGGGATTCGGCGGTTGCGCCCGTCAATCTTCTGCGCAGCGATCCGTTCAAGGAGCTGGTTCGCAGCGATGTCACGCCTCAGGGGCTCGATGCCTACGTCGTCATCACCCGGGCAAGATCGAAGCTCGGCAACGGCCGCAACGTCGAGGGCGTCGGGCTCGCCGAATACCGGACGCTGCTGGCGGATTACGGCCTGATCCATGCGCTGTACGAAGTCCGGATCATCGACGGCAAGGCGTTCGACGTGATCGAGAAGCGTGCGGCGGCGCCGCTCGACAACACCGGGACCGTGCGGATTGCCGGCCCGAGCGGGCCGGTCGACGAGACGCTTGGGGGAGCAGCGTCGAGCGAGCGGCTGCGCGCGGCGGTCATCGATCTCATCGCGCGCAGCCTGCCCGTGACGCTGGGCGACATGCACCTAATCGACGGCCAGTAGCCCCTTCAGGTCACCGGCGCCGGATTGAACAAAGTGAGGTCGTTGTGAATGCCCCAGCGGTCCGACCACGGCTTGGTCCGGCCGCTCGCGACGTCGAGGATCAGGCGGAACAGGTCCCAGCCGCATTCCTCGATGGTCTTCTCGCCGGTGGCGATGCTGCCCGAATCGAAATCGATCAGGTCCTTCCAGCGCCGCGCCAGCTCGCTGCGGGTCGCGACCTTGATCACGGGCGCGGCCGCAAGGCCGTAAGGCGTGCCGCGGCCGGTGGTGAACACCTGCAGCGTCATGCCGGAAGCGAGCTGGAGCGTACCGCAGATGAAGTCGCTTGCCGGCGTTGCCGCGAACAGCATGCCCTTCTGCGTCGCCTTCTCGCCGGGCGAGAGCACGCCGGTGATTGCGCTCGAGCCGGACTTGACGATCGAGCCCAGCGACTTCTCGACGATGTTGGCAAGGCCGCCCTTCTTGTTGCCGGGCGTGGTGTTGGCACTGCGGTCGGCGCCGCCGCGCGCGAGGTAGGAATCGTACCAGGCCATCTCGCGCACCAGCGCGCGGCCGACGTCCTCGTTGATGGCGCGCCGGGTGAGCAGCTGGATGGCGTCACGCACTTCGGTGACTTCGGAGAACATCACGGTGGCGCCGGCGCGCACCAGCAGGTCCGCGGCAAAGCCGACGGCGGGATTCGCGGTGACGCCGGAGAAGGCGTCGCTGCCGCCGCATTGCAGGCCGATGACGAGGTCGGCGGCCGGGCAGGTCTCGCGCTTGCGGGCGTTGAGCACCTTCAGCCGTGCCTCGGCCTGGGTCATGATGGCATCCACGATCGCGCCAAAGCCGTCGAACGCCTCGTCCTGCATGCGCACGATGGCGTCGCTGACGCCTTCCGGCACCAGCCGCTCGGGCGCAAGCTTCTCGCAGCCGAGGCCGACCACCAAGATCTCGCCGCCGAAATTCGGGTTGAGCGCGAGGTTCTGCAGCGTGCGGATCGGCACCACCGCATCGGGCGCGGTGATGGCGACCCCGCAGCCATAGGCATGCGTCAGCGGCACGACGTCGTCGACCTCAGGGTATTTCGGCAGGAGCTCGGCGCGGATGCGCTTCACCGCATATTCCATCGTGCCCTTGACGCATTGCACGGAGGAGGAGATGCCCAGAATGTTCTTCGTGCCCACCGAGCCGTCCGGATTGCGGTAGCCTTCGAAGGTGAAACCTTCGAGCGGCGGCAGCGGTGCGGGCACGGCGGTGGAGATTTCGAGCTTGTCGAGGTCGGGGGCCTCGGGCATGCGGATGCGGGCCTCGTCCACCCATTCGCCGGCCAGGATCGGCGACAGCGCGTAGCCGATGATCTCGCCATAGCGGACGATCGGTGCGCCTTCCGCGATGTCGACCAGCGCCGTCTTGTGCCCCTGCGGCACGAAGGCGCGCAGCGTCAGGCCGCTGGCAAAGCGGGAGCCGGCGGGAAGCCCGAAATCATTGACCACGATCGCGACATTGTCGCGCTCGTTGAGCTTGATGTAGCGGGGCTGCTCTTTCGCTGCGACGTCCTGGTCCATGGAGGACTCCGGATTTGTAGGGTGGGTTAGCGCAGCGTAACCCACCACTGTCTGTGTCCGCGGAAGCAGAAGAGGTGGGTTACGCTGCGCTAACCCACCCTACGATGTCAGGCTGTCACCCCGGGAACGTGTAAGCCGTCTTCACCGTGGTGTAGAACTCGCGCGCGTAGGAGCCCTGCTCGCGGGCGCCGTAGCTCGAGCCCTTCCGGCCGCCGAACGGCACGTGATAGTCGACGCCTGCGGTCGGCAGATTGACCATCACCATGCCGGACTCGCTGTTGCGCTTGTAGTGCGAGGCGTATTTCAGGCTCGATGTGCAGATGCCCGACGCAAGGCCGAACTCGGTGTCGTTGGAGATGGCGAGCGCTTCTTCGTAGTTCTTCGCGCGGATCACGGCGGCGACCGGTCCGAAGATCTCCTCACGCGCGATGCGCATGTTGTTGTTGGCTTCGGTGAACAGCGCGGGCGCGAGGTAGTGGCCGGGGGTCTCGCGCTTGAGCAGCTCGCCGCCGAAGGCGAGCTTGGCGCCTTCGTCCTGGCCGATCTTGATGTAGCGCAGATCCTGGTCGAGCTGGCTCTGGTCGACCACGGGGCCGATATGCACGCCGGCCTTGAGCGCGTCGTCCACCGACAGGCCCGCCAGCCGCTCGGCCACCGCCGCGACGAAGCGGTCGTGGATGCCTTCGGTGACGATCAGGCGGGAGGAGGCGGTGCAGCGCTGGCCGGTCGAGAAATAGGCGCCGTTGACGGCGACCTCGACGGCGGTCTTGAGGTCGGCGTCGTCGAGCACGACCAGCGGATTCTTGCCGCCCATCTCGAGCTGGAATTTCTTCATCGGATTCGACAGCACGCAGGCCTGCGCGATCTTGCGGCCGGTCTGCACCGAGCCCGTGAAGGAGATCGCGGCGACATCCGGATGGTCGAGCAGGGTCTGGCCGACCACCGAGCCCGAGCCGACCACGAGGTTGAAGACGCCGGCGGGAATGCCGGAGCGGGTGATGATCTCGGCCAGCGCGTGACCCGAGCCCGGCACGAGCTCAGCCGGCTTGAACACCACGGTGTTGCCGTAGCAGAGCGCCGGGGCGATCTTCCAGGCCGGGATCGCGATCGGGAAATTCCAGGGCGTAATCATGCCGACGACGCCCACCGGCTCGCGGGTGAGCTCGACGTCGAGGCCGGGCCGCACGGAGGCGCCCTTTTCGCCGATCAGGCGCAGCGCTTCACCGGCGAAGAACGCGAAGATCTGGCCGGCGCGGGCGACCTCGCCGATGCCCTCCGGCAGGGTCTTGCCTTCCTCGCGGGCGAGCAGGCGGCCGAGCTCTTCCTTGCGGGCGAGGATCTCAAGCGAAATCTTGTTCAGCGCATCGAAGCGCGCCTGCGGCGTCGACTGCGACCAGGCGGGGAAGGCGGCCTTGGCGGCGGCGATCGCCTTCTCGGTCTGCGCCTTGTCGGCCTTGGCGTATTCGCCGACGAGGTCGTTGGTGTTGGAGGGGTTGATGTTCCTGGTGACGCCGGAACCGTCGACCCACTCGCCGCCGATGAAGTTCTTCAGGATCGCAGTCATCTCGTTCCTCCAGGGAATGTTTCTAACGCACGAGGCAGGGACGCTTGTCGTCGAAGGTCCAGCCTGGGATCAGGTCCTGCATGGCAATAGCGTCATCGCGGGCGCCAAGTCCATGCTGCTTGTAGAGGTCATGCGCCGCGTCGATGGCGGCCCTGTCGATTTCGATACCCAGGCCCGGCCGGTCCGGGACTGCGATCTTGCCGCCTTTGATCTGAAGCGGCTGCCGGGTCAGGGCCTGGCCGTCCTGCCAGATCCAGTGGGTGTCGATCGCCGTGACCTTGCCGGGGGCGGCGGCGCCGACATGGGTGAACATGGCCAGCGAAATGTCAAAGTGGTTGTTGGAGTGCGAGCCCCAGGTCAGGCCGTTGTCGCGGCAGGTCTGGGCGACGCGCACCGAGCCCTGCAGGGTCCAGAAATGGGGGTCGGCCAGCGGAATGTCCAGCGCGCCAAGGCGCAGCGCATGGGAGAGCTGGCGCCAATCGGTCGCGATCATGTTGGTCGCCGTCGGCAGCCCCGTGGCGCGGCGGAACTCGGCCATGATCTCGCGGCCGGAGAAGCCGGCCTCGGCGCCGCAGGGATCCTCGGCATAAGCGAGGATGCCGTGCATGCCCTTGCAGAGCCGGACCGCCTCGTCGAGCGACCAGGCGCCGTTGGGGTCCAGCGTCACGCGGGCGTTGGGGAAGCGCTTTGCGATCGCGGTGACGGCCTCGATCTCCTGCTCGCCGCTGAGCACGCCGCCCTTGAGCTTGAAATCGGCGAAGCCGTAATGGTCGTGGGTGGCCTCCGCGAGCCGCACCACGGTCTCGGGCGTCATCGCCTCCTGATGGCGGAGGTTGAACCATTCCGCCTTGCCGGTCTCGCCCTGGACATAGTTCAGCTTCGACTTGCGCCGGTCTCCGACGAAGAACAGATAGCCGAGCGTCTCGACGCTGCTACGCTGCTGGCCTTCGCCGAGCAGCGCTGCGACCGGCAGGCCGAGATGCTGACCCAGAAGGTCGAGCAGCGCGGACTCGACCGCGGTGACCGCGTGGATCATCACGCGAAGATCGAACGTCTGCTTGCCGCGGCCGCCGGCGTCACGGTCGGCGAAGGCTGTACGGACGTCGGCGAGGATGTTGTTCATCGCGCCGACGGTCTTGCCGATGACGAGATCGCGCGCGTCCTGCAGCGTCTGCCAGATCTTCTGCCCGCCCGGCACCTCGCCGACGCCGGTGTGACCGGCATTGTCGGTGAGGATGACGATGTTGCGGGTGAAGAATGGCGCGTGCGCGCCGCTGAGGTTGAGGAGCATGCTGTCGCGGCCCGCGACCGGGATCACCTGCATCGCTGTCACGACCGGTGCGCCAGAAATCTCGGTCAGGGCCATCCTACGCTCCTCGCTGTTGTTATCAGTTATTCTGCCGCCTGTTGTGTCGATCGGATGGCGGGCAGATTCTTCACCAGCGCGGTCAGCTCCGCGATCTCCTGCTCGGTGAGATCGGTCAGCGGCGGCCGGACCGGGCCGGAATCGCGGCCGATCACCTTCATGCCGGCCTTGATGATCGAGACCGCGTAGCCCTTCTTGCGGTTGCGGATCGCGATCAGCGGCAGGATGAAATCCTTCAGCCCGGCCTGGATCGTGGCGTGGTCGCGCTTGCGCACTGCCGCGTAGAAATTGGTGGCGAATTCCGGCACGAAGTTGAACACGGCGGAGGAATAGGTCGTCACGCCCATGTCGAGATAGGGCAGGGCGAAGGTCTCGGCGGTCGGCAGGCCGCCGACATAGGTGAGGCGGTCGCCGAGCTTGGTGTAGACGCGGGTCATCAGCTCGATGTCGCCGATGCCGTCCTTGTAGCCGACGAGGTTCGGGCAGCGCTCGGCGAGGCGCGCCAGCGTGTCGGGCTGCAGGATCGCATTGTCGCGGTTGTAGACGATGACGCCGATCTTGACGGCGGCGCAGACCGCCTCGACATGAGCGGCAAGGCCCTCCTGCTCGGCATGGGTGAGATAGGGCGGCAGCAGCAAGAGGCCGTCGGCGCCGGCCTTTTCCGCACCGATCGCGATCTCGCGGGCGATCGCGGTGCCGTAGCCGGTGCCGGCGAGCACGGGCACGCGGCCCTTGGTCTCGTCGACGGCGACTTTGACGACCTCAGGAACCTCGGTCGGCGTCAGCGAGAAGAACTCGCCGGTGCCGCCGGCGGCGAACAGGCCTGCGACGTCATAGCCGCACAGCCAGTCCATGTTGGCGCGGTAGGTCGCTTCGTCGAAGGAATAGTCCGCCCTGAACGGCGTGACGGGAAAGGACAGGAGGCCGGATCCGATCTTCTGGGCCATTTCCTGCGGGGTCATCTTGCTCACGGGCGCTGCTCCCTTATTGCGTGTTGTGGAGGACGCGGGCCTTGAGGGCCGGCGCGTCCATGCGCCGTGGTTTAGGAGACCGTTCGATGCAGGTCCAAGCCAAAGCCTATATCGACCGATGCGGATTGAGCATCAATCCTCGGCCACCTCCGCGGAGGCCAATTCACCGGCGATCTTGACCAGCGCCGAGAGCAGCGGATTCTCGTCGTCGCGGCGCCAGACCATGAACAGCTCGACCGGCACGCGGCCCCGCAGCTTCAGCGGTCGCAGCCGGACGTCGGAGATCTTCAGGCCCGCGGCCGCAGCCGGCACGATGGCAAGGCCGAGGCCGGCGCGCACCATGGCGAGGATCGAGTGGATCTGGCTGAGATGCTGGACATAGCGCGGCAGCACGTCGGCGCGCGTGAACTGCGCCACCAGGAGATCGTGAAAGTAGCGGCTCTCATAGGGCGAATACATCACGAAGGGCTGGTCGTCGAAATCCTTGATGGTGATGCTCTCGGCGTTCGCCAGCGGATGCTTCTTCGGGATGGCGGCGAGCAGCGGCTCGGCGACGACGCGGCGGCTGGTCAGCTCGGGCCGCGCGATCGGCGGCCTGAGCAGGCCGGCGTCGATCTGGCCCGACGTGAGCGCCTCGAACTGGTCGCCCGACACCATCTCCTTCAGCGAGAAATCCACCTCGGGCAGCTTGGCTCGGCACGCCGCGACGAGCTCGGGCAAGAAGCCGTAGGCGGCGGCGGCGGTGAAACCGATCTTCAGCGAGCCGGTCTTGCCGAGCGCGATGCGGCGGGCGACCTGCGAGGCGCTTTCCGCGAGCTTGAGGATGCGCCGCGCCTCGGGGAGGAAGCTGCGCCCCGCAGGCGTCAGCCGTACCGACCGGCTGGTGCGTTCCAGCAGCGGCGCGTCGATGATGTGCTCGAGCACCTGGATCTGCCGGGACAGCGGCGGCTGGGTCATGTTCAGCCGCGCGGCGGCGCGGCCGAAATGCAATTCCTCCGCCACCGTGACGAAACAGCGGAGCTGGTTGAGGTCAAACATCGATACATGCCTTAGATGGATAAGGCGCTTCCCCGGGACTTCTAGCATCGATCACCCCCAAAACAAAGACGGCGGCTTTTGGGGCCGCCGTTGAGTTGCCTGGTCAAGCTCCCATGGGAGCCCTCAGGAGGAACGTTTGAGCGTCACCCGCTCGATCTTGCCGACGATGACGAGATAAGCGAACGCCGCCACCAGCGCGTTGAGGCCGACGAACACCAGCGCGCCGTTGAACGAGCCGGTCGCGGCCAGGATGTAGCCGATCACGATCGGGGTGGTGATCGAGGAGAGGTTGCCGAAGGTGTTGAACAGGCCGCCGGAGACGCCGCCGGCTTCCTTCGGCGAGGTGTCGGAGACGACCGCCCAGCCGAGCGCACCGATGCCCTTGCCGAAGAAGGCGAGCGCCATGAAGCCGACCACCAGCGCCTGTCCGTCGACATAGTTGCAGGCGATGATCGACATCGACAGCAGCATGCCGCCGACGATCGGGATCTTGCGCGCCATGGTCAGCGATCCGGTCCGGCGCAGGATCGCGTCCGAGATGATGCCGCCGAGCACGCCGCCGATGAAGCCGCACAGCGCCGGCAGCGTCGCGACGAAGCCGGCCTGCAGGATCGACAGGCCGCGCTCCTTGACGAGGTAGACCGGGAACCAGGTCAGGAAGAAATAGGTCAGCGTGTTGATGCAGTACTGGCCGAGATAGACGCCGAGCATCATGCGGTTGGAGAGCAACTGGCGGATATGGTCCCATCCGGAGCCGGCCTCGGCCGCACGCGCGCGCGGCAGATCGTCCTTGGGCGCGTCGAGATCGACCAGGGCGCCGCCGTCCTTGATGTAGTCGAACTCGGCCTCGTTGATCGAAGGATGCTCCTTCGGTCCGTAGATGGTCTTGAGCCAGACCAGGCCCATGACGACGCCGAGTGCGCCCATCACGAAGAACACGAAGCGCCAGCCGTAGGCGTGCGCGATCCAACCCATCAGCGGGGCGAAGATTACGGTGGCAAAATACTGTCCCGAATTGAAGAAGGCCGACGCGGTGCCGCGCTCGTTGCCCGGAAACCAGGCCGCGACGATGCGGGCGTTCGCCGGGAAGGACGGTGCTTCCGCAACGCCGACCAGCAGGCGAAGCGCGAACAGCACGACGACGGCCGTGCCGGCGCTGAGGAAGCCGACCCAGCCCTGCATCAGCGTGAACAGCGACCAGATGATGATGCTGAAGGCATAGACGAGGCGCGAGCCGTAACGGTCGAGCAGCCAGCCGCCGGGTACCTGCGCCGCGACATAGGACCAGCCGAACGCCGAGAAGATCCAGCCCATGGCGACGGGATCGAGATGCAGCTCCTTGGAGAGCGCGGGGCCGGCGATCGACAGCGTGGCACGGTCGGCATAGTTCACGGTCGTGACCAGGAACAACATGGTCACGATCAACAGCCTGACGCGAGACCTCCTCGCGTCCGCTGCGGACACCACTGCGCTCATCAGGCGCCTCCTTCAGTCGAACATTTCCTCAAGGCGACTCCTAGAGGCGCGCGCGGCGAAGTGTCCAAGTTGAAGGGAGTATCGATCGATGCCGTTTTTGGATTGATGAAGGAGCCGGAAGAGGGAACGATTGTGCAGTCACGCGCATGCGCATGGGATGTTAGGAGGGCGAGCTTTCGCCCGCCCACCACTGTCATTCCCCGCGAAGGCGGGGGAATCCAGTACGCCGCAGCCTCTCGATTCAGTCACCGCTGTCACGGAGTACTGGATCGCCCGCCCTTGTCCGCAATTGCGCACTAAAGCGCGATGAGATTTGGATGAATCGTCATCGCGCTTTAGGTTGTTGTTTGCGCATGATCCTTCCGGAAAACCGCTTCGCACTTTTCCGGATCATGCTTTGGGCGGGCGATGACACCGAGAATGTGGGAGCTGTGCCGCCCTATTGCTGCGCGCCGCCGCCCAGCAGCGGCGCCAGCAGTCCGCGCGTCACGCCGGGCGGCGCAGCATCAAGCCCGAGCACCGCGCTCGCGGCCGGAAGGGCGGCATCCGCCATCGCCGCGTGCCCTTCGGCGCTCGGATGCACCGCGCCGCCATAGACGGCGGAAAGCACGCCCCAGGTCGCGTCGTGGATGTCGGTGGGCTGGCTTGCTGCCGGCAATCCCTGCGGATAGGTCATCGCGGCAAAATAGCTGTCATTGGCGTCGCGGATCCAGCGTGCGCGGGGCAAATAGGCGCGATATTCCGAGGCGCCGCGGCCGCACAGCATCGGCTGGCTCGCCGCGCTCACGATGTCAGGGTTGAAGCTCTGGCCGTTCTCGGCAAAGCAGGCGCGATCGAATTCGGGGTCATTGCCGGAATGCGCGCAGAAGCCATGGTCGCCGAATGCGGCCTGATGCGCATCGACGAAGGTCATGCGGTCGGCCTCGGGATCGCGGCACAGCGCGCCGCGCGTGCAGGTGGCAAGGCCCTTCAGCTGCGGCAGGAATTCGGTGTCGACGAAGGTCGAGACGCGGGCAAGGCGCTGCGGATCGGCGTTGAAGGACGGATGGATGTCGAAGCCGGCCCGGCCGCCGCGGCAGGGCACGCCGCCATCGGCGAGCGCGGGATTGGCGTAGGAGACGTAGACGACATGCGAGAGGTCGCCGCCGACCAGCGGCTTCAGCCCCTCGCGCAGCTTGACGAAATTCTGCGGCAGCTCGCGCGTCAGCGCGTCGCGGGAATCATCGACGCTTGCCATCACGCCGGAGCGGCGGAACAGCGCTCGTTCGGTCGCGGTGTCGACGATGACGTCGGCGACGAGGCCGGAGAAATAGACGTCGTTGGCACCGACCGACAGCAGCACGAGATCGAGCGTGCGATCGGGTTGTCGCTTCTTCGCCGCGGTGAGCGCCTCGCGCAACTCGGCGACCTGCGCGTTCACGCTGGTGTTGCAGACGCCGGTCTTGCCGGGCGGGCATTCGCGGGCGCGCTGCGAGCCGAGCAGGCCGTCGCCGATGCTGGCGCCGGTGCAGGCGAGCGGCAGATAGGTCACGGCGATGTGGGTGTAGCGCACCGCAAGCGCGAGCGCGGTACGCGTCTGGTAGCTGTAGAGCGAGCGGTGGCAGGGCGAGTTGAACCACAGCGCGCTGTAGCGCTGCCAGTTCGCGAGCGTGTCCGGCGCCTCGCAGGCGCGGCCGCCCTTGTAGCCGTGGCGGCTCGGCCGGTAGTATTGGCCGCCGGCGGCGGTGCCGAGATAGGAGCGGAAGCAAAAGCCTTCGTCGGACAGCGCCAGCGGCCGGTCCGGATTACCTTCGCCCGAGGCGATGCTGTCCCCGAGGCCGGCGACGAAGATATCGCGGACTTGAATCTCGGTCTGGACGCGCTGGCTGGGATCGGCTCCGGAGGAGACGTCGACGGTCGCGACCGTCTGCTTGCCGTAGCGGACGCGTAGGTTGATCGGCTCGGCGCAGTCGAAGGTCGATTGCTGCGGCCCGTCGCCGTCGTCGAACGACCAGGCGCAGGTGGCGCCGACCGGCACGGCGCCCACGAGGCGCACGGTGACGGGGTGGTCGATCGGGGTGAGGTAGTTTTCCTTGGTGTTGTCGCGGGTGCAGGGCTGGTTGACGCGACCCTGAAGGTCGATGCAGAGGCGATTGACCATGTTGCGGGCCCAGCCGCGGCCCTCGCTCTGGAGCTCCAGCGACTGTTCGGCGGCGAGGATGCTGCGGTTGCGCGCGTTCTCGACATGGAGCAGGAAATCGCGCTCCTCGCGGAACAGGCGGAAGCGGTTGCGCACCTCCCAACTGATCTGGAGGGGGCCGGCGTCCTGAGCGGCGGCACGCTCGGTCGGCAAAGCGGTCAAAAGCCCGGCCAGCAGCAGGGCGCCGGCGGTAAGGTTACGAAGCAATACAGGGATCATGGCCCGCGTCTTCAACGGCAAAGTTGAGGCGGAAATAAGAGAGGATTGCGCGTCCGTCCGCAACCTTTGTCTAGATGCCAGCCCTTACCGCTTGTTGGCCTGTCGCAGCGCCCGCTCGCGCTCCATGGCCGCCACCTGCTTGGGCAAATTGGCCTGCGCGCAGGCCTCGGCCAGCCGCCGCCGTTCCTGCCAGGGTTCGACCACGTTCATCCAGAGCTCGCGCGTGCCCATGATGGAGATGGCAAGGCCGAACGGGATCACGAAATAGAGGATGCGGAACACCAGCAGCGTCGCCAGAAGCTGCTCGCGGCCGAACTCGGGCAGCGCCAGCAGCATGGCGGCATCGAACACGCCGATCGAGCCGGGCGCATGGCTGGCGAAGCCCAGCAGCGTCGCCAGGATGAACACCACCGCGAGCGACAGGAAGTCGATCGGCGGATTGGCCGGCATCAGGAGGTACATCGCCGTGGCGCAGAAGCCGAGATCGACCACGCCGATCAGGATCTGGACCAGCGTCAGCGGCGCCGAGGGCAGCACCACCTTCCAGCCCTTCTGGCCGAGCTCGCGCCGCTTCTCGCCCATGACGAGCCAAACGAGATAGGCGCCGATCGAGGCGAGCCCGCCGAGCGCGATCAGCCGGTTGAGCGACGACGGCAGCTGATCCATCGAGGAGGCCGCATCCGGGTGGATCGCCATGCCGATCGAGAGCACGAAGATGTTACCGAGCCAGAAGGTCAGGCCCGACAGGAAACAGATCTTGGCGACGTCGATCGCGTTCAGCCCGTAATCCGAATAGATCCGGAAACGGATCGCCCCGCCGGTGAAGACGGTGGCGCCGATATTGTGGCCGATCGAATAGGACGTGAAGCTGGAGAGCGCCGCGATGCGATAGGGCACGTGCTTCTTGCCGATCGTTCGCAATGCGAAAAAGTCGTAAAAGGTCAGGGTGCAGAACGCGAAAAAGACGCACACCGCGGCCAGCCCGATGCTGCCGCGGGGAATCTCGGTCAACGCCGTCAGGATGACGCCGGTATCGATGCCCTTGAGGGTCCGCACCAGCGAGGTGATCGCGAAGGCAATGATGAAGACGCTCGCGGCAACTCCTAGCCGTCGCCAGCCGATCCATCTCTTGAAGCCGCGTTGCAGCGCGGGCAGCAGTCCGTGCATTCATCCTCCCGGCGGGGGGCAAGACCGACCGGGCCAGGCATTGGCCAGTCGGGTGCGATCATGGCCAAAGGCAGGCATCGATCGCTCGGCATGATCCAGCTCATTTAATGCAAAAACAGCGGCTTGTGCAGCCCTTGACAACAATAGGTTCTGCGTCGGACCGGCCATCTCTGTCATACGCGGTTCACATCGGAGGCGCGTTAAGCATATGAGTCGAGATACCGGCTCGGATCGCGCGTCCATACGGCCAGCACCATTTCAGATCCTGGCACCGCCGGCATTGTTCCAGCGCAAGCGATGCCGGCATTTTTGGAACGCCGGTCCCGCGCGCTCGTTAGGCCTCCATCAGCAATCGAACATGGCAGGGATAAGCGGCTTTTCATGCACGCCTGCGCCTGCGTGTTCCCGAAACCATAGAGGATCGGAACGATGGGACTCTTCACAAAAGACATCAAAACCATGAACGACCTGTTCGTGCATCAGCTTCAGGACATCTATTACGCCGAGCAGCAGCTCACCAAGGCGCTGCCGAAAATGGCCAGCAAGGCCACCGATCCGCAGCTGAAACAGGGCTTTTTGACGCACCTCGAGGAAACCAAGCAGCACGTCGCGCGGCTCGAGGAAGTGTTCAAGATGCACGGCGTCCCGGTGAAGGCGGTCGACTGCCCCGCGATCGACGGCATCATCGAGGAAGCCGACGAGACCGCGGGCGAGGTCGCCGACAAGGCTGTGCTCGATGCCGCCCTGATCAACGCGGCGCAGGCCGCCGAACATTACGAGATCGTGCGCTACGGCAGCCTGATCGCCTGGGCGAAGCAGCTCGGCCGCAGCGACTGCGCCGCCGTGCTCGCCAAGACGCTGGAGGAGGAGAAGGCGACCGACAAAAAGCTCACCGCGCTGGCCGAGAGCAAGGTGAATTTGCGCGCGGCGAGCTAAGCTCAGACTGAACCAGGAAAGCGCCGTGCGGTCTCCCGCGCGGCGCTTTCCGCGCAAAATCATTATTCGATCATTCTCGAAGCATGACGGCGAGCTGAGAGGGTATAGGTCGCATGGGGCTGCAATCGAGGCGCAGCATGCGAGCCAATACCATCAAATATGAAACCTTCGACGGCAGGGCCGGCACGCCGCGCGCCGGCTCGCGCCTTGCAACCACTCTCACGCTCGCGGCGATGAGCCTCGGCTATGGCGTTGTGCAGCTCGACGTCACCATCGTCAACACCGCGCTCGATGCGATGGGCAAGACGCTCGGCGGCGGCGTTGCCGAGCTACAATGGGTGGTCAGCGCCTACACCATCGCCTTTGCCGCCTTCATCCTCACGGCCGGTGCGCTCGGCGACCGGATCGGCGCCAAGCGCGTCTTCATGGCGGGCTTCGCCATCTTCACCGCAGCTTCGCTCGCCTGCGCGCTGTCGCCCAATGCGGTCGTGCTGATCGGCGCGCGGCTGGTCCAGGGACTGGCCGCGGCGATTCTGGTGCCGAACTCGCTCGCGCTGCTCAATCATGCCTACCCGGACGACCGCGCGCGCGGCCGCGCTGTCGCGGTCTGGGCGGCCGGCGCGAGCCTTGCGCTCACTGCCGGCCCCTTCGTCGGCGGCGCGCTGATCACGCTGGTCGGCTGGCGCGCGATCTTCCTGGTCAATCTGCCGATCGGGCTCGCCGGCCTGTGGCTGACCTGGCGCTACGCCAGCGAGACCACGCGGGCGCGCTTGCGCGAGATCGATCTGCCCGGCCAGCTTGCCGCGATCGGCGCGCTGGGGGCGCTGGCCGGCGCGATCATCGAAGGCGGCGCGCTCGGCTGGGACCATCCCTTCGTGATCGCAGCCTTTGCCGGCGCCGGCGTTCTTGGCGCGCTCTTTGTCTGGCGCGAGCGGCGCGCGGCGCAACCGATGCTGCCGTTGTCGTTGTTCGGCCACCGGCTGTTCGCATTGACCTCGCTGGTCGGCCTGCTCGTCAACATCGCGATCTACGGCCTGATCTTCGTGCTCAGCCTGTACTTCCAGCGGATCAACGGACTGTCGGCGTGGTGGACCGGGCTCGCTTTCGTGCCGATGATGGGGGCAGTGTTGCCGGTCAATCTGCTGGCGCCGCGCCTGGCCGAGCGCATCGGCCCGTGCCCGACCATCGTGGCCGGTGCCTGCATCTCGGCGTTCGGCTGTCTCGGCCTGCTGTGGATCGCGCCAGACACGCGCTATTGGATGATCTGCGCGCAGCTGATCGCGATCAGCTGCGGATTGGGACTGCTGGTTCCGCCGCTGACCTCGACCCTGCTGGGCAGCGTCGACAAGGCGCGCTCCGGCATCGCAGCCGGCGTCCTGAACGCCACGCGGCAGACCGGCAGCGTGCTCGGCGTGGCGCTGTTCGGCTCGCTCGTGGCCGCGGAAGGGACGTTCATGACCGGGTTCCATCTGTCGCTGATCGTGTCCGCGTCGGTCCTGCTGCTCGCGGCAATCGTGATCGGTCTCGGCGCGTCGTCGCGGGGATGAACAATCTGAGGGAATGAGCACATCTTCCGTTCACCATTGCAGCAACAGTCGCGTAGCCGGTTACCACCTGTCCATATTGATCGGGTCAAGTGCGGGTCCATCAGAGGCCCGCAATGCATCAAGTTCTCTACTGTCTCACCGAAGAGCACGATTTACGGCTCGTCGCGCTTGGCGGCGCGGTCTGTCTGCTCGCCAGCGCGGCGGCGATCAGCCTGTTCCACCGGGCGCGCGCGACGCGCGGCCTCGGGCGTCTGGTCTGGCTCGGCCTCGATGCCGCCGTCAGCGGATGCGGCATCTGGGCGACGCATTTCATCGCGATGCTCGCCTACGGACCGGGAGGCGCGGGCGCCTACAACATCCCGGTGACCATCCTGTCGCTGGTCTTCGCGATCTCCGTGACCTTCGTGGGGCTGAGCATTGCCGTCTCGTCCTCGCGCACGGTGTGGATCGTCCTCGGCGGCGCCATCGTCGGCGCCGGTGTCGCGGCGATGCACTACACCGGCATGGCGGCGCTGGAGATACCGGCGCGGGTGGACTGGATCGGAAGCACGGTCGCCATCTCGGTGCTGTCGGGAATTCTCTTCGCTGCGCTCGCACTGTTCGTGGCCGCGCGACGCGACGACCTCTTCCATGCGCTGTCGGCGACTGCCCTGCTGACGGTCGCCATCGTCGCGCATCATTTCACCGCCATGGGCGCGGTGCTGCTGACGCCGGATCCGACGCTGGCGATCGGCGGCCTGTCGATCCCGCCGGCCTCGCTGTCCTTCCTCACCGCCAGCGCTGCGGTCGCGATCATCGCGATCGCGCTCGTGGCCGCGTTGCTCGACCGCCGCGCCAGGAGCGAGCTCGGCGCCCAGCAAATGGTGCTGGACTCGGCGCTCGAGAACATGTCGCAGGGGCTCTGCATGTTCGACGCGGACGGCAAGGTCATTCTTTTCAACGAGCGCTACGCGGCGATGCTCCGCCGCACCGACGTCGCGCTGACCGGCCGTCTGTTGGTCGACGTGCTCAGGGACGAGCAGGCCAGGGGCCAGTGGCAGGGCGACGCGGACGAGTTCTTCGCCCGCCTCGTCGCCGATGCGCGCGAGGGGCGCACCACGACCGACATCGTCAGCCGGTTCGGGCGCTCGATCCGGGTGGTCAACCAGCCGATGCAGGGCGGCGGCTGGGTCGCGACCTTCGAGGACATCACCGAATGGCTGGAGGCGCAGGCCAAGATCTCGCACATGGCGCGCCATGACGCGCTGACCGGTCTGCCGAACCGCGTGCTGTTCCACGAGCAGCTCGAGCAGGGGCTGCGCCGGACCGGCTCGGGCGATCAGCTCGCAGTGCTCTGTCTCGATCTCGATCACTTCAAGGATATCAACGACTCGCTCGGCCATCCCATCGGCGACGCCTTGTTGAAGGAGGTCGGCCGCAGGCTCAAGGAGACGGTCGGCGACGGCGACACCGTGGCCCGGCTTGGCGGCGACGAGTTTGCCGTGGTCCAGATCGGCCGGTCCGAGGAGACCGCTGCGCGATCCCTTGCCGGCCGTCTGGTCGAGGTCACCTCGGCGCCTTACGAGATCGACGGTCATCAGATCCTGATCGGCGTCTCGATCGGCATCTCGCTGTCGCCGCAGGATGGCAGCCATCCGGACGAACTCCTGAAGAATGCCGACCTTGCGCTCTACCGCGCCAAGGCGGACGGCCGCGGCACCTATCGCTTCTTCGAAACCGGCATGGACGCCCGCGCGCAGGCGCGGCGCCTCCTGGAAATGGATCTGCGCGCAGCCCTGCAACGCAGCGAGTTCGAGGCGTATTACCAGCCGATCCGCGACGTCGTCAGCGGTCGCGTCGTCGCCTTCGAGGCGCTGCTGCGCTGGAATCATCCGCAGCGCGGCCTGATCTCCCCGGTCGACTTCATCCCGCTGGCCGAGGAGACCGGACTGATCGTCCAGCTCGGTGAATTCGTGCTGCGCGCCGCCTGTACCGACGCGGCCACATGGCCTGACGACGTCGACCTCGCCGTCAATCTGTCGCCGGTCCAGTTCAAGAATCCGAACCTGATCGCGTCGGTGACCGAGGCATTGGCCGCCTCGGGACTCGATGCGCGGCGCCTCGAGCTCGAGATCACCGAATCGGTGCTGCTGCAGAACAGCGAGGCGACGCTGGCGACGCTGCACGAGCTGCGCGGCATGGGGGTGCGGATCTCGCTCGACGATTTCGGCACCGGCTATTCCTCGCTGAGCTATCTGCGCAGCTTTCCGTTCGACAAGATCAAGATCGACCGCAGCTTCGTGTCGGAGCTGGCGACGCGCGACGATTCCATGGCGATCATCCGTGCCGTGACCGGCCTTGGCCGCAGCCTCGGGATCGTCACCACGGCGGAAGGCGTCGAGAACGACGCCCAGCTCGAGCTGCTCAGGCGCGAGGGCTGCGACCAGGCCCAGGGCTATCTGTTCAGCAAGCCGCGTCCCGCCTCCGACGTGACGATCATGCTGGGTCGCCCGCGCCTGCTGGCGTCGGCGTGAGGAGATTATTGTTTGACCATGATCTATCCGGAAAACCGCTTCACACTCTTCCGGATCATGCTCTATCCGCGGCGCAGCGCGAAATGGGCGCCGCAAAATGCCATCACCGCGCCGAGGCACAGCGCGGCGAGCCCGGCCAGCACGCCCGAGACGGTCGGTATCGGGCTCGGCGCGGAGGCCGCCTGGCCTGCGCCCGCGAGCAGCAGCACGCCGACCGCGATCAGGAACTGGCGCATCCGCTGCGGAATCTGGCCGTCGGCGGCGCTCTGCATCAACGTCGCGGTGAAATAGCCGCCGGAGAATCCGACCGTGGCGATCAGCCACCAGGCGACCGCCGCGCCTGCGGGGATGAACTCGTGGGTGTCGGAGCGCCAGAGCCCGCCGAGGTCGAGCCCGTAGCGCGCGCCCAGCATGTGCACCGCGAGTGCCAGCAGCACGCCGGAGATCATGGCGGCGCCGAGAATCAGGCGGCGCGGAAAAAAGGTCGTCTCAACCATGTCTCGCTTGTAGGATGGGCGAGGGCGATCGCGCAAGCGGATCGCCGAGGGGATTGATTGTGGCGACGCAAGCTTCGGACGCGCAAGGCGCCTCGGGTGCGAGCTACGCCTACAAGGCGTCGCTGATCGGCTCGGCGCATCGTTTCGACCTCACGGACGCGGGCCTGTCCTGGCACATCGCCGGCCGCTCGGGCCTGTGGCCCTATGGCGAGATCAGTGCGATCCGGCTGTCGTTCCGCCCGGTCTCAATGCAGCAGCACCGCTTTCGCGCCGATGTCACCCACGCCTCCGGCCGCCGCATCTCGATCCTGTCGACGAGCTGGCAGACCGCGGCGCTGATGGCGCCGCAGGACAACGGCTTTCGCGCCTTCATCGTCGAACTGCATGTGCGGATGGCCAAGGCCGGCAGCCGCGCGGTGCTCACCGCCGGCCTTGGCCGCATCGCCTATGCGGCGGCGTTGGCATTCCTCGCGGTGCTGACGGTTGCGAT
Source organism: Bradyrhizobium sp. Y36 (assembly GCF_002531575.1). Taxonomy (GTDB): domain Bacteria; phylum Pseudomonadota; class Alphaproteobacteria; order Rhizobiales; family Xanthobacteraceae; genus Bradyrhizobium. The sequence continues at coordinate 19,413 of NZ_NWTI01000023.1, read as the reverse complement.
GGCGGGCCTGTTGATCCGCGCCCTCGCGATCGGCGAGTTCGCCGGCGTGCTGTTCATCCTCGGATTTGCCGCGCTGTTCGCCTGGCAGGTCGGCGGCTTCCTGCGGCGCAACCAGCCGCGCACCTACACATTCGCGCATCTGCCGGAATCGCTGCTGCCGTAGCTCTGCAACCAGCCGCAATCAAACGTGAGTTCGCGCGCCAGCGCAGCTGTCGCATCGTGCGGCCATGCCGCCCGAGCCTCCCACCACGCGCCTCCCTGCCGCGGACGAGATCGCCGAGATCAATCGCAGGCACCTGATCGAGACGCCGCTGGTGCCGGCCGATCTGTTGTTCGTGTTCGGCACCAGGGAGGACGAGATGTTGCGCGCCGAGACCGCGGCGCGCCTGTGGCGCGGGGGCTATTTCCGCTGGGCGATTGTCAGCGGCGGGGTGACGCCGGGCTCGGAGCAATCCGAGTGCGCGCTGATCAAGGCCGCGATGGTCGACGCGGGTATTCCGGCGGAACTTGTCCTCGAAGAGCACCGCGCCATGAACACCGGCGAGAACGTGATGTTCTCGCTGCCGATCATCGATGCCGCGCTCGGCCTTGCCAACATCCGCAGCGTGATCTGCCTCGGCAACACCTGGACTGCGCGGCGCTATCCGATGACGCTGCACCGGCATTGGCCGGAGGTTGCGAAGATGCTGCTCACCGTGGACAGCTTCGCGACGCCGCGCGCGCTGTGGCACACGGACGCCGAATTTCGCCGCCGCATGCTGCACGAATGGGACAAGATCGAGCCTTACAAGGCGAGGGGTTTCATCGCGGAATGGCCGGAGTGAGCCGCGCGAGCTACTCCGTCGAGTCGAAATCCTCTTCCTTGGTGCCGAGCAGCGACACGAGGGTGCGCAGGCCGGAATCGAGCTGCTCGAAGGTGGGCGGGGCGATCGCGAGGCGCACCGCGTTCGGGGCATGGCCGTGGGCGATCGCGAAGGTGGAGGACGGCGTCAATGCGATGCCGCGCCGGGCCGCCGCGGCGACGAAGGTCTGCGAGCGCCAGTGCGGCGGCAGCGTCAACCACAGATGATAGGCGCGGGTGTCGGCGGCGATCTCGTAGCCGGCGAGCAGCCGTGCCGCGGTCTGCTGGCGGCGCGCGGCGTCGATGCGCTTGAGCCGCGTCAGTTCGGCGACGGTGCCGTCGGCCATCAGCCGCTGGCCGGATGCGAGCGCGTGGCCGGAAGCGATCCAGCCGCCGGTGCGGACCGCGCTCATCACGCTTTCGCGCAAACGCGGCGGCGCGACCATGATGCCGAGCGCAAGGCCGGGCGCGACCTTCTTGGACAGGCTGTCGATCACGATGCAGCGGTCCGGCCCGAGCGCGGCCAATGGCGTGTCGTCGGCGAGGAAGCCGTAGACGGCGTCCTCGATGATGGTGAGGTCGAGCTTCTCGGCGACGCGCATGATGTCGGCGCGCCGCGTCGCGTTCATGGTGACGCCGAGCGGGTTCTGGATGATCGGCTGCAGATACAGCGCCGACAGATGTGCCTCGCGATGCGCCTTCTGGATCGCATCGGGCCGCGCACCGAACTCGTCCATCGGAATCGGGACCAGCGTGATGCCGAGCCGCGCCGCGATGCTCTTGACGTAAGGATAGGTCAGCGCCTCGACGCCGCAGCGGCCGCCGGTCGGGACCAGTGCTGCGAGCGCCGCCGCGAGCGATTGCTTGCCGTTGGCGGTGAACACGATCTGCTCGGCCTGCGGCGTGAAATCCTTGCGCGCGAGATAGGCGGCGGCGGCATTGCGCGCGCTTTTGGTGCCGGTGCTGGTCGAGACGCGCAGCGCGGATTCCAGCGCGTCGACGCGCTCGAGCCCCGCAAGGCTCTTGGCGATCATCGCCCATTGCTGCGGCAACAACGGGTAATTGACCTCGAAGTCGATGCGCGCATCGCGCGGCTCGCTCAACGCTTCGACCTCGCGCCGGATGTCGCCGGAGATGAAGGTGCCGCGTCCGACTTCGCCGACGACGAGGCCGCGACGAAGCAATTCCGTATAAACACGGCTCGCAGTCGAGACTGCAATGCCACGGTCGTAGGCAAAATTGCGCTGCGGCGGCAGCCGATCGCCGGGCCTTAACGTGCCGTTAGAGATATCCGAGGCAATGGCATCGGCAAGCTTCACGTACTCGAACTTGGACATTATTGCACCGAGAGCAATGTTTTACTTGCTCCGAGAAGTGTACTGGAGCATTTAAGTTCCATCAAGGTCCGCGATTGAGCCGAGGAAAGCGAGAGCAATCCGACGGCAAATGGGGTGCAAGCGCTGAGTGCGCCTGCGCCGACGGCAATTGCTTCGCCGCGCGGCCCATCAGGCCGGAGAAGAAAAGTGACCATCATTTCGCAAACTGCCGGGCAGAGTTTACGCCCGTCCTCCACGAGCGGCTTTCTTGCATCGCTCTTCAACCTCACCTGTGCGCTGTTCGATCGCATCGAGCGCCGGACCGCCGTCAAGACGCTGAACGAGCTCGACGACCGCGCCCTGCGTGACATCGGGATCACGCGCAGCCAGATCGAGGACGCCGTCTACGGGCAGTTCAAGGCCGAGCTGACGCGCTATCTGTAAGGCGCTTCTGCCGCGCTCGTTCCTTCCGTGTCCCGGACGCGCTGCAACGCTCTTGGCGTTGCTGCGCAGAGCCGCGACCTAGCAGGCCACGGGACTCGCTGAGGCATGGGCCCCGGCTCTGCAGCGCACCGCCGAAGTGGCGCTGCGCCGCGTCCGGGGCAAGAGACCTTTGTTCAACCAAACACATGATTGATCATCCTCGCGGCGCATCGCGCCCGAGTTTTGCTTGATCTCTTCGCCCTCTTGAATGGAGAGGGCGCAGGGAAGACCGGGCGCCGGCTGGCACCCGCGGTCCACTGTGCGAATCCTGCGTAACAAGAAGCTGCACAGCGGCATACAGGTGTAGCCAGGACATCCCGGCCTTCCCTGCGCAGTGGCTTTACGGCTTATGTCGTGCTCTCCCCGGGGAGCGTTGCACTCTTGCCCCCGTCGCCTTTCGGATGGCTGACGCGCGCGTCCGGTTGAACGACACGCATCACCGCAAGACTTGGCGCACAGACCCCGGGCGCCAGGACCACACGATTTTGCCGTACGCCGATCACACCGGTCGTGTGCGCGATGGCTTTGCTCACGGTGACCCGCCCTGCAAGACCCTTCGCGCCGATGTGACTGACGTCCACCGCCGCCCGGCCCGCGTTCGTGACGATCGCGATACGCCCCTCTTCGATGGGCCGGGATGCCGCAAGGGATACGCCATTCCCGAATTTCGGTAAAGCGGAATGTTTTCGGCGGCCGGCATTGACTGGCATCTTGGGTGTTTTGCCCGACGACAATGCAAGGTCTTGTAGCCCGGGGGCTCCCTTCGCTTTCCCGGGCTGCGGATTGCCGGCCCGCTGTAGGCCTCAGTGCCTGACGACCAGCACCGAGCACTTGGCGTAGCGCACGACGTGGCCGGCGTTGGAGCCGAGGAAATAGGTGCGCATCGCCGGGCGGTGCGAGGTCATCACGATCAGGTCGGCCTTCATGTGCGCGGCCTCCTCCAGGATCTCGTGATAGATGCCGCCCTGGCGCACCACGCTGGAGATGCGGCTTTGCTCGATGCCGGACTCGCGCGCGACGATGGCAAGCGCCTCTTCCGAGGTCTGGCGCTGCTGCTCGTCGAAATCGGCCGGCACGTATTCGGCCAGCATCACCGGCGTCATCGGCAGCACGTTGAGCAGCCGCACCTGGCCGTTCCAGGTCTGCGACAGCGTGGCCGCGGTCGCGATCGCCGGCTTGGCGAGATCGGTGTCGGCGAGGTCGATGGGCACGAGGATGGACTTGAACATCTGCGCCTCCAAATCTTCAGCCCCTTGATCGGACTGGATCAACCGGTCGAGACGGCGGTTCGCACGTCTCATCCCGATCGAAGCAGCTTATCGAAGCAGCTTGGGACTGACGAACAGCACCAGCTTGCCGCGGCGGTAGGCCACGTCACCCCAATCCTTGACGTCAAAGTCGAAGATCGCAAGCCCCGAAGTGGGCAGATTGTCGGCGAGCGCCTTGGCGCCTTCAGGATCGCCGCCGCCCATCAGCATGAGGGCGGCCTCGTGCATGCCGGGATTATGGGCAACCAGCAGCAGCTGCTTCGGATCGGCCGGGGCGGTTGCAGTGCGAATGGAATCCAGGATCTGTGCGGGATCGGCGCCGTAGAGTTCCGGCAGGATCTCGACCTGCGGCGCCGGGACGCGGTCCTTCATCGCCTGCCAGGCAGTGTCCCAGGTCTGCCGGGCGCGGACGGCGTGCGAGACCAGCACGGTATCGGGGAAGGGCGGATGGCCGGCAATCCAGTCGCCCATGCGGGCGGCGTCCTTGTGGCCGCGGTCGTCGAGGCGGCGATCCTGGTCACGGCCGCTCGGCGCGTCAGTCTCGGTCTTGGCGTGACGCAGCAACATCAAACGGCGCATGGCATTCTCGAATCGTTATACGGCTTGGATAATCTACAGGCGCGGGGAGAGGACAAGGTGACAAGCGCCCGCACGGGTTTTTTAAAGCGCAATCAGACCAGGGCAAATCCTCATCGCGCTCTAAATTTTGTTTTTGAGCATGATCCCGGCGCAAACCCGATTTCCGGGTGTGTCGCCGTAGAAAACCGCTGCACACTGTTCCGGATCATGCTCTAAGAAAACGACATGAGCGAGACTTTCACAGGCGCGTCCCAGGAAGAAGCCGGCTTTCGCGACCGCACGCGGCTGTCGTTCGACCTTGACGCCGACATCTGCGTCATCGGGGCGGGGCTGGCCGGGCTCACCATCGCGCTGGAGGCGGCCCGGCTCGGGGCCAGCGTCGCGGTGCTCGAGGGCCGTCATGTCGGCTGGAACGCCTCCGGCAACCAGCTCGGCACGGTGATGCCGGGATTCGCGCTGCCGCTCGCCGATCTGATCGAGCGCATCGGCTTCGAGGACGCACGCGAATTGTGGACGCTGTCGAAGGAGGGCGCCGAGTTCGTCCGGGCCAATGCCACCGACGAGAACATGCCGGGGATCGCCAGAACCGACGGCGTGCTGGAGGTCTCCAACGTCGATGCCGGCGATCGGCTGATCAGTCGGCTGCAGATGCTGAACGAGGATTTCGACACCGAGGTCGAGGGCTGGCAGGCCGATCGCGTCCGCGAGGTGCTCAGGACCGATCGCTATTTCCACGGCGTGTATTATCCCAAAGCGTTCCAGGTCGACGGCCGCAAATATGTGCATGGCCTCGCCGCGCTGGCGCGGCGCGCCGGCGCCCGCATCTTCGAGGACACGCCGGTCGTCAGCATCGATCATTCCGGCATCCGCAAGCGCATCGTCACGCCCTCGGCGCGGCTGCGCGCCACGCATATTGTCCTTGCGGGAAATATCCATCTCGGCGCGCCGTTGCGGCGCCTGTCGGAAACGCTGCTGCCGGTCTGGCGCTATGCCGGCATCACCGCGCCGCTCGGCGAGCGTGTGCACGAGATCATCGCCTTCAAGGGATCGGTGATGGATTCCGACGGTGTCGATCATTTCCGCATCGTCGAGGGCGACCGGCTGATGTGGGAGAGCCCGGAGACCACCTGGGCGGCACGTCCGCAACGTTTTGCTGGCGCCGTCAGGCGGCGGATCCGCACGATCTTTCCCGAGCTCGGCCATGTCGAGGTCACCGACATGTTCGGCGGCGCCACCGGACAGACCGTGCACGGCATGCCGCAGATCGGCCAGTTGCGCAAAGGCCTGTGGGTGGCGAGCGGGTTCGGCCGCCAGGGCATGAACACCTCCGCGATGGCCGGGCAGATGATCGCCCGCAGCATCCTGTGGGGCGACGAGCGCTGGAAGCTGTTCTCGCCGTTCGAGCTGGTCTGGGCGGGGGGCGCCACCGGACGGGTGGCGGGCCAACTGGTCGGGATCTGGGGCAGGGCGAGTTCCGCCGCCGCAGGCTCGCTCGCCCGCTACCGCGAGCGGGCCCGGATCAAGGATCGCCAGCGCGAGGCCCGGCTCGCCGAGGCCAACCGCGCCGCCGGCACCGGCCCGCGTCGCCCGCCGCCCGGCGTCCGGTCGCGGCCGGCCCCGCCGCCGAAACCCGCCGTTCACGAGGAGGAACGGACCACGGAACCGGCCTCGCAGGAGGCCGATGGCGCGCGATAGACTGAAGAAAAATTCCGCCTGGACGTGTAACGTCGGCCGTTAGAGCCCGTATCTCAGGGCGTGGAGCTCCCGCACGGAGAATGAGATGTTTGATCGCCGCATCCTGTTGACGACCGCCGCCGGCCTGTTCGGCCTTGGGGCCCTTCGCTGGCTGAGGGCAACGCCCGCCGAGGCCGGCGAGAAAGCCGCGGAGACGTTCGAGATCACGAAGACGGAGGCTGAATGGCGCGCCCAGCTCACGCCGCAGCAATATGAGATCCTGCGCAACCACGGCACCGAGCGGCCCGGCTCCAGCCCGCTGCTGAAGGAGCATCGCAAGGGCACCTTCGCCTGCGCCGGCTGCGACCTGCCGCTGTTTGCCTCCGACACCAAATTCGAGAGCGGCACGGGCTGGCCGAGCTTCTACCAGCCGATCGAGGGTAACGTCGGCAAGACCGAGGACCGGGCTTACGGCATGGTGCGCACCGAGGTGCATTGCCGGCGCTGCGGCGGCCATCTCGGCCACGTCTTCGACGACGGTCCGAAGCCGACCGGATTGCGCTACTGCATCGACGGGTTCGGGCTGGTGTTTCATCCGGCGGCAGCGTCGGCGACGTAGGTTTTACCCCTCGTCATTCCGGGGCGCCGGAAGGGCGAGCCCGGAATCTCGAGGTTCCGGATTCGATGCTTCGCATCGCCCCGGAACGACGATGTGTCCCGGCAATAGTTGCCGGTCCCGGCAATTGTGCCCCGGTCATCGGACCGGGGCTTTATCGTTAAGTCGTTGATTTTCTGAGGATACCCGCATTGGCATAGCCCTTGCGACAGTCTCACCCGACTGCGGCCATGGTCGACCGGCCGCCGAGATCGGATCTGGAGACAAAGTTATGGGTATCTTCGATGCAATGAACACCTCGGTGGGTGGCCTGCAGGCGCAGTCCTACGCGCTGCAGAACATTTCCGGCAACATCGCGAACTCATCCACCACCGGTTACAAGGGCATCGGCACCAGCTTCGTCGATCTCATTCCCGACTCCTCGGTTCCGAGCAAGCAGGTCGCGGGCGGCGTGACGGCCAACGCCAAGGCCACCATCACCACGCAAGGCACGATCTCGGGCTCGACCGTCGCCACCAACATGGCGATCACCGGCGACGGCTTCTTCTCGATCCAGAAGGCGACCGGCGTCGTCGACAACGTCCCGGTGTTCAGCGGCGTCACCTATTACACGAGGCGCGGCGACTTCCAGCTCAATGCCAACGGCAATTTGGTCAACGGCGCCGGCTACTACCTGATGGGCACCACGGTCGATCCCAAGACCGGCAACCCGACCGGTAACGTGTCGACGGTGCTCAAATTCCAGAACAACTTCATCCCGGCCCAGGCGACAACCTCGATCCAGTATGCCGCGAACCTGCCGAGCGTGCCGAACACGGCGGCGAGCTCGACCGCGGCGAGCGGCACGCTGCTCGCGGCCGGCGGCCTCAACCCGTCCGATTTTGCTGCCAACCCGCTGATCGTCGGCACGCCGCCGCCGCCCTATACGAATGCGACGGTCTCCGGTGCAGCGGCGACCGGCAATCTGCGCTCGGCCTATACGGCGACGACCGCGACCGGCACGGTGGCGCTGCTGGACAGCGCTTCGGCGGTGGCAACTGGCGCGACGTCACTCGATTCCGGCTCGGGCACGCATCTCAACACCAGTCTGCTCACCAACCTCGCCGGCAAGCAATTGACGGTCAACGGCCGGATCGTCAACTTCGACAACACCGTCTCGAACACTTCGACGGCCGCAGGCCCCCCAGTCGTCACCACGATTGGTCTGAAGTCGCCGACCACCTCGACGATGCAGGACGTCCTCAACGAAATCGCTGCAGGAGCGGGCGTTCCTGCCGCCAACGTGACGATCAACTCCAGCGGTAACATCCAGATCACATCCAGCACCACGGCCGACGTCACGATTGGCGGCACAGCGGCAGGCTTGCTCGGCGTCAGCAGCGTGACGCGCGGCGGCAACGTGCTGTCCACCCCTGCGATCACGAGTGGCACACAGCTCGGCGGCACCGCGCAGCCCGGCGGGGCGGAAGTCCTGTCGACGCCCTTCGTGGTCGGCAACACGATCCAAATCAACGGCACGGGACCTGCGAATACGATCACCTTCGTGGCCTCCGGCGCTACCCCTCCGAACCAGATCAACGTCACCGACTCCATCGCGACCCTGCTCACCCAGATCGACCAGCTCAGCGGCGCGAGCGGTTCGTCGATCAGCAACGGCGTGATCACGCTGAATACCGGTATCGCCAATCCGACCCTGACGGTGACGAGCAACAACAGCACCGCCTTCGCCGCGCTCGGCTTCACGTCGTCCATTTCCAAGAACCGCGGCGGCGGCGGCACGGCCGGCACCGGCGGCGTGATCGGCAACGACATCGCCACCTTCACCAAGGAATCGATCAGCGGCGGCGCGGTGACCGCCTACAACGCCGCGGGCACGCCGGTGAACCTGCAGCTGCGTTGGGCCAAGACCGACAGCGCTACGCTGGGCACGGGCCATTCCGACACCTGGAACCTGTTCTACCAGACCGATCCGAACGCGACCGGCACGACGGTCGGCTGGGTCAATACCGGGCAGGCCTTCACCTTCGCCGCCGACGGCTCGCTGACCTCGCCGAGCACCTCGGGCATCACCATCAACAATGTCAGCGTCAGCGGCCAGTCGCTCGGCTCGCTCGCTTTCAACATCTCCCAGGGCGGGCTGACGCAATATGCCAGCACCAGCGGCGCGGTGACCATCAACACCATCACGCAGAACGGCTACGCCGCCGGTCAGCTCCGCTCCGTCGCCGTCAACAACAGCGGCCTCGTGGTCGGCACCTTCTCCAATGGCCAGAACCTCAACCTTGCCCAGGTGACGCTGTCGCACTTCAACGGCACCAATTACCTCAAGGCGATGGACGGCGGCGCCTATGCCGCGACCGAGCAGTCGGGCCCTGCGATCGACGGCGCATCGGGAAGCATCAGCGGCTCGTCGCTGGAAGGCTCGAACACCGACATCGCCGACGAATTCACCAAGCTGATCGTGACCCAGCAGGCCTATTCGGCCAACACCAAGGTGATCACGACCGCGAATTCGATGGTGCAGGACCTCTTGAACGTGTTGCGCTGAACGGCGCGCAACGTAACCAAAGGCGGCCAGTAACATGGGTTTGAGTTCAGCCCTCGCCAGTGCGATGAGCGGTCTGCGTGCCAACCAGGCCGCGCTGTCGATCGTCTCCTCGAACGTCGCGAATGCGCAGACGCCGGGTTACACCGTCCAGACCCCGAACCAGATCGAGGTCACCACCGGCGATTTCGGCTCGACGGCGATGACGACCGGCGTCAGCCGGGAGCTCGACGCCTTCGTGCAGAACCAGCTGCGCACCGAGACCGGCGGCAGCGGTTACGCCGACCAGATGGCCAACATCCTGAAGCAGCTTCAGAATGTCTATGGCACGCCCGGCAACAGCGGCACGCTCGAAGACGCGCTGAACAAATTCACCACGTCACTGCAGGCGCTGTCGACCAGCTCCGGCGCGTCCTCGGCGCAAACCGTTGCCCTCGGTGCGGCGCAGGCGCTGGCCACGCAGCTCAACGTCACGACCAAGGGCATCCAGTCGCTGCGCTCCAATGTCGAGCAGGATCTCGGCACCTCGGCGCAGGCGGCCAACGCTGCGATGCAGCAGGTCGCCACCATCAACACCAAGCTGCAGGGACTGTCGGCCAACGACCCCTCGGCCGCAACACTGATGGACCAGCGCGACCAGGCCATCAATGCGCTGTCGAAATATGTCGACGTCCGCGTCACCACCGATGGTTCGAACCAGGCCAACATCTACACCACGACAGGCATCCAGCTGGTCGGTGCCGGGCTCGCCTCGCAATTCACCTTCGCTTCCGCCGGCGCACTCTCGGCGACGTCGCTCTACGACACCGATCCCGCCAAGTCCGGCGTCGGCGCGCTCAACATCGTGCTGCCGAACGGTTCGAAGGTGGACGTCGTCGCCAACAACGTGGTCTCGTCGGGACAGATCGCGGCCGACCTGAAGCTGCGCGACCAGACGCTGGTGCAGGCGCAGAACCAGATCGACCAGCTCGCCGCGACGATGTCGAGCGCGCTTTCCGACAAGACCGCGGCTGGCAGCACCGTCTCCGGTCCGCCGGCAGGCTTCGACGTCGACCTCGCCGGTGCTTTGCCGGGCAACACCGCCACCTTCACCTACACGGATGTCGCGACCAACACGCAGCGTCAGGTCACGCTCGTCAACGTGACCGATCCTGCGGCGCTGCCGCTGCAGAATGCAACCAACGCCAACCCGATGCGGATCGGCGTGAATTTCTCGGCCGGTGCGAGCACGATCGCCTCCGTGCTCAACACCGCGCTCTCGGGCTCGCACGTGTCCTTCTCGGCCGCGCCGTCTCCGGCGACCGCATCGACGCTGCGGATCACCGACGACAATAGCGGCCTCGCCAAGGTGAATTCGGCCACGACGAGCAAGACGATGTCGTCGCTGACCTCGGGCAATCCGCAACTGGCGGTGTTCACCGACGGCGGGCAGGCGCTCTACACCGGCGCGATCTCATCGTCCGGCTCGCAGCTGACCGGCTTTGCCGGTCGCATCAAGGTGAACTCGCAGCTGGCCGCCGACCCGACCAGGATGTCGGTGTACAACACCTCGCCGGTGACGCCCGCGGGTGACACCACGCGCTCGGACTATCTCTACTCGCAGCTCACCAGCGCGGTGTTCTCCTATTCACCGCAGAGCGGCCTCGGCTCGGCCAACCAGCCCTTCACCGGCAGCGTTTCGAACTATCTGCAGCAGTTCCTGAGCGTGCAGGCCAACGCCTCGACCCAGGCCACCCAGCTCCAGCAGGGGCAGAGCGTCGTGGTCTCGACGCTGCAGTCCAAGTTCGACTCGACCGCCAAGGTCAATCTGGACTCGGAGATGTCGAACCTGATCCAGCTGCAGAATGCCTACGCCGCCAACGCCCACGTCATGTCGGTGGTGCAGAGCATGATGAACACGTTGATCCAGGCTCAAGTGTAGAAGTAACGGGGCTGAAACATGTCGATCAGCAGTATCAATTACGCTTCGTCGGTTCTCGGCTCGCAGATCCGCAACATCAATCAGCAGCTCACCGATCTGTCGACGCAGCTTTCGACCGGCAAGCTGTCGCAGAACTATTCCGGGATGGGCACCAACGAAGGCTTTGCCATCGCCGGTCGCGCGCAGCTCTCCAATATCGCGGGCTATACCGACACGATCACCAACGTCAATGTCAGCATCAACCTCGCCAATACCGCGTTGCAGTCGCTGACCAAGATCCGCAGCACGGTGCAGACGGGCTCCGCCAACACGGCGCAGGATCTCAACGTCAACGGCCAGACCATCGCGCAGAACACCGCTGCCGCCCAGTTCGGCTCGATGGTCGGCGTGCTCAATACCCAGACGGGCAACCGCTATCTGTTCTCCGGCACCGCGGTCAACACACAGTCGGTCGCGGATGCCGGTGACATCATCAACGGCACGACCACCCAGGCCGGATTCAAGACCGTGATGGCCGAGCGACAGGCCGCCGACCTCGGCGCCAACGGCAAGGGCCGGCTGGTGCAGACGCAGCCGACGCCGAGCTCGATCCAGGTTTCGGAAGACGTCGCGGGCTCGCCGTTCGGGCTCAAGATCAAGGCGGTGTCCTCGACGCTGACGGGCGCGACCGTCACCGGCCCGAGCGGCTCGCCGGTGTCGTTCTCGGTCGATCTCAACGGCGTCAATCCGAACAATGGCGACAAGCTGAGCGTCCAGTTCACCCTGCCGGACGGCACGACCGAGCAGATCGATCTGACCGCGTCGACGGCGACGCCGACGCCGCTCGGCAGCTTTGCGATCGATGCGAGCACGCCCGTCAACCCGAACAACACTGCGGCGAACCTCAACACGGCGCTGAACACCGCCATCACGAAGCTCGCCAACACCTCGCTGGTGGCGGCATCCGCGGTCGTCGCCGGCGACAATTTCTTCAACACCGCCAGCTCTGCGATCGGCGCTGCCAAAAACAACCAGGCGACGCCGGCGGCACCGATCAGCGGCACCACCGCGCTGTCGGGCACGGCGCCCTCGGACTCGATCTCGCCCGGCTTCTCCGCCGGCGACACCATCACCGTCAACGGCACCACCATCAGCTTCGTTGCCTCGGGCGCGACCGGCAACCAGCTCAACGTCACCGACAGCATCCAGACCCTGCTGAGCAAGATCGACGCGATCACGGGAACGTCGAAGCCATCGACGGTCCATGGCGGCTCGATCACGATCAACACCGACGACGCGGCGAGCCTGAGCATTTCGGGCTCGACCCCGGGCGCCACGGCCGCGCTCGGCGCCCTCGGCTTCAGCTCCTCGCCCATCACCGCCGCGCAGCCGCCGCTGCGGGTCGGCTCCTCGCCCGCGAGCTCGGCGACGACACTGGTCAACGGCTCGGCCACCACGGTGAAATGGTACTTGGGTAATGACGGGCCCGGCTCGGCGCGCTCGACCGCGATGGCGCGGGTCGACGATTCCGTCAGCGTGCAATATGGCGCCCAGGCCAACGAGGACGCCATCCGCCGGCAGCTGCAGGCGATCGCGGTGTTCGGCACCTTCTCGACCTCGCCGACGGGGCAGTATTCGGGCGGGCAGGTCTCCGCGCTGAGCCTGCGGGTGACGCAGGCGCTGACCCAGCAGCCCGGCCAGCAGCGCATCGAGGACATCCAGACCGACATCGCGATGGCCCAGAACACGATGAAGGACGCCTCCACGCGCCAGACCCAGGCCAAGGCGCAGCTCCAGACCATCATCGACCAGGCGGAATCGGCTTCGCCCGACCAGGTCGCGAGCGAGATCCTGTCGCTCCAGAACGCGCTGCAGGCGTCCTATCAGGTGACCTCGAACCTGGCGCAGCTCTCGCTCGTCAAGTTCCTGTAAGGCCGCGTTAAGACGCCATTAACCATGCCTCTTTACCTCTTGGTGAGGATTGGAGCGGGGCGGAGCTGCCGATGTCGGACAAGATGCAATTGGTGGTGGCAACGCCATGCTTTGGCGGGCAGGTATCGAGCATCTATGCCGGCTCGATCTTCGCGCTGCAGCGCGCCGTGCACGGCATGTCCAATCTCGAGCTCAAGGTGCTGCTGCGGGACGGCGACGCGCTGATCACCCGCGCGCGGGCCAATCTGGTCGCGATGTTTCTGGACGATCCCAACGCGACGCATTTCCTGTTCATCGACGCCGACATAGGCTTCAAGCCGGAGCAGGTGTTCCGGCTGATCGAATGCGGTGCGGACGTCGTCGCCGGCTGCTATCCGATCAAGCGGGTCAACTGGGAGAAGGCCGCGCGGGCGATCCAGTCGGGCCGCACCGACGTGCCGTCCGCCTCGCTCGACTACGTGCTCGAGATCGAGGATCCCGACCGCATCGTCGTCGTCAACGGCTTCACCCGCGTGCGCTATGCCGGCACCGGCTTCCTGATGATCCGCCGCCACGTGCTGGAGGCGATGTGCCGCCATCCGGACTATGCGTCCCTGCAATTCTTCCGCGAACATTCGCACGACACGCTTGCGGCGAGCCAGAACCGGTTCGCGCTGTTCGAATGCATGATCGATCCGGCGACCGGCACCTATCTGTCCGAGGACTTCGCCTTCTGCAAGCGCTGGACCGCCATCGGCGGCGAGATCTGGGCCGACATCCAGAGCTCGCTCGATCACGTCGGGCCGTCGGTCTTCCACGGCGACATTGCCTCGCAATTTGCGCCGGCGCCCAAAGGGGCGGCGGCCGATGCGGCGTGAGCCTTCCGGGATGAGCGCCGGCGCATCCCGTCTGTCAGGAGAGGAGCGCGCCAGTGACGGCGGCTCGCGTTATCGCCTGCGCGATCTCTTCACGCCACTGGACACGCTGCTCGTTTCCGGCGGAGATCCGCGGTTGGCGATCGATCCGAGCGACCGCCTCAATGGCTATGGCTGCGCGGCCTCGCCGGAGCCGGAGATCTGGAATTTCGCCTCCTCGACCGCATCGACGATCTCGCAAGCGGCCTATGACCGTGCCGCGCTGGCGCGCGAAGAGCTGATGCACAAATGCCTGTTCGACGAGGTCGAGGTCGCCTTCGACGCACGCTGCGAGGATATGCGGCACGAGCTGCGCGGGCATCTCCAGCTGCCGCCCCACGTCGATGTCGTGTTCTCGCCCTCCGGCACGGATTCCCAGCTCCACGCCTTGTTCCTGGCGCGCGCGGTGCTCGGCGCGCCGCCGGTGACGATCGTGATCGGCGCCGACCAGACCGGGAGCGGGACGATCCATACCGCTCGCGGGCACCATTTCAGCTCCATCACGGCGAGCGGCTCTGCGGTCCGCAAGGACGGCGCGGTCGCGGGGCTCGCCGGCGCCAGCCTCGCCTTGCCGCTGCTCGAGATCGGGCCGGGCATTGCGATGCGCGCGGACGCCGATGCCGCGGTGCTGCATGCGGTCGAGGTCACGATCGCGCAAGGCGCGCCGGTGCTGCTTCAGATCATGGATTCCTCGAAGCTCGGCTGGCGCGCGCCGAGCGCAGCCTGTCTCGATGAGATCGCGCGGCGCTGGCCGCGCAAGGTCCAGATCGTCGTCGACGCCTGTCAGGCCCGGCTCGGCCGCCGCCGCCTGCGCTCGTATCTTGACCGCGGCTACATGGTGCTGATGACAGGCTCCAAATTTTTCGGCGGGCCTGCCTTCAGCGGTGCGCTGCTGGTGCCGAAGGGCCTGTCGCGATCGCTTGACCGGATCGAGGGGATCGCGCCTGGTATCCTCGACTATGCGGGTCGCTGCGATTGGCCGATGGCCTGGCCGGCGCTGCGCGCGCGCTTCGACCGGCGGCCGAACTTCGGTCAATGGCTGCGCTGGGAGGCGGCGCTCGCCGAGATCGGCGGCTATTACGCCGTGCCCGGGGCGTTCCGCGCCAAGGTGCTCACCGAACTCGCCGCCGGCATCGACAGCATGATCGCGTTGTCGCCGTCGCTTCGCTCCGTTCCGGCCGCGACCACGACCGCCGGGGCGGATGACGAGGAATTTGCACAAACCACGATCTTTCCGTTCATGCTGCTGCGCGACGGCAAGCCGGTTTCGACGGCCGAGACCTGCGCCGTTCACCGGGCGATGGCGCGTGACATGAACGAGGCGATCGCCGGCAGCGCGGCGGACCGGCAGGTGGCCGCGCAACGCTGCCTGATCGGCCAGCCGGTCCGTCTGGAGCGGCAGGACGGGGCACCGCAGGCCGTGCTGCGCCTTTGCGTCGGCGCGCGGCTCGTGACCGAGGCCTGGTCGCCGGATGCGGCGGAGGCGCGGCGCAACGTGCAGCACGTGCTCGACCGCATCGCTCATGTCCTGGTAAAGATCGAGCTGCTGCTCGACCGTGGCGCGGTCGCGGCCGTGCCTGTAAACTCCGCGTTCGAGGTGTGAGATGCAGCATCCGGTTTCCGCGCCGCTTGGCATGACCGCGGCGAACTGCGCCGATCGCATCGGCTTTGCGCAGCTGACGCGCCAGGCCTTCGAAGGTGTCGACCTGCATCCATTGCGCGACCAGCTGCTGGCGCGGATCGCGGCGGGGACGGCACTCGCGGGCGAAGGGCTGGATCTGTCGTTGATCACCCAGCTTCTGGGCGACAAGGATCAGGGCCTCGCGATCCAGTCGGAGGTGCTCACCTTCCATCAATTGTTTCGCACGCCGAGCACAGCTCCCAAGCCTGGCTTGCGCCTGCTCGCGCTTGCAGCCGACATCGACATGGGCGGCAACACGCCGATCGATTTTCTGCTCGAAGGCTCCGACGTCGAGCTGTTGACACTTTACGTGGTCAGCGGCGTCGGTCTGCCGGAGAGTTTGCCGGAGCATGACGTCGCCATCGTGGTGGCCTCCGATTCCGAGGAGTGCCGCGAGGCGCTGAACCTGATCGAGAAGACTGCGCCGCGCTGGCCGCGGCCGTTGCTCAATCGTCCTGACCGCATCGGCAATCTCGATCGCGACAAGCTGCATCGGCTGCTCGCGGGCGTGCCGGGGCTCGACATTCCCGCCACTATCCACGCGACGCGGGCGCAATTGTCCGATCTCTCCAAAGGACGGATCGCCTGCAAGGACATCGCGGATGAGTTGCGCTTTCCGATGATCGCGCGGCCGCGCGGCTCGCATGCCGGCGTCGGACTCGCCAAGCTCGACGACGAGGCAGCGCTCGCAGCCTATCTCGCGGAGCGTGGCGAGCAGGATTTCTTCGTCGCGCGCTTCGTCGACTATGTGAATCCCGATGGGCTCTACCGCAAGTACCGTCTCGCGATGGTCGACGGCAAACCTTACGCCTGCCATATGGCGATCGCCGACCGCTGGGACATCTGGTATCTCAACGCCTATATGGCGTTCAGCGAGGAGAAGCGGGCCGAGGAAGCCGCCTTCATGCTCGACTTCGATCGCGCCTTTGCAGAGCGCCACAGAAGCGCGCTCGAGGAGATGAGCAGGCGCGTCGGCCTCGACTATTTCATCGTCGACTGCGCCGAGAACCAGGACGGTGAGCTCCTGGTGTTCGAGGCCGACAACACCGCCGTCGTGCACAACATGGATTCGCCGGTCGTGTTTCCCTACAAGCCGCCGCAGATGCGCAAGATCTTTGCGGCGTTCGCGGCGATGCTGTCGCGGCATGCAGGCGCGGGCGAGGGGAGTGCAGCATGAACGAGATCATCCGCAACGCGCACGCCTCCGTCGCGCACACCTCGCTCGATCCGCAGGATTGGAGCGCATTCCGCGCGCTCGCCCATCGCATGCTGGACGAGGCGATCGACGGCATCGCCGATGTTCGGGCTCGCCCGGTCTGGCAGCCGATTCCCGACGACGTCCGTGCGGCATTCAGGACCGACGTTCCGCGCGCGGCGAGCGAGCTTGCCGAGGTCTATCGCGAATTCGCCGAGCACGTCGCACCGTATGCGACCGGCAACGTCCATCCCGGCTTCATGGGCTGGGTGCACGGCGGCGGCACCGCGGTCGGCATGCTCGCGGAAATGCTCGCGGCCGGCCTCAACGCCAATCTCGGCGGACGAGATCACATGCCGATCGAGGTCGAGCGCCAGATCGTCGACTGGATGCGGCGTCTGTTCGCGTTCCCGGACAGCGCGAGCGGCATCTTCGTCACGGGCACGTCGATGGCCAATCTGATGGCGGTGCTGGTGGCGCGCACGGCTGCGCTCGGCACACTGGCGCGGCAGTACGGCATCGGCAATGACGGCGCGCTGCTGACGGCCTACACGTCGCAGGCCGCGCATGGCTGCGTCTCCAGGGCGATGGACATCGCAGGGCTCGGCACCGATGCGCTGCGCAAGATCGCCGTCGATGCCGACCATCGCATCGACGTTGCCGCGCTGCGCGCGCAGATCGCTGTCGATCGCGAGGTCGGCTTCAAGCCGTTCCTCGTGGTCGCCTCTGCCGGCACGGTCGACATCGGTGCGATCGACGATCTCAAGGCCATCGCGGAGCTGTGCCGCGAGGAAGGCATCTGGTTTCACGTCGACGGTGCCTTCGGTGCGCTCGCGATCTTCTCGCCCGAGCTCGCGCCGCTGCTCGGCGGCATCGAGCTCGCCGATTCCATCGCGCTCGATTTCCACAAATGGGGACAGGTACCCTACGATGCCGGTTTCCTGCTGGTGCGCGACGGCGAGCAGCATCGGCAGGCTTTTGCGCAGCCCGCGGCTTATCTCAGCCGCGAGGCGAGGGGGCTTGCGGCGGGCACGGTATGGCCTTGCGATCTCGGCCCCGATCTGTCGCGCGGCTTCCGCGCGCTGAAGACGTGGTTCACGCTGAAGACGTTCGGCACCGACCGGCTGGGGGCGACGATCGCGCGAAGCTGCGCGCTGGCGAAATATCTGGAGACGCGCGTGCTGGCCGAGCCGCGGCTGGAATTGCTGGCGCCGGTCAATCTCAACATCGTCTGCTTCCGCTACCGGGCCGATGACGCGGTCAACCGCGAGATCGTCGCCGACATCCAGGAGTCCGGAATAGCGGCGCCGTCGAGCACGACGTTGAGCGGCAAGTTCGCGATCCGCGCCGCGATCGTCAACCACCGCACCGAGGAGGCGGACATCGATGCCCTGGTCGCGGCGGTGCTGGACTTCGGCGGACGGCGCTGCGGCGACGGTGTAATCGAGGTCGAGGCGCCGCCGCTCGCGGCGCAATAGCACCGGTGCATGCCCGAGACGACAACGGCCCCGGAGACGATCCGGGGCCGTTGTCATTTGCGGCTGGGTCGTTCGCGTGACTTCAGCACGCGAACCTCTATCAGGCGGCGGAGCTCACGTCGTCCTTGTCCGCTTCCGCCTTGGGATGGGTGGCCTCGAACTGGCTCCGCAGCTTCTCTTCATAGGCGATCAGCTTGCGGGCATCCTTCAGCGCCCGGTACAAATCGCCGTTCAGGATGTTGTTGTTGATGGCCTCGATGATCGGCCAGGCGCTCGGCACCGCGGTGACGATGTCGCGCACCAGGTTGAAGTAGGTGCCGTGCTGGGTCTGCGGATCCGGCGAGATGTACATCAGCTGGACCGCCAGGTAGACGAGCTTGGCGGGCGTGTCGGCGGTCTCCGGCGTGAGGATGTCGCGTTCGCGCAGGATCGGAACATTGTCGCCGTCGATCAGGAGGCGGGCGCGCTGGTCCGTGTTGGTAATCACGCAGTTGCCGACGATGATACGTTCGTGCGGTCTGAGCTCGACCTTGAGGGCCATTGCCTGTTCTCCATCAACGCTTTCGTAACCGAGCGTTCGTTGCGGCCTATCAGGACGTGATTCTCGCTCGTAACTAGTTAACGAGTTGTAAATTCGCGCCGTTTGCGCTGAAAAGCCCAGCTATTTCAAGGGTTCGTTTGTGCGGCGGCGCAGCGATACGCGCGGTTTCCGGGACCGAATCACGCGTGACGCGGCAAAAGCCCGGGTTTCATTTCATGTTTCGTTAGAGGTCTCGGCGCGAGGGTCCGCCGGTCGCTGGGTCCATCTCGATCCAAGCAGACGTGTAACAGTAGCGTCGTTTACCAGAAAGGTAACAGAGTTATGTCAGGCATCGTCCTCTCCGCATCGGTTCGTCAGAACCTGC
The DNA here is from genome assembly GCF_002531575.1 of Bradyrhizobium sp. Y36. Taxonomy (GTDB): domain Bacteria; phylum Pseudomonadota; class Alphaproteobacteria; order Rhizobiales; family Xanthobacteraceae; genus Bradyrhizobium. Next base: position 107 of record NZ_NWTI01000023.1, on the reverse strand, counting down.
TCTCCCTCCAGTCCACCGCTGATCTTCTCGCCACCACGCAGAACCGTCTGTCGACCGGCAAGAGCGTCAACTCGGCCCTGGACAATCCCACCAACTTCTTCACCGCA
>NZ_NWTI01000022.1 GCF_002531575.1 Bradyrhizobium sp. Y36 | reverse complement strand
ACTTCCTCGCAGCCGTTCTGCTCGCCGCCACCCGTCTATGGGCTAGGTTTGAGTCCACTACCTAGAGCCCCGTTCCGATTCCGTCGGAGCGGGGAAAGGCTCCAGAGTCATTTTCCGGCGCGTTTTCCTTGCGCCAACCGATATCGACTTCGCCCTGCAACGCCTCGTCATTCCGCCACGCGCGCGGCCTTGCCGCTTGCGGCCTCCGACCATTCGCCGACGACGCGGTCGAGGTCGCACAGGTTCTGGTGCATCTGCTCCAGCGAGAAACCGAGCGCGAAGAAACGCTCGGCGGTGTCGCTCGCGTGGCCGCGGATCAGGCCGTCCTGACGGACGGCGGCAACCGCCTCGGCGTAGTGCTGAAGCGCGAGGTGGACGGGATGGATCGGCGGCGCACCGGCGCCCTCGCGCAAGGCCGCGGCGGCCGAGCGCAGGAAGCGCGCGATGACGGTCGACACCTCCGTCAAGGGAGCGGCAAGCCGTGTCTGTACTTCGGCCGGCAGCGGCACCACGGTGGCACGGCCGATCATCACGACGTCGTGGCGCAGCCGCAGCACGGTGCGCAACAGCGGGCCGGTGTCGGGCCCGCTCGACAGCCGCGCGGCGCGTTCACGCTCGGCCTCGGCGCCGATGGCGTTCATGCCCACCATGGCCGTGCCGATGCCGTCCTGGATCCGGTGCAGCGCGTCGTTGTCGCGGCCGCGCGTCAGGCCCGCGAGAAGTTCGCTGAAGGCGTCCGCAATCAACTCGAGCAATTGCGCCGCGGCGGCGCGGATCTGCCGCACGGCTCGCGAGGGCAGCACCAGAAACGAGACCAGGAGGCCCGTGACCGCACCGACACCGACCTCGCTGACGCGGTCGATCGCCGAGGTCATGGGATCGGAATGATGCATGGTGGGCACCAGCAGCACGATGACGGCTGTCACCGTCGCCGCGCTGAGGCTCGGATTGATCGCGGCGATGAAGGCGAGCGGGGCGACCGACAGCACCAGCAATCCCAGAAGCCCGGCTTCGCTGGAATAGGGAATCAGGATCGCGATGGCGCCGCCATAGATCGCGCCGCCGATGGTGCCGAGCATGTAGTCGCGCGTCGCCTTCAGCGAGCGGCCGACGCTCATCTGGGTCACGATCAGCGAGGTCAGCACCGCCCAGAGCGGCAACAGCAGATGCAGCGCGGTGGCGAGCGCATAGGCCGCGGTCGCGGCCACCGTGACCCGGATCGCGAGCCCCAGCTGGGTTCGTCGCGACCTGATCCGCTCGAACACCTTCCCTGCGAACGCCATGCCCGAATATCCCGCGCCAAACCACATAAAGCCAAGCAAAAGCATGGCTGATACCCGCGGCCCCAAGGCCGCTTGAAAGGCCAAATCAGCCCGCCTAACTTGCCGGCCAAAACGAGGAAACACGATGGCTCACGAAACCGCAACGCTCGCCGCCTATGTCTTTAACCTGAAGTTTCAGGATATTCCGCCGGAAGTGCTGGAGCGCGCCAAGGTTCTGACCCTGGACTTCCTCGGCAGCGCCATCCGGGCGCGGCGCGAGGCGGAATCGACCCCGTCAATGCTGAAAATGCTGGAGGCGCTGGCCCTCGACACCAAGGGCGACTCCACGGTGTTCGGCGACACCAAGACCTGGACGCCGGCGGTCGCGGCACTGCTCAACGGCGCACTCGGCCACTCCCTCGATTTCGACGATACCCATGCGGATTCCTCGCTGCATCCGAGCGCGCCCGTGGTTCCGGCTGCCTTCGCCGTCGGCGAGATGGTCGGCGCTTCGGGCCGCGACGTGCTGACTGCGATCGTCGCAGGCTATGAGGTCTGCTGCCGGCTCGGCAACGCGCTCGACCCGACCTCGCATTATGCGCGCGGCTTCCACCCGACCGCCACCGCCGGTACCTATGGCGCGGCCGCGGCGGCCGGCAAGCTGTTCGGCCTCAGCGAGCAGCAGCTCATCTCCGCCTTCGGCGTCTCCGGCAGCCAGGCCGCCGGCTCGCTGCAATTCCTGGTCAACGGCGCCTGGAACAAGCGCTACCAGGTCGGCGCCGCTGCGATGAACGGCGTGATCGCCGCGACGCTGGCACGCAACGATTTCGTCGGCTCCTCGGAATCGGTCGAGGGCAAGCACGGCCTGCTTGCCGGCTACACCGACGATGCACATCCGGACAAGGCGGTTGCCGAGCTCGGCAAGACCTATGAGACGATGAAGATCGGCGTGAAGCCGTATCCGAGTTGCCGCTACACCCATGCCGCCATCGACGCGCTGATTGCGATGCGGCGCGAACACAATCTGACGCCCGACCAGGTCAAGCGCGTCGAGATCGGCCTGCATCGGAACGGCATCACGCTGACCGGCGACGCCGCGACCAAGCGGCATCCGACCTCGATCGTCGGCGGCCAGTTCTCGATGTTCTTCACCGGCGCGCTCGCGCTCGACCAGGGCTCGTTCGGCTGGGACGATTATAGCCGCCTCGGCGACGCCGCGATCGACGCGCTCGCCGACAAGTTCGACGTGGTGCAGGACGACCGCCTCGAGGTCGGCCGCACCCATCCCTTCGGCGCACGCGTCAGCATCACCACGGACGACGGCGTGCACGAGCGGCTCTATGCCGATCCCTCGGGAGAGCCGACCTCGTTCCCGGATGCGCAGGCGATGCAGCAGAAGTTTTTGACGCTGGCGCGCCCCGTGCTGAACGCGCGCGCGGAAAAATTCGCCGATGCGATCATGACGCTGGAGCGGTTCGATCGCGTCGCGCAGGCGACGGAGTTGGGGAGGTAGGGCTCGAGCGGCACTCCGCTTACCCTCCCCTGGAGGGGGAGGGTCGGCTCGCGATCGAGCAAAGCGAGATTGCGAGACGGGGTGGGGTGACGGTCTCGCCGCAACGAACAGTGCCCGCGTGGAGAGATCACCCCACCCCCGCTCGCGCTACGCGCGATCGACCCTCCCCCTCCAGGGGAGGGTAAGAAAGACCTCAATTCACCCCCGCCAGCTTCCCCTTCTCGCGCGTTGCCGCCACCACATCTCGGACGAGATCGAACACGCCATCCGCTTGCGGCGGTGCGTTCGGCGAGCGGCCGAGCCGCACGATCACCAGCTTCTCCGACGGGATCACGATGGTGTACTGCCCGATCGTACCCTTGGCGAAGAAGGCATCGCGCGGCCAGCCATGCTCCACGCGAAACTTCGCGCCAAAACTGTCGCCCTGGTTGGTCCAGAAGCCGGCGCCGATGCCGACCCAGGCATTCGGCGTGGCCGTCGCCGAATAGTTCACCCAGCCCTCCGGCAGGATGCGTTTGCCACCGGCGACGCCGTCATTGAGATAGAGCTGGCCGAAGCGCGCCCAATCGCGCGCGGAGGCGAGCATCTCGCTGGAGCCTTCGATTGTGCCCGACCCGTCGAGCTGCAGCGTGACGTGGCGCATGCCGAGCGGCGCAAACAGTTCGCGGCGCGCGAAGCGCAGCGCGCCTTCCGGGGTGCCGCCGGCCGCATCGCGGATCAAATGCGAGAGAATGAGAATGTTTCCGTCGTGATAATTCCACGCGGCCCCAGGCGCGGTCTCGAGCGGAATGGTTTCGGCATAGGCCGCCATGTCGGACTCGACGAACTTCATCCGGTTGACCGGCTCGAAGGCGGAGCCGAGCGAGGCCTCCAGGGAGCTGCCGAGTGCAAGGCCGGCGGTATGGCGCAGAAGCTGATCGACGGTGATCGCATGGCGCGGATCATCAGGATCTTTCCAGGCGGCAACCGGCGCGGGCCCGTCGAGCCTGAGCTTGCCCTGGCGCACGAGGATTCCGGTGAGAGCCGAGACCACCGATTTCGTCATGGAGAAGCCGAGCAGCGGCGTCTCGGGTCCGACGCCGTCGGCGTAGCGCTCGGCGATGACCCGGCCGGCCTTCATCACGACGATCGCGCGGGTGCGGCGGTGAGGCGGTCGCGCCGGCTCGGTGAAGGCGCGATCGAGCGCGGCGGCCAGTTCGGGGCTTTGCGGCGGCACGAGTGAGGGGCCGGCGATCTCCGGCAACAGCGCGGGCTGTTTGTCGTCGGGCGGTACCGTCACCTCGGCGACCCCCGCTTCATGCTCGAGCGTGCAGCCAAGGCCTTCGCGATAGACGGCGTGGCTGCGGCCGACGCCGAACAGCGTCACCGTGACATCCTTGCGCGTACGATCGACCCGGGTGTCCATCGCCCAGGTGATCAGGCCGGTGCCGGGCATGGCGTCGGTGGTCTCGGTGAAGTTGCGACTTGGATCGAGGCCGGAGACGAACGTCTCCGAGCACAGGATGTCGGCGACGAAGCCGGTGGCGACCTTAGGCATGTCGCGGGCCCGGGCCGCACCGAGCACGAGGCCGGCAGCGGCGATGGTGGTGGTGAGGAGGACGATTTTGCGGCGGCGGGTCACGGGCTTTCTCCGGCACAGGGGGCGTGTGCGGCGAGGAAGCCGGAGCAGGCGGAGGAGCGCTCGCCTGATTTGGAAAATAGCCTGGTTGAAGTCGGACGGCGCTGGTCGATTCTGGAATATGGCAGCGATTACAGCGACTTAAAATTTAGGCTGCAGTCACCTTCAGCCGTCGATATTCCGTCGGCGTCACGCCGGTCACCGCCTTGAAGGCGCGGTTGAACGGGCCGAGCGACTGGAAGCCGGCGTCCATGGCGATGGTGATGACGGGGACTTCGGCCTGGGCGGGATCGGCGAGCGCGGCCTTGGCTTCCTCGATCCGGTGGTTGTTCAGGAACACATTGAAGTTGCGGTAGCCGAGGCGCTGATTGATCAGCCGGCGCAGCCGGTATTCAGGAATCTTCAGGCGCCCAGCGAGCACGCCGATGGTGATGTTCTCCTGGCGATAGATCCGCTCGTCCGCCACCAGCCGCATCAGGGCGTCGATGAGCTTTTGATCGGCGACGTCATCGGCCGCAGGCTGACTGAAAACGTCAGGCGGCGCGGGCTCAGCCACGGCCGGAAACAGATCCGCCCCGTCAACGCGCATCATCGCATAGACGATCGCCGCGACGGTGCAGGCAAGCACACCGGCGTTGATCGTTTCGGCGACATCGCCGACGTGGCGGCCGGCGAAGGCGATCTGAAGCACAGCGTTCAGCCCGCCATAGAGCGAGATTGCGCAGACGATGAAGACACGAACGCGGCGCCGGCGCTCGACCAGGTCGGCTGGCCAGGAGGCGATCATCTGCCCGACCGCAAGCGCGATGAAGCCGAGCACGATCAGATTGACCATCGTCACCGAGAACCGCACATGGCCGCCGGGTGCAATCCAGACGCAACCTGCAAAGCTGAAGGCCGTTACCAGCGCCCAGACCCATCCGTGCCACCAGCGAAGGCGAAACTCGTCGTCGAACAGGGAGCGCGTGAACAGCCAGAACACCACGATGGTGCCGGTCGACAACGCGATCAGCGGTGCATGCCAGAGCGGAACCCGCGACGTGACGTCCACCGAATAGCTCAGCGCATGCGCGGCCGAGCCCAGCGCGAAGGCCGCGCCGAGCCGAGCCGCGAGCACCTTGCGGAAGTCGGAGAGCAATGACGCCGCCAGCATCAGCAGCAACGCGACGCTGGCGGCGCGAAAGGCGAGGTCGAGGGCGGCAAGGCTCATCGTTCGATGCGATCTGTCGCGGTTGAAGTCGGACGAACATCGTTCGTTGCGCCGGCTTTTTCAAGGACCATCGGCATGCCACGGCCAGAGCAACACCCACAACTATCATCGCCCGCGAAGGCGGGCGATCCAGTACGCCGCGGCGGATGTGGTGAGAGCGAGTTCTCCAACGCCGGCCTCTGGAATACTGGATCGCCCGCCTTCGCGGGCGATGACAGCGGAGTATGTGGCACCACGGCCCGCGCCGTGGCTCCGGGCCTTGGTCGCGACGACGATGCAAAATCCTGCTACCATCGCGCCCAAGAAAGTCAAAAGGAGCCTACCCATGAGCTGGCAACCCTCGAACGATCCCGTGCTCGGCGATCCCATGTCCTGCGATGCGCTCGATCTCGTCATCGTGCCGCGCACGCGCGACCTCGGCGACGGATTCCAGGTGCGGCGTGCGCTGCCGCATGGCAAGCGGCAGATGGTCGGCCCCTTCATCTTCTTCGATCATTTCGGCCCGGTCCAGTTCGTCTCCGGCAAGGGCATGGACGTGCGGCCGCATCCGCATATCGGGCTGGCTACCGTCACCTATCTGTTCGACGGCGCGATCATGCATCGCGACAGCGAGGGCAATGTCCAGGAGATCGCGCCCGGCGCGATGAACTTGATGACGGCCGGGCGCGGAATCGCGCATTCCGAGCGCACGCCGGAGGCGCAACGCGCCTCAGGCCAGAAAATGCTGGGCCTGCAGAGCTGGATCGCGCTGCCGGCCGGCGCCGAAGAGATCGCGCCCTCGTTTCAGCATTATGCTGCGGGCGACTTGCCGATGATCTCCGAGCGCGACTTCACCGCCCGCGTGATCGCGGGGTCCGCCTTCGGTATCACCTCCCCGGTTTCGATGGTGTCGCCCTGGTTCTACACCGAGGTCACGGCGGTTGCCGGCGCGAGCGTGCCGCTCGACCCTGATCATGAGGAACGCGCGATCTACATCGTGGACGGCGAGGTCGAGATCGCCAATGAGCGCTACGAGGCGCCGCGACTGCTGATCTTCCGACCGGGCGATCGCATCACCGTAAAGGCGCTGAAGGCGACCCGGATGATGTTTCTCGGCGGCGACGCGCTGGAAGGGCCGCGCCACGTCTGGTGGAATTTCGTGTCCTCCAGCAAGGAGCGGATCGAGCAGGCCAAGCAGGACTGGAAAACCGGCCGTTTCGCGGCCGTTCCGCAGGAACATGAGTTCATTCCGCTGCCGGAATAGGCTAATCCGATTGCCGGTCGCGCCATCAGGCGCGGCCGGATCTCCTGCGCGAACGCCCTGAAAGCTCTGACGATGACCACCATGCTCTCCAGCGACCTGCCCCTGACCAAGATCGGCCGCGGCAAGGTGCGCGATATCTACGCCGTCGACGACGACCGCCTGCTGCTGCTCACCACCGACCGCATCAGCGCCTTCGACGTCGTGATGGGCGAGACCATCCCGATGAAGGGCGCGGTCCTCACGCAGATCAGCGCGTTCTGGTTCAATGAGCTCGAAGGCGTGGTTCCTCATCACATGATCAGCGCCGATACCGACGAGATCATCGCCGCCGTGCCGGCGCTTAAAGACCGCCGCGCCGAGATCCTCGGCCGCGCCATGCTGTGCAAGCGCACGACCGTGTTTCCGATCGAATGCGTGATCCGCGGCTACCTCTCGGGCTCGGCCTGGAAGGAATACGCGGCCAGCGGCACGCTTGCGGGCGAGAAGCTGAAGGCCGGCCTGGTCGAAAGCGAGAAGCTGGAGCCCGCGATCTTCAGCCCGGCGACCAAGGCCGAGACCGGCCACGACGAGAACATCACGATCGCGAAGATGCGCGAAGTGGTTGGAGACGAGACGGCCTATACGCTCGAGAGCATGACACGCGCAATCTACACGCTCGGCGAGGAGCTGGCGCGCGAGCAGGGCATCATCATCGCCGACACCAAGTTCGAGTTCGGCCGCGACAAGGACGGCCGCATCATCCTGATCGACGAGGTGATGACGCCGGACTCCTCGCGCTTCTGGGCGGTCGATGCCTACAAGCCCGGCCAGCCGCAGGCGAGCTTCGACAAGCAGCCCCTGCGCGACTATCTCGACGTCGAGCGCCGCGCCGGCCGCTGGAACGGCGACGCGCCGCCGCCGCCGCTGCCGGCCAGCGTGGTGGAGGCGACGAGCAAGCGGTACCTCGAGGCGTATCGACGGGTGACGGGCAAGGAGCTCAAGATCTAGGCTGGGCTGCTGCGTCGAACTCCGCTGTCGTCCCTGCGAACGCAGGGACCCATACCGCGTGATGGCGCGGTTGTGGTCGGCAGGAATACCGAACGTCAAGTCTTCGCCAAACCGCTCCCGGTGGTTATGGGTCCCTGCGTTCGCAGGGACGACAGCGGTGGGTGCTGCACGAGCGTCGACTTCTTCTTCAACCACGGTTGATCATTCACACGTCGTGAACGGGGATTCGCACCGAACCGCCGCATGAAACCGTCGAATGTTTCATAGTTACAAAAATCCTGTTGCGCTAAGTCCGTAGTCGTCTACGTCTCGGACGATATTTTTCAGGAGCGAGCGCAACGGCGTGACCGATCCAGCAATTACTTTCAGTCCGGCCCCTCGTTTCAATCCAGCCCTCAAACGTGCGCTGAATGATATAATGGGCGGCAGCGCCGCCAGCATCCTGACCGTCACGTTCGGGCTGTCCTATTCGCTGCTGATCTTTGCCGGCCCGCTGTCGCCCTATCTGTCCTACGGCATCACCGCGACCTTCGTCAGCTCGGCGGTGCTCGCGATCGTCGTCGCGCTGTGCAGCTCGCTGCCCTTCGCCGTGGCTGCGCCCGACAGCTCGACGGCGGCGGTGACGGGCATTCTGGTGGCATCGCTGGTCGAGCGCATCGAGGCAACCAGCCCGTCCGTGCCGCTGCTCTCGCCGGTCCTGATCACACTCGGCCTGTCGACGGTGCTGACGGGGCTGGTGCTGTGCGGTTTGGGGCTGACACGGCTGGGGCGCGCCATCCGCTACGTGCCCTATCCCGTGGTCGGCGGTTTCCTCGGCGCCACCGGGCTCCTCATCGCGCTCGGTGCCATCAGGGTGATCACCAACCACCCCCTGCAGCTCGCGACGCTGCCTTACTTCGCCAACGCCACCACGCTGCTGGAGCTGGGCGCCGCCTGCGCGATGGCGCTGGTGCTGTATCTCACCTGGCACCGCTCGCGCAGCCCGTTCGGGCTGCCGATCATCCTGGTCGGCGGCGTGCTCACCGCGCACCTGGCGTTCTGGATCACCGGCGTGTCGTTCGACAGCGCGCGCACGCTGGGCTGGACGTTCCAGCCGCCGCCGCAGGCGGTGTTCATGTTGCCCTGGCACACCGACGATTTCGCCCGCTACCCCTGGCTCGTCGTGCCCGACCTGATCGGCAACGTCGTCGCCGTCATCTTCGTCACGGCATGCTGCACGCTATTCAACACCACCGGCATCGAAGTCGCCGTGCACCGCGAGGCCAATCTGGAGCGCGAGCTGAACGTCACCGGCATCGCCAACATCCTGAGCGGCATGCTGGGCGGCTACCCCGGCTGCAGCTCGATCAGCCGCTCGATCCTGAACTACAGCAGCGGCGGGCGCGGCCGCCTGTCCGGCCTCACCGTCGCGGCGTTGTCGCTGGCGATGCTCGCGGTCGCGCCCGAACTGCTCGGCTTCATCCCGAAATTCGTCATCGGCGGCCTGCTGCTCTATCTCGGCGCCGACCAGCTGCACAGATGGATCATCGAGTCGCGCAAGCGGCTGTCAAGGCTCGAATATCTTTCGCTGATCGCCATCATCGCGATCATCGTCGCCTGGGGCTTCGTGCCGGGCATCCTGATCGGCGTGATCATCGGCTGCGCGACGTTCGCGTTCAGCGCTGCGCGCGTGGAGTCGATCAAGTACAGTTTCGACGGCTCGGAGTACCGTTCCTCGCTCGACCGCTCTCGCGACGACCAGGAGGTGCTGCTGGCACATGGCGGCAGCATCCAGGGCCTGAACCTGCAGAGCTATCTGTTCTTCGGCTCCGCCAACCGGCTCTACCAGCATGTCAAGCAACTGCTGCAGGAGCGCCCGGAGTGCCGCTATCTGCTGTTCGACTTCAAGCTCGTCACCGGCGTCGATTCATCGGCGGCCTACAGCTTCGCCCAGATCAAGCGCAGCGCGCACGAGCTTGGCGTCGAGCTGATCCTGGTGCACCTGTCGACGGCAGCCGAGAAGGTGCTGCGCTCCAGCGATTTCGTCGGCGAGGGCGTCACCATCATTCCCGAGCTCGATCGCGCGCTGGAATGGTGCGAGAACGCGATCATCTCGCAGCATCAGGGGCTGGTGCAGGAAGAAGCCAGCCTGCATAACTGGTTCACCGGGATACTCGACAGCGAGGACGATGCCGACAGGCTGATTCACCGTTGCCAGCGCATCGAGGTCGAGGCCGGCGAGATCATCGTGCAGGCCGGCGGCCCCGCCGATTCCATGCACTTCATCCTCGAGGGCCGCGTCGGCATCATGGTCCCCGCCGACGACGACCGCACCACGCGCGTGCGCAGCCTCGGCCGCTACACCACGATCGGCGAGATGGGCCTTGTGTCGAACACCCCGCGCAGCGCGACGATCCAGGCGGAGGTCGACAGCGTGCTCTACGTGCTCAACACGCACCAATTCGACGCGATCAGGGAAGAAGACCCCGCGCTCAGCCACAAGCTGCTGACCTATTTCGTGTCTGTCATGGCGGAGCGGCTGAATTTTGCCAACCGGACGATCGCGGTGTTGCGGAGGTAGTCCGTAGTCCGGATGGAGCGCAGCGCAATCCGGGATCGTGCCACGAGCGACAGCGACCCCGGATTTCGCTTCGCTCCATCCAGGCTACGACACCCGCGCTCGTCATGCCCGGGCTTGTCCCGGGCATGACGGTGTCGAGAGAGCCGGGCCTACACCCCCGCCATCATCACGTATTTGATCTCGACATATTCTTCCATGCCGTGACGGGAGCCTTCACGGCCGAGGCCGCTTTCCTTGACGCCGCCGAAGGGCGCGACTTCGGTGGTGATGAGGCCGGTGTTGACGCCGACCATGCCCGACTCCAGCGCTTCGGCAACGCGCCAGACGCGGCCGAGATCGCGGGAATAGAAGTAAGAGGCGAGGCCGAACGGCGAGGCATTGCACATCGCGATGACGTCGGCCTCGTCCTTGAAACGGATGACCGGCGCGAGCGGGCCAAAGGTTTCCTCCTGCGACACCAGCGAGTCCGGCTTGACGTCGGCGAGCACGGTCGGCTCGAAGAAGGAGCGGCCGAGCTCGCTGCGCTTGCCGCCGGTCACGACCTTGGCACCGCGCTTGACGGCATCGGCGATGTGGCGCTCGACCTTGTCGATCGCCTTCATGTTGATCAGGGGCCCTTGCGTGACGCCGGTTTCGGTGCCATCGCCGATCTTCATCGCCGCGACCTTGGCCGACAGCTTCTTCACGAACTCGTCGTAGATCCTGTCCTGGGCGTAGAGGCGGTTGGCGCAGACGCAGGTCTGGCCCATGTTGCGATATTTCGAGACGATGGCGCCTTCGACCGCAGCATCGATGTCGGCGTCGTCGAACACAACGAACGGTGCGTTGCCGCCGAGCTCGAGGCCGAGCCGCTTCACGCCGACGGAGGCCTGCTGGTAGAGGATCTTGCCGACAGCGGTCGAACCGGTGAAGCCGACGAAACGCACCGCCGGATGCTCGCACAACACCTTGCCGATCGGCGGCGCGTCACCCGTGATGATGTTGAGCACGCCCTTGGGGATGCCGGCCTTCTCGGCGAGCACGGCCAGCGCCAGCGCCGACAGCGGCGTCTCGTTGGCGGGCTTCAGCACCACCGTGCAGCCGGCCGCGAGCGCCGGCGAGACTTTTCGCGTGATCATCGAGTTCGGGAAATTCCACGGCGTGATGGCGCCGCAGACGCCGATCGGCTGCTTGATCGCGAGCAGGCGCGCATCGGGCCGCTGGGTGGGAATGGTCTCGCCATAGACGCGCCGCGCTTCCTCGGCGAAGAACTCGATATAGGCGGCGCCGATATCGACCTCGCCGAGCGCCTCGGTGAGCGGCTTGCCCTGCTCGGAGGTGAGGATCAGCGCAAGGTCCTCGCGGTTGGCGACGATCAGCTCGAACCATTTGCGCAGGATGTTGGAGCGCTGCTTGGCGGTGTGCTTGGCCCAGCCCGGGAAAGCGCGCTCGGCGGCTTCGACCGCCTTGGTGGTCTCGTCTGCACCGAGCTGCGGAACCTTGGCGAGCTCAACGCCGGTGGCGGGATTGTTGACGGCGAAAACCGGCGTGCCGACCCAGGCGCCGTCGATGTAGCAGGCCTCCTTCAGGAGCGAAGGGTCCTTCAGCCGGTCGCGCAGGGTGGCGGTGGCTTGCGTGGCGCGTGCGGCGGCGGTCGGTGTCATGGCGTTACTCCCTGGAGGCGATCGGATCGGCCCGCAATATAGGGGCAGGCGGTGCCCGATGCACCGCCCCGCAACGCACATCTGATGGGAGCTAAAGAGAGAGCGGCCTTAGGCCGCGCCGCTCATATAGGTTTCGCGACGGCCGATCATGCGCTCGGCCGCCGCCTTGGCGTCGGCCTTCGAGGAGGTCGCGCAGGTCCGGTATTCGAGATCGGGCACGTCGGAGGCGTTGCGGCGTCCGAACCACGACTTCGAACCAACCGGCAGCAGCGCCAGGGATTGCGCCAGATTGTCCACTGCCCCGAAGGAATAGAGCGCGCCGGTGCTGGCGATACGCACCTCGTAGATCCCTGGCGAAATCGGCGCCTCCAGGTTCTCGCCCCGTCCGGGACGGGGATAGCGCTTCCATTCGCTCCAGGTCGAAATCATCTGAGTCCCCTCGCGGCCGCTCAGGGCCGCCAAATTTGCATCAAGTCTTAACGTCGGCCGCCGATGGGGCCGAGTGCTGAACGCCGCAACGCACAAAATGTTTCACGTGTTTCAAACACAGGAAGCATATCGCCGGCGCCCATCCACGGTCACGGCGAGATGCGGCCATCCACCGCAGATTGTGACGGAGTGTTGCCGTTCGGCCCACCTGTCGTCCTGCGTGGGACGCGGACCGTCAAGTCACGACATCGCGACCGTTGCGGGCATCTGGACGCGCTTGCCGCGCGGGGCGCGCGGTAGGACAATCGATCACTGCCAATGATAATCAAACCCGAGGAAACGCCATGCAAAGCAAAGCCCAGATCGACGACATTCTGCGTCAGAAGAGCGAAGCCAAGGAGATTCCCGGCGTCGTCGCCATCGCCGCGAGCGGTAGCGACGTGCTGTATCAGGGCGCGTTCGGCAAGCGCGATCTTTCCAAGCCCGATCCGATGACGGCTGACAGCGTGTTCTGGATCGCCTCGATGACGAAGGCGGTGACATCGGCGGGCGCGATGCAACTGGTCGAGCAGGGCAAGCTGTCGCTGGATGCGCCGATCGGCGAGGTGTTGCCCGATCTCGCCAATCCGCAAGTGCTCGAAGGATTTGATGCCAAGGGCGAGGCGAAGCTGCGGCCGGCCAAGCGGCCGATCACGCTGCGCCAGCTCATGACCCACACCGCCGGCTTCTGCTACAACATGTGGAACGGCGATCTCGCGGTCTATCTGGACAAGAACGGCATTCCCGCGATCACCACCTGCCAGAACGCAGCGCTGAAGACGCCTGTCATGACCGATCCCGGCACGCGCTGGGAATACGGCACCAATATCGATTTCGTCGGCAAGGCGGTGGAAGCCGTCAGCGGCAAGCGGCTGGACGCCTATTTGCGCGACAATCTGTTCAACCCGCTCGGCATGAGCGACACGGCGTTCAAGATCAACGACAGCATGCGCAAGCGCCTCGTCGGCATGCATGCGCGCGGCGAGGACGGCCAGCTCGCCTCGATCCCGTTCGAGCTCGAGCAGGAGCCGGAGTTCCACATGGGTGGCGGCGGCCTCTACTCGACCGCAGCCGACTACATCAAGTTCACCCAGATGATCCTGAACAAGGGACGCGGCAACGGCAACCAGGTGCTGAAGGCCGACACGATCGCCATGATGAGCCAGAATCAAATGGGCGATCTCAACATGACCAAGATGACGACGGCGGCGCCGATGTACACCAACGACGTCGATCTCTATCCGGAGCAGGTGAAGAAATGGGGCCTCAGCTTCATGATCAACACGGCCAAGACCGCCGAGGGCCGCAGCGCCGGCAGCCTCGCCTGGGCCGGCCTTGCCAACACCTATTACTGGATTGATCCGGCGCGCGACGTCACCGGCGTGATCCTGATGCAACTGCTGCCATTCGCGGACGGAAAGTGCCTGGAGGCGTTCGCAGGCTTCGAGCGGGGCGTCTATGCCGGGCTCGATGCGGGAAGCGGGCAGAAGGCGGCCTGAGCGAGAGCCGATCGCTCTCCACGCGTCATGCCCGGGACAAGCCCGGGCATGACGGCGGAGAGGCTATGCTGGGTATTTTGGCGAGAGGATTTCGACTTGGCTGATAAGTTGGCAGATCAGGCGGACAGCTACGTTTGCGGCATCTCGGACACGCCGTTGCTCGGCGACACCATCGGTCGCAGCCTCGACCACGCGGTGCGGCGCTGGGGCGCGCCGCGCGGGTCGACGCACTCGCCGCGGGCTTTCTCGCGCTCGGGCTCGAACGCGGGGAGCGGATCGGCATCTGGTCGCTGAACCGGCCGGAATGGACGCTGACCCAGTTCGCCGCCGCCAAGGCCGGCCTGATCCTGGTGACGATCAATCCCGCCTATCGGCTCAGCGAGCTCGAATTCGCGCTGAAGAAGGTCGGCTGCGCGGCGATCGTCACCGCCACCGCCTTCAAGACCAGCAATTACATGGAGATGCTCAACACGCTGCTGCCGGAGCTGGCCGACGCCCCGCCCGGACGGCTGCAGGCGGCGCGATTGCCGGCCTTGCGCATGGTGATCCAGATCGGCGGCCCGGCGGGCTCAGGCACGATCCCTTTCGAGGAGGTCGCGCGCATGGGCAAAGCGGAGCATCGCGAGCAACTGGCCGCGCTGGGCGCCGCGCTTCAATTCGACGATCCCGTCAACATCCAGTTCACCAGCGGCACGACCGGCTCACCAAAAGGCGTGACGCTGACCCACCACAACATCCTCAACAACGGCTATTTCACGGGGCGCGCGATGCGCCTGACGGAAGCCGATCGCATCTGCATCCCGGTGCCGCTCTATCATTGCTTCGGCATGGTGATGGGCAACCTCGCCTCGGTCACGCTCGGCACCACCATGGTCTACCCCGGCGAGGGCTTTGATCCGCTCGCGACGCTGCGCGCGGTCGAGCAGGAGAAATGCACCGCGCTGTATGGCGTGCCGACCATGTTCATCGCCGAGCTCGATCACCCCGAGTTCAAGAGCTTCAATTTGAAATCGCTGCGCACCGGCATCATGGCGGGCGCGCCCTGCCCGATCGAGGTGATGAAGCGCGTCAACACCGAGATGAACATGCGCGAGGTCACCATCGCCTATGGCATGACCGAGACCAGCCCGGTCAGCTTCCAGAGCGCGACCGACGATCCACTCGAGCGGCGCGTCTCCACTGTCGGCCGCATTCATCCGCATGTCGAGGTCAAGGTCGTCGATCTCGAGGGGCGGATCGTCAAGCGCGGCGAACGCGGCGAGCTCTGCACCCGCGGCTACAGCGTCATGCTGGGCTATTGGGAGGAGAAGGAAAAGACGGCCGACGTGCTCGATGCCAACGGCTGGATGCACACCGGCGACCTCGCCACCATCGACGTATCAGGTTATTGCAACATCGTCGGCCGCATCAAGGATCTGGTGATCCGCGGCGGCGAGAACCTCTATCCGCGCGAGATCGAGGAGTTCCTGTACCGTCACCCCAAGATTCAGGACGTGCAGATCTTCGGCGTCGCCGACACCCGCTACGGCGAGGAGCTCTGCGCCTGGATCCGCGTCAGGCCGGGCGAGACGCTGACGGCGGAGGAGGTCCGCGCCTTCTGCGACGGCCAGATCGCCCACAACAAGATCCCGCGCTATGTCGAGTTCGTCGACGAGTTTCCGATGACCGTGACCGGCAAGATCCAGAAATTCGTGATGCGCGACGCGGTAGAGCAGCGGCTGGGATTGAAGGCGGCGAAGACGGCGTGAGTCTCTCACTACATGAAGACTGTCATTCCCGTGAAGGCGGGGAATCCAGTACGCCTCAGCTTCTCCGTAACTACTAACGCCTCTGGAATACTGGGTCGCCCGGTCAAGCCGGGCGACGACAGCGGAGATTGAGGCGAGAGCAGGACTTTAAGCCGTCAGTCCGCGCTGACCGGCCAGCTCCTTCAGCGACACCAGCGGGCGGGCGCCGATGTGCTGGATGATCTCGGCGGCCGCAAGCGCGCCGAGCTCGCCGCACTGCTTGTACGCAAGGTTGCGCGCCAGGCCATACAGGAAGCCTGCGGCGAACAGGTCGCCGGCGCCGGTGGTGTCGACCACCTTCTCGACCGGGAACGCCGGCGCTGCGACCGCGTCTTCGGACGAGACCACCATGCAGCCCTTCTCGCTGCGGGTGACCACGCCGAGATTGACGTCGTTGCGCAGCTGCTTCAGCGCGGTGTCGAAATCCGAGGTCATGTAGAGCGAATGCAGCTCGGACTCGTTGGCGAAGACGATATCGACGGTGCCGTTGCGCATAAGCCCCAGGAATTCGTCGCGGTAGCGATCGACGCAGAACGAATCCGACAGCGTCAGCGCCACCCTGCGCTTGGCGTCATGGGCGATCTTGGCCGCCTTGACGAAGGCGTCCTTGGCGTTCTTGGGGTCCCAGAGATAGCCTTCGAGATAGACGATGCCGGCAGAGGCGATCTCGGCCGGGTCGATGTCGGCGGGCGACAGGTCCTGCGCCGCGCCGAGATAGGTGTTCATGGTGCGCTCGCCATCATCGGTGACCAGGATGTAGGAGCATCCGGTGGCAGGGCCGTCCTTGGCGGCGGGTGTGTTGAAGGCGACGCCGGCCGAGCGGATGTCGTGGACGTAGAGCTTGCCGATCTGGTCGTCCTTGACCTTGCCGACATAGGCGGCGCGTGCCCCCAGGCTGCCGATGCCGACGATGGTGTTGGCCGCGGAGCCGCCCGAGACTTCCGTGGCCGGTCCCATGTCCTTGTAGATGGCGGCGGCCCGGGCCTCGTCGATCAGGGACATGCTGCCCTTGGTCATGCCGTGGCTGGCCAAAAAGGCCTCGTCGGTTCTGACCAGCACGTCGAACAGCGCGTTGCCGATGCCGAGAACGTCATATTTCACGTCAGCCATTCACCTTGATCCTGTTTGGCGGATTGCGATCCCTGCGGAAATCCGCTTCCTGTCGGCCTGAAATCCGGCTCGCGGCCTATCACGACCGGGCCCGCACGGGCAAGCAACGGTATTATAAAGGGCCGATGATCCGCTCCTTCCTGACCGTCTCGACGGGAACGCTGGCCTCGCGGCTGTTGGGCTTTGCCCGCGATTCCCTGATCGCAGCACTGCTCGGCACCGGCGCCGTGGCGGATGCGTTTCTGGCGGCGTTTCAGCTCGTCAATGTGGTACGGCGCCTGCTTAGCGAAGGGGCACTGAATGCGGCGCTGATCCCGGTCTGGCTGCGCGTCAGGGACCGTGCCGGCGATGCGGCCGCAGCGGCGTTCTCAGGGCGCGTGCTCGGCACGGTCAGTGTGGTCCTGATCGCGGTTTCAATCCTGATCGCATTGTCGATGCCGCTGATCATCACGGTCATCGCACCCGGATTCATCGGCAGCCCCACGCTCGATCTCGCGGTGCAGAATGCGCGGCTGATGCTGCCTTATCTGGCCTTCGCAGGCCCCGTCACAGTGCTGATGGGACTGCTCAATGCGCAGGAGCGCTTTGCGCTTACGGCCTTCTCGCCGCTGCTGTTCAACATCGCACTGATCGCCACGATTGCGATGCTGCTCTTTGAGCACGCCGATGCCGGCTTCGCCGCGTGGATGCTCGCGGCCACCGTCGGCATTGCCGGCTTGCTGCAGCTGCTGATGCTGCTGTCGCAACGAAGCGCCAGTCTTGCGACGCCGCTGCGCGTCAGCCTCGACAAGGAGATGCGCGGCTTCTTCGCCAAGGCCATTCCCGGCATGATCGCAAGCTCGGGGCCGCAATGGCTGATGGTAGCCGGCGCGATCATTGCGTCCGCGACCCCGTCCGCCGTGTCCTGGCTCTATTTCGCCAACCGGTTGATCGAATTGCCGCTCGGCATTGTCGGCGTCGCCATGGGCACGGTGCTGGTGCCGGAGCTGACTCGCGCCGTCGCCAGCTCCGACCGCGCAGCGGTGGCGCACGCGGAATCGCGCGCGCTGGAGCTTGCCACCGGGCTGGCACTGCCGGCCGCGCTCGGCCTGATCGTGCTGGCCGAGCCGATCGTGCGGCTGCTGTTCGAGCACGGCGCCTTCGGCGCCGTCGACAGCGTGGCGACGGCACGGGCGCTGATGTGGCTGGCGCTGGGCCTGCCGGCGCATGTGCTGATCAAGGCGCTGTCGCCGGCCTTCTATGCCCGCAGCGACACGATGACGCCGCTGCTCGCCACCGCCACAGGCTTTGTGGTCGCGATCGCCCTCGCCGTGCTGCTCGGGCATGTCTTCGGCGCCAGCGGGATCGCGGCCAGCATCGCGGCCGGCGCCTGGAGCAGCGCATTCTCGCTGATCCGGAAAGGCACAAGCGCGTTCGGATTCTCGATCGACGCGACCGCCCGCAAGCGGCTGCCGCGGATCGTGCTCGCCGCTGCCGCGATGGGCACCCTGCTCTGGCTGACAGCGGGCCTCGTGCCTGCGGAAGCCCACGGCTTCGTCAAATTCATCGTGCTGGGCCTGCAGATCGCCGCCGGGATCACGGTTTATGGCCTGCTGCTGCAACTTCTCGGCGCGGCCTCGTGGCGCGAGGCGGTTGCCGCCTTGAAGCGGCCCGCCTGAACGGGCTGAACTTGCGAATTGCCCTTGACGAGGCAGCCCCGCTGTTGGAAACGACGGCCGAATACCTATGGGAAGGCTGACCATGCCATTCGTTGAACGGGTCTTTTCGGGCGTCCAGCCGACGGGCAATCTACACCTCGGCAACTATCTCGGCGCGATCGTCAATTTCGTGAAGATGCAGGAAACCCACAGCTGCATCTATTGCGTCGTCGACATGCACGCGATCACGCAAGGCGTCGACGTCTGGGGCGGACCGGCCGAGCTCACGCGCAACACCCGCGAGGTCACCGCGGCGTTCATCGCGGCCGGCATCGACCCCAAGAAGCACATTGTGTTCAACCAGAGCCAGGTCTCCGGACACGCCGAGCTCGCCTGGATCTTCAACTGCGTTGCACGCATGGGCTGGCTCGGCCGCATGACACAGTTCAAGGAGAAGGCCGGCAAGGACCGCGAGAACGCCTCCGTCGGCCTGTTCGACTATCCCGTGCTGATGGCGGCCGACATCCTGCTGTACCGCGCCACCCACGTGCCGGTCGGCGAGGACCAGAAGCAGCATCTCGAGCTCTCGCGCGACATCGCGCAGAAGTTCAACAACGATTTCGGCGAGTCCATCCGCGCGCAGGGCGCCAATGACGGCCTGTTCTTCCCGCTGCCGGAACCCCTCATCACGGGCCCGGCGACGCGCGTGATGTCCTTGCGCGACGGCACCAAGAAGATGTCGAAGTCGGATGCCTCCGACAATTCGCGCATCAACCTCACCGACGACGCCGATACCATCGCGCAGAAGATCCGCAAGGCGAAGACCGATCCGGAGCCGCTGCCGACGGAGGAAAAGGGCCTGGAAGCCCGCCCCGAGGCCGACAATCTCGTCGGCATCTTCGCCGCACTGTCCGGCCGCGCCAAGGCCGACGTGCTCAGGGAATTCGGCGGCGGTCAGTTCTCCAGCTTCAAGAACGCGCTGGCGGAGCTGTGCGTGACGAAACTCGCGCCGATCGCCGGCGAGATGAAGCGCCTCGTCGCCGACCCCGGCCATATCGACGCGATTCTGAACGACGGGTCCGACCGGGCCCGCGCCATCGCCGACGAGACCATGAAGCTCTCCAAGGACATCGTCGGCTTCATCCGCCGGCGCTGAAGACGGCCGGCGCCAGCGCCGGCCGGATCTCCTCTCCCCAAGCCAGCGGGAGTGTGGCAGCATGCCGGTCGTGCACATTGCAGGACATGCATGACCAGCAAGCGACTTTGCTACGAGCCGGGTCACAAGCCCAAATGCCTCGTCATCGTCGATGACACCGCCGAATGGGATCGCGCGGTCTACTATGCCAGCCGCTGGGCGATCCGCGCTGGCGGCGGCGTGGTGATGCTGCGCATCATCGAGCCCGAACAGCAGAGCCAGGAATGGCTGGGCGTTGCCGACATCATGCGGGCCGAGGCGCAGGAAGCAGCGGAAGCCGCGCTCGACCGCGCCGCGGGCCGGGCCAACGGTATCGCCGCGATCACCCCGGAGCGGGTGATTCGCGAGGGCGCATCGATGGAACAGCTGCTCGCCGTGATCGACGAGGACCCTGACATCGCCATGCTGGTGCTCGCCGCCAACCCCGGCGCGGAAGGGCCGGGCCCGCTGGTTGCGCTGCTTGCGCACGCGGTCGGGACCTTCCCGATTCCCGTGACGATCATTTCCGGCGCGCTCAGCGACCAAAGCGTGGATTCGCTTTCGTAGCGACGGTGCCTCTTACCCTCCCCTGGAGGGGGAGGGTCGGCTCATGTCGAGCGCAGCGAGACATGAGACGGGGTGGGGTGACGGTCTCTCCACCTCGAACACTGCCCGTTGGGAGAGATCACCCCACCCCGCTCGCGCTGCGCGCGATCGACCCTCCCCCTCCAGGGGAGGGTAAGAAGAGCTCAAGTCTCTGAAAGAATTGAACTAATGCTACCCCTCCCCTTGATCGTGCGTTCGCCGTCGCCATCTGCTAGGAAATAGGGCACGCGCCGGCCTTGAACCGGTGACGTCTGGAGAAAACCATGTTCATTCAAACCGAAGCCACCCCCAATCCCGCCACGCTGAAGTTCATTCCCGGCCGCGTCGTGGTCGACGGCAGCCCGATGGATTTTGCGAGCCGCGAAGCCGCGACGCGCTCGCCGCTGGCGGAAAAACTGTTCGAAGTGCCCGGCGTCACCGGCGTGTTCTACGGATCGGACTTCATCACCGTGACCAAGGCGGGCGGTGAATGGCAGCAGCTCAAGCCCGCGATCCTCGGTGCCATCATGGAGCACTACATGTCCGGCGCGCCGCTCCTCGCCGACGGTGCGGCTCAGGATGATGCCGACCTCGACGACGAGGACGAGTTCTTCGACGAGGCCGATGCCGAGACGGTCGACATGATCAAGGATCTGATCGAGACCCGCGTACGGCCGGCGGTGGCCAATGACGGCGGCGACATCACCTTCCGCGGCTTCAAGGACGGCGTGGTCTATCTCCACATGAAGGGCGCCTGCTCCGGCTGCCCGTCATCGACCGCGACGCTCCAGCACGGCATCCAGAATTTGCTGAAGCATTTCGTGCCCGACGTGGTCGAAGTCCGGCCGATGTGAGAGCGGCATCGTAGGTGCCGTAGGGTGGGCAAAGCGAAGCGTGCCCACCTTTTCTGCCATAAGATAAGGGCGGTGGGCACGCCGCAAGTGCGCCTTTGCCCACCCTACGAAGTAAGCCATATCGGGGGCCTGCAGATCGTGTGTGATGAATGGCGGATAGGCGCGTGCTTCGCTAGACTGCTCACCATTCATCACTCGCCATTCGCTTGTTCATGCTGATCCTTGCCATCGATACCGCGCTCGACGCCTGCTCCGTCGCCGTGCTCGACACCGAAGCGGCCGAGTTGCGCGCGCAGGAGCAGCTCCTCATGAAGCGCGGCCACGCCGAGGCCCTGATGCCGATGATTGCACGCGTGATGCAATCGGCCGGCCTCGCCTTCACCGCCCTCGACCGGATCGCGGTCACGGTCGGCCCCGGAAGTTTCACCGGCCTGCGCGTCGGCATTTCGGCGGCGCGCGGCCTCGCGCTCGCTGCCGGACGGCCCGCCGTCGGCCTCACCACCCTGTCGGCCTATGCCGCCACCGTCGTCGGCCAGAGCAAATCGGCGCCGGTGATCTCCGCAATCGATGCGCGGCACGACCATGTCTATTTCCAGATCGTCGCCGGCGATGGCAGTCAGTTGGTGCGGCCGCGCGTCGCTTCCATCGACGAGGCGATCGCCGCCTCGCAATTCGGCGCGCCGCATCTGGTCGGCAACGCCGCAAACATCCTCGCCGAGCGTTGGACGAAAGACAGCGAACAACCGGTCGCGGTCGATGCGCAGCCCGCGCCCGACATCGGTTGGGTCGCATGGCTCGGCGCCGCGGCCGACCCCGAGACGAATCCGGCACGGCCGTTCTATCTGAAGGCGCCCGACGCAAAGCCGCCGGCACAGCCGCCATTTGCAGCACAAGCCGCAAGCTCATGATGAGTTGGCTGTCGGAATGGTGGCGCGGCGGGACCGCCGCCGTCGAGCCGGCTTCCGTGCGCGACGTCGCACGGCTGGCGCAGCTTCACGCCGCCTCCTTCGCGCACGGCTGGGGCGAAGGCGAATTCGAGAGCATGCTCAGCGAGCGCAACACGCTGATGCATCGGCTGCGCCTCGGCCGCAGAACCATCGGATTCGCGGTGTCGCGGATCGGCGCGGACGAGGCGGAAATCCTCTCGGTCGCGGTGGACGAGGCCTATCGCGGCCGCGGCCTCTCCCGCACGCTGCTGATGACCCATCTCGGCCACCTCGCGGGGCGCGGCGTGCGCACAATATTTCTCGAAGTCGAGGAAAACAACCAGCCGGCACGTCGGCTCTACGACAGGTGTGGATTCGTGGTGGTCGGACGCCGCGAACGCTACTATAAGCAGCCGAACGGGGAACAATTGAACGCCCTTCTGATGCGGCGTGACTTGTCGTAATATTGATGGCAGAAAGCGCCCCGTCAGGCAGACAACACATGACTGGACTTAAACCCTCCTCCGCATCCAAGGCGTCCGGCATCGAGGCGCGCTGTGCAGCCACCGGCATGCGCATGACCGAGCAACGCCGTGTCATCGCCCGCGTGCTCGCGGAGGCGGTCGATCATCCCGACGTCGAGGAACTGTACCGGCGCTGCGTCGCCGTCGACGACAAGATCTCGATCTCGACCGTGTATCGCACCGTCAAGCTGTTCGAGGACGCCGGCATCATCGAGCGTCACGATTTTCGCGAGGGCCGCGCGCGCTACGAGACGATGCGCGACAGCCATCACGACCACCTCATCAATCTCAGGGACGGCAAGGTGATCGAATTCACCTCCGAAGAGATCGAGAAGCTGCAGGCAGAGATCGCCCGCAAGCTCGGCTACAAGCTGGTCGACCACCGCCTCGAGCTCTATTGCGTCCCGCTCGACGACGACAAGCCCACCAACTAAGTGCCCGTCGGCCTCATCATCTTCGATTGCGACGGCGTGCTCGTGGACAGCGAGGTGATCTCCTGTCGCGCACATGCCGACGTGCTGACGCGGCACGGCTATCCGATCACGTCGGAGCAGGTGCTGGTCCGCTTCCTCGGCGTCTCCGAGAAAGACGCGCGGCGGATGGTCGAACAGGAAATCGGCCGCAGTCTCCCCGACGATCTGGAGCAGCAGATCAATGCGGCGACGCTGCAATCCTACGCCAGCGACTTGCAGCCGATCACCCATGTGGCCGCAGCGATCGCCGCGATCGATCTGCCCAAATGCGTTGCGTCCAGCGGCACGCCGGACAAGATCCATCACGGCCTCACTTGCGCCGGGCTCTACGACCTGCTCGCCCCGAACATCTTTTCCGCGAGCCAGGTCGCGCGCGGCAAGCCGGCGCCCGACCTGTTCCTGTTCGCCGCCGCCCAGATGAAGATCGCGCCGGAGCGGTGCCTCGTGATCGAGGACAGCATCCCCGGGGTCACAGGCGCACACGCCGCCGGGATGACCGTGCTGGGCTTTCACGGCGGCGGCCACTGCCCGCCGGGCCATGCCGAACGGCTGCGGGCGGCCGGCGCCAGCCTGACATTCGACGATATGCGGCAGTTGCCGGAGCTGGTCCGGCGGCTCGCGGCGACGGCCGCCGGCTAAAAGCCGGATTCTCGCACCAAACCCTCGGAATTCGGCAATTTGCCCGTCTCAAGGGACGCCCGAACGATCTCTTTGGCCTCCAATCGCTGGATTTTCGCCTCTCCAGCCTATATCTGAAGGCCGTCCTCCACCTCCATTTCGGGTTCCATGACGCCGCCGCGCAAGCTGCACATCAAATCTTATGGCTGCCAGATGAACGTCTACGATGCCCAGCGCATGGTGGACACGCTGGCTCCCGAGGGATTCGTGGAGACGGCCAGCGCCGAGGACGCCGACCTCGTCATCCTCAATACCTGCCACATCCGCGAGAAGGCCTCCGAAAAGGTCTATTCCGAGCTCGGCCGATTGCGCGTCGCCAAGGAAGAGGCCGCGCGCGGGGGCCGCGCGATGCAGATCGCGGTCGCCGGCTGCGTGGCGCAGGCCGAGGGCGAGGAGATCGTGCGCCGCGCGCCGGTCGTCGACGTCGTGGTGGGACCGCAGAGCTATCATCATCTGCCGGAGCTGCTGAAACGCGCCGGCGACGAAGGCCGCGCGATCGAGACCGAGTTTCCGGCTCAGGACAAGTTCGGCTTCCTGGCCCAGCCGAAACCCGATGCGATCCGCTCGCGCGGCATTTCCGCTTTCGTCACGGTGCAGGAAGGCTGCGACAAGTTCTGCACCTTCTGCGTCGTGCCCTACACGCGAGGTTCGGAAGTCTCCCGTCCCGTGGCGAAGATCGTCGACGACGTTAAGCGGCTCGCCGACAACGGCGTGCGCGAGCTCACGCTGATCGGACAGAACGTCAACGCCTATCATGGCGAGGGACCGGACGGGAAAGCCTGGCCGCTCGGCCGGCTGCTTGAGCATCTGGTGACCATTCCCGGCATTGCGCGGCTGCGTTACTCGACCAGCCATCCGCGCGACGTCGACGACAGCCTGATCGCCGCCCATCGCGACCTCGGTGCCCTGATGCCGTTCGTGCACCTGCCGGTGCAGTCGGGCTCGGACCGGATTCTGGCCGCCATGAACCGGAAACATACCGCCGATGATTACCGGCGAGTCGTCGACCGTTTCCGCACGGCGCGCCAAGACATTGCTTTTTCATCAGATTTTATCGTCGGCTTCCCCGGCGAGAGCGAGCAAGATTTTCTCGCCACTCTCGCGCTTGTCACGCAAATCGGCTACGCTGCGGCTTATTCGTTCAAATACTCCGCCCGGCCGGGAACGCCGGCCGCGGACATGCAGGAGACGGTGTCCCCCGCCGAGATGGACCAGCGATTGGAGCGGCTCCAGGAACTGATCGACAGCCAGCAATCGGCCTTCAACAAGGCTGCGATTGGCTCAACGGTCGATGTGCTGTTCGAACGCACCGCCCGCAAGGACGGCCAGATCGTCGGCCGCACCGCCTTTCTCCAGCCCGCCCATGTGATGGCCTCGCCCGACATCATCGGACGAATCCTGCCGGTCAGGATCGACAGCCTCGAGCGCTACAGCTTCCTCGGCGAGCTCGCCACTGCGCGCGAGCCCGCTTTATCGCAAGCCACTGGAGCCTGAACCCTTGCCAAAAAGCGCATCGGATTCGTCTTCTATCGCTCCCAGCCGCAAATTTGACCGCGACATGCAAGTTCCGCCCGAGACCCAGGTCGTCATCGATTTCGACGACAACCGCGCCGCATCCGCGCTGGTCGGCCCGTACGGCCAGCACCTGGCGCAGGTCGAGCGGCGGCTCGGCGTCGTCGTCGATTCCAAGGGCAACCACATCACGATCGGCGGCACGCGCGACGGTTGCGACGCCGCACGCCGCGTGCTGGAGATGCTGTACGCGCAAGCCGTGAAGGGACAGGACCTCGACCAGGGCGAGGTCGAGGGCGCGATCCGCGCCGTGATCGCGCAGGGCTCGCTGTTCGAGTTCGACGCCAAATCGAGCAAATCCAGCTTCGACAGCATCAATCTGCGCAAGCGCCCGGTGCGGGCGCGCACCGCCGCGCAGGACTCCTACATCCGCGCTCTCAAGCGCCACGAGCTGGTGTTCGGCATCGGCCCCGCCGGCACCGGCAAGACCTGGCTCGCGGTCGCGCATGCCGCGCAACTGTTCGAGCGCAAGGAGGTCGACAAGATCATCCTGTCGCGTCCGGCGGTGGAAGCCGGCGAGCGGCTCGGCTTCTTGCCCGGCGATCTCCGCGAGAAGGTGGATCCTTATCTGCGTCCGATCTACGACGCGCTCTACGACCTCATGGACGCGCGCATCGTCGAGCGTGCGCTCCAGACCGGCGAGATCGAGATCGCGCCGCTCGCCTTCATGCGCGGCCGCACGCTGACCAACGCCGCCATCATCCTGGACGAGGCTCAGAACACCACGTCGATGCAGATGAAGATGTTCTTGACCCGCCTCGGCGAGAACAGCCGCATGATCGTGACGGGCGATCCCTCGCAAATCGACCTGCCGAACGGCCAGACCTCGGGCCTGGCCGAAGCAACGCGGCTCCTGAGCGGGGTCGAAGGCATTGCCCAGGTTCATTTCAAAGCCGAGGACGTGATCCGCCACGAGCTCGTGGCGCGGATCGTCGCCGCCTATGAAGGTTCGCCGCAGCGGCCGGCCGCCGATAAATCCTGACGGAACAACAGCCGGACCATAGGGGCGCAGACACGGCGCCCATCGTTCCGAACAAAGACAATGTCACATCCCAATCTTCCCATGACCGAGGTTCTCATCGTTGCCGATTGCTGGCAGCGCGAGCCCGATTCCGAAGCCGTGATCCAGCGCGCGGTTGCAGCCGCCGCCGAGAGTGTCGACGAAGACGTTGCCGACGCCGAAGTGGCCGTGATGCTGACCGATGATGCCGGCATCCGCACCCTCAACAGCAACTGGCGCGGCATCGACAAGCCGACCAACGTACTGTCGTTTCCCGCACTCCAGCCGGAGGGCGAGTGGAAGCCCGGCGATGCCCCACGCATGCTCGGCGATATCGCGATCGCCTACGAGACCATGCGGCGCGAGGCCGACGAGGAACACAAGCCTTTCGACCACCATTTGAGCCATCTCGCCGTGCACGGCTTCCTGCACCTGGTCGGCTACGACCACGAGAACGACGGCGACGCCGAGGAGATGGAAGCGCTGGAGACGCAGATCCTGGCTCACCTTGGAATCCCCGATCCCTATGCAGACCGCGCGGGGGCACACTGAAATGCCGGAGTCCGACCCGATTCAGGACAATCCGCGCAACACGGCCAACCTGCCGGCCGTGGTGACACAGGGCGAGGTGATGCGCCCGACCGCCGATGGCTGGCTCTTGCGCGCCATCCGCACGCTGTTCGGCTGGAAGGCGGGATCGGTGCGCGACGACCTTCAGGTCGTGCTCGACGCGACGACGCCTGACGACACCGGCTTCTCGGCGGTCGAGCGCACCATGCTGCGCAACATCCTGGGTCTGCACGAGCGCCGCATCGCCGACGTCATGGTGCATCGTGCCGACGTCGTCGCGGTGAAGCGGGACATCCCGCTCGGCGAATTGATGGATCGCTTCGAGAGCGCCGGCCATTCCCGCCTCGTGGTCTACAACGAGACGCTCGACGATCCCGTCGGCATCGTCCACATCCGCGATCTGCTCGCCTTCATGACCGCGCGCGCCCGCGTCTCGGAAGCCACCAAGACCAAGCGCAAGAAGCCGCTGCCGGCCGGGCTCGATTTGCGTGCCGTTGATCTCGCGATGCCGCTCGAGGACGCGCGCATCATCCGCAAACTGCTCTACGTGCCGCCGTCGATGCGGGCGATCGACCTGCTCGCGCAGATGCAGGCCACGCGCATTCACCTTGCGCTCGTCGTCGACGAATATGGCGGCAGCGACGGGCTGGTTTCGCTCGAGGACATCGTCGAGCAGATCGTCGGCGAGATCGACGACGAGCACGACAGCGACGAGCCGCCGTCGATCGTGCGCCTGCCCGACAACGCCTTCATCGCCGACGCGCGCGCCAGCCTCGACGACGTCCGCTCGGTGATCGGCGAGGATTTCGTCACCGGCGAAGCCGGCGAGGAGGTGGAGACGCTGGGCGGCTATCTCGTCAGCTTCGTCGGACGCCTGCCGGTGCGCGGCGAAGTGATCTCCGGCCCCGGTACTTACGAGATCGAGGTGCTCGATGCCGATCCGCGCCGCGTCAAGCGGCTGCGCATCGCGACGCGCAAGGAACGGCCGGCGCCGCGAACCCAGCGTGAGAGAACCCGCCGCGAGGCCCCGCCGGACGGCGGTCAACCGCCCGCCAGCGACACGCAGAGCCCGCCGCCAAGCGACGGGACCAGCCAACAGTGAGCCCGCTGCAGCGCGTTCGGCAGATTGCGCTTGCCATCATCCTCACCTGGGGATGGAAGCGCGCCGTCGTCGCGATGGGGTGCGGCGCGCTGTCGGTGCTGGCACTGGCGCCGTTCAGTGTCTTTCCAGTGCTGTTCATCACCTTTCCAGTGCTGGTCTGGCTGATCGACGGCACCGGCGCCGGACGATATGGCGGCGTCCCTGCCGCAGCATTGACCGGCTACTGGTTCGGGCTCGGCTATTTCGTCCCCGGCCTGTACTGGATCGGCTACGCTTTCTTCGTCGATGCCGACGTGTTCGCCTGGCTGACGCCGTTCGCCGTGCTCGGCCTGCCGGCTTATCTGTCCATCTTCACAGCCATCGGCTTTGCGCTGGCGCGGCTGCTCTGGACCAAGAACGCCACCCGCGTGCTTGCGCTCGCGGCAAGCCTCACCGTCAGCGAATGGCTGCGCGGCCACGCACTGACCGGCTTTCCCTGGAACGCGTTCGGTTATGCGCTGTCCGAGCCGCTGCCGCTGGCGCAGACCGCCTCGCTG
Source organism: Bradyrhizobium sp. Y36 (assembly GCF_002531575.1). Lineage (GTDB taxonomy): Bacteria > Pseudomonadota > Alphaproteobacteria > Rhizobiales > Xanthobacteraceae > Bradyrhizobium. Next base: position 109,464 of record NZ_NWTI01000022.1, on the reverse strand, counting down.
ATCGGCCTGTGGGGCATGACCTTCCTGACCGTTGCGATCTTCGCGAGCCCCGCGACGCTGATCGATCGCGCGCCCGATCGCCGCCTGCAATGGCGCGTGCCGGCGGCGGCAATTGCGCTGTTGATTGTCATGAGCATCTTCGGCGCGATCCGCCTGTCGCTGCATCCGACCACGATGGTATCGGGCGCCAAGCTCCGCCTGATGCAGCCGAACCTCCAGCAGGACGCGAAATTCAACTACGCCGCCAAGGCGGAAGTGATGAAGAAGTATCTCGCCCTGTCGGACCGTGCCTCCGGCCCGCAATCGACCGGCGTGCGCGATGCCACGATCCTGATTTGGCCCGAATCCGCCTTTCCGTTCTTCCTGACCCGCGAAGCCGACGCGATGGCAGAGATCGCCGATCTCCTGCCGAAAGGCACCGTGCTGATCACGGGCTCGGTCCGCGCGCCCGATCTGCCGCGGGGTACCCCGATCACGCGTGCCTATAATTCGATCTATGTGATCGATCATGACGGCAGCGTGCTTGCGGTCTATGACAAGCTCCATCTGGTGCCGTTCGGCGAATTTCTTCCCTATCAGGCGTTGATGGAGAAACTCGGCTTCGAGCAACTGACGCGTGTGCGCGGGGGCTTCATTCCCGGCACGGTGCGCCATGCATTGCCGGTACCCGGTGCACCGCCCGCGCTGCCGCTGATCTGTTACGAAGCAATCTTTCCCGGCGAAGTGGCGGGACGCAACGAACGTCCGGGCTGGATCGTGAACCTCACCAATGACGGCTGGTTCGGCATCTCGACAGGCCCCTATCAGCATCTGGAGCAGTCGCGGATGCGCGCGATCGAGCTCGGATTGCCGCTTGTCCGCTCTGCCAACACCGGCGTCTCCGCGGTGATCGATCCGGTGGGCCGCACCGTTGCCAGCCTCGGACTTGGAATCGAAGGCATTTTGGATGCAAGCCTGCCCGCCGCGATCCCGCCAACCCTCTATGCGCGCGTGGGCGACGTGCCCGCCGCCATGCTCGTCGCGCTGGCCGTGTTTCTGGCCGTTCGCCGGCGTGTCGCCCAGTCGCAGCGCTGATCGCAGCTTCGCCGCCAGCGCGGCCGGAAGCTTTTGACAACCGTACTCCCACGGTTGACAGACTGCACGCAGGCTCCCCATTCTGCACCGACTGCAAAAGACAGTGGTGCATTGCTAAATTTCTCCGCAATGTTTCCCAATAACAGGGTTTGATTTGACGTTGCTTGCACCTGAGGCACTCCAATTGATTGCGCTGAAGGTGGTGTTTGGAGGGCTGAGGAAATGTCGAAAGCGCCCAACCCTGTTGACAAATATGTCGGCAGTCGCGTGCGTATGCGCCGCATCATGTTGGGCATGAGCCAGGAAAAGCTCGGTGAAGCTTTGGGCCTGACTTTCCAGCAGATCCAGAAATACGAGAAGGGCACCAACCGGGTCGGCGCGAGCCGGATCCAGCAGATCGCCGAGATTCTGCAGGTGCCGGTGTCATTCCTGTTCGAGGGCGGCCCGAGCGGCGTGCCCGGGCCGGATGGCTTCAGCGAAGGCGCCTCGCCGTCTTACGTCTCGGATTTCCTCGCGACCTCCGAGGGCCTGGCCTTGACCAAGGCGTTCACGCGAATCACCGATTCGAAGATGCGCCGCTCGATCGTCGATCTCGTCGAGCAGATCGCAGCTCGCGAAGGTCCCGACAAGCGCTGAAGCGCCATCCCGGCGGCGATTTGAGACTGCGCCAAATCTGGCCTATGTCGTCATTTGTGGCCGCGATCTGATGCGCGTCCGCTTCGATGATGCGATTCAAAGGCACAGATGCGCCCATGACCAGCTCCAATTGGTTCGATTCCCAAACTATTCTCGATGGCATCCGCCGCTGGGTCGAGATCGAGACGCCGACGGAAGCACCTGAACAGGTCAACAAGCTGGTCTCGGTGGTCGCCGAGCAATACCGCGATCTGCCGGTCACGCTCGAGCGCGTCGCAGGCGTCGATGGCTGCGGCGATCATCTCGTGGCGCGCTCGAATTGGGGCCAGGACCAGCCGGGCATCCTGGTGCTGAGCCACCTCGACACTGTCCATCCCATGGGATTCATCGAGCGCCTGCCGTTCAAGGTCGAAGGCGACGTCGCGTTCGGTCCCGGCATCTACGACATGAAAGGCGGCGCCTACATCGCCCATCACGCGTTTCGTGCCCTCTGCGCCGACGGCGATCGTTCGCCGCTCGGCATCACCCACCTGTTCACCTCCGACGAGGAGATCGGCAGCCCGACCTCGCGCGCGCTGATCGAGCAGGAAGGGCGCAAGGCCAAATATGTGCTGGTGACGGAGCCGGCGCGCGACGGCGGCAAGATCGTCACCGGACGCAAGGGCGTCGGACGCTTCCGGGTGTTCGTCAAAGGCGTGCCGGCGCATGCCGGCTCGCGGCCCGAAGACGGCCGCAGCGCGGTGCGCGAGATCGCCAATATCATCCTGGCACTGGAAGGGATGAACGACCTGAAGCGCGGCGTCACCGTCAATGTCGGCGTCGTGCGCGGCGGCACGCGCCCCAACGTCACGCCGGAGGAGGCCTATGCCGAAGTCGATCTGCGCGTCGTGAGCCTCAAGGACGCAGACGAGTTCGTCGGCAAGATCCTCGCTTTGACCTCGAAGACCGACGGCGTCACCGTGACCGTCGCGGGCGAGCTCAACCGTCCGCCCTACGAGAAGAGCAACGCAGGCGCCTCGCTGTTCGACCACGCCAAGACGCTCGCCGGCGAGATCGGCTTCGAGCTGATCGACACCCACACCGGCGGCGGCTCGGACGGCAATTTCACCGCGCCGCATACTGCAACGCTCGACGGGCTCGGCGTCGACGGCAAGGGCGCTCACACCCATTATGAGCAGCTCTACATCTCCTCGCTCGCGCCGCGTGCGCGGCTGCTCCATCGCCTGTATCAGACGCTGCGATGAGCGAGCGCAAATCAGATCCAGATCGCGACGACAGCGAGCGCGCCTTCTTCGGGCGCCGCAAGGGCCACAAGCTCAGGCAGCACCAGGCCGAGCTGATCGATCATCTGCTGCCGCATCTTGCGCTCGACATCGACGGTGAGACGCCGGCGGACGCACGCGAGATATTTGGCACCGCAATCGAAGACGTGCGGCTCGAGATCGGCTTTGGCGGCGGCGAGCATCTCGCGGCCGAGGCCCAGACCTTCGCCACGACCGGCTTCATCGGCTGCGAGCCCTACGTCAACGGCATGGCAAAGATTCTCGCGCAGATCGAGGCGGCCAATATCGGCAACATCCGCCTGTTCGCCGGCGATGCCGCCGAGCTGCTGGCCTGGCTGCCGCAGAATTCGCTGTCACGGATCGACCTGATCCATCCCGATCCCTGGCCGAAGCGGCGGCACTGGAAGCGGCGCTTCGTTCAGGATCGCACGATCGCCGCGATGGCGCGCGTGCTGAAGCCGAACGGCGAATTCCGCTTCGTCTGCGATATCGACGATTACTGTGCCTGGACGCTGTCGCATCTTGCGCGCTCGCAGGACTTCGTCTGGCTTGCCGAACGCGCCGACGATTTCAGGCAGCCATGGGCGGGCTACACGATGACGCGCTACGGCCGCAAGGCGGCGCGCGAAGGACGCAAGGCGGCCTATTTGCGGTTCAGGCGGGTGTAGATTTTCGCGCGCGATCCATCCGCAGTCGTCATGCCCGGGCTTGTCCCCGGGCATCCACGCACTTTCTGCCGTGGGACGAAGCACGTGGATGGCCGGGACAAGCCCGGCCATGACGAGACCTGTATTAGATCGTCTGCCGGTTGCGCCAGAAATTCACGACGCGCTCGGCGGTCGTCGGCATCAGGCGCGTGAAGTTCACGCGCGCGGCCTCGATGTCGGCATCAGCAGGCGTGCGGTGCGGACCGTACCAGAGCAGGATGAGCGCCCGCACCGTGGGCCAGCCCAGATTCAGCACGCGGCCGACGATGAGAAGAGGATCGTAGCGGTCGCCTGAGATCAGGCGATCGAGAACCGAGAGGCGGACGCCGGACATCGCCGAGAGCGAGGCGATCGATTCCTCGTATTTGTTCGCCTTGGCGAAGCCGAGCAGCGCGCTCTCGCCGAGATGACCCTCGCGATGCAAGGTGAGCACCGTGCGCTGTGCCCCTGAGAAATCGCGCCGCGGTCCCGGCGGCAGCGCGGCTTCCTCGATCGCCGCCATCGCGCGCTTGATCTCGACCTGGCGCGCGGGATTGACCACGCTGGAGAGGCGGCGGCGGATGACGTCGAGCGTGCCGTCGAGAAGCTGCTTCAGGTTCTCGCCCGAAAGATCGGTGCGCTGGCCGATCTTGAGCGTCAGAACGCCGTCGTGCGCGGCACGCTTGACGAGCTCGGAATAGCTGCCGGGCGAGAACGCCGCGCCGGCGTTGCCCGCGGCACGGCGCACCACGTCGCGATCGCCGCGCTCGACCAGCACGTCGGTGATCTCGGTCGACAATGCGGGGCGCTCCGTCATCGCCAGCAGATGGCCCTGACCCTTCAGCCGCGCGATCTCGACCAGCGCGGCATCGTCGAGCACGGGCGAGCGGCGCAGCACCGGGCCGGCCACCATGATCTCGTTTTCGCGCGCCAGCTGATTGACCAGATGCGGCGGCGCGTTGTTCAGGTGCGAGAAGCGCTCGGCGAGGTCGACGCGCGAGGCAAGCTCCGCATGCGGCACGAGATCGATCAGGAGATTGTCGAAGAGATCGATGAGCTCGGGACGAAGATTGGCGGAATCCTGGAAGAACAATTCGGAGATGGCGCGCGCGATCTCGCCGCGTCGCCGCGGATCGCCGCGTCTGACGATATCGTCCAGTCCAGGAATGAGCGACGTGGCAACGGTCATGAAAACGCAACTCGAAGGGGGCACGCCGCGGGCGCGCCCTTGATCCAAGCCGCCCCACAATCAGCGAATTTAGGCCTGCTTCGTGAAAGAAGCGTTGCGCCAGGGGGAGCCGCAGACCGGCGCAAAAAGGCCCTCCGCCCCCGCAATGGGCCTTGTCCGGGAGGGGAGAAAGCGCTATATCAGCGCCAATTCATCTTCTCATACGATCCGCGTAGTGAGAGTGGGCCCGAAAGGACCCGCTCTTTTTTATTACCTGAGTGCGGCTCGGCGGAAGATGCGGCCCGACGCGTGTCGGGAGAGTTCCGAAGCGGGCTTTGAAATCGTAACCAAGCCTTAACCATCGAGCGCCTGATCCTGGACATGACCGAACCGAACTCTGGTTCCACGGACGCCGAATTGCTGGCCGAGCCGAGACTCGTGGTCGAGCCCGGCGTGGCGGCACGGGTGTCGGCGGTTGCAGCGCCGGTGCTGGAAGGCATGGGTTACCGCCTGGTCCGGATCCGGATTTCCGGCGAAGCCGGCTGCACCGTGCAGATCATGGCGGAGCGGCCGGACGGTTCGATGCAACTCGAGGATTGCGAGGCGATCTCGCGGGCGCTTTCGCCCGTGCTCGATGTCGCCGACCCGATCGATCGTGCCTATCGGCTGGAAATCTCCTCGCCGGGGATCGACCGGCCGCTGGTCCGCCGCTCCGATTTCGAACGCTATTCCGGCCATCTGGTGAAGATCGACATGGCCGTGGCCCATGAAGGGCGCAAGCGGTTCCGCGGCACCCTCGGTGCCGTCGAGGGCCAGCGCGTGCATCTGCACCGCGACGACGTCAAGGCGGGCGACAATCCCGACGTTCTCCTGACCATGGAAGATATCGGCGAGGCGCGCCTCGTGCTGACCGACGAGCTGATCGCGGAATCCATGCGCCGCGGCAAGGCCGAGGAGCGCCAGATGCGCAGGAATCTCGGCATTGAGCCGCCACAGGCGCCGCACGCCGAGATCAGCGCGAAAATCACCAAGAACACCAAGCCGGTGAAGAAGAAGCCGGCTCCGACCAACACCAAGAAACATCGCCTTGCCGCCGAACGCGCGCGGCGCGGCGAGATCGATCCTGACCAAGGAGACTAGCCATGGCAGTCAGCGCCAATCGACTTGAACTGCTCCAGATCGCCGACGCCGTTGCGCGCGAGAAATCGATCGACCGCGGCATCGTCATCGCGGCGATGGAGGACGCTATCGCCAAGGCCGCACGGGCCCGTTACGGCAGCGAGACTGACGTTCACGCCGAGATCGACCCGAAGAAGGGCGAGTTGCGGCTGTCGCGCCACATGCTGGTGGTCGAGAAGGTCGAGAACCACTCCAACCAGATCTCGCTGGTGGACGCACAGCGCGCCAATCCCGGCGCCCAGGTCGGTGACACCATCGCCGACACGCTGCCGCCGCTGGAATATGGCCGCATCGCCGCGCAATCAGCCAAGCAGGTGATCGTGCAGAAGGTGCGCGAGGCCGAGCGCGACCGGCAGTACCAGGAATTCAAGGACCGCATCGGCGACATCGTCAACGGCGTCGTCAAGCGCGTCGAATATGGCAGCGTGATCGTCGACCTCGGCCGCGGCGAAGCCATCATCCGCCGCGACGAGATGCTGCCGCGCGAAGTGTTCCGCAACGGCGACCGCGTCCGCGCCTACATCTTCGACGTCCGCCGCGAGACGCGCGGCCCGCAGATCTTCCTCTCCCGCACCCATCCGCAGTTCATGGCGAAACTGTTCGCGCAGGAAGTGCCGGAAATCTATGACGGCATCGTCGAGATCAAGGCGGTCGCCCGCGATCCGGGCTCGCGCGCGAAAATCGGCGTGATTTCCCGTGATTCCTCGGTCGATCCGGTCGGCGCCTGCGTCGGTATGCGTGGCTCGCGCGTGCAGGCCGTGGTGAACGAATTGCAGGGCGAGAAGATCGACATCATCCCGTGGTCGCCTGATATCGCGACCTTCGTGGTCAACGCGCTGGCGCCGGCGGAAGTCTCCAAGGTCGTCATCGACGAAGACCGCGAGCGCATCGAGGTCGTCGTCCCCGACACCAACAACCAGCTCTCGCTGGCGATCGGCCGCCGCGGTCAGAACGTGCGTCTGGCTTCGCAGCTCACCGGCTGGGACATCGACATCCTGACCGAACAGGAGGAATCGGAGCGCCGCCAGGCCGACTTCGAGAACTCCACCCGCGTCTTCATGGAATCGCTCAACGTCGACGAAGTGGTCGGCCAGCTGCTGGCGTCCGAAGGCTTCACCTCGGTCGAGGAACTCGCCATGGTGGACCTCAAGGAACTCGCCGGCATCGAGGGTTTCGACGAGGAGACCGCGCAGGAGCTGCAGAGCCGTGCCCGCGAATATCTCGATCAGCAGGAGGCGGAGATCGAGGCGAGGCGCAAGGAGCTCGGTGTCGAGGACGCCGTCAAGGACGTGCCCGGCGTCACCTCCAAGATGCTGGTGAAGTTCGGCGAGAACGATATCAAGACGGTCGAGGACCTCGCGGGCTGCGCCACCGACGATCTGGTCGGCTGGACCGAGCGCAAGGAAGGCGGCGAGCAGACCAAATTCCCGGGTGCGCTCGACGGCATCGACATCTCCCGCGACGATGCCGAAGCGATGATCATGCAGGCCCGCGTCAAGGCCGGCTGGATCACCGAGGCCGATCTCGCCAAGCCCGCCGAAGAGGCTGAGGCGACCGAAGATCAGCCGGCTTAAGGACGAAGGAGAATGTCGCCCGGATGCTTGCAGACACTGACCACGATCTCGACCATGGCCCGCGGACCGAAAGGTCCGCGACCATGCGGATGTGCGCGGTCAGCCGCGAGGTCCGGCCGATCGACGAGCTGATTCGCTTCGTCGTATGCCCCCAAGGCGAGATAGTTCCCGATCTCAAGCGCAAGCTGCCCGGGCGCGGCATGTGGGTGACTGCCTCACGCGAGGTGGTTGCGGAAGCCGTGCGGCGTCACCAATTTAGCAAGGCCTTCAAGCGCGAGCTGCGCATCCCTCAGACGCTTCCTGCCGACATTGAAGCGCTCCTGGTTCGGAGCGTGACCGAAGCCCTTGGGATCGCCGCCAAGGCGGGCCAGGTCGTCGCCGGCTTCGGCAAGGTCGAAAGCGCCCTTGGGGAGGGCACGGTCGAGGTCCTGATCCACGCCAGCGACGGGGCCCCGGACGGAATCCGCAAATTGGACATGCTGGCGCGTCAAAATGCCGGAAATCGCGGCGCCAAGCCGCAGATTCCCGTCATCACCGCCCTGAAATCGGTAGAATTGGATTTGGCACTGACCCGGTCAAATGTGATACATGCTGCCGTGCTCGCGGGCCCGGCGAGCAAGTCATTCCTGTCACGTAGCCAGATGCTGGTCCGATACCGGATGGCGGACGCTGACAAGACTGCCGAAGAGCCCGGCCAGGATTTCTGAGAGACAACGACGACCCGATTGGACGGTGCGGCAACGCACAACACTGATAAATCAGGATTAGGACTGCTGAATGGTTGATACCAAGACCCCTGGCGACAAGAAGCTGAGCGTTCCGAGCAAGACGCTATCGCTCAAGCCGCGCGTCGAAACGGGCACTGTGCGCCAGAGCTTCGCCCATGGCCGCAGCAAGCAGGTGCTGGTCGAGACTCGCGGCAAGCGCCGTAACCCCGGCGCTCCTGAGCCGCAGGCCGCCGAGGTGGCGAAGCCGGCACCCGCCGCGCCCGCACCGGCACCCTCGCGCCCGGCGCCGCCTGCTCCGCCGCGCAATGCCGGCTCCGGCGTGGTGCTGCGGACGTTGACCGAGGACGAGCGCTCCGCCCGCGCCAGCGCGCTGGCCGATGCGAAAGTTCGCGAAGTCGAAGAGCGCCGCCAGGCCGAGGAAGAGGCTCAGCGCCGCGCAGTCCGCGAAGCCGCTGAACGCGCCGAGCGCGAAGCCGCCGAATCCCGCCGCAAGGCCGAGGAAGAGCGCCACCGTCACGAGGACGAAGCCAAGCGCAAGGCCGAGACCGAGGCCAAGAAGCGTTTTGGCGAAGGCGAACAGCCGGCATCCGCGCCACGTCCCGCCGCAGCCGCCCCGGCGGCTCCCGCATCGCGGCCTGGCGCGCCCGCGCCGCGGCCCGGCGCCCCGACGGCACGCCCGGGAACGACGACAGCTCGCCCTGGAACCACGACGCAACGGCCGGCCGGCGGCCCGCTGGGCCGCGCGCCCGCGGTCGCAGCTGGACCGGACGAGGACGATGGTCCGCGTCAGATCCGACGCGGTCCCGGCGGCGCTGCGCGTCCTGCGGCGGCCCCCAAGACCACCCACAAGCCCGGCCCGCAGAAAGAGCGCGGCCGCCTCACGGTCGTCACCGCGCTCAATGCCGACGAGGTGCGCGAGCGTTCGATCGCCTCGTTCCGCCGCCGCACCCAGCGTCTGAAGGGCCACGCCTCGAACGAGCCGAAGGAAAAGCTCATCCGCGAGGTGGTGATTCCGGAAGCGATCACCATCCAGGAGCTCGCCAACCGCATGGCCGAGCGCGCGGTCGACGTCATCCGCATGCTGATGAAGCAGGGCGCGATGCACAAGATCACCGACGTGATCGACGCCGACACCGCGCAACTGATCGCCGAAGAGCTCGGCCACACCGTCAAGCGCGTTGCCGCCTCGGACGTCGAGGAGGGTCTGTTCGACCAGGTCGACGATTCCACCGACACCGAGACGCGTTCGCCCGTCGTGACCGTGATGGGTCACGTCGACCACGGCAAGACCTCGCTGCTCGACGCGCTCCGTCATGCCAACGTGGTCTCCGGCGAGGCCGGCGGCATCACCCAGCATATCGGCGCCTATCAGGTCGTCTCGCCCGAGAGCGGCAAGAAGATCACCTTCATCGACACGCCCGGCCACGCCGCGTTCACCGCGATGCGCGCCCGCGGCGCCAAGGTCACCGACATCGTCGTGCTGGTGGTCGCGGCGGATGACGGCGTCATGCCGCAGACGATCGAAGCCATCAACCACGCCAAGGCGGCGCGGGTGCCGATCATCGTTGCGATCAACAAGATCGACAAGCCCGATGCCAAGCCTGAGCGCGTGCGCACCGAGCTGCTCCAGCACGAGGTGCAGGTCGAATCGTTCGGCGGCGACGTCGTCGACGTCGAAGTGTCCGCCAAGAACAAGACCAACCTCGACAAGCTGCTCGAGATGATCGCGCTCCAGGCGGAAATCCTCGACCTCAAGACCAATTCGGAGCGTCCGGCCGAAGGCACCGTGATCGAAGCCAAGCTCGATCGCGGCCGTGGTCCGGTCGCGACCGTGCTGGTCCAGCGCGGCACGCTCCGGGTCGGCGACATCATCGTCGCCGGCGCCGAAATGGGCCGCGTCCGTGCGCTGATCTCGGATCAGGGCGAGACCGTGCAGGAAGCCGGTCCCTCGGTGCCGGTCGAAGTGCTCGGCTTCAACGGTCCGCCGGAGGCCGGCGATCGTCTCGCCGTGGTCGAGAACGAAGCCCGCGCCCGCCAGGTCACGAGCTACCGCGCCCACCAGAAGCGCGAGAACGCGGCTGCCTCGATTTCCGGCATGCGCGGCTCGCTCGAGCAGATGATGTCGCAGTTGAAGACGGCGGGCCGCAAGGAATTCCCGCTGATCATCAAGGCCGACGTGCAGGGCTCGCTGGAAGCGATCCTCGGCTCGCTGGAGAAGCTCGGCACCGACGAGGTCGCCGCCCGCATCCTGCATGCCGGCGTCGGCGGCATCTCGGAATCGGACGTGACGCTCGCGGAAGGCTTCAACGCCGTGATCCTCGGCTTCTCGGTTCGAGCCAACAAGGAGGCCGCTGCGGCCGCCAAGCGCAACGGCATCGAGATCCGCTACTACAACATCATCTACGACCTCGTGGACGACATAAAGAAGGCGATGAGCGGTCTGCTCGCGCCGACCTTGCGCGAGACCATGCTCGGCAATGCCGCGATCCTGGAGATCTTCAACATCTCCAAGGTCGGCAAGGTCGCCGGCTGCCGCGTCACCGACGGCACCGTGGAACGCGGCGCCAATGTGCGCCTGATCCGCGACAACGTCGTGGTGCACGAAGGCAAGCTGTCGACGCTGAAGCGCTTCAAGGACGAAGTGAAGGAAGTCCAGTCCGGTCAGGAATGCGGCATGGCCTTCGAGAACTACCACGACATGCGCGCAGGCGATGTCATCGAGTGTTATCGCGTGGAGACGATCCAACGCTCCCTGTAAGTCCAAATCTTACCGAAGCGTCCGGATCTTTTTGAACTGAAATTGCGGGAGTGCGATGGCCGGATTTTTTCCGGCCATCCACCTCTCTTCGTTTCAACAGGACACATGACAATGCCCGTGCCTCGAACACGGGCATGGCGAGGTGATTTTCGAGAATGCCACGGCATCATCAGAAGAAGAGTTCCGCACCCGGCGGAGGCTCGCAACGTCAGTTGCGCGTCGGCGAGCAGGTTCGCCACGCGATGGCCGATATTCTGGCGCAAGGCAATGTGCATGATGCGGACCTCGAAGGTCACATCATCACCGTGCCGGAGGTGCGGATGTCGCCCGACCTGAAGCTCGCGACCGTCTATGTGATGCCGCTCGGTGGCCGCGACACCGAGATCGTCATCGCTGCGCTCGAACGCAACAAGAAGTTCCTGCGCGGCGAAGTCGCGCGGCGCGTTAACCTGAAATTTGCACCTGACATTCGTTTCCGCGTCGACGAACGATTCGACGAAGCGGAACGGATCGAGAAGCTTTTGCGAACACCTGCGGTGCAGAAAGATTTGGAACAGGATCCGGAGACGGATCGGGAAGAAGAGCGATGACGATGGACCCGGCTCACGACACGATCACCGGCGAACAGGCCGATCAGCGCGACGTGCAGAAGAACAATTTTGCGGAGATGGGCGGCACGTCCGAGCCGCATCAGGAGCTGCGCCGCGTCAACAACGATCCGCGCGCCAACAAGCAGCAGAAGGGCAACCAGGTTCGCCGCGACCGGCGCGACGTCCACGGCTGGGTCGTGCTCGACAAGCCGATCGGCATGACCTCGACGCAGGCGGTTGCGGTGCTCAAGCGCCTGTTCAACGCCAAGCGCGCCGGCCATGCCGGCACGCTCGACCCGCTCGCCTCGGGCGGGCTGCCGATCGCGCTCGGTGAGGCCACCAAGACCGTTCCCTTCGTGATGGACGGCCGCAAGCGCTACCAGTTCACCGTGTGCTGGGGCGAGGAGCGTGATACCGACGACATCGAAGGCCGTGCGACGGCGACCTCCGACCAGCGGCCGACCCGGGAGGCCATCCTGGCGCTCCTGCCCCGTTTCACCGGGGTGATCGAACAGATCCCGCCGCGCTATTCCGCGATCAAGGTCCAGGGCGAGCGCGCCTACGACCTCGCCCGCGACGGCGAGGTTGTGGAGCTGGCCCCCCGTCCGGTCGAAATTCACCATTTAACCCTTGTGGATCAACCGGATAACGACCACGCCGTGTTCGAGGCCGAGTGCGGCAAGGGTACCTATGTCCGCGCGCTGGCCCGCGATATGGGCCGGATTCTCGGCACTTACGGCCATATTTGCGCGCTTCGGCGGACCCTGGTCGGCCCATTTGGCGAAAATGACATGATTCCGCTGGATCAGCTGGAGGCTTTGTGCGATAGAGCCGCGTCCGGCGAGGGTAGCCTCGCGGACGCGCTTATGCCCGTTGAGACCGCGCTGGACGACATCCCGGCACTGGCCGTCACTCGGGCTGATGCGGCAAGGCTCCACCGGGGCCAGGCCGTTTTGTTGCGCGGACGGGATGCGCCCACTTGTAGCGGCACAGTCTATGTCACGGTGGCAGGCCGTCTTTTGGCGCTTGCTGAAGTTGGCAATGGCGAAATCATCCCCAAGCGTGTGTTCAACCTGACCGGCCTGACTGCCAGCCCCGGTCGCAACGAGAGAAATTGACGATGTCGATTGCCGCAGAACGCAAAGCGGAAGTCATCAAGACGAATGCCACCAAGGCCGGCGACACCGGCTCGCCGGAGGTTCAGGTCGCGATCCTGTCGGAACGCATCAACAACCTGACCAACCATTTCAAGACCCACGTGAAGGACAACCATTCGCGTCGCGGCCTCTTGAAGCTGGTCTCGACCCGCCGCTCGCTGCTCGACTACCTGAAGAAGCGGGACGAGGCGCGTTACAAGGCGCTGCTCGAGAAGCACAACATTCGTCGCTAAGTGTTCCCACGCGCGCCACCGGCGCGCGTTTTCGTGCGTGGTTTCGAGCGAGAGCGTTTATTTAAAGCTTTTTGATCGAAGCTGCGCGCACGCCGGATGCGGATCGTCGACGATCCGGATCCGGGGCATGATGAGCGAAGACCTAAGGTTCGGTGTTCGCGTTCGTGCCGACTGACAGTCCAGCAGCAATCCGGCGGCTGGGCACAACGGGCAAGGCGCCCGTATGACCCGAAAGGATGGACGCCATCCGAAATCCAAAAACCATGGCAGGATCGCAGGACGCTGATCACCCGCTTCGATCAGCGCCCCGCAATCTTGCGCATGGTTTTTGTTTTTCGAGCCGTCCTTCTTTCGAGAACCCATGAAAGAAGACATCTATGTTCAATAAGCATTCGGTCGAGATCGACTGGGGTGGACGCACTCTCAAGCTGGAAACCGGCAAGATCGCCCGTCAGGCCGACGGCGCCGTCGTCGCCACCTATGGCGAAACCGTGGTGCTCGCCACCGTCGTCGCGGCGAAGGCGCCGCGCGAGGGCGTCGACTTCCTGCCGCTGACCGTCGACTACCAGGAGAAGACCTACGCAGCTGGCCGCATTCCCGGCGGCTATTTCAAGCGTGAGGGACGTCCGACCGAGAAGGAGACGCTGGTCTCCCGCCTGATCGACCGTCCGATCCGTCCGCTGTTCGTCGACGGCTGGCGCAACGAGACCCAGGTGATCGCCACCGTGCTGTCGCACGACATGGAGAACGACCCTGATATCGTCGCGCTGGTGGCTTCGTCCGCTGCGCTGACCCTGTCCGGCGCGCCCTTCAAGGGCCCGATCGGCGCCGCCCGCGTCGGCTTCGCCAATGACGAGTTCATCCTCAACCCGACGCTCGACGAGATGGTCGACACCCAGCTCGACCTGGTCGTCGCCGGCACCGCCGACGCCGTGCTGATGGTGGAATCGGAAGCCAAGGAGCTGAACGAGGACATCATGCTCGGCGCGGTGATGTTCGGTCACCGTCACTTCCAGCCGGTGATCAACGCGATCATCGAGCTCGCCGAGAAGGCCGCCAAGGAGCCGCGCGAAGTCACCGTCATCGACAACGCAGCGCTCGAGAAGGAGATGCTCGGCCTCGTCGAGCAGGAGCTGCGCGCCGCCTACGCCATTCCGGTCAAGCAGGATCGCTACGCCGCGGTCGGCAAGGTCAAGGAAAAGGTGATCGCCCACTATTTCCCCGAAGGGCAGGAGCCGAAATACGACAAGCTGCGCATCGGCGCGGTGTTCAAGGAGCTCGAGGCGAAGATCGTTCGCTGGAACATCCTCGACACCGGCAAGCGCATCGACGGCCGCGACAGCAAGACCGTCCGCAACATCGTCGCCGAAGTCGGCGTGTTGCCCCGCGCCCACGGCTCGGCGCTGTTCACCCGCGGCGAGACCCAGGGCCTGGTCGTGACCACGCTCGGCACCGGCGAGGACGAGCAGTACATCGACGCGCTGTCGGGAACGTACAAAGAGACGTTCCTGCTGCACTACAACTTCCCTCCCTACTCGGTCGGTGAGACCGGTCGCCTCGGCGGCACCAAGCGCCGCGAGATCGGCCACGGCAAGCTGGCCTGGCGCGCGATCCACCCGGTGCTGCCGCCGCATCACGAGTTCCCGTACACGATCCGCGTGGTCTCCGAGATCACCGAGTCCAACGGCTCCTCGTCGATGGCTTCGGTGTGCGGCGCCTCGCTCGCGCTGATGGACGCCGGCGTGCCGCTGAAGCGGCCGACCGCGGGCATCGCGATGGGCCTGATCCTCGAAGACAAGCGCTTCGCGGTTCTCTCGGACATCCTCGGCGACGAGGACCATCTCGGCGACATGGACTTCAAGGTCGCCGGTACCGAAGCGGGCATCACCTCGCTCCAGATGGACATCAAGATCGAGGGCATCACCGAGGAGATCATGAAGGTCGCCCTCGGCCAGGCCAAGGAAGGTCGTATCCACATCCTCGGCGAGATGGCGAAGGCGCTCACCAACGCCCGCGCCGAGCTCGGCGAGTATGCGCCGCGCATCGAGACCTTCAAGATCGCCACCGACAAGATCCGCGAAGTGATCGGCACCGGCGGCAAGGTGATCCGCGAGATCGTCGAGAAGACCGGCGCCAAGGTCAACATCGAGGACGACGGCACCGTGAAGGTCGCCTCCAGCGACGGCGAGGCGATGAAGGCCGCGATCAAATGGATCAAGTCGATCGCGTCCGATCCGGAAGTCGGCCAGATCTATGACGGCACCGTCGTCAAGGTGATGGAGTTCGGCGCCTTCGTGAACTTCTTCGGTTCGAAGGACGGTCTCGTTCACATCAGCCAGCTCGCTTCGGCGCGCGTGCAGAAGACCTCCGACGTCGTCAAGGAAGGCGACAAGGTCAAGGTCAAGCTGCTCGGCTTCGACGATCGCGGCAAGACCCGCCTGTCGATGAAGGTCGTCGACCAGACCACCGGCGAAGACCTCGAAGGCAAGGACAAGGGCGGCGAAGGCGAGAAGGCCCCGCGCGAAGCGGCCGGCGAGTAAACGCTCAAGCCACGTCAGAAACACGAAGGGCGGCCGCAAGGCCGCCCTTTTTGTTTGTGTTCGACGTATCGCCTCGCCGCAACCCGTAGCCTGCATGACGCGACGCGGAATGCGGGACCGCTGTCCCGGATTGCGCCGCGCTCCATCCCGGCTACGGGAAGTCACCTCCCCCGCAAGCGGGAGAGGCGCACCTGCTCACGCCACGATGTCGTAGCGGTCGAGGTTCATCACCTTGGTCCAGGCCTTGGCGAAGTCAGCCACGAACTTCTCCTTTGCATCCGACGTCGCATAGACCTCGGCGTAGGCGCGGAGCTGCGAATGCGCGCCGAAGATCAGATCGGCACGCGTGCCGGTCCACTTCACCGCATTGGTCTTGCGGTCGCGCGCCTCGTAGCTGCCGTCGGCGACCGGCGTCCACTGCGCGCTCATGCCGAGCAGGTTGACGAAGAAGTCGTTGCTGAGCGTGCCCACCTTCGAGGTGAAGACGCCGTGCTTCGACCCGTTCGCGTTGGCGCCGAGCACGCGCAGGCCGCCGACCAGCACCGTCATCTCAGGTCCGGTCAGCCTCAGGAGCTGCGCACGATCGACCAGCGCCTCTTCCTGCTGCATGAACTGATGCCGCTTGCTGACATAGTTGCGGAAGCCATCGGCCCGCGGCTCGAGCGGCGCGAACGACGCCGCGTCGGTCTGCTCCTGCGAGGCATCCATGCGGCCCGGCGTGAAGCCGACCTTGACGTCGACGCCGGCATCCTTCGCAGCCTTTTCGACCGCGGCGGTACCGCCGAGGACGATGAGATCCGCGAGCGAGACCTTCTTGGCGCCTGACGAGGCGTTGAAGTCCTTCTGGATCGCTTCGAGCTTGCCGAGCACCTTGCTGAGCTGCGCCGGCTCGTTCACCTCCCAGTCCTTCTGCGGAGCGAGGCGAATGCGCGCGCCGTTGGCGCCGCCGCGCTTGTCCGAGCCGCGGAACGTCGAAGCCGACGCCCAGGCGGTCGAGACCAGCTCGGACACCGACAGGCCCGAAGCCAGGATCTTGGTCTTCAGCGCCGCAATGTCCTGATCGCTGACCAGCTCGTGATTCACGGCCGGAATCGGATCCTGCCAGATCAACGTCTCCTTCGGCACCAGCGGGCCGAGATAGCGCTGGATCGGACCCATGTCGCGATGGGTCAGCTTGAACCAGGCGCGGGCAAAGGCGTCCGCGAACTGTGCCGGATTCTCCAGGAAGCGCCGCGAGATCTTCTCGTAGGCCGGATCGAAGCGCAGCGAGAGGTCGGTCGTCAGCATCGTCGGCCGATGCTTCTTCGACTTGTCGAAGGCATCGGGAATGATCGCGTCGGCACCCTTGGCCGTCCACTGCTGCGCGCCGCCCGGGCTCTTGGTCAGCTCCCATTCGAAGTTGAAGAGGTTCTCGAAGAAGTTGTTGCTCCACTTCGTCGGCGTCGTGGTCCACGTCACTTCGAGACCGCTGGTGATGGCGTCGCCCGAGTGACCCGAGGCGTGCTTGCTCTTCCAGCCGAGGCCCTGATCCTCCAGCGCGCCCGCTTCCGGCTCCGGACCGACCAGCGACGGATCACCCGCGCCGTGGGTCTTGCCGAACGAGTGGCCACCCGCGATCAGCGCGACGGTTTCCTCGTCATTCATCGCCATGCGGGCGAAGGTCTCGCGGATGTCCTTGGCCGCGGCGACCGGATCCGGCTTGCCGTTCGGGCCTTCCGGGTTGACGTAGATGAGGCCCATCTGCACGGCGCCGAGCGGCTCGGCCAGCTGACGTTCGCCGCTGTAGCGCTCATCGCCGAGCCAGGTGCCTTCCGGACCCCAATAAAGCTCTTCCGGCTCCCACACGTCGGCGCGGCCGCCGGCGAAACCGAAGGTCTTGAAGCCCATCGATTCCAGCGCGACGTTGCCGGCGAGGACCATCAGGTCGGCCCAGGAGATCTTGCGGCCGTATTTCTGCTTGATCGGCCAGAGCAGACGGCGCGCCTTGTCGAGGTTGGCGTTGTCGGGCCAGCTGTTGAGCGGGGCGAAACGCTGCTGACCAGCACCGGCGCCGCCACGACCGTCGGTGGTGCGGTAGGTGCCCGCGCTGTGCCAGGCCATGCGGATCATCAGGCCGCCGTAATGACCGAAATCGGCTGGCCACCACTCCTGCGAATCCGTCATCAGGGCAGTCAGGTCCTTGATCACGGCATTCAGGTCGAGCGTCTTGAATTCCTTGGCATAGTCGAAATCCTCGCCCATCGGATCGGACTTACCGGAATTCTTGTGCAGCACCTCGATATTGAGCTGCGTCGGCCACCAGTCGCGGTTCACGCGCGTGGGCTTTCCGCCCGAAAACGGGCACTTCGAAGAGTCGTCCATGAATACCTCCTCTGGTGGCGTCGAACTCGCGCCTTTTGACCAGGTAGAACCACTCTAAGCGTCACGGTCGATCAGGGGAAGTTGACTTTAATGATCGCTGCAATAAGATTTTCTGATGCTCAACGTCACGCTGCGTCAGCTCCGGTATTTCGATGCGCTGGCCCGTCATGGTCATTTCGGCCGTGCGGCGGAGGCCTGCTCCATCTCGCAGCCGGCCTTGTCGATGCAGATCAAGGAGTTGGAGGAGGCGCTCGGCGGCCTGCTGCTGGAGCGCAGCGCGCGCCAGGTGGCGCTGACCCGGTTCGGCGAGGAACTGTCACAGCGCGTCCGAGACATTTTGCGCTCGGTCGATGAGCTCGGCGATTTCGCCCGCGCCTCGCAGGACCGTTTCGCGGGACGCCTGCGCATCGGCATGATCCCGACCATCGCGCCCTATCTCCTGCCGAAGATCACCAAGAACCTGACGCGCATGCATCCCGAACTCGACATCCGGGTGCGCGAGACCATGACGCCCCGCCTGATCCAGGAGCTGGTGGAAGGCCGGCTCGACACCGCAATCGTGGCGCTGCCGGTGTCCGAGCCCTCGCTCACCGAGGTCGCGCTGTTCGACGAAAAGTTTCTGCTGGTGCGTCCGGGATCCGACGAAGGCACGCCGGTGCCCTCGCGCGAGATGATGCGCGAGATGCGGCTGCTGCTGCTGGAAGAGGGACACTGCTTCCGCGATCAGGCGCTGTCGTTCTGCAACATGCAGTCGGCGCCGCCGCGCGAGATGCTGGATGCCAATTCACTGTCGACGCTGGTGCAGATGGTCAGCGCCGGCATCGGCGTGACGTTGATCCCGGAGATGGCGGTGCCGGTGGAGACACGGTCCGCATCGGTTTCGCTGTCGCGCTTCCGCGACCCCGAGCCGTCGCGTACCATCGGCATGGTCTGGCGCAAGACCAGCCCGCTGGCGCGGCAGCTGTTGCAGATCTCCGAGGTGGTGTGCCTGTCGGCCGGCAAGGCGCGCCCGCGGCCGGCTGCGCGCAACCGCGCCTGAGCCGCCGATGCCGGAGCCTATCGTCATCCGCCCCGCGCGTTCCGACGAATACGACGAGGTCGGCCGTGTCTGGATGGAGAGCTGGGTCTCGACCGGCCTCGGCGAGCACAGCGACACCCTGCTGGCAGACCTGCGCGCACGCATCCGGCGCGAGATCGCGGATGGCTGGAGCTTGTTCGTCGCCGACGATCGCGGCACCATCGCCGCCATGCTGGCGCTGCATGTGCCAAAACTCTACCTCGACATGCTGTTCGTCGCGCCCGGCTATCAGGGCCGCTCGGTCGGCCGGCAATTGCTCGCGTTCGCCCGCACGCAAATGCCGGACGAAATGCATCTCCGTTGCGTGCGCGAGAACGAAAAGGCCTGGCGCTGGTACGAGCGCGAAGGCTTTGTGTACGAGAGGGAAGAGATCGAACCGTCGAACGGGTTCATGATGAAGTACTACCGGTGGAAGCGGCAACGGCCGGCCGGATAGGCAGCAACACGCGGGTGCAGCTTGCGGTTGTCACCGTCCTAATCTAGGGTGGGTGATCGATATTCTCGCGCTGCTGATGCCCTGGAATCCATGATTCGATTTGCTGCTTCCGCAATCGTCTTGCTGTCTTCTCTCGCTCTGGCAGCAGCTCAAACTCCTCCTGCAACCACTGCGCCACCCACGCCTCCCTCAAAGCCGACCGTCAAGAAAGCGGCGACGAAGCCGAAAGCTGCGGCAGTCAAACCGGCCGAGCAGGTGAACAGCGGTCCGTGCCGTCTCGGCGTAATCTCGGCAATCGGCGAGCATTACTCCGTACAGAAGTTCGGCGTGACAATCTTCGAGGCGGAAGCAAAGGAGGTCCCGATCGACTGGGGCCTCGATGATCTCGTTTTCGCGCGCGTGCGCGCGGCAACGAACAACGATTCCTCGATACGCAGGATCGCTTATCCGAAGGGCGCCTTCGATCCCTTCTATCATGCGAAGGCGATCTTCATCCCGGACCCCAAAGAGACTCTGCCGGTGATCGTGAAGGGGTTCACCGCGAATGCGAATTGCGATCGCTATCTCGTCGCAACCACTTTCAAGACGAAGCTGCCGAACTCGAACATGACGCTGAACGGCATCGGCACCTACAACCAGGGGCTCGGCAACTTGATCCGGCACTCACACCTTTTCGCCAATGTTGCGATCACGCTGATTGACGGCCGCAGCTACGAACAGATCAAGCGCCCCCTTACGGATATCGGCGCGAACCTCGCCACAAGCATGCGTCTGTTTGAAGACCCGATCACGAAGCTCGACAATTCGCTGTTCCCGGATCCGCCCGAGACAGCTTCGACCAACGCGGCGTTGCGCGAGAGAACGCGTGCGCTCGTCGTCGAAAGGCTCGACCGCAACCTCCCGGGCTATCTAAAGGAAGAGTAAGCGCCTTTGCCGACACGACGCGCCAAAGGATCAAGCTTGGCTGCGCCTGCGAACACAGCCGCGTTCAGCATCGTCGCCCGGCTGCTCGTCATTACGATCATCTCGTGGTGTTTCTCAACTCAGGCGCCGGCACAAGCCCAACCGGAGACGGCACAACCAATCGTCAAACAAGCCAATGGCAAGCTGACCACGCGGCGTGAAGCGACGGGCAAGCCCGCTCCCGTCGCCGGCAGCTCATGCGACTTCGGTGTCGTCGTCACCACCGGCGATGAGTTCACCGTGCAGACCACCGGCCTGACCATATTTCAGAACAAGAAGACGGTGGTCCCGATCCCGGGCTGGGGACTGAGCGATCTGATCTACGCGCGGACTCGCGCCGCGATCCCTGCCGGCGCGTCCGTTCTGAGAATCCCCTACAACCCGGCGAAATTTCCTCCCCGCGATGAGTCAAAGGACACGTGGAAAGACAGGCTGGTCCGCGACCCCAACGCGGAGCTGGCCGGATACATGCGCGAGGCCGTGAAAGGAACGAATTGCCGGCACTACATCCAGATCCTCAATGCAATCAGTCCGATCGGGTCATCAAGCTATACGGTCCGCGGCTTCGGCATCCTCAACCAGGATGTGGTGCTCGGGCGTCGCATCTTTCTCCACGCCCTGGCGTTTATCCGTATCTTTGACGGGCGCACCTTTGCCATCGTCAGACAGAGCTCCGCGCTGATCAACCTGGATCATTCGCTGGCGGTGCAGAAGTTCTTGGGCAAGCTCGTCGGCGGCCCTTATCGCGAGTTGCCCGCAGAATCGTTTCCAACGCGACCTGAAGATGCCGCCGACAATCCCGCACTGCGCGACGGCGTGCGCGCCATGCTGGCGGAAAGCCTCGACAAGACGTTGCCGCTCTTGCTTGGACGTCGACCCGCAGCACGCCAAAGCGACACCGGAGCACATTGACCCAGATGTCGTTCACGCGGCTTGGCTTCTACCTAGACGTAGTGCGTTGCGAATGCCGGACAAACGCGGCATGAATTGCGCGCTGTTCGCCTCTCGCCTTCGAAAGGTTCCGCGCCATGATCAAGCTCTATTGGTCGCCCCGCTCGCGCTCGTTCACGACGCTCTGGCTGATGGAAGAGAGCGGCCTGCCCTATGAGCGCGTGCTGACCGACATCTCGACCGGCGCGCAGAAGGCGCCGGACTTTCTCAAGGTCAATCCGATGGGGAAAGTGCCGGCGCTCGCCGACGGCGACGTCGCGCTCGGCGAGGCCGCTGCGATCTGCGCCTACATTGCCGATCGCTATCCGGAGACCAGGCTGGCGCCGGCCGTGAGCGATCCCCGCCGCGGACGGTATCTGCAATGGCTGTTCTTTTCCCCTGGCTGCATCGAGCCCGCCATCATCCAGATCTTCACCAAGATCGAAATCCCGACCTCGACCGCGGCCTAGGGCAGCGCGACGCAGGTGTTCGACGTGCTGGAGGCCGCACTCGCCAAGGGGCCGTGGATCCTCGGCGAGGAATTCTCGGCAGCCGACGTCACGATCGGGTCGGGCCTGAACTTCGCGGTGCGCCAGTTCAAGATGGTGCCGTCGCGCCCCGCTTTCGATGCCTATCTGGCGCGCTGTACGGCGCGGCCGGCATTCCAGCGCGCGGAGAAGATCGCGGCCGGCTAAAGCCGTCCCGCGGCGCCTACAGCCTGATCTTCAGGACGGCGAGCCCGGACTGCTGAAGCAGCCCGGAGGATGTCGCGGCAACACCGTAGCGGAGCCCGAGATCGAACCCCTTGCCGTCGGCCGCGACGAGGCCCAGCGCGGTCGAGTAGATCCAGGGCGATAGCGCAAGGCCGTTGGTGACGAAGCCATCGCCGCCGCCGGCAAACGCCGACTTGATCTGCAGTCCCTGGCTCAACGTGTTGTAGCCGACGCCGATCTCGCCGGTGAGATGGACCTGCTTGGTGATCTGGTAGGCGCTCTTCAATCCTGCCGTCAGCGTCAGCTCGCGATAGGTCTGCGAATCCACGTTGAGGCTGAAGCCACCCGCGCCGCCCTCCTGATAGGCGGGCGAGCGAACCTGGCCATAGTCCAGCCGCAGCGACGGCGCGATCATAAGCCCCGGCTCGATCGGAATCAGCTTGCGGAGGCCGGCGCCCGCATGGCCGCTGTATGAGCGATAGCCGGCCGCAGCCGTGCTGCTGATGAAGGTCAGCGAGCGGCTCCCGCCATTCTCGTTCAATGCGCCGTCGAGCTGGCCATCGAGCTGGATGCCATGACCGAGTGCATAAGCGCCGTAGAGACCCGCAGTATAGGAATCGATGGCCAGTCGGTTCGGGACGGCGTTGTCGCTGCCGGTGATCGCTTGATGCGAATAGGCGAACACGCCGCCGAGCATTGCGCGCGCGGAGATCGTCGCGTCCGCACCGACCGCAATGCCGCCGCCGGAGGCATTATAACCGGGGACGCCATCGACACCGCTCTGCCGAGTGCTGCCGCCGAGCGGCTTCATCCAGAAATGTCGCTCGGGCGTGATGCCGGCATTCAGCCCCAGCATATCGTCCAGTCGCCCCGCCATCGTCTGCTGGAAGACGCGCTGCGTGGCATAGGTCGCCTGCGATGCTGCACCGGTGAGAACGGGCAAGGTCTGGTTGACCGCATTGACGAGACCGGACCCGCTGAGATTATCGAGCGTCGTGAAGCCTGACGCCATGCTGCCGGTCCAGCCGAGCGAGGTCGCCGACAAGCGATAGAGCATGTCGGCCGCCCCCAAGCCCACGCGGCTGTTCTGCGCCTGAAGTGTCTCGGCATAGGGGCGGACCAGGGAGAGAGCGGCGATGCCGCCGGTCGGATTGCCGGAGAGATCATAGGTGCTGACGAGCATCTGCGCACCCGAGGCGTCGCCGCTGGCCGCGCCATAGAGGCTGGCGAGCGTGCCCTTCGAGAGCGTGTTGAAAAGCACGTTGCCCTCCGGCGTCACAGATCCCAGCAGCGTGAAGTTGGCGGCATTGCTGCCCGCGGGTGCGACACCCGCGCCCCAGAAATATCCGTTCTGGTAGTTCGTGATGACGAAGCGGCCGGGCGCGGAGGTGCCGAACAAGGAATTGCTCGTGATCCGCCACGGCGTGCCCGAGGTCCACGCCCATTGCGGCACGGAGTTGGCGGGCACGGGCTGCGAAGCCGGCGGCGTGAAGGTCGCGGGATCGTAGGGAAGCATGTAGGCCCAATGAGTCACGAGCACGCTGTCGCCCGTGATCATCTGCATCTCCATCGACGTCACGCCACCCACGGTCCTCATGTGTCCGAGACCAACCGTCGCTGCGCCGCCGGCGGTCGGCGTGAACAGCATCGTGATCTGCCCCGCCGTGGTGACGAAGCCTTGGATGGTCGAGGTATCGGTCAGAAGCGCGGGCCCGATCTTGAGCTGCGCAACGCTCGTTCCCGTGAACGCGCCATTGGTCGCGGTCGCGAGCGACCACAGGGTCTGGTCGCCGATCGGGACCGGGTTGGAGAAACCGGTCTTGGGCGACGCGTAGGCCAGCAGTTGCGCCGTCGGGACGTACCAGTTTGTGTTGGAGAGGGTCGTGTCCCAGATCGCCGACTGCGCCTGGGCACGCGAACCGCCGCACAGCAGCATCGCGCCCGCAACGGACGCCAGCGCGCTCGCGCGGCACATCGCATGCAGCCTTGGCACGATCACCCCTCCCGCACCGCAGGAAGATACAAGCCTGCGGCGCCACCGCGGAGCACCAAGCACGGTTCTATCGGCGAGTCAGCCCCATGATCGTGGGGCGGGAGGAAAGGCCAGTAGCCCGGATGGAGCGCAGCGCAATCCGGGGCGATCGGATCAGTGGATGAGCCTGTCCCGGATTTCGCTGCGCTTCATCCGGGCTACGGAAGCCTATTCGGCCTTCAAATCGTCCGGCCGCGGCATCAGAACGATGTTGTAGCCGGAATCGACGTAATGAATCTCGCCGGTCACGCCGCCGGACAGATCGGACAGCAGGTACAGCGCCGAGCCGCCGAGCTCTTCGAGCGTGACGCCCCGGCGAAGCGGCGAATGCTTCTGCATGAAGGCGAACATCGCGCGCGCCTCGCCGATGCCGGAGCCTGCGAGCGTGCGGATGGGACCTGCGGAGATCGCGTTGACGCGGATGCCGCGCGGTCCGAAATCGGAGGCGAGATAACGCACCGAGGCTTCCAGCGCCGCCTTGGCGACGCCCATCACGTTGTAGTTCGGCATCGATCGCTCGGAGGCGCCGAAGGTCAGCGTGATCATGCTGCCGCCGTCGGTCATCAGCTCGGCGGCGCGTTTTGCGACCTCCGTGAACGAGAAGCAGGAGATCACCATGGTGCGCGAAAAATTCTCGCGGCTGGTGTCGGCGTAGCGGCCCTTCAGCTCGTTCTTGTCGGCAAAGCCGATGGCGTGGATGACGAAGTCGAGCTTGCCCCATTTTTCGCGAAGCACCTCGAAGGTCGCATCGACGCTGGCGATGTCCTCGACGTCGCAGGGCAGCACCAGATCCACGCCGAGCTGCTCCGCCAGCGGCTTGACACGCTTGCCGAGGGCTTCGCCCTGGAAGGTGAAGGCCAGCTCGGCACCATGCGCATGCAGCGTCTTGGCCATGCCCCAGGCGATCGAATGATCATTGGCGATGCCCATGATCAGACCGCGCTTGCCCTTCATCAAACCTTCCATTGCCTCGTAACTCCATTATTCCGAGGTCATGCCCCGCGAAGGCGGGGCATCCAGTATTCCGAGACAGCTGTGCTAGGTCGAGAGGCCGCAGCGTACTGGATGCCCCGGTCAAGCCGGGGCATGACAGCGTGCTGGCCTCACACATCCATCCGGCTGAACACCAGCGTGGCATTGGTGCCGCCGAAGCCGAACGAATTCGACAGCACGGTGCCGATCTTCACGTTGTCGATGCGCTTGCGCACGATCGGCATGTCGGCGAACACAGGGTCGAGCTCCTGGATATGGGCGCTCTCGCAGATGAAGCCGTTGTTCATCATCAGCAGCGAGTAGATCGCCTCCTGCACGCCGGTCGCGCCCAGCGAATGGCCGGTCAGCGCCTTGGTTGCCGAGATCGGCGGGCATTTTTCGCCGGCACCGAACACGCGGCGGAGAGCATCGATCTCCGGGGGATCGCCGGCCGGCGTCGAGGTCGCATGCGGATTGATGTAGTCGACCTTGGTCTTCACCGTCGACATCGCCATGCGCATGCAGCGCTCGGCACCTTCGCCCGAGGGCGCCACCATGTCGTAGCCGTCCGAGGTCGCACCGTAACCGACGATCTCGCCGTAGATGCGGGCGCCGCGCGCCTTGGCATGCTCGAGCTCTTCCAGCACCAGCACGCCGGCGCCGCCGGCGATGACGAAGCCGTCACGATTGACGTCATAGGGACGCGAGGCCGTGGCCGGCGTGTCGTTGTACTTCGAGGACATCGCGCCCATGGCGTCGAACAGCACCGACAGCGACCAGTCCAGCTCTTCGCAGCCGCCGGCGAAAATAACGTCCTGCTTGCCGATCTGGATCGTCTCATAGGCATTGCCGACGCAATGGTTCGAGGTCGCGCAAGCCGAGGAGATCGAGTAGTTCACGCCCTTGATCTTGAACCAGGTCGCAAGCGTCGCGGAGGCCGTGGACGACATCGCCTTCGGCACTGCAAACGGACCGACGCGCTTCGGGCCCTTGGTGCGGGTGATGTCGGCGGATTCGACGATGGTGCGTGCCGAGGGACCGCCGGAGCCCATGATGATGCCGGTGCGGATGTTGGAGACTTCCTCAGGGCTCAGACCGGAGTCCTGAATCGCCTGCTCCATCGCGACGTGATTCCACGCCGCGCCCTGGCCGAGGAAACGCATGGCGCGACGGTCGACCACCGTCGCGGGATCGAGCGTCGGTGCGCCTTGCACCTGCGAACGAAAACCGAGCTCGGCATATTTCTCAGCCCGAGAAATGCCCGACTTCGCCTCGTGAAGGCTCGCAAGCACTTCCTGGGTGTTGTTTCCGATCGACGAGACGATGCCCATCCCGGTGACCACAACCCGCCTCATGACAGCCTCGCCCTGCTCGTTGTCTTCTTTGCTCTTTGTCTACGTGATGATGCGCTCAGCCCAGGCTCGTGCCCTGCTTGAACAGGCCGACCTTCAGGTCCTTGGCGCGATAAATAATCTGGTCATCGACCGAAAGCCACCCGTCGGCGATACCGAGCACCAGCTTTGAACGCATCACGCGTTTGATATCGACGTTGTACACAACCTTGCGCGCCTCGGGCAGTACCTGGCCGCTGAACTTCAGCTCGTTCAGACCGAGCGCGCGACCGCGACCTTCGCCCCCGGTCCAGCCCAGATAGAAGCCGACCATTTGCCACAGCGCGTCGAGGCCGAGGCAGCCGGGCATCACCGGATCGTTCTTGAAGTGGCAGCCGAAGAACCAGAGATCGGGCTTCACGTCGAGCTCGGCACGCACCAGCCCCTTGCCGAACTCGCCGCCATCGTCGTTGATCTCGGTGATGCGGTCGAACATCAGCATCGGCGGCAGCGGCAGCTGGGCATTGCCCGGGCCGAACATCTCGCCGCGAGCGCAGGCCAGCAGATCTTCGTATTCGTAACCGTTGCGCCTGTTCAGCATGCACGAGCCTCTGTTTGAATTCCGGTTGAGCGGCGTTTTTTGGCGAAAATGGGCCCCGTCTCGGTCGGAGAGCAACGCCGATTGCCACCGTCAGGCGCGGCTCCCGCATGCCCCGGATGGACTGCCGACCGGGCCTCCATGCCCGGCTGCGCCAAAATCGGCTAAGCGGAACCGCGCGCTCTCTAACACAGGCCTTTTCGGGTGGCAAAGCGCATCCATGAAGGTAAAATGACGCGATCCGGGCTCGGTTCCAAGACTGCTCAGAACCTTCAAGGCTGATTAGAACCTCTCTAGTTGCGAGAAACTTGCATCTGCATCTTTCTCTTCCTATATTGCGGAGAGATATTGTTCACGCGTGCCCGAAATCTGGAAATGAGCGAGAATACCGCGCCCCATCACGACGACGACGTCCACGCCGCGGCCCTCCTGTCCGGCCGCCAGCCGGCTTTGACCGGCTGCCCCTGGCACGATGTCAACGAAATGCTCCAGTCCGCCGGGCTCCGTCCGACGCGCCAGCGCATGGCGCTCGGTTGGCTGCTGTTCGGCAAGGGTGCGCGTCACCTGACGGCTGAAATGCTTTACGAGGAAGCGACCCTGGCCAAGGTCCCGGTGTCGCTGGCGACCGTCTACAACACGCTGAACCAGCTGACCGATGCCGGCCTGCTGCGCCAGGTCAGCGTCGACGGTACCAAGACCTATTTCGACACCAACGTCACCACCCACCACCACTACTACCTCGAGAACAGCCATGAGCTGGTCGATATCGAGGATCCGCATCTGGCGCTGTCCAAGATGCCGGAGGTGCCGGAGGGGTACGAGATCGCGCGCATCGACATGGTCGTGCGCCTGCGCAAGAAGCGCTGAGATCAGCCTGAAATCACTGAATTGATCGTCATGGCCGGGCTTAGCCCCGGCCATCGTCGTTTTGCGCCGTCATCCCGGGATGACGCCTGCGGCGTCAGTTGACCTGCTCGTCCGAATAAACGCCCCAGAGGCGTTCCTGCTGGATCCAGCCATCGAAGCCGTTGCCGGTGACGCGGCACCAGTTTGCAGTGCACTTCTTCACCTGCGTGACGACCCCGGCCTGGAGCTTTGCCGCCACCGCGCTGTCGGGATCGGCGCGGTCATAGATCGGGGCGAGTTCGTCCTTGTGCTTCATGGTGACGACCGCGGTGCGGCGGCCCGAGAGCAGGGAGTGATAGACCCAGCCTTCGGCGCCCTCGGAATCGCGCACCCGGCGCCAGTTCTCGAACTCGGCGGTAATTTCGACCGGCAGGCCGGCGCGGGTATAGACCCAGGCCACGTCATTGTCCTTGGTCGGGCCGGCGCGGACGTTGACGTGATCCGATTTGAGGCTGACGTAGCGCGGCACCGGCAGGCCGCTGGCGGTCTGCGGAGTGCTGTCCTTGGCCGAATGCGAGGGGCCGACCGAGGCGCTCAACCAGGTGCAAACGAGCGCCATCACCGAACAAAAACGCCCCAACGCCATCAACCCGTCTCCCGTCGACGACCCGGCCGAGCCGGGTCCTCACTCCAAAATCCAAAACCTGCCGCGTCAGCCCTTTCCCGCCCCACGCGGGTGTTCCCAAAGCCTTAAACCCGTGGTTCTTGTCTTGGCCCGGCCTTCTGCTAGAGAGGACGGGCACTTGAACAACCAGTTTGCCCCGATTTTCCGGCCGGAAATCTCGGGAGAGCTTGAAGGAAACGCCGGGGACGGACACGGCAAGGGCAGTGTCGAACAACCGGGTTAATGAGGCCTCAACGACCGACCTTTGGCGACAGAGGCGGCCTGCGACGCCTCATGAGAGCAGGACATGTCGGTGAAGAAAAAGCCCCTCGTCGTCGTGACGCGCAAGCTGCCGGATTCGATCGAGACGCGGATGCGCGAATTGTTCGACGCGCGGATCAATCTCGAGGACACGCCGATGTCGGCCGAGCAGCTCGCGGAAGCCGCGCGCACCGCCGACGTTCTGGTTCCCACCGTCACCGACCATATCAGCGCCGACATCGTCAACCAGCCCGACTGCAAGCTGCGGCTGATCGCCAATTTCGGCAACGGCGTCGACAATATCGACGTCGAGGCCGCGCATGCCCGCGGCATCACCGTCACCAACACGCCAAAGGTCCTGACCGAGGACACCGCCGACATGACCATGGCGCTGATCCTGGCCGTGCCCAGGCGGATGATCGAAGGCGCCTCGATCCTGACCGAAGGCAAGCCCTGGGCGGGCTGGTCGCCGACCTGGATGCTCGGTCATCGCATCGGAGGGAAACGCCTCGGCATCATCGGCATGGGTCGCATCGGTCAGGCGGTGGCGCGCCGCGCCCGCGCCTTCGGCCTTCAGATCCACTATCACAACCGCCGTCCCGTCGCGCCCAAGATCGCCGAAGAGCTTGGCGCGACCTATTGGGAAAGCCTCGACCAGATGCTGGCGCGGATGGACATCATCTCGGTGAACTGTCCGCACACGCCGGCGACCTATCATCTGCTCTCGGCGCGGCGGCTGAAGCTGATCCGGAAAGACGCCTACATCGTCAACACCGCGCGTGGCGAGGTGACGGACGAGGACACGCTGATCAAGCTGATCGAAGGCGGCGAGATCGCCGGTGCCGGCCTCGACGTCTACGAGCACGAGCCCGCGGTCAACCCGAAGCTGGTGCGTCTCGCCAAGGCCGGCAAGGTGACGCTGATGCCCCATATGGGCTCGGCCACGATCGAGGGCCGCGTCGAGATGGGCGAGAAGGTCATCATCAACATCCGCACCTTCCTCGACGCCCACAAGCCGCCGGATCGCGTGCTGCCGAGCATGCTCTGAGGCCTCGGCTTTCGCGCGCCACAACGTCATCTCCTGCCCGTAGAGACTACTGTCGGCGCGTCTCGCGCTTGCGCCGATCGCCGACGAAATCGATGAACGCGCGCAGCGCCGGCGGCGTCTGGCGCCGGCTCGGATAGTACAGGAATGGGCCCGGGAACGGCTCACACCAATCTTCCATCAGGCTGACCAGCGCACCGGACCTCACGGCTTCGCCGACATAACCATCGAGCGTCGCCCAGATGCCGACGCCGTCGAGAGCGGCGCGCATCGCAAGGTTCATATTGGTCGAGATCAGCTTTGCGGGCGGATCGACCTTGACGACATGGCCCGCTTTCTCGAACTCCAGATCGTGCATCACGCCGCTCGAGTAGCGCGCGCGGATGCAATCATGGTCGAGCAGATCCTTCGGATGCTTCGGCCTGCCGCGGCGCGCGAGATAGTCGGGCGAGGCGACGACGACGTAACTCTGCGGGCCGCTGAGCGGGACCGCCACCATGTCCTGCGCGAGATGCTCGCCATAGCGCACGCCGGCGTCGAAGCCGCCGCTGACGATATCGACGAAGCCGCTTTCGGAGACGATGTCGAGATCGATCTGCGGATGCGCGCCCAGAAACGGACCGACCATCGGCGCCAGCACGAGATCGACCGCCGGCGGCGGTGCGTTGATGCGCAGGCGGCCCGAGGCGACCTCGCGAAGGCCGCGGACCTGGTTCAGGGCATCGCCGACATCGCGAAGCGCCGGGCCGACGCGGGACAGCAGCAGCTCACCCGCTTCGGTCAGCGCGACGCTGCGGGTGGTGCGGTTCATCAGGCGGACGCCAAGGCGCTCCTCCAGGTCGCGCAGCCGCTGGCTGAGGCTCGACACGGACACGCGCATGTCGACCGCCGCCCGCCGGAAATTGCGGGTGCGGGCAACCGCCACGAAGGCGTCGAGATCGCGCAGATCGGGATCGGCCATTGTTTATTATTTTGAACAAGCCTTTCTCGATTGTCCAGCTTATCGGCGCAATCGCGCTGGCGCATATGTGGCCTTGTCACGCGGCGCCATCCGCCGCTTCTTCGAGGAGAGCCATCATGGAACAGCGCAAACTCGGTTCAAGCGGCCCCACCGTCTCAGCCCTCGGCCTTGGCTGCATGGGCATGTCCGAGGTTTACGGTCCCGCCGATCGCGGCGAGGCCATCGCCACGGTGCATGCGGCGCTCGATGCCGGCATCACGCTGCTCGACACCGGCGATTTCTACGCAATGGGCCACAACGAGATGCTGGTCCGTGAGGCGCTGAAGGACGTGCCGCGCGACAAAGTGCAGGTCAGCGTGAAGTTCGGCGCGTTGCGTGGACCGGCCGGCGAATTTGCGGGAATGGACACGAGGCCGGCCGCGACCAAAAATTTCCTCGCCTATTCGCTGCAACGGCTCGGCACCGACTACGTCGACATCTATCGCCCTGCACGGCTCGATCCCAACGTCCCCATCGAGGAGACGATCGGAGGTCTCGCCGATCTGGTGAAGGCCGGCTACGTCAAGCATATCGGCCTGTCCGAGGTCGGCTCCGACGCGCTCCGCCGCGCGCATGCGGTGCATCCGATCGCCGATCTCCAGATCGAGTATTCGCTGATCGAGCGCGGCATCGAGCGCGACGTCCTCAAGACCTGCCGCGAGCTCGGCATCGGCATCACGGCTTACGGCGTGCTCGCGCGCGGCCTGATCAGCGGTCATTGGTCGAAGGAATCCGGCAAGACCGGCCGCGACTACCGGCTGATGACGCCGCGTTTCCAGGGTACAAATCTCGATGCCAATCTGGCGCTGGTGGATCGGCTGCGCATCATCGCCGCGGAGATCGGCGCAACGCCGGCGCAGGTCGCAATCGCCTGGGTGTCCGCACAGGACAAGGCGATCGTGCCGCTGGTCGGCGCCCGTACCCGCAACCGTCTCGCCGAAGCGCTCGGCGCAACCAAGGTGGCGCTGACCCCGACGCATCTCGCGGCGCTGGCAAAGGCCTTTCCGCCGAACGTCGCGTCCGGCACGCGCTATGCGGCCGAGCAGATGGCGCATCTCGACAGCGAGAAGCCGGTCTCGGCGTAGCCGCCGCAATCAGCTGCGATGGGCGCTGAGGTCGGCAACCACAGGCCCGTCGCCGTTGAGCGGATTGACGGGATCGCGCGCATAGCGCAGCGTCTCGAAGCGCATCGCGCGCGCATCGATCATCAGGAGACGGCCGACGAGGCCGTCGCCGAAACCGACGATCTCGCGGATCGCCTCCAGCGCCATCATCGAGCCGAGCACGCCCGCCAGCGCACCCATGACGCCGGCTTCCGCGCAGGCCGGGACCGTGCCGGGCGGCGGTGCTTCCGGAAACAGGCAGCGATAGGTCGGATTGAATTCGCCCTGCTCGTTCTTCTCATGCGCGCGAATGGTGGTGAGCGAGCCGTCGAAGGTGCCGAGCGCAGCGGTAATCAACGGCCGCTTGGCGAAGAAGCAGGCGTCCGAAACCAGGTAGCGCGTCGAGAAATTGTCGGAGCCGTCGAGCACGAGATCGTAATCGCCGATCAGGCTGAGCGCATTGTCGGCGTTGAGCCAGGCGGCATGGCCGACGAAGCGGACATGCGGATTGAGCGCCGCGATCCGCTCGGCGGCGCTCTCGACCTTGTGCCGGCCGATATCGGGCGTGGTGTGGATCACCTGGCGCTGGAGATTGGACAGCGACACCACGTCGTCGTCGACCACGCCGAGCGTGCCGACGCCGGCCGCGGCCAGATACATCAGGGCTGGCGCGCCGAGGCCACCGGCGCCGATCACCAGCACGGAGGCCCGCTTCAACGCGGCCTGGCCCGGTCCGCCGACATCGCGCAGCACGATATGGCGGGCATAACGTTCGAGTTCGTCCGGGCTCAGCACCTGATCTTCTCCTGAACCACCCCGAGATTGTTCGCGACCAACGAGATGTGCTTCAATACCATTGCGTTCAATGGGCTGGTTGGATTTGTCATGAGATCGATGCTTGCGGCAACCTTGATGTTTACGGCTGCCACGGGTGCAAACGCCCAGATGACGACCTCGCAGGTCGGCGGCACCAAGCCGAAGACGGTGCAGACCGTGCCGATCCAGCCTCCCGCGATGCAGACGCCGGCGGCAACGGCGGATGCGATGGCGAAAGCCGAGCGGCAGGCGCTGCAATCCGACCTCGCCTGGGTCGGCCAGTACAACGGCGCCATCACCGGCGACGTCAGTGAGCGCATGGTCAACGCCATCAAGGAATACCAGAAGGCAAAGGGCGGCAAGCCGACCGGCGTGCTCAATCCGCAGGAGCGCGCCGCGCTCGCCGAGACGGCGCGGAAGAAGCAGGACGGCGTCGGCTGGAAGATCGTGACGGAGCCGACCAGCGGCGCGCGGCTCGGCATCCCCTCCAAGCTCGTGCCTCAGCAGGCGAGCGATGCCAACGGCTCGAAATGGACGTCGCCGACGGGAACCGTGCAGGTCCTGCTCAGCCGCCGCAAGGAGGCGAACCCGACCACGGCAAAGCTCGCGGAGCTGGAGAAGGAGCCCTCCGGGCGCAAGGTCGACTACACCGTGGTGAAGCCCGATTTCTTCGTGCTGTCGGGCTTGCAGGGCCTGAAGAAGTTTTACGTCCGCGGTGCCTTCAAGGGCGACGAGGTCCGCACCATGACGATCCTCTACGACCAGGCGACCGAGAACACGGTCGAGCCGGTCGTGATCGCAATGTCGAGCGCGTTCAATCCATTCCCGGCAGGCCCGCAAGCCGGGCCGCCGCCGCGCAAGACCGTCGAATACGGCACCGGCGTCGTCGTCAGCGATGACGGCGCGATTCTGGCCGACCGCCTCGTCACCGACGGCTGCCTCGCGATCACGATCGCCGGCCACGGCAGCGCCGACCGTCTCGCCGAGGACAAGGAGCATGGTCTTGCCCTGCTGCACATCTACGGCGCACGCGGCCTGAAGCCGCTCGGCCTCGCCGGCGGCGTGGCGAAGACGAATGTGGATGTCGTCGGCATTGCCGATCCCCAGAGCCAGGGCGGCGCCGCCGGCGTGTCGGTCGTCAAGGCCGCGCTGGCGCCGGTCACATCGAGCGATTCTGCGCTGTCGCCGCCGCCGGCAATTGGATTCTCCGGCGGCCCGGCCATCGACGGCGACGGAAAGTTTGCCGGCGTTGCGCTGTTGAAGCCGGCCATGGTGGCAGGGCCCGCGACATCGGCGCCGACCTCGCAAGCCGTGATGGTCTCGGCGGAGACGGTGCGTGATTTCCTGAAGGCGAATGGCGTGACCGCCAACGGCACATCGGCCGACGCCAAGGCCGCCGTGGTCCGCGTGATCTGCGTGCGGAAATAACGGCGAGCCACAAACACAATTCGCGTGTCCCGGCTCTGCGGCGCACTGCTTCGCATTGCGCCGCGTCCGGGGCACGAGACCTAGCTCAGCCTGAACCTGATCCCGCTCTTCGCAAGCCCGCCCGAAATCCCCACCGGCGTGCCGTCGGCACGCCAGCAGGCAGCCCCGGTCATGGTGCCGTCGTCGTGGAAGGCGATCCCGTTCATGCCGCCGGCGACCGTTGCGACAGGCTGCACCGTGTGGCCGAGCGCCGCGAGCTTCGCACGAACGTTCTCCGGCACCTTCTGCTCGACCTCGAGGGCATTGCCCTCGGTCCAGACCCTCGGCGCCTCCACCGCTTCCTGCAGGCTCATGCCGTGGTCGATCAGGTTGACCAGCGCCTGCATCGCACTCGGGAAGATGCGTTTTCCCCCGGGCAGGCCTAGCGCATAGCGCAGCTTGCTCTCGCGCAGCGCCATCATCGGCGACATCGAGGTCGTGACGCGCTTGCCCGGCGCCAGCGACAGCGCGTGGCCCGGTCGCGGATCGAACAAATTCATGTAGTTGTTGGCGATGGCCCCGAGGCCCGGGATCATGATCTTGGCGCCAAACAGATTGTTGATGGTCTGCGTGGTCGCGACCACGTTGCCGAAGCTATCTGCTGCCGTCATGTGCGTGGTATGCGCGCCTTCGAGCTGCGACACGCCGGCGCCAAAGGCTTGGGCGCGCGCGGGGTCGATGGCGCGGCGGCGCTCCTCGGCATAAGCCTTCGAGGTCAGCTTCTCCACGGGCACGCCGACATAATCGGGATCGCCGCTGGCAGCGGCACGATCGGCGAAGGCGATCTTCAGCACCTCGGCGAGATAGTGGATGGTCTCTGGCGTGCCGAAGCCGAGGCCGCCGATGTCGTAGCCCTCGAGAATGTTGAGCATCTGCGCGATGTGCACGCCGGACGCGGCGGGGGGCGGCGGGCCTAAAATGGTCCAGCCGCGATAGTCAGCGCGGATCGGCTGCCGCTCGACCGTCTTGTAAGCCGTGAGATCGTTGCGGCGGATGAAGCCGCCGGCTTTCTCCATATAGTCGGCGAGGATGTCGCCAAGCGGCCCCTCGTAGAGCGCGGCTTCGCCGTGGTCGGCGATATAGCGCAGGGTCTCGGCATATTCGGCCTGCACCACGCGCTCGCCGACCTTGAGCGGTTCACCATTCGGCAAGTAGATCGCCGAAATCGGCTTGTCCTTGAGCATCTCGGCAGCGCTCTCGCTGATGCATTCGTGCAAGTACGGCGTCGCCGCATAGCCGCGGGCGGCGTGCTTGATGGCGGGTTGCAGGACGTCGGCGAGGCCCATGGTGCCGAACCTTTGCAGCGTCTCACACCAGGCCTTGAGCGAGCCGGGCGTCGCCACCGCCTTCGGTCCGTTGAGATTCTCGTTGCCGACGGTGTCGAACACGTCATGCGCCGAGCCGGGCTTCGAGGTGTAGGTGGTGTCACGAACGGCCGAGGGCACGGTGCTCTGGCCGTCGATGATGCGATGGCTGCCGTCGGCCAGCCGGATGTGCGCCATGCCGCCGCCGATGATGCCGACCATCATCGGCTCGACCACCGTCAGCGTGAACAGTGTTGCGATCGCGGCGTCGATGGCGTTGCCACCGGCCGCCAGCATCTCGGCGCCCGCGCTCGAAGCCAGCGGATGGTTGCTGACCACCATGCCGCGGCTCGAGACCGCCGGCATCTTCTGGCAGTCAAAATGGGTTGCCGTCCGGTCGCGCCAGTTGTCGCTCATCTCGCTTGCCCTTTCCGTGCACGGCAGCGAGCACATCATACGTACGACTACTGGTCCAGTAATGGTACGGATTAGCTGGCATTCCCTATTCCGCCATCATCATTGCCGTTGATTCGGACCTCCGCGATCCCCTTTGGATCGGGCCGGCACGTCCTGAGCGAGAAGAGCTCAGCATCGAAATCGATGCACGTTCGCGTGGCGTATTCCTGACCCAAGCACTCCAAAGGATTGATCTTCAAATGCACACGATCGTTTTGGCCACCCAAAAGGGCGGCAGCGGCAAGAGCACGCTCGCCATCGGCCTCGCGCTGGCAGCCAAGCAGGCTGGCTTCACCGTTCGCCTGATCGAAACCGACCCGCAGGGCACCCTGTCCAACTGGGCCCGCCGCCGCAACAACGACGATGTCGTCGTCGAGCCGATCTACCATGCCGCCGACATCGAGCCGCGTCTGAAGATGCTGGCGGACGGCGGACTGCAGCTCGCGATCGTCGACACCGCGGCCGGCCTTTCCGCCGCCACCACCGCGGCGATCCGCCATTCCGATCTCTGCCTGATCCCGGCCCGCCCGAGCGTTGCCGATATCGAGGCGACGGTTTCGACGCTCAGCGTCGCCCGCGCCTGGAAGCGGCCCTACAGCTTCGTGCTCAACCAGACGCCGATCCGTGGCCAGCGCATCGACAACGCCGCCAATACGCTCGCCGAGGAAGCTTCGCTTGATCTCGCAGAAGTGCTCGCGCGCCCGCTGATCGTGATGCGCAATGACCACCAGGACTCGCTCGCGAGCGGGCTCGCCGTCAGCGAGTTCGCGCCGAACGGCAAATCGGCGGACGAGATCCGCGGCCTCTGGCGCTGGATCGAGACCCGGCTCGAGCTCGAAGCCACGACCAATGTCCTGATCGACCAGGTGATGTCGGTTGCGGACGGCATGCTGCACGCCGCCGCCGAGCTTGCGGCGGACGAGACCACGACCCTGGCGTCCTGAGCGGGGCGATCGCTCAGACGGCAGTCGGCCCTTCACCATCCGGAAGGGCCCCAGCGACGAAGCAATCCGGCCACCAGCCCGGCCGGATTGCTTCGCATCGCGTTTCCGGGGACGACGCTATCCTCGTCGTTGCGAGCGCAGCCAGGTCTCTCTCCGAACGATCCATTTCTCGGACTTCGTCTGCCCGCCGTGATGGGCGAGCTCGATGAAGCCGACGAATTCCGCGCCGGTCTTCTGCTTGACGCGGCGTGAGGCTTCGTTCGTGACCGCATTGCAGACGTGGAAATGTTCGAGGCCGAGCGTGACAAAGGCAAAATCGTTCACCGCGCCGATGGCTTCCGTCATCAAGCCAAGCCGCCAATAGGGTTCGGCGAGCCAGAAGCCGCGATTGCCCTTGGCGCCGTCGGCATAGGGACGAAAATGAATGTTGCCGATCGCCTCGCCATCGCCGCCCTTCAGCACCAGGACCCAATGGTGGAGTTCCTCGCCCGCTGAGATCTTGTCGAGCTGCAGACGAACGAAGCTCTCCGCGCCGTCCGGCGGATACGGCCAAGGCACGACGGCAGCGAGATGCCGGATGATATTCCAATTGTCGAAATGGCGCTGGATCGCCGGAGCGTCGGCTAGCGCCAGCGGACGCAGGATCAGCCGTTCGGTTTCAAGCTGGGGCGTCCGCATGGTCTGCTATTTCTGACACTTCGAGCACCAGAAGGTCGACCGGCCGTTCTGGGTGAAGCGCTTCACGATTCCGCCGCAAGCGGGCGTCGTGCATTTCTCGCCTTCGCGATCGTAGACCTTGAACGAATGCTGGAAGTAGCCGAGCTCGCCCGAGGTCTGGCGATGGTCCCGCAGACTGGAGCCGCCGGCCTTGATCGCATCGTTCAGCACGGTGTGGATCGCGCCGACCAATCGCTTTGCATGGTCCGTGGGCTCGCCCTTCCTGGTCGACAGGGTCGCGGCGATCCGGCGCGGCGACAGATGCGAGCGATGCAGCGCTTCGCAGACATAGATGTTGCCAAGCCCCGCCACCACGCGCTGGTCGAGCAGCGCCGCCTTCAGGCTGGTGGTCTTGCCTTCGCAGGACCGCGCCAGCATCGCGGCGTCGAATTCGTTGCCGAGCGGCTCGGGGCCGAGCCCGCGCAGCAGCGGCTCGTCTTCGAGCGCGTTGCGCGCGATCACTTTCATGTAACCGAAGCGGCGTGGATCGTTGAAGACGATATCGGCGCCGGAGGACATCCGGAACAGCACATGGTCGTGCGTGGAATCTTTGCCCTTCGGATGGTGAAACTCGCCGGGGGCGGCCTCGTTATCCGGCTTGATGACGCGGAACGAGCCCGACATGCCCAGATGCATCAGCAGCACATCGCCGGAGGCGAGGTCGGCCATGAGATATTTTGCGCGCCGGCCGAGCCCGGTGACGACCTGGCCCTTGAGCCGGGCCACGAAATCCGGCTGGAACGGAAAGCGCAGATCCGGCCGGCGGGCCTCCGCGACCAGGATTTTCGCACCCTCCATGACAGGCTGAAGGCCGCGGCGAACGGTCTCGACTTCGGGCAATTCAGGCATGGTCAGGCATTCACCTTATGAGGGCGGTGTGATAGCGCCATTGCGGCGGGCGCGCTATGGTCCGCCCAGTGGAGTAGAGTAATGGATCGGCCGGGCGAAACCACGCATTTTGGCTTCAAGGACGTTCCCCTGGGGGACAAGCAGACGCTGGTGAACGACGTGTTTCACAGCGTGGCGTCGCGCTATGATTTGATGAACGACCTGATGTCCGGTGGCCTGCACCGGGTCTGGAAGGACATCATGATCACCGCGCTAGACCCGCCCAGGGGCGACCGGCCATTCGCATTGCTCGACGTCGCAGGCGGCACCGGCGACATCTCGTTCCGCGCCGCCAAGGCCGCAGGCCCGGGCTTCCATGCTACCGTCTGCGACATCAATTCCGACATGCTCGCCGTGGGCCGCGAGCGCGCCGCCAAGCGCCATCTCGAGACCCAGGTCGATTTCGTCGAAGGCAATGCCGAAGCGCTCGACTTCGCCGACCGCAGCTTCGACGCATATACGATCGCTTTCGGCATCCGCAACGTGCCGCAGATCGGCCTTGCGCTGCGCGAGGCCTATCGCGTGCTGAAGCCCGGCAGCCGCTTCCTCTGCCTGGAGTTCTCCACGGTCGATATGCCCGGGCTCGACCGGATCTATGATCTGTTCTCGTTCAAGGTGATCCCGCCGCTCGGGCGCATGGTCACGGGCGACGCCGAGTCTTACCAATATCTCGTCGAATCGATCCGCAAGTTTCCGAAGCCCAACGCCTTCGCCGAGATGATCCGCGAGGCCGGCTTTTCCCGCGTCAGCTGGCAGACACTCTCCGGCGGCATCGTCGCACTGCATTCGGGCTGGCGTTTGTGATCTCTGCCTTCACCCACATTTCGCGCCTGATCCGCGCCGCGTTCGTGTTCGCGCGCGAGGGCGTGTTCGGTTCGGTCGACCCGAGCCTGGTGCCGCCGCCGGGACAGCTCGCGCTGAAGCTGGCGCGCCTGGTCGAACGGCGAGGCGTCAAGCACGGCCCGCGGATCGCGCGCGCGCTGACACGGATGGGCCCCGCCTATCTCAAGCTCGGACAGTTCCTGGCCACACGCCCCGACGTCGTCGGCGTCATCATGGCGCGTGACCTCGAAAGCCTCCAGGACCGCTTGCCGCCGTTTCCGCAGGACGAAGCGGAAGCCGCGATCGCGACGTCGCTGGAGCGGCCGCTGAAGGACGTGTTTGTGAGCTTCGGCCCTCCCGTTGCGGCGGCCTCAATCGCGCAGGTGCATCGCGCCGAGGTCTCGCATGATGGGATCCGGCGATCGGTCGCGGTCAAGGTGCTCAGGCCCAACGTGGCCGTACGCTTCCGCCGCGATCTCTCCGACTTCTTCTTCGTCGCGCACAAGGCCGAGACCTATTCGGCGGAAGCGCGGCGGCTGCGCCTCATCGAGGTCATCAACACCATGTCGCGCTCGGTCGCCATGGAGATGGATCTGCGGCTGGAAGCCGCGGCGCTGTCCGAGATGGCGGAGAACACGCGCAACGATCCCGATTTCCGCGTGCCTGAGGTCGATTGGGACCGCACCACGCACAACGTGCTGACGATGGAGTGGATCGACGGCATCGCGCTGAACGATCACAAGCGTCTGGCGGAATCACAGGTCGACTTGCCCGATCTCGGCCGCAAGGTGATCCAGAGCTTCCTGCGGCACGCGCTGCGCGACGGCTTTTTCCACGCCGACATGCATCCGGGCAATCTGTTCCTGGATGACGCGGGACGACTCGTCGCGGTCGATTTCGGCATCATGGGCCGGCTCGGGATGAAGGAGCGTCGCTTCCTCGCCGAGATCCTGCTCGGCTTCATCACCCGCGACTATCGCCGCGTCGCCGAGGTGCATTTCGAGGCGGGCTACGTGCCCGCGCATCACTCGGTCGAGAATTTCGCGCAAGCCATCCGCGCCATCGGCGAGCCGATTCACAACCGCACGGCGGAAGAGATCTCGATGGCGCGGCTCTTGACGCTGCTGCTCGAGGTCACCGGCCTGTTCGACATGACCACGCGGCCCGAGCTGATCCTGCTGCAGAAGACCATGGTGGTGGTCGAGGGCGTCGCGCGCGGCTTCGATCCCAAGCTCGACATCTGGAAGGTCGCCGACCCCGTGGTGCGCGAATGGATCGAGCGCAATCTCGGCCCGATCGGCCGGGTGGAGGGCGCACTCGCCGGGACCGGAGACATCGCGCGCGTGCTGATGCGCCTGCCCGAGATCGCCGAGCGGTCCGTGAAGGTGCTGGAGCAGCTCGAAACCATGACGCGGGAGGGCATCCGGCTGTCGCCGGAGAGCATCGCCGCGATGGGCCGCAGCGAAGGCCGCAAGAACCGCTGGCGCACCGTCGCGCTGTGGATCATCGCCGCGACCTTCATCGGAATCCTGATCGCCGTCCGGAATTTATGATTGCACTGCAATCATACGAATGATAGCATCGCTATCATTCCGCGCTGGAGAGGCGTCATGGCAAGCCTGACCATCCGCAAGCTCGACGAAGGCGTCAAAACCTATCTGCGCCTGCGCTCGGCCAAGAACCACAGGTCGGTCGAGGAAGAGGTCCGGGTCATCCTGCGGGAGCTGATCGAGGGCCGCGAGGAGCCGCTGACGCCGTTTTCGGCGCCGCCGGCACCATCAGCCGCCACCACGCCCCAGCGCATCGGCGCCCTTCCCGAG
This sequence comes from Bradyrhizobium sp. Y36, assembly GCF_002531575.1. Taxonomy (GTDB): domain Bacteria; phylum Pseudomonadota; class Alphaproteobacteria; order Rhizobiales; family Xanthobacteraceae; genus Bradyrhizobium. The sequence continues at coordinate 68,291 of NZ_NWTI01000022.1, read as the reverse complement.
GCCAGCGTCACCCTGATCATCGGCGGCGGTATCGCGGCCTACAAATCGCTCGACCTGATCCGAAGGCTGAAAGAGCGGCGCATCGAGGTCCGTTGCGTGCTGACCAAGGCGGCGCAGCAATTCGTCACCCCGCTGGCCGCGAGCGCACTGTCGCATGAGCGCGTCTATACCGACCTGTTCGATCCCCAGAGCGAGTTCGACGCCGGCCACATTCGCCTGGCGCGCGACTGCGACCTGATCGTGGTGGCGCCGGCCACCGCCGACCTGATGGCGAAGATGGCGAACGGCCACGCCGACGACCTCGCCAGCGCCATCCTGCTCGCCACCAACCGCAAGATCCTGCTGGCGCCGGCGATGAATCCGCTGATGTGGAACAATGCCGCGACACGCCGCAACGTCGCCCAGCTCCAGCGCGACGGCGTGGTGCTGATTGGCCCGAATTCCGGCGAGATGGCCGAGGCGGGCGAAGCCGGTGTCGGCCGCATGTCGGAAGCGATCGAGATTGCCACTGCCGCCGAACGCCTGCTGCGGCCGCCGGTGCCCAAGCCCCTCGCCGGCACGCGCGTGCTGATCACCGCAGGGCCTACCCACGAGCCAATCGATCCGGTGCGCTACATCGCCAACCGCTCCTCCGGCAAGCAGGGCTTTGCCATTGCCGCCGCCGCGCAGGCCGCGGGCGCCGAGGTGATCCTGGTGAGCGGGCCGGTCGATCTCGACGACCCCGCCGGCGTGACGGTGAAGCATGTCGAATCGGCCCGGCAGATGCTGGAGCAGGTCCAGGCCGCGCTGCCCGCCGACATCGCGATCTTCGCCGCCGCCGTCGCCGACTGGCGCGTCGCCAACGAGGGCGAGCAGAAGTTGAAGAAGACCTCGGCCGGCATGCCGCCGCTTCAGCTGGTCGAGAACCCCGACATTCTCGCGACGATCTCCAAGCTGACCGACCAGCGTCCGCCGCTGGTGATCGGCTTTGCCGCCGAGACCGAGCATCTCATCGACAACGCCAAGTCGAAGCTGGCCCGCAAGGGCTGCGACTGGATCGTCGCCAACGACGTCTCTCCCGCCACCGGCGTGATGGGCGGCGACCGCAACACGGTTCACCTGATAAGCCGCAAGAATGGCGAGAAGGACGGCGAGATTGCAGTTGATTCCTGGCCGGTGATGACCAAGGAACAAGTCGCCATCGAACTGGTCGCGCATATCGTCAAGAGCGTGACCGACAAATCCCTGGAGCCGGCATCTTGAGCACGAAGGTCACTGTCGAGCTGCAGCAGCTGGCGCATGCCGAAGGCCTGCCACTGCCGGCCTATCAGACCACGGAGGCCGCCGGCCTCGACCTCATGGCGGCCGTGCCGGAGGGCGAGCCGATGACACTCGTACCCGGTCGATATGCGCTGGTGCCGACCGGGCTTGCCATCGCCTTGCCGCCCGGCTTTGAAGCCCAGGTGCGGCCGCGTTCGGGGCTTGCGGCCAAGCACGGCGTCACCGTGCTGAATTCACCGGGCACGATCGATGCGGACTACCGCGGCGAGATCAAGGTGATCCTGATCAATCACGGCGCGGCACCCTTCGTGATCAAGCGCGGCGAACGCATCGCCCAGATGGTGGTCGCGCCCGTGGTGCAGGCCACGCTGGTTCCGGTGGCGACATTGTCGGCCACCGACCGCGGCGCCGGCGGCTTCGGCTCGACCGGACGCTAACACGCGGCAATCCCAGCCGAATCATCCCGAAGAACGACGTGCGCTGGAACACCCCGCCCGGCATTTTTTAGGGACCGCTTTTTACGTTCACGATCTGGACTCTTACCGGCGGAGTCACGGTGAGGGTATTGTCTTTTGATTCGCGCGCGACGGGGGTCGCCGCGCGTAGATTCGTGCGGTCTTGGGGCAACTATGTCAGGCGTGATCGTGTCGATGCGTCGGACGCTGCTGTCGTGCACATCGCTTGCGCGCGACGGCCTGTTGGGAGGCGCTCTCGCAGCGCTACTGCCGGCTGCGCCGGCTGAGGCCGCCGACCTCATCGACACCCTCTCCATCATGCTGGATTTCAACCGGCAGGAACTCGCGGTGCTCGCCACCGCGCTGGCGCTGCTCGGCTTCTCGGTGATGGCCGCGATCCTGCTGATGCGGACGCGGGTGCGGACCGCGAAGAACGAGGCGCGGCTGCGCGCCCGGATCGGGGAACTACAGCTGCAAGCCGACCGCTTCGGCGCGCTGCTGTTCGCCGAGCCGCAGATCCTGATCTCCTGGCCGGCCGGCGACAATCGCGCGCAGATTTCCGGCGACATCTCCATGGTGCTGTCGCGCGACTCCTCGCCGCAACGCGTGCTGGCCTTCGGAACCTGGCTGCCGCCGGAACCGGCACTGCAGATGGACCACGCGGTCGACGCGCTGCGTGACCGCGGCGACGGGTTCCAGCTGACGCTGACCACCGCGCATGGCCACACGCTGGAAGCGATCGGCCGCGCCATCGGCGGCCAGGCCATCGTCCGGATTCGCGAGCTCTCCGGTCTCCGGCGCGATCTGGCCGAGACCAATCTGCGTTACAAGGCGCTCTCGGACGAGACCGAGATGCTGCGCGGCTTCGCCGCCGCCGCGCCGTGGCCGATCTGGGCCAAGGGCGAGAATGGCGCGCTTACGTTCGCCAACCCGGCTTATGTCCGCGCGACCGAGGCGGCCAGCGTCACCGACGCGCAGGAGCGCAAGCTCGAGTTGCTCGACAGCGCCGACCGCACCGCGATGGAGCGGGGCCTGAAGGACGCCGCGAGCTTCACCTCGCGGCTGCCGATCGTGATCGGCGGCGAGCGGCGCATCTATGACGTGCGCGCGGTCAATGTCGGCAGCGGCAGCGTCGGCGTCGCCATCGATGCCAGCGAGGCCGATGCGCTGAGCTCGGCGCTGGTGCGGATGGCGGAGGCGCATCGCCGTACGCTGGACCAGCTCTCCTCGGGCGTTGCCGTGTTCGACGGCCAGCGTCGCCTTGCCTTCTACAACGATTCCTATCGCCGGCTGTGGGACCTCGACCGCACCTTCCTCGACGCCAATCCCGATGATTCCAGCGTTCTGGACCAGCTCCGTGCCGCGCGGAAACTGCCGGAGCAGCCGGACTTCCGGGCCTGGAAAGTAAAACTGCACGAAGCCTATCGCGCGGTCGAGGCTGCCAAGGACACTTGGTACCTGCCGGATGGCCGCGCGCTCTCGGTCGTCACCACGCCGAATCCGGAAGGCGGCGTCACCTATCTGTTCGACGACGTCACCGAGAGCCTCGAGCTGGCCCGCCGCTTCGACGGCATGATCCGCGTCCAGCGCGAGACGCTGGACAGCCTGGCCGAGGGCGTCGCGGTGTTCGGCAGCAACGGCAAGGCGCAGCTGTTCAACCCGGCCTTCGTGCGGATGTGGAAGCTGTCGAGCGATGCCATGCGCGACGAGCCGCACATCCAGACCGTGGAAGGCTGGTGCCATCAGCTGTTCGACGACCCCGCGGTCTGGCGCCAGATCCGCGAGGCCGTCACCTCGATCGAGAGCCGCGCCGACGTGCCGCTGAAGCTGGAGCGCAAGGACGGCAGCGTGCTCGACGGCATGATCCGGCCGCTGCATGACGGCGCGACCATGCTGACGTTCCAGGACATCACCGACACCGAGAATGTCGAGCGCGCGCTGCGCGAGCGCAACGAGGCGCTGGAGACCGCCGACCAGATGAAGGTGGATTTCGTCCACCACGTCTCCTACGAGCTGCGCTCGCCGCTGACCACCATCATCGGCTTCGCGCATTTCCTCAGCGACCCCTCCACCGGGCCGCTGACGCCGAAGCAGGCCGAATATCTCGACTACGTCACCAAGTCGACCAACGCGCTGCTCGCGCTCACCAACAACATCCTCGATCTCGCCACCATCGACGCCGGCGCGATGAAGCTGGAACTCGGGCCCGTCGACGTCAGCAAGACCATCGAGCTCGCCGCCGAGGGCATCCAGGACCGGCTCGCCACCGACCGCATCCGCCTCAAGGTCGAGATCGCGCCCGATGTCGGCAGTTTCGTCGGCGACGAGAAACGCGTGGTGCAGGTGCTCTATAACCTCCTCGCCAACGCCGTCGGGTTTTCTCCACAGGATTCCACCGTCGGTATCAGCGCGCGCCGCACCGAGCGCAGCGTGGTCTTCACCGTGACAGATTCCGGGCCTGGAATACCTGCCGACATGAAGGACAAGGTGTTCAACTGGTTCGAAAGCCGCTCGCAGGGCTCGCGTCACCGCGGCGCCGGGCTCGGCCTGTCGCTGGTGCGCTCCTTCGTCGAGCTGCATGGCGGCAAGGTGCGGGTGGATTCGATCGTCGGCCGCGGCACGGTCGTGATCTGTGATTTCCCGACCGACCAGGCGGCGCATCGCGACGCCGCCGAATGATCGCGCCCACCACATTCTCCGTCGCGCTCCACAACGAGACGGCCACCGCACAATTGATGGCTGATCTCGCCCTGCTGGTCGGCCCCGGCGATGTCATCACCCTCACCGGCGATCTCGGCGCCGGCAAGACCGCGGCGGCCCGCAGCCTGATCCGCTATCTCGCCGGCGACGAGGAGCTGGAGGTGCCGAGCCCGACCTTCACGCTGGTGCAGGGCTACGAGCTGCCGCCCTTCCCGGTGCTGCACGCCGATCTCTACCGCGTCGAGGACGAAAGCGAGCTCGAGGAGATCGGCCTGTCGCCGCTGCCCGAAGCCGCGCTCGTGCTGATCGAATGGCCGGAGCGCGCACCGTCGGCCCTGCCCGCCGATCGTATCGACATCGCGCTGACGCACCGTCCCGCACTGGGCTCGAACGCGCGCGCCGCCGACATCACCGGTTACGGCAAGAGCGCAGTCACCGTCGCGCGGCTGAAGGCGCTGCGCGACTTCCTCGACGCATCGGGCTACATGGATGCAACGCGCAAGCGCATGGCCGGCGATGCCTCGACGCGCTCCTATGCACGGCTGCTGCGCGGCGACGGCGTCGTCATCCTGATGAATTCTCCGCAACGGCCCGATGGTGCGGCCGTCTACAACGGAAAATCCTACAGCGCCGCGGTGCATCTCGCCGAGAATATCAAACCCTTCGTCGCCATCGACGAAGGCCTGCGCGCGCAGGGACTGTCGGCGCCTGTGATCCATCATTTCGATCTCGACCATGGCTTCCTGATCTCGGAAGACTTCGGCAGCGAGGGCGTGATCGAAGGCGATCCGCCGCGGCCGATCGCCGAACGCTATGAGGCCGCGACCGACGCGCTGGCCGCCTTGCATGGCAAGACGCTGCCGGAGACGCTGCCGCTGGACGGACAGACTTACGAAATCCCTATCTTCGACGTCGAGGCGATGCTGATCGAAATCGGATTGATGCCGGAATGGTATCTGCCCGATCGCAATGCGCCGCTGAGCGAGGCGGCGCGCACGGAGTTCTTCGCGATGTGGCGCGAGCTGCTGAAGAAGCCGCTGGCTGCGCCGAGGACGTGGATCATCCGCGACTATCATTCGCCCAATCTGATCTGGCTCGGCAATCGCACCGGCATCGCGCGAGTCGGCGTGATCGATTTCCAGGACACCGTGCTTGGGCCGCAATCCTACGACGTGGTCTCGCTGCTCCAGGACGCCCGCATCGACGTGCCTGAAAATATCGAGCTGACGCTGCTGTCGCGCTACATCAAGGCACGCCGCGCCAATGATGCAGGCTTCGATCCGCCCGGCTTTGCCGAGCTCTACGCCATCATGTCGGCGCAGCGGAACACGCGCCTGCTCGGCACCTTCGCCCGGCTCAACCGCCGCGACGGCAAGCCGCATTATCTGCGCCACCAGCCGCGGATCTGGACCTATCTCCAGCGCTCGCTGGCCCACCCGGCGCTGAGCTTCCTGCGCGACTGGTATCTCGCCAACGTCCCTCCGCCCCAAAGTTCGCCATAGGCCTGATTCGGACCCCGATTTACCGGCTGTTAGCCAAGACGGCGGTATTCTGGCGGCGAGGCAGCCGGGAGATTACGGGGCTGGAGCGGGCAGATGGCGGTAAAGACTGACCAGCGTGGCAACAGCCGGGTCGTTTTCGAGCGTGGGATTCCGGCCCAGATGATGGGTATCGACGGGACCTGGCGGCGCGAATGCACCATGGAGGACGTCTCCGACAGCGGCGCCAAGCTGACCATCGACGGCTCGGTCGAGGGCCTGCATCTGAAAGAATTCTTCCTGCTGCTGTCGTCCACCGGGCTGGCCTACCGGCGCTGCGAGCTCGCCTGGGTCAATGGCGACCAGATCGGCGTCAATTTCCTGAAGGTCGGCGACAAGAAGAAAAAGGCGCGTTCCACAGCCGTCGGGGCATGACGGCAACACCCGTCGTACAACCGTCACGGCGGGTGGTTAAGGCGGTTGAGATGCGGTGCGGCTGATCGAACCTCGTGTTAGGATTGCTGCGAACGCGAAGGTCTGAGAAAGCGAAGGATGTCCGTCAAACCGACCAAAGCCATGGTGCTCGCCGCAGGGTTCGGCCTGCGCATGCGTCCGCTGACGGACAAGATGCCGAAGCCGATGGTGCCGGTCGCCGGCCAGCCGCTGCTCGACCACGTGCTCGACAAGCTCGGCCAGGCCGGCGTGACCGACGCGGTGGTCAACGTGCATTACCTGCCGGATCAGATCATCGATCACACCGCTTCGCGCCAGCATCCGCGCGTGACCATTTCGGACGAACGCGACCAGGTGCTCGGCACCGGCGGTGGCGTGGTCAAGGCGCTGCCGTTGCTCGGCGATGCGCCATTCTACCATGTCAATTCCGACACGCTGTGGATCGACGGCGTGCGCTCGAACCTGACGCGGCTGGCCGAGAACTTCGACCCCGCGCGGATGGACATCCTGCTGCTGATGGCGCCGACCGCAACCAGCATCGGCTATAGCGGTCGGGGCGATTACGGCATGCTGCCCGATGGCGCGCTGCGCAAGCGCAAGGAAAAAGAGGTCGTTCCGTTCGTCTATGCCGGTGCTGCGATCCTGTCGCCGTCGATCTTCGATGGCGCGCCGCAGGGCGAATTCTCGCTGACCAAGATGTTCGACCGCGCGGGCGAGCAGGAGCGGCTGTTCGGCCTCCGCCTCGACGGCGTCTGGATGCATGTCGGCACCCCCGACGCCGTGCACGCCGCGGAAGAGGCGTTTCTGGAGAGCGTGGCTTAAGGTCAGCCTCGAAGACGGTGCCGTGGGGTGGGCAAAGCGAAGCGTGCCCACCACCTGATGCCGTCGGGGAAAAGTCGTGGGCACGGCGCAAGTGCGCCTTTGCCCACCCTACGGCACCTCGCCTAGTCCGTCGAACAACGGGGACTATCTCCCCTCCACCCATGACCATTCGACCTCGCCTCCCTATATTGCCTGATCCTTCGAATCAGGCAGCTCATGCGCGTCTTCAGCGTTCCCATCTCAGTTCCATTCCTGCGCACGGTCGTTGCGGCCCTGCTCGAGGGACGGCTGGTCGAGGGATTCGAAGCGCGCAAGGAGCCGGCGCGGCTGGCGGACGCCACGCTGTACCTGCCGACGCGGCGCGCGATGCGCGTCGTGCGCGAGATCTTCCTCGACGAGATGAAGACCGATGCCGTCGTGCTGCCGCGCATCGTCGCGCTCGGCGACATCGACGAGGACGAGCTCGCCTTCGCCGATGAAGCCGAGCAGTTTTCCGGCGCGACGCCGCTCGAGATTCCGCCGCGGCTCGGCGAGCTCGAACGCCGGCTGACACTGGCGCAGCTTGTCGCCGCCTGGGCCAAGGGCCCGGTGCTGTCGCCGCTGGTGGTCGGCAGCCCCGCCTCGACGCTGGCGCTGGCCGGCGATCTCGCGCGCCTGATCGACGACATGGTCACGCGCGGCGTCGACTGGAACGCGCTCGACGGCCTCGTGCCTGACATGCTCGACCGCTATTGGCAGCACTCGCTCGAATTCCTGCGCATCGCACGCATCGCCTGGCCCCAGCATCTCGCCGAGATCAACCGGATCGAACCGGCGGCGCGGCGCGATCTCCTGATCGCGGCGGAAGCCAAACGGCTGACCGCGCATCCGCACGGACCGGTGATCGCGGCGGGTTCGACCGGCTCGATGCCGGCCACCGCGAAATTCCTGCATGCCGTCGCCTCGCTGCCGCATGGCGCCGTGGTGCTGCCCGGCCTCGACACCGATCTCGACGACGATGCCTGGCGCAGCATCGGCGGCGTGCGCGACGGGTTCGGCAAATTCGTGGAGCACCCGGCATCGAACCATCCGCAATACGCGATGCACGCACTGCTGGAGCGCTTCGGCATCAAGCGCGGCGATGTCGAGATTCTCCAGCCGCCTGCAGAAGGCGGCCGCGATCTGCTTGTCTCCGAATCGATGCGGCCTTCCGCCAAGACCGAGGTCTGGCACGACCGGCTGAAGCAGCCGGATGTCGCCGCGAAGATCGCCGGCGGCATGACAAGGCTCGCGGTCGTCGAGGCCCCCAATCCCGAAATGGAGGCGCTCGCGATCGCAATCGCGATGCGCGAAGCACGGCATCTCGACAAGTCCGCCGCGCTGGTGACGCCCGACCGCGCGCTGGCCCGACGCGTGATGGCTGCGCTTACCCGATGGGGCCTCAGTTTCGACGATTCCGGCGGCGACGTGCTGATGGAAACCTCCGCCGGGGTCTTCGCACGCCTCTCCGCAGAGGCCGCGGCGAAGGGGTTGGAGCCGCCGACGCTGCTGGCGATGCTGAAACATCCGCTGTGCCGGCTCGACCGCGCGCCCGGCGCGTGGAAGGCGGCGATCGAGAATCTCGAGCTCGCGGTCTTGCGTGGCACGCGTCCGCCTGCCGGGACCGCCGGTCTCCTGCGCGAATTCAACCGTTTTCGCGAGGAGCTGGCAAAGCTGTGGCGCAGCGAGGCCTCCGCGCTGCACCGCGCCGAACCGCGCGCAAGGCTCAAGGCCGAGGATCTCGATCACATCCAGGCATTGATCGATGCCTTGCAAAAGGCCCTTGCGCCGATCGAGAGCCTGCCGCCGTCGAAGCCATACGACTTCGCCGAGTTCGCGCACCGGCATCGCGAGACCATGATCGCGCTGTCGCGCGACGAGCAGGGCATCCCGCTCGCTTTCGAGGAGCGCGAAGGCCTTGCGCTCGCTGCCGCCTTCGACGATCTCCTGCGCGGCGGCACGGCCAGCGGATTGATGGTGCCGCTGCCCGACTATCCTGACCTGTTCCAGACCGCCTTCGGCGATCGCGCCGTGCGGCGGCGGGATAGGCCCGGCGCGCGCTTGCAGATTTACGGCCCGCTGGAATCGCGTCTGATGCAGGCCGACCGCATCATCGTCGGCGGTTTGATCGAGGGCGTCTGGCCGCCGGCGCCGCGCATCGATCCCTGGCTGAGCCGGCCGATGCGGCATGAGCTTGGTCTCGACCTGCCAGAGCGACGCATCGGCCTTTCCGCCCATGACTTCGCGCAGCTGCTCGGTGGCGGCGAGGTGATCCTCACCCATTCCGCCAAGGCCGGCGGCGCGCCGGCAGTGGCTTCGCGCTTCCTGCATCGGCTGGAGGCGGTCGCGGGCGACGAGCTCTGGAAGACAGCGGTTCGCGCCGGCGAAAAATACGCGCAGTTCGCGGGTGCGCTGGACCAGCCCGACAAGGTCGAGCCGATCAAGCAGCCCGAGCCGCGGCCGCCGCGCGCGACGCGGCCATTGAAGATGTCGGTCACCGCAATCGAGGACTGGCTGCGCGATCCCTATACGATCTACGCAAAGTACATCCTGCGGCTGGATGCGCTCGACCCCGTCGATATGCCGCTCTCGGCCGCCGACCGGGGCTCGGCGATCCACGAGGCGATCGGCGAGTTCACCGAAAGCTACGCGACGCGGCTGCCCGACGATCCCGCTCGCGTGTTGCGCGCGATCGGCGAAAAGCATTTTGCGCCGCTGATGGAACGTCCGGAGGCGCGGGCGCTGTGGTGGCCGCGGTTCCAGCGCATCGCGCGCTGGTTCGGCGAATGGGAGACCGCGCGGCGCGCGGCGATCGAGGCAATCAATGCGGAGACCCGCGGCGAGATTTCGATCAGGCTCGACGACGAGCGCAGCTTCCGCCTCTCCGCCCGCGCCGACCGCATCGAGCGGCGCCAGGGCGGCGGCTACGCCATCCTCGACTACAAGACCGGGCAGCCGCCGACCGGCAAGCAGGTGCGCATGGGCCTGTCACCGCAGCTCACGCTCGAGGCCGCCATCCTCCGCGAAGGCGGGTTTCCTGACATCGACGCGGGCTCCTCCGTGAGCCAGCTCGTCTATGTGCGGCTGAGCGGCAACAATCCGCCCGGCGAAGAGCGCGTCCTCGAGCTCAAATACAAGCAGGGCGACGAGCCGCAGCCGCCGGATACGGCGGCCGCGGAGGCGCGCGCCAAGCTGGAAGCGTTGATCCGCGCCTTCGACGACGAGAATCAGCCGTACACCTCGCTGAACCTGCCGATGTGGACGAACCGCTACGGCGCCTATGACGACCTCGCCCGGATCAAGGAATGGTCTGCGGCCGGCGGATTGGGGATCGAGGAATGGTGAAGCTGCCGCGCCCCATCCCGGACGAGGTGCGCGCGCGGCAGGCGCGTGCCTCCGATCCGACCGCGTCGGCCTTTGTGTCGGCCAATGCCGGCTCGGGCAAGACGCACGTGCTGGTGCAGCGCGTGATCCGCCTGCTGCTGTCAGGCGTGCCGCCGGAAAAGATCCTCTGCATCACCTTCACCAAGGCCGCCGCCGCCAACATGGCCGAGCGCGTGTTCACCACGCTCGGTCATTGGGTGACGCTGGACGACACCGCGCTCGACGCGGCGATCAAGGCGGTCGGCATTCCCCATCCTGATCGAAAAATACGCCGCGAAGCGCGAAAGCTGTTCGCCTGCGCGCTGGAGACGCCGGGCGGCTTGAAGGTGCAGACCATCCACGCGCTCTGCACTCGCCTGCTCCAGCAGTTTCCGTTCGAGGCCAACGTTCCCGCGCGCTTTGCCGTCATCGACGAGCGCGACCAGACCGACATGATGGAGCGCGCCAATCTGAAGGTGCTGCTGGAGGCCGCGCGCGCCCCCGACAGCGTCACCGGCCGCGCACTGCTGACGGCGATGGCGAGCGCCGCCGACGTCACCTTCAAGGAAGTCGTGCGCGAGGCTTGCCTGAGCCGTGACCATTTCATGGCCTGGACCGACGAAGCCGGCGACGCGGAGGCTGCTGCCGCGCAGATGGCGGCGACGCTGGGCGTGAGCGCAAGCGACCGCATCGAGGACGTCGAAACAGAGATTCTCGACGGCCCGTATTTGCCGCGCTCGCGCTGGGACGACATCGCCTTTGCGCTCGAGGACGGCAGCAAGTCCGACAACGACCAGGCGCGCCGACTTCGCGAGGCAAAAGTGTTTTCGGGCGCGGCGCAGGTCGACGCCTATCTCGGCGTCTTCCTCACCGACGAAAAGCTGCCGCGCAAGGCGGTGCTGACCAAGAAGTTCGGCGAGCACAATCCCTCGGTCGCGCGCCTGTTCGAGAACGAGGCGCAGCGCCTCAGCGGATTGGTCGAGAAGCGCCGCGCCGTGACCATGCGCGACCGCACCGCGGCCCTGCTGCATATCGCGACCGCGGCCGCCGCGAACTATCGCCGCGAGAAGCAGGAGCGCGGCCTGCTCGACTACGACGACCTCATCGACAAGACGCTGGCGATGCTGAACCGCGTCTCCTCGGGATGGGTGCATTACAAGCTCGACCGCGGCGTCGATCACGTCCTGATCGACGAGGCGCAGGACACCAGCCCGCGGCAATGGGATATCGTCGCGCACATCATCTCCGAGTTCACCGCCGGAGAAGGCGCGCGCGAGGGACTGAGCCGCACCGTCTTCGCCGTCGGCGACGAGAAGCAGTCGATCTTCTCGTTCCAGGGGGCCGACCCGCACGAATTCGATGCGCGCAAGCGGGAGTTGGACCGCAAGTTCAAATCTGCCGGGCTCAAGTTCGACCCGGTCGCCTTCACCTATTCGTTTCGCTCGGGCGCCACGATCCTGCACTCGGTCGACCACGTCTTCCGCGATCCCCAGATCTACAAGAGCATCCATTCGATCGACATCGGCCACCCGCTGCACAATTCGCTCAGCGATGCCGGTCCGAGCGTTGTCGAGCTCTGGGATCTCGCGGAAGCCGACGACCGGCAGGAGATCGAGGGCTGGCGCGCGCCATTCGACGGCGTCGCCGCCACGAGCCCCGAGGTCAAGCTTGCCCGCCGCATCCAGGCCGAGATCAAGCGGCTGGTCGAGAGCGGCACGCTGACCGGACATGCGGGCGAGCGCCGGCCGCTGCGCTATGGCGACATGCTGATCCTGGTGCGCCGCCGCGGCAATGCGTTCGACGCCGTGATCCAGGCGCTGAAGCACGCGGGCGTTCCGGTCGCCGGTGCCGACCGGTTGAAGCTGACCGAGCACATCGGCATCATCGATCTGATGAACCTCGCGGATGCTCTGCTGCTGCCGCAGGACGATCTGGCGCTGGCGGTGGCGCTGAAGAGCCCACTGTTTGGCCTCGACGACGACGATCTGTTTCAGCTCGCCCATAGCCGCAAGGGTTCGCTGCGCCGCGCGCTCGGTGAGCATGCGGCCGGAAGCGAGAGGTTCGCAACCGTGCTGCGGCGCCTCGAAGCCTGCGAGATGCGCGCCCGCGAGGAGACGCCATTCGCCTTCTACGCCTGGCTGCTCGGCGGCGACGGCGGTCGTGCACGCATTCTGCGCCGTCTCGGCCATGAGGCCAACGACGCGCTCGACGAGTTCCTGGAGCTGGCGCTGAACTATGAGCGCAAGGCGCCGGCCTCGCTGCAGGGCTTCATGGCCTGGCTGCGCTCGGCCGACACCGAGGTGAAGCGCGACATGGAGATCTCGCGCGACGAGGTGCGGGTGATGACCGTGCACGGCGCCAAGGGCCTCGAGGCTTCAGTCGTGTTCATGGTCGACACGACGTCGTCCCCCGCAGATTCGCAGCGGGTGCGGCTGATCCACGTGCCGCGCGGCAACGGCGGCGAGGTCGTGGTCTGGGCCGGCCGCAAGGCCGACGACCCCAAGCCCGTCGCGGACGCGCGCAAGGCCATGCTCGAGGAGACCGAGGACGAGTATCGCCGCCTGCTTTATGTCGCGATGACACGCGCGGCGGACCGGCTGATCGTCGGCGGCTGCATGCCCGGCAATATGAGGACGGTTCGCAAGCTGAGCTGGTATGACCTCATCGACACCGGGCTCGCCGGCTCGGGCCTGGACAAGCAAATCATCGAGACGCCGTTCGGCAAGGTCACCCGATTCGCCCGTCCGGAAGATGTGGCGGCGCTGGGCACGCCGGCGGCGTCCGTGGACGCAACAGTCGCGTTGCCGGACTGGCTGCGAACGCGGGCTCCGCGTGAAGCCGTCGAGGACGAGCCCGTGCGCCCGTCCGGCCAGTCGGCTGAGGCGGGACGCAGTGTACGATCAGGCGAGTCGGTCCAGTCCCGCGCGCTCGCATTGCAGCGTGGCACGCTGGTGCACCGGCTGCTGCAATCCCTGCCTGAGATCGCCCCGGAGCGCCGGCGCGAGGCCGCGCTCGGCTTCATGGCGCGCAACGCTGCGGACTGGGCGGAAGCCGATCGCACCGCGCTGGCCGACAAAGTGCTCGCCTTGATCATCGAGCCGCGCTTTGCAGCGGTCTTTGCCAATGGCAGCCGGGCGGAAGCCGCCATCGCCGGCCGGCTGGAGCGACCGGGCCGCGCCCCGGCATTGGTTTCGGGGCAGATCGACCGGCTGGTCGTTCGGCCGGATGAGGTTCTGATCGTCGATTTCAAGACCAACCAGGCCGCGCCGAAGAGCGCGGCTGAAGCGCCTGTCGCCTATGTCCGGCAGCTTGCGCTGTACCGGGCGGTGCTGACGCGGCTTTATCCCCAAAAGCCCATCCGGGCTGTCCTGCTCTGGACCGAGGCCCTTGAATATATGGAGATTTCAGCCCCCGCGCTGGACGCGGCGCTGGCATCCCTTCATCTCGGTGTGAGCGTCCTTGACCCGGCAAGGAGCCGTTCATAGGTTGACCCCATGATCCCGGGCGCGATTCCCGTGCGCGCCGATTCTTTCAACCGAGTGAGGTACTCCCAATGGCCGTTGGCAAGGTTTCTGACACCGATTTCGAAGCCGAAGTGCTCAAGGCGAACGGCCCCGTGGTCGTCGATTTCTGGGCCGAGTGGTGCGGCCCCTGCCGCATGATCGCACCCGCCCTCGACGAGATCGCCGGCGCGATGGGGGACAAGGTCAAGATCGTGAAGCTCAACGTCGACGAGAGCCCGAAGACCGCCTCCAAGTACGGCGTGATGTCGATCCCGACTCTCATGATCTTCAAGGGCGGCGAGATGGCCTCCCGCCAGGTCGGCGCCGCGCCGAAGGCGAAGCTGCAGCAGTGGATCACGTCGGCGGTGTGATCCGCAGCGCCTCCGAAGAGTTTGTGCAACGGCCGGCGTCACGCCGGCCGTTTTGTTTTGCGCTACGCGATCCAGCCCGTCGCCAGCGCGTTCGCGAGCTCCGGCTGATTGTTGCGGCGGGCGAGCGCGGCCATCGCCTCGTGGTCATAGACGATGCTGCGGAACGTCACTTGCCAACTTCCGTTCGTCAGCTCGAGGATCGCATAGCGCGCGTGCGGCGTGCCGGCCTCGACGACATGCGGGACCGGGTGCTTGTCGCGATAACCGGGGCTGCCGACGCTGCCGGGATTGACGATCAGCCGGCCGTCGCGCAGACGCACGGCACGGGCGAGATGGGTGTGGGCGCAGAGGATCAGGGATTGATTGATGCCCAACGCGAACTGCTCGATGCGATCAAGCGGCGACAGCGCCACCGCGCCGTCGGGGTACACGGTGTCGAGCCAATAGACTTCGTCGTTCCCGGGCGTCGCATGGCAGAGGAACACCTGGTCGCGAAACACCCGCGTCATCGGTTGCGCGCGCAGCCAGTCGAGCTGCGCGGCGTTGAGCGCCGCATGGGCGGGACGATCCCACGAACCCATCTTCTCCGGCGGACGGTCGAGCAGATAGCGGTCATGGTTGCCGAGCACGTGCACGGCATCGAGCGGCATCAGCATCTCGATGGTGCGGCGTGCGTCGAGCGGACCGCTGAGCATGTCGCCGAGATTGACGATGTCGGTGATATCGCGTGCGCGGATGTCGGCGAGCACCGCCTCCAGCGCGAGGTAGTTGCCGTGGACGTCGGCGATGGCGGCAAAACGCATTGGGCACTCCCGTAGCCTGGATGGAGCGCAGCGTAATCCGGGGCCTTCAGCGCCTATGGCACGATTCCCGGATTGCGCTGCGCTCCATCCGGGCTACGCGATCAGCTATGCAGGAGGCGTGCCGTTGATCGCAAGCACGTGGCCGGCCAGATACAGCGAGCCAGTGATCAGAATGCGCGGCGGCACCTCGTAGGCGAGCTTCGACAGGCCGCGCAGCGCGGCTTCGATGCCGGGTGCGATCTCGACGCGCATGCCGAGGCTGCGCGCGGTATCCGCAAGCCGATCGACCGGCATCGCATTCTCCGTGTCGGGAATCGGCACCGCGATGATGTGACGGGTGAGGCCGGCGAAATTGGCAAGGAAACCCTGCGCGTCCTTGTTGGCCATCATGCCCGCGACGACCACCAGCGGCCGCGACACCCGCTCTTCGAGATCGCCGAGCGCGGCCGCGGCGACGCGGCCGCCCTCGGCATTGTGACCGCCGTCGAGCCAGATTTCCGAACCTTGCGGACCCCACGCGAGCAGCTCACCCGAGGTGATGCGCTGCATCCGCGCCGGCCATTCGGCACCGACGATGCCGGCCTCGAACGCGGCCTGGCTCACCTTGAAATGGGGGATCGCGCGCAACGTTGCGACGGCAAGGCCGGCATTTGCGAATTGGTGGCGGCCGAACAGACGCGGCGCCGGAAGGTCCATCAGGCCGCGGTCGTCGGAATAGACCAGGCGACCACGCTCGACATTGACGTGCCAGCTCTCGTTCGCGGCAAACAGCGGCGCGCGCACGCGCTTGGCCTGCGCCTCGATCACCGCCATCGCCTCCGGCATCTGCTCGGCGCAAATCGCGGGCACGCCGCGCTTGATGATCGCGGCCTTCTCGCCGGCGATCGACGCCAGCGTATCCCCCAGGAAATCCATATGGTCCATGCTGACCGGCGTGATCACGCACGCCGCAGGCGCATCGACGACATTGGTCGAATCGAGCCGACCGCCGAGGCCGACTTCAAGCAGCACCACATCGGCGGGGTTTTGCGCGAACAAAATAAAAGCCGCGGCGGTCTTCAGCTCGAACACCGTTGCCGGCTCTCCGGCATTGACGCGCTCGACCTCTTCCAGCGCCGCGCGCAACTCATCGTCGCCGACGAGCACCCCGCCGAGCCGGAAACATTCGTTGATGTGGACGAGGTAGGGCGAGGTGTAGGCGTGGACGCGCAAGCCCGCCGCCTCCAACGTCGCGCGCAGATAGGCAACGGTCGAGCCCTTGCCGTTGGTGCCGGCGACGTGGATCACCGGCGGCAGCTTGCGTTCGGGGTGGCCGAGCCGCTCGAGCAGGCGATGCATCCGCTCGAGGCCGAGATCGATGCGCTTCTGATGCAGGGCCGACAGCCGCCCGATCAATTCGCCGAGCGGCGTCTTCGCGCTGTCAGGGGAAGCGTTCACGCGTGGGGCGCAGCCGGCGCCGTCTCAGCGGCCGATACGATCTGTGCCGGGCTCGTGACGGCCTGCATCGGCTTGGACGCATTCTCCTGCGCCGGCGCCTTGGTCAGCAGGCGGCAGAGCCTCGCCAGGGTCGGACGCAGCTCGTGGCGATGCACGACCATGTCGACCATGCCGTGCTCCTTGAGGTACTCGGCGCGCTGGAAACCTTCGGGGAGTTTTTCACGGATGGTCTGCTCGATCACGCGCGCGCCGGCGAACCCGATCAGCGCGCCGGGCTCGGCGATCTGCACGTCGCCGAGCATCGCGTATGAAGCGGTGACGCCGCCGGTGGTCGGGTTGGTCAGCACGACGATATAGGGCTGCTTCGCCTCGCGCAGCATCTGCACCGCGACCGTCGTGCGCGGCATCTGCATCAGCGACAGGATGCCTTCCTGCATGCGCGCGCCGCCGCTGGCCGCGAACACGATGAACGGCGAGCTCTTCTCGACCGCGAGCTCCAGCCCGCGCACGATGGCCTCGCCTGCGGCCATGCCGAGCGAGCCGCCCATGAAATCGAAATCCTGCACGGCGACGACGACGGCGGAGCCTTCGAGCTTGCCGTAGCCGACCTTGATCGCATCATTCAAATTGGTGCGCGCACGGGCGTCCTTGATCCGATCGACGTATTTCTTCTCGTCGCGAAACTTGAGCGGGTCAGGCGTGACGTCGGGCAGCGCGACGTCGAACCAGGTCTCGTTGTCGAAGATCGACTTCAAGCGCGCCACGGCGCCCATACGCATGTGGTAGTTCGAGCCGGGGATGACGAACTGGTTGGCCTCGACGTCCTTGTAGAACACGAGCTGCCCGGAATCCGGACACTTGATCCACAGATTCTCCGGCGTCTCCCGCCGCAGCATGTTGCGGATCTTCGGCCGGACCACATTGGTAAGCCAGTTCATGGTTTGCTCCGATGCGCGACCCCGCTTGGGACCGCCTGAAGGGATATATGGCGGCCGGGCCTTTGCCCGGCAAGCCGCCGTGTCACCCGCTTGGCGAGCGGAATTATGGCCTATTCGGCCGCTTGTTGCGCGCCCTTGACGCCCTGGGCCAGGGCCGCCGTCAACTCCGCGACGGCGTTAACGGTTTTGGCGGTTGCCCGCCCGTCGGCGTCGAGGCTGTTCTTGAGGGCATCGACCAGCGCGGTGCCGACCACCGAACCATTGGCCCGCTCGGCAATGGCGCGCGCCGCCTCCGGCGTGCGGATGCCAAACCCGACGCAGATCGGCAGCCTGGTGTGCCGCTTGATGCGCGCGACGGCTTCGCCGACGGCATTCGCGTCGGCCGCCGCGGCACCGGTGATGCCGGCGATCGAGACGTAATAGACAAAGCCCGATGTGTTCGCGAGCACCGCGGGCAAGCGCTTGTCGTCGGTGGTCGGGGTCGCCAGGCGAATGAAGTTCAGGCCGGCCTTCAGCGCGGGCAGGCAGAGCTCCTCGTCTTCCTCCGGCGGCAAATCGACGATGATCAGGCCGTCAACGCCTGATGTCTTGGCATCAGCCAGGAACTTGTCGACGCCGTAGATGTAGATCGGATTGTAATACCCCATCAGCACCAGCGGCGTAATGTTGTCGTCCTTTCGGAATTCACGCACCAGGTCCAGCGTCTTCCTCAAGGTCATGCCGGCCTTGAGCGCGCGCAGACCCGCAGCCTGAATCGAGGGACCATCCGCCATCGGATCGGTGAAGGGAATGCCGAGTTCGACGACGTCGGCGCCTGCCTTGGGCAGCGCCTTGACGATCTCGAGCGACGTCGCGAGATCGGGGTCGCCGGCCATCACGTAGGTCACGAAGGCCGCGCGGCCCTGCTTCTTCAGTTCGGCGAAACGGGTGTCGATACGCGTGGTCACTTCTTGCCCCTCAGGATGTCGCCGACCTGCGGGACGTCCTTGTCGCCGCGGCCGGAGAGGTTGACGACCATCAGGTGGTCCTTCGGCCGCTTCGGCGCGAGCTCCATCACCTTGGCGATGGCGTGCGCCGGCTCGAGCGCCGGAATGATGCCTTCGAGCTTCGACAGCAGCTGGAACGCGGCAAGCGCCTCGTCATCGGTCGCGGAGAGATAGTTCACGCGACCGACCTCGTGCAGCCAGGAATGCTCGGGGCCGATGCCGGGATAATCGAGGCCAGCCGAGATCGAATGCGCGTCCTGGATCTGGCCGTCGGCATCCATCAGCAAATAGGTGCGGTTGCCGTGCAGCACGCCGGGACGGCCGCCCGCGATCGAAGCCGCATGCAGCTGCGTCAGGCCATGGCCCGCGGCCTCGACGCCGAAGATTTCGACGGAGGGATCGTCGAGGAACGGATGGAACAGGCCCATCGCGTTCGAGCCGCCGCCGATGCAGGCGACCAGCGAATCCGGCAGGCGGCCTTCGATCTCCTGCATCTGCGCCTTGGTCTCGTTGCCGATGATCGACTGGAAATCGCGCAC
Organism: Bradyrhizobium sp. Y36; assembly: GCF_002531575.1. GTDB lineage: Bacteria > Pseudomonadota > Alphaproteobacteria > Rhizobiales > Xanthobacteraceae > Bradyrhizobium. Next base: position 49,165 of record NZ_NWTI01000022.1, on the reverse strand, counting down.
CAGCGTCGGATAGGGATGCGGACCGGCGACCGTGCCGATGCAATAGAAGGTGTTGTGCACGTTGGTGACCCAGTCGCGCAGCGCCTCGTTCATGGCGTCCTTCAGCGTACGGGTGCCCGACTGCACCGGCATCACCGTGGCGCCCAACATCTCCATGCGGATCACGTTTGGCTGCTGCCGCTCGACGTCGACAGCGCCCATGTAGACGATGCATTCGAGCCCGAAGCGCGCACACAGTGTCGCGGTGGCGACGCCGTGCTGGCCGGCGCCGGTCTCGGCGATGATGCGCTTCTTGCCCATCCGCCGCGCCAGCATGATCTGGCCGAGCACGTTGTTCACCTTGTGCGAACCGGTGTGGTTGAGCTCTTCGCGCTTGAGGTAGATCTTGGCGCCGCCGAGATGCTCGGTGAGGCGTTCGGCGAAATACAGCGGCGAGGGCCGGCCGACATAGTTCTTGAGATAGCCGTTCATCTCGCCCTGAAAGGACGGATCGGCCTTGGCCGCGGTGTAGGCCTTCTCCAGATCGAGGATCAGCGGCATCAGCGTTTCGGCGACGAAGCGTCCGCCGAAAATGCCGAAATGGCCGCGATCGTCAGGACCGCTGCGATAGGAGTTTGGTTTGGCGATGTTCATCGGACGCTCAACTCTTGAGTGGCGCGCGCGGCGCGAATGAAAGCCTTGATCATTTCGGGGTCCTTGACTCCGGGGGCGCTCTCGATGCCGGAGGACACGTCGACGCCACCGGCGCGGGTGACCCGAACGGCTTCCGCGACGTTGCCCGCATGAAGGCCGCCCGAAACCATATACGGCAGCTTGAGCTCGAGGTTTCCGAGCAGGTGCCAGTCGAAAGGCTCCCCGAGCCCGCCGGGCCGGGTCGCATCCTTCGGCGCGCGCGCGTCGAACAGGATGCGGTCGGCGACAGCGGCATAGCCCGGCAGCACTGCGAGATCGGCCGAGGTCGCGACCGGGACGGCCTTCATCACGGGACGGCCGAACCGCTGCCTGATGTCGCGCAGCCGCGCGACGCTTTCCTGGCCGTGGAGCTGGAAGATATCGGGCGACAGCGCGTCCATGATGTTGTCGAACGTCGCATCGTCGGCATCGACCGTGAGCGCCACCTTGAGCGCGCGGCCCTTCACCTGGCGGCCGAGGTCGCGGCCGACCTCCAGCGAGACATGCCGGGGCGACGGCGGAAAGAACACGAACCCCACCATGTCGGCGCCGGCGTCGAGCGCGACGTCGAGCGTCTCGCGCGTGGACAGGCCGCAGATTTTGACGAGCAGGGACATGGTCTCAATGCAAATGGAGGCCGCAAGCCGCGGCCGGAAAACAGGGTTTTCGGTCGGGGCCGCTTCTACAACGTCGCGCGCTGCTTGTCTCGCCCGACGGGCCCGTAAAGCCCGCCCCCGATCGGGGCGGGAAGGCGCTGGGGCTCGGGCCTTGCCGCGGCCGCCTGGGCCCGTAGATCAGCCAGTTCGCCCCTTGCAGCCCGTGCATCGGCCTCATGCCGGCGCGCGGCGCGTCGCCAATGCCGCTGGCCGAACCAGACGGCACAGCCCCCCGCCACGACGCCCACCGCCGCCACCAGGATCAGCAGCAGAAACAGAGGTAGCGTGATCTCCAATGACGGGTCGTTCGAAATGAAGGGATCGAACGAGACCGTGACAAAATGCCGGTTGGCGACGGCAAACGCCACCAGGATCAGGCCCAGCGGAATCACGATCAGCGCGGTCAGGAACTTTCGCATCGCGATCGCTCGTCTTGAATCAAGCTGGCGGCCGCATCATGCGGCCATTTCGATTACCCCCCGACGACGACGGCCTCAGTCGGGTGCGCCGGGATCCGGATGGTCGCGGTTCAGCCGTTCGCGCATTTCCTTGCCGGTCTTGAAGAACGGAACGCTCTTCTGATCGACAGGCACATGGGCGCCGGTGCGCGGATTACGCCCGGCGCGTGCAGGGCGATGCTTGACCGAGAAGGCACCGAAGCCGCGCAACTCGACGCGATCACCGCGCGCGAGAGCCGCTACGATCTCTTCGAGAATCGCATTCACAATGTTCTCGACATCCCGCTGGTACAGATGCGGGTTGTGCTCGGCGATACGCTGAACAAGTTCGGATTTGATCATCGAGAGATAGGACCCGGGAGCGTGCGGATGACCATTTCCGTGAAAATACCGTGATCTGTCAAGACGCTAAATCAAGATTGAGCGTCGTGAAAATACGTGACAAATGCCGAAAAAGCGGGCTGCCCCGGCACGCGCCAGACGGGAAAAACCTCTGGAACTCGCCCGTCTCCGGTCAGTTTGACGCTGCCGGCTGCCACAACGCCAGCATTCCATCCATTCCGAGCCGATCGACTGCCTGCGCGACGCCGGTTTGCCCGATTTGACGCGCAATCGAGCCCAAACCCAGCGCTTCCAGCGTGACGGCAGCGGCCGTCTTGAGGAACGGCAGATCGCCAAAACGCGGCTGGAGCTTGTAGTCGCGCACGGAAAGACCCTTCTTGACGCCCTTCTGCTCGACCAGCCAGGTCACTGCCGTCTTCTCGTCGCCGAGCTGATCGATCAGCTTGAGATCGATCGCCTGGCGTCCGGTGAAGACACGGCCGTCGGCAACTTTTTCGAGCTGCGTGTCATCCATGCCACGCCGGTCCTTCACCAGCCCTTTGAACCAGGCGTAGGAATCCTTCACCAGCGCATCGAGGGCGGCCCGTGCTTCGGGACTGGTGGGCTCAAAACCGTTGGGCGCGGCCTTCAGCGGCGACGACTTCACCTCCTCGACCTTGACGCCGACGGTCTTCAGCAGCTCGGAGACGTTGGGATATTGGAACAGCACGCCGATCGAGCCGACCAGCGAGCTCTGCTGGGCGATGATGTGGTCGCTGGCAATCGCGGCGATGTAGCCGCCGGAGGCAGCCAGCCCCTCGACCACCACGACGAGCGGCTTCTTCGCTTTCAGCCGGACGAGCGAGTCGTAGAGCTGCTCGGAGCCGGCGGTGGTGCCGCCCGGCGAGTTGATGTGGACGATGACCGCGGCGGCCTGCGAATTCTCCAGCCGCTCCAGCGCCTGCGTGCGATCGGAATCGCTGCGGATCAATCCCTCGATATGAACCCGCGCGATCGAGCCGGCGGATGCGAAAGTGCCGCGCGCGCCGGGCGTCGCAATCAGCGCAAAGCCTGCAATCGCCGCGATCAAGATCAGCGCAGCCATGACGCGCCAGAACGTCAGCTTGCGACGGATCCGGCGGCGATCGACGATGATGTCCGAATCGAGCGACATCGGAATGTCTCCAAATGTAAGGCAGGACGCGTTGTGCCGTCACGGCGTGACCAACGGCTTATCTGGATACATCAATTGCGGCGCAATTTGAAGAAAACAAGGCTGTGAGCGGACTCGGAACGACTGCGTAGCCCGGATGGAGCGCAAGCGTAATCCGGGGCCGTCACAGCGCCGTAAGACCTTCCCGGATTGCGCTTCGCTCCATCCGGGCTACGGGCATCAAGCACAACAAAAAAGCCCCGGCGCGAGCCGGGGCTTTGATGCAGCGAAACCTGTTTCGCTTACTTGCTGTCGCGGTTCTTGAGCGCGGTGCCCAGGATGTCGCCGAGGGTCGCACCCGAATCGGAGGAGCCGTACTGCGCGATGGCTTCCTTTTCTTCGGCGACTTCGAGCGCCTTGATCGACACCTGGACCTTGCGGGCCTTCTTGTCGAACTGGATCACGCGGGCATCGACCTTCTCACCGACGGCGAAGCGTTCGGCGCGCTGGTCGTTGCGGTCACGGGCGAGCTCGGAGCGCTTGATGAAGGTCGAGAAGTCGGTACCGGTGATCTTCACCTCGATACCGCTCTCCTTCACTTCGAGCACTTCGCAGGTCACGACCGCGCCCTTCTTGACATCGCCCGGCTCGGCGAAGGGGTCGCCTTCGAGCTGCTTGATGCCGAGCGAGATACGCTCCTTCTCGACGTCCACATCGAGCACCACGGCCTTCACCATGTCGCCCTTCTTGTAGTTGTCGATCACCTGCTCGCCCGGAAGCTTCCAGTCGAGGTCGGAGAGATGGACCATGCCGTCGACGTCGCCCTCGAGGCCCAGGAACAGACCGAACTCGGTCTTGTTCTTGACTTCGCCCTCGACCACCGAACCGGTCGGGTGACCTTCGACGAAGACCTCCCAGGGGTTGCGCATGGTCTGCTTGAGGCCGAGCGAGATGCGGCGCTTGACGGAATCGACTTCCAGCACCTGCACGTCGACTTCCTGCGAGGTCGAAACGATCTTGCCGGGGTGCATGTTCTTCTTGGTCCACGACATCTCGGAGACGTGGATCAGGCCTTCGATGCCCGGCTCGAGCTCGACGAACGCACCGTAGTCGGTGATGTTTGTGACGCGGCCGGTGAAGCGGGCACCCAGCGGGTACTTGGCTTCGATGCCCTGCCACGGATCGTCCAGCAGCTGCTTCATGCCCAGCGAGATGCGGTGCGTCTCGTGGTTGATCTTGATGATCTTGACCTTCACGGTCTGGCCGATCGAGAGCACCTCGGTCGGGTGGTTGACGCGACGCCACGCGATGTCGGTGACGTGCAGCAGGCCGTCGATGCCGCCGAGATCGACGAACGCACCGTAGTCGGTGATGTTCTTGACCACGCCGTCGATGACCTGACCCTCTTCGAGGTTCTGCACCAGCTCCTGGCGCTGCTCGGCGCGGGTCTCTTCGAGAACCGTGCGGCGCGACACCACGATGTTGCCGCGGCGGCGATCCATCTTGAGGATCTGGAACGGCTGCGAGTTGTTCATCAGCGGCGCAACGTCGCGGATCGGACGGATGTCGACCTGCGAGCGCGGCAGGAAGGCCACGGCACCGTCGAGGTCGACGGTGAAGCCGCCCTTGACCTGGTTGAAGATGACGCCGTTGACCTTCTCGTTGTTCTGGAAGGCCTTCTCGAGCTTGCCCCAGCTCTCTTCGCGGCGCGCCTTGTCGCGCGACAGCACGGCTTCGCCGAGGGCGTTCTCGATGCGATCGAGGAACACTTCAACCTCGTCGCCGACTTTCAGTTCGCTGTCACGGCCGGGGCCGGAAAATTCACGCAGGGCGACGCGGCCCTCGGTCTTCAGGCCGACGTCGATGACGGCCATGTCCTTTTCAATTGCAACCACCTTGCCCTTGACGACGGAACTCTCCTGCAGGTTGCCACCTGCGAAGGACTCGTCGAGCATCGCGGCGAAATCGTCGCGCGACGGGCTATAGGTATCAGCAGAAGTCGAAGCCATTTGTTCTCCAGTTGCGGACGTCTTGCCGGCCGTTGGGTTCATGGGCGCATCGCACGCGCAGTGTCGGAAGGTCCGCAAGACCTTCGAGCGACCGCTCGCGGCTTCGGCTGGCGCCGAAACAGCGGAAGCGGGCCGGCAGGGCCCGCACGTTCGATACGTGGAAATCTTGTGTCCGGAGCCTGGATCGCATCAGTCCCAAGCAGGGACCGAGAGTATCGACCTCAAAGAGCGGGAGCGGGCGCTTCCTCCAATGACGTCTGCGGCTTAACCCCGCGGACGGCCCGCTCGGACGGCCTCGATAATGTCGATGGCGGCCCGGACGCCGCCTTCTATATCCAGTTGGGAGTTATCTAGCAAGTAAGCATCCGGGGCCGGTTTTAAAGGCGCAATCGGCCGGTTCTTGTCGCGTTCGTCGCGCTGGATGATGTCGGCGAGCACGGCCGCCTCGTCGGCCTCCTCGCCCCTCGCCTTGGCTTCCATGGTGCGGCGGCGGGCACGGACCTTGGGATCGGCGACGACGAAGATCTTCACGTCGGCATGCGGGCAGATCACGGTTCCGATATCCCGACCGTCCAGCACCGCTCCGGGGGGGTCGGCGGCGAATTGCCGTTGGAAATTGAGCAGAACCTCGCGGACTCTCGGGATCGCCGAGACGATCGAGGCGCCTTCACCGGCGAGCTGGGTCTTCAGCGCGGGATTGCCGAACTTTTCGGGATCAAGCTCCAGCGCTGCCGCAACCGCGGCCGCCTCGTCGCGGAGATCATGACCTGATTGCATCAGGGCATAGGCGACGGCGCGGTAGATCACGCCGGTATCAAGATGACGATAGCCGTAATGGTGCGCAAGACGCTTGCCGAGCGTCCCCTTGCCCGAGGCCGCGGGCCCGTCGATGGCGATGATCATGAAAACTCGGCCCCTAGCGAACGCATCATCGGAATGAAGTCCGGGAAGCTGGTGGCGATGAAGGCGGTGTCGTCGACGGTCACCGCCTGGTCGGCGGCGCAGCCCATCACCAGCGCGGACATCGCGATGCGATGGTCCATGTGGGTGGCGACCGTGCCGCCGCCGGGAACGTGACCGCGGCCTTCGACGATGAGATCGTCGCCGGAGACCTCGACCTTGACGCCGTTGACGCGCAGCATGGCGGCGGTGGCTTCAAGACGGTCGGATTCCTTGACGCGGAGCTCGTGCAGGCCGCGCATGATGGTGGTGCCCTCGGCGAAGGAGGCCGCCACCGCCAGCACCAGATATTCGTCGATCATCGAGGGCGCACGCTCCGGCGGCACCTCGACTCCGCGCAGTTTCGAGGCGCGCACGCGCAAGCGCGCCATCGGTTCGCCGGCGTCGCCGCGCGCCTCGCTCTCCTCGATCGAGGCGCCCATTTCGCGCAGCGTGGTGAACAGGCCGGTGCGCAGCGGATTGGTCATGACGTCGGACAGGACGACATCGGAGCCCTCGACGATCAGCGCCGCGACCACCGGGAAGGCCGCCGAAGAGGGATCGGCCGGCACCACCACGGTGGCGCCGTGCAGCTCGGGCTGGCCCTTGAGTGTGATACGGCGGCCATGCGTGCCCTCGCGCGCCGAGGAAATATCGGCGCCAAAGTGCTTCAGCATCAATTCGGTATGGTCGCGGCTGGCTTCGGTCTCGATCACAGTCGTGGTGCCGGGGGCGGCAAGGCCCGCCAGCAGCACCGCCGACTTGATCTGGGCCGAGGCGACCGGGGTGGTGTAGGCGATCGGCAGCGGATCGCGCGCGCCCTGGAGGGTGAGGGGCAGGCGGCCGCCCTCGCCACCCGAAATGACCTTCGCACCCATCTTGTCCAGGGGATCGAGGATCCGGCGCATGGGGCGGCTGCGCAGCGAGGCATCGCCGTCGAAAACGGCCGAGATCGGGCAGCCGGCGACGGCGCCCATCACCAGCCGGCAGCCGGTGCCGGAGTTGCCGAAATCGAGCGGCGCCTTGGGTGGGGCAAAGCCCCCGACACCCACGCCATTGACCTTCCAGGCGAAATCGCCGGTGCGCTCGACCCTGGCGCCCAGCGCCTGCATGGATTTGGCCGTGTTGAGGACGTCTTCGCCCTCAAGGAGCCCCGAAATCCGGGTCTCTCCGACCGCGAGCGCGCCCAGGATCAGGGCACGGTGGGAGATCGACTTGTCCCCGGGGACCCGTACTTTCCCGGTCAGGGGACCGCTGGCACGCGACTGGAGCGGCCTGGTTTGGTCGGAATGGGTCACGATTGTGTCCTTGGATTCACCCGCGAGGGGCTGGGGGGCAGGTACCACATGGTCCGGGCCCCGTCACGGGCATGTCGTTCTCCCGTAATGCGCTATTGACAGCGGGCCGCCAACTAGCCAAGTGAAGCACCGCTTTTCAGACATTCCCAGGATTCCTGCCGTGGCCAAGTCCGAACTCGGAACCAAACGTATTTGCCCGACCACGGGCAAGAAGTTCTATGACCTCAACAAGAATCCGGTGATCTCGCCCTATACCGGCGAAGTCGTGCCGATCGCGCCCGTGGCGCCAGCCCGCGTGCCCCGCGGCGCCGAAGCCCGGCACGCGGCGACGGCGGATGCCACGCCGGAGCCGGCCGAGGCCGAAGAGTTGGTCTCCCTCGAGGAGGCCGATGCCGAGGAGAACACCGGCAAGGTCAAGGCCGTCGTGCCCGAGTCCGAGGACGATATCGAGGTCGACGAGACCCTCGACGACGACGATGACGATGATTCGACCTTCATTGCCGACGAGGAAGAGGGCGATGAGGACGTGACCGACATCATTGGTGATGTCGGAGGTGATGAAGAGACTTGAGATCAGCCCAGATCTGTGAAAAAGGGTGCACCGCGCGAGTCGGAAGGCTCGCCGGTCCGGGGTGATCAACCAGGTTCACGCCGGTTAAGGACTAAGGGGCCATAGCTCAGCTGGGAGAGCGCTTGCATGGCATGCAAGAGGTCGGCGGTTCGATCCCGCCTGGCTCCACCAGCCTTCGCTCGCTTCGCGAGCTACGGCTCGGCAAGCCTGGGACAGTCCCTCGTAGCGAAGTGAACGAAGGCTGCCGCGGCGTAGCCCGAAGGGCGAAGCCGGGCTTCATCCGATCCCAAGCGAGTGTAAACTCCCCTCGGCAACCGGGGAGTGCGCCGTGAAGTACGTCTACATTCTTGAGAGCCTCGATTCGCGGCACTTCTATGTTGGGATTACCGACGACCTGCGCGCTCGGCTGATCAAGCACAACGCTGGTGAGGTCCCTCACACCTCGAAATACCGACCTTGGCGTCTGAAGACCTATGTTGCGTTCAGCAACGAGCAGCAGGCCGTCGCCTTCGAGAAGTACCTGAAGTCAGCGTCGGGCCGTGCCTTCGCCAAGAAGCGGCTCTAAGACGCCCCCTACTCCCCGATCACCGCATTCAGCCGATCCCTCAGCGCCACGATCTCGTCCTTCATCGTCACCAGCTCCGACACCGAGCAGTCCGATGCCGCCAGGATCGACTGCGGCACGGCGCGCGCTTTCTCCTTCAACGCATGCCCCTGCGCGGTCAGCGCGATCAGCACCTGGCGCTCGTCCTCACTGGAGCGTGTGCGCTTGACGAGATGGGCCGCCTCCAGCCGCTTGAGCAGCGGCGTCAGCGTGCCCGAATCCAGGAATAGCCGCTCGCCGATATCCTTGACCGGCACGTCGTCGCGCTCCCACAGCACCAGCATCACCAGATATTGCGGATAGGTCAGGCCGAGCCGGTCGAGCAGCGGCTTGTACACCCGGTTGAAGGCGTGCGCGGCCGAATAGACCGCAAAGCAGATCTGGTTGTCGAGCCGCAGCGGCGCGTCCGCTGCCGATGATTTTCGAGGCATGGGAATCTCTAAAGGACTTGTCTCATTCTGGCGCCGCGCGCCGGCACATTCAATTGCGAACAATTAAATGTGAGACCGCGGAATTTCAATTGTGCACAATCTAATTGTCTGCGATATGGATCGCACCCCATCGAAACCCAAGGGAGACGACAATGTCCGTGAACGTCCTCTACAAGACCAGCGCCAAGGCCACCGGCGGCCGCGACGGCCATGCTGCAACCCTCGACGGCGCGCTCGACGTCAAGCTCACCACCCCGAAGGAGCTTGGCGGCGGCGGCGGCGCCGGCAATAATCCCGAACAGCTGTTTGCGGCCGGCTATGCCGCCTGTTTCATCGGCGCGATGAAGTTCGTGGCCTCGCAGGGCGGCCCGAAGGTTCCCGTGGACGCCTCCGTCACCTCGACCGTCGGCATCGGCCCGCGTTCCGAGGGCGGCTTCGGCCTCGATATCGACCTCGCGGTCTCGCTGCCGGGCCTCGCCCGCGCCGAAGCCGAAGCGCTGGTCGCCAAGGCGCACCAGGTGTGCCCCTACTCCAACGCCACGCGCGGCAATGTCGACGTTCGCCTGACGGTCGTCTGACCGGCACGGCGGATTGGCTGGCCCGGGATCCCCCTCGGGCCGGCCGCTTCCGCTCGATTTGCCATGTTGCGGGATAGCCGTGCGGCAGCGCATGCGGCCCTACGCAGCAAGCCATTGCTGGCGCAAAAAAACCTCGCTAGGCCTGTGACCAAACGTCGACACAGGGGAAGCGAAGGCATGAGTTCTGAAGCTGCACTGGGCGCAATGAGCGGGCTGCGCGTCATCGATCTCACGCGCGTGCTCGGCGGTCCCTACTGCACCCAGATCCTCGCCGACCACGGCGCCGACGTGATCAAGGTCGAGCCGCCTGCCGGCGACGAGGTGCGCGAATGGGGCCCTCCCTTCCACGAGGAAGACGCGGCCTATTTCATCGGCATCAACCGCAACAAGCGCTCGATCGGCCTCGACCTCGCCTCCGAGGGCGGCCGCGTCGTGCTGCTGAAGATGCTGGAAACCGCCGACGTCCTGATCGAGAATTTCAAGCCGGGCACGCTGGAGAAATGGGGCATCGGCAATGATGTGCTCAGCCGGAAATTCCCGCGCCTCGTGCATTGCCGGATCTGCGGCTTCGGCGCCGACGGCCCGCGCGGCGGCAATCCCGGCTATGACGCCATCATCCAGGCCATGACCGGCATGATCGCCGCGACCGGCTCGCCCGAGAGCGGGCCGATGCGGATCGGCGTCCCCTTGGTCGACATCACCACCGGACTTTACGCGGCGATCGGCATCCTGATGGCGCTGTCGGAGCGGCAGCGCTCGGGCAAGGGCCAGTTCCTGGAGACGACGCTGTACGAAACCGGCCTTGCCATCATGCATCCGCACACCGCGAACTACTTCATGCATGGCAAGCCGCCCTCGCTCACCGGCAACGAGCACCCCAACCTCGTGCCTTACGCGATCTTCCCGACCAAGACCGACAACATCTTCATCGGCGTCGGCAATGACGGCACCTTCCGCAAGCTCGCCAAGGAGATCGGCAAGCCCGAGCTCGGCACCGACCCGCGCTTTGCCCGCAACAAGGACCGCATCGCCAACCGCGAGGCGCTGCGCGCCGAGCTCGCCGCGGTGTTCAGCCAGCACGAGGCCGAGCCGCTGTGCAATCGCCTGCTGGCCGCAGGCCTGCCCGCCGGGCCCGTGCAGAAGATCGACCAGGCCCTGCAGAACCCGCACACGATCGCGCGCGGCGATATCATCGAGAAGGACTGGTACAAGGGCGTGGCGTCACCGATCCGGCTCGACCGCAGCAAGCCGAGCCTGCGCCGGCTGCCGCCGAAATTCAGCCAGCACTCGGCGGAAGTGCTGGGCGAGTTCGGCTACTCCAAGGCCGAGATCGACGCGATGGTCGAAAAGGGCACGGTCTGCGGCCCCGAGCGCAAGCGCTAGCGGCCACCGCCTCCGTCCAACGAATGATGCCGCACTGCGGCGCGGGCACGATAGTGCACCGCGAACGGAGGAGGCTGCCCGCTTCGTCTTCGCCTATTTGACGACTTCCCATTTAGCAGCGCTTGCTGCTTTCGTTTCTCCCGCTTACACAGTCATGTGAACGTCATATGGCGCTGCTAGCGCAAGCGCTTCTTTAGTGACGGGCAAGGGAGGTTTTCTTGATGGCTCTTCGACATTTTGGCACGGCTGCTGCTGTTGCACTCGCGGTTGGTCTCGGTGCTTCGCCGGCCCTGGCCGTGACGGAAATCCAGTGGTGGCACGCGATGACCGGCGCGAACAACGACGTCATCGTCAAGCTCGCCAACGACTTCAACGCGTCGCAGACCGACTACAAGGTGATCCCGACCTACAAGGGCAACTACCCCGATACGATGAACGCAGGCATCGCCGCGTTCCGCGCCGGCAACGCCCCGCACATCATGCAGGTGTTCGAGGTCGGCACCGCGACCATGATGGCCGCGACCGGCGCCGTGAAGCCCGTCTACAAGCTGATGGCCGAGGCCGGCGAGAAGTTCGATCCCAAGATCTATCTGCCCGCGATCACCGGCTACTACTCGACCTCGAAGGGCGAGATGCTGTCGTTCCCCTTCAACTCGTCGTCGACCGTCATGTGGGTCAATCTCGACGAGCTGAAGAAGGCCAATGTCGAGATTCCCAAGACCTGGCCGGAGACGTTCGAGGCCGCCAAGAAGCTGAAGGCGGCGGGTCACGACACCTGCGGCTTCTCGGGCTCCTGGATCACCTGGGTCAATCTCGAGCAGCTCTCCGCCTGGCACAACGTGCCGCTGTCGAGCAAGGCCAACGGCCTCGACGGCTTCGACACCGTGCTCGAGTTCAACGGACCGCTTCAGGTCAAGCATCTCGAAACCCTGGTCGAGCTTCAGAAGACCAAGGTGTACGACTATGCCGGCCGCACCAACACCGGCGAAGGCCGCTTCACCTCGGGCGAATGCCCGCTCTATCTGACCTCCTCGGCGTTCTTCGGCAACGTCAAGGCGCAGGCCAAGTTCAACTTCACCGCGGTGCCGATGCCCTACTATCCCGACGTCAAGGGCGCGCCGCAGAACTCGATCATCGGTGGCGCCTCGCTCTGGGTGATGGGCGGCAAGCCGGCCGGCGATTACAAGGGCGTCGCGAAATTCCTGACCTTCCTCTCGGACACCGATCGTCAGGTCTACATCCACAAGGCCTCGGGCTATCTGCCGATCACGAAGGCCGCCTACGCCAAGGCGAAGGAAGAGGGCTTCTACAAGGACCAGCCCTATCTCGAGACCCCGCTGCTCGAGCTGACCAACAAGGAGCCGACCGAGAACTCGCGCGGTCTGCGCCTCGGCAACATGGTTCAGCTGCGTGACGTCTGGGCGGAAGAGATCGAGCAGGCGCTGGCCGGCAAGAAGACCGCCAAGCAGGCGCTGGACGCCGCCGTCGAGCGCGGCAACACCATGCTGCGCCAGTTCGAAAAGACCGCCGTGAAATAAGGCGACGGACGGCAGGCCGGCCAAGCCGGCCTGCCGCTCCCGCGGGCATCATGCAAAAGCAAGCCATTTTCCAATCGAAGCTATTGCCTTACGCGCTGGTTGCGCCGCAGCTCGCGATCGTCCTGATTTTCTTCTATTGGCCGGCCCTGCAGGCCGTGATCCAGTCCTTCCTGCTGCAGGACGCCTTCGGTCTGTCGACCACCTTCGTCTGGTTCGACAATTACGTCGAGCTGTTCAGGGACCCCGCCTATTTCGAATCGATCCTCCGCACCTTCTTCTTCTCGTTCGCCATCGCGGTCTCGTCGCTGTCCTTTGCACTGCTGCTCGCGGTGATGGCGGACAAGCCGCTGCGCGGCTCGACGCTCTACCGTACGCTGCTGATCTGGCCTTACGCGGTGGCGCCGCCCGTGGTCGGCGTGCTCTGGATCTTCATGCTGCATCCCTCGCTCGGCGTGATCTCGCGCTATCTGCGCGCCGCCGGGATCGACTGGAATCCGCTGCTCGACGGCGACCAGGCGGCAGCCCTGATCATCCTCGCCGCAGCCTGGAAGCAGATCTCCTACAACTTCCTGTTCTTCCTCGCGGGCCTGCAAGCCATCCCGAAGAGCGTGCTCGAAGCCGCCGCGATCGACGGCGCGCGCCCGATGCGCCGGTTCTGGACCGTGACCTTCCCGCTGCTGTCGCCGACCATCTTCTTCCTGCTGGTCGTCAACATCGTCTACGCCTTCTTCGACACGTTCGGCATCATCGACACCATGACCCGCGGCGGTCCCGGCAAGTCGACGGAAACGCTGGTCTACAAGGTCTATTCCGACGGCCTGCTCGGCGGCAATCTCGGCTCTTCGGCGGCGCAGTCGGTGATCCTGATGATCATGGTGATCGTGCTCACGGGGATCCAGTTCCGCTTCGTCGAACGCAAGGTGACGTACTGATGGTCGAGGAAGAGGGCTTCCGGCGCTACGTCGCCCACATCATCCTCTGGATCGGAATCGCGATCGTCGCGTTCCCGGTCTACATCGCGATCATTGCCTCGACGCAGGACAACGCGCTGATCGCGAACGGGCAGATGTCCCTGCTCCCGGGCGGCCATTTCTTCGAGACCTACTACCAGACCATCTTCGTCGGCACGAGCGGCTCGACCCGCGAGCCGGTCGGCAACATGATGCTGAACTCGCTGGTGATGGCGCTCTTGATCGCGGTCGGCAAGATCGCGATCTCGATCATCTCGGCCTATGCGATCGTGTATTTCCGCTTTCCGCTGCGGATGCCGATCTTCTGGATCATCTTCATCACCCTGATGCTGCCGGTCGAGGTCCGCATCTATCCGACCTACAAGATCGTCGCCGACCTGCACATGCTCGACAGCTATGCGGGCCTGGCGCTGCCGCTGATCGCCTCGGCCACGGCGACGCTCTTGTTCCGCCAGTTCTTCATGACCGTGCCGGACGAGCTGCTGGAGGCCTCGCGCATCGACGGCGCAGGTCCCCTGCGCTTCTTCTGGGATACGCTGCTCCCGCTGTCGCGCACCAACATGGCGGCGCTGTTCGTGATCCTGTTCATCCTCGGCTGGAATCAATATCTCTGGCCGCTGCTCATCACCACCCGCGACGACATGCAGACCATCCAGGTCGGCATCCGCAAGATGATCACCACTACCGACGCGCTGACCGAATGGCCGATCGTGATGGCGACCGCCGTGCTTGCGATGCTGCCGCCGGTGTTCGTTGTCGTCGTGATGCAGAAATTGTTCGTGCGCGGTCTGGTCGAGACGGAGAAGTAGAGAGTTATGGCCAACGTCACCCTGCGCAACGTCCGCAAGACCTATCCCGGCGGCTTCGAGGCCATCAAGGGCGTCAATGTCGATGTCGGCGACGGACAGTTCTGCGTGCTGGTCGGCCCCTCCGGCTGCGGCAAGTCCACCCTGCTGCGCATGGTCGCCGGCCTCGAGACCGTCACCGGTGGCGAGATCGACATCGGCGGCCGCATCGTCAACCAGATCGAGCCCGCCGATCGCGACATCGCGATGGTGTTCCAGAACTACGCGCTCTATCCGCATATGAGCGTCTACAACAACATGGCCTACGGCCTGCGCAACCGCGGCATGGCGGAGGCCGAGATCAAGACCCGCGTCGAGGAAGCCGCGCGCGTGCTCGAGCTCACCTCGATGCTGGAGCGCAAGCCGCGCCAGCTCTCCGGCGGCCAGCGCCAGCGCGTCGCCATGGGCCGCGCCATCGTGCGCCAGCCGAAGGTGTTTTTGTTCGACGAGCCGCTCTCCAATCTGGACGCCAAGCTGCGCATCGCGATGCGGGTCGAGATCCGCAAATTGCAGCGCCGGCTCAACACGACCTCGATCTACGTGACCCACGACCAGCTCGAAGCCATGACGCTTGCCGACATCCTCGTGGTGATGAACGGCGGCCAGGTCGAGCAGGTCGGCAATCCGCTGGCGATCTACGAGAAGCCGGCGACCACTTTCGTCGCCTCCTTCATCGGCGCCCCGCCGATGAATTTGATGGCGACGCGCCCCGAGGAGATCAGGTCGCAGCTCGCCGGCAGCAACGCCGCCGACGCCGGCATCCTCGGCATCCGCCCCGAGGATTTCGTCATCACCGACCAGACCCCGGCCGGCGGCGTCGCCTTGCCGCTCACCGTGGAGGCGATCGAGCGCGTCGGCGCCGAAACCTTCGTCTACGGCTCGCGCGAGCAGGAAGAGCAGCACGTCGCTGCCACCCCCGGCGAGCTGCCGCCCGGCGAGATCATCGTCCGCATCCCCGGAACCGAAGCCCCCGCCATCGGCGCGAAAATCCGCGTCGCGGCCGTCCGGGCGAAGCTGCATCTGTTCAGCGCCGACGGCCGGACGCGGTTAGAGGCCTGAGGGTTCAGAGGCCCCAAGCAAAAAGTGCGAAAACAACCCCATGCACAGTAGAAGGGGCTCTGTTTTCGTTGGGAAAATTCGTCTCGAAAATCGTCGCGCCGGCGCGAGAGCCTTTTCCGTTCCGATGGAATCGGAACGGGGCTCTAGACTGTTGTTTTGACGCGTTTTCTTGACGCGAACCGGCATCCACTTCGCTCGAAAACGCTCTCATTCCTGACGAAGCGTTCGGAGACATCGCTGACACATTCGCGATGGCAAATGGACGGACGCGCCCGACATGGAGCCATCCACAGCCTCCCGGCTACGTCCTTGAATGCACAAGGGGATATGCCCATATTGCGGATCAAGGGGCGCCTCTACGGGCCCCGACACACCAAAGTCGCTTCTGCGAGGACTTTGTAAACTATGTCTCGTGTTCCCACGTTATCCAGTCCGTTCCTTCTGGGCTTCGACGAGATCGAGCGCGTGCTCGACCGCGTCGTCAAAGGCGCCGACGGTTATCCTCCCTACAATATCGAGAGGTGCGACCGATCGGACGGCCAGCCCGAGCGCTTGCGCATCACGCTGGCGGTCGCCGGATTCACCCGCGACCAACTCGATGTAACCATTGAGGAAAACCAGCTCGTGATCCGCGGGCGTCAGCAGGACGACAAGACCCGGCAATACATCCATCGCGGCATCGCCGCGCGTCACTTCCAGCGCACCTTCGTGCTGGCGGAGGGGATGCTGGTGCTGGGTGCGGATCTGAAGAACGGGTTGTTGTCGATCGACCTGGCCCGGCCTGAACCGGAGAGGATCGTTAAGACAATCGCTATCAATGAGCACGAATAATGGAACGAGTAGCGGACTCGACCGCTTAGTGTTCCAGAGGAGTCGAGACCATGAGTGAAGGTCACGTTGCGTTCGAATACGAAGCCAAGGCCGTCTCGCCCGAGACGCTGGCAACCCTCGGCGAAGGCCATATTGCCTATGTGAAGCAGATCCGCTCCGAGGATGTGCCGGGCCTGTTCCCCGAAGCGCCGAAAATCGCGCCGGGCCTCAAGCTCTTCGCGCTTCACGCCGCCGACGGCACGCCGATCATGCTGACCGACAGCCGCGAAGCCGCGGTCGCCAACGCCTGGAGCAACGAGCTGCAAGCCGTCAGCGTGCACTAAAGCACGCGCGTCGCACGAATAGAGTTTTGACGGGCATGCCTTCGAACGAAGGCGTGCCCGTTTTTATTTTTGGCGATGACGCTGCTGCATCGTCATTAAGGCCGCAGCGACTTGTCCGCCGCAGCCGCGGCGAAGGCGGAATCAATCCAGAATCCCTCCGTGGAAAGGTTCTGGATTGCTTCGTCGCAAGCGCTCCTCGCAATGACGGAGCGGGAGGCTACGGCACACGCAACTCCCGTGTCCCGGACGCGCTGCAGCGTGCAACGCTGCTGCGCGGAGCCGGGACCCAGGAGGCAACACGCGCGCTATGGAGACACGGGCCCCGGCTCTGCAGCGCACCGCACCGGACGATGCTTCGCATCGCCGGGGGAGCGCTGCGCTGCGTCCGGGGCACGAGAGCGGGGATAGCACTTCGAAGCCATCACTTCAGGAAGCCCATCACTTCACAAACCCCAGCCCTTCGCGTGCCGTGTCCACGGCCCATTTGTCCTTCGGCGGCAGCGCGAGCACGCTGTTGAAATCCGCGCGAGCATGTTTGGGGTCGGACATCATCATGTAGAGAAGGCCGCGGTTGACCAAGGTATCCTGGTTCTTGGGATCGATTCGAAGCGCCTCGTTGTAATCGGCGAGCGCGCGAGCGTGCTCTCCCAATTCGCGCAACGCCATGGCCCGATTTTTGTAGCCCGTCGCATTACCCGGCTGCAGTCTTATCGCTTCATCGAAATCAGCAACGGCGCGTTTATCGTCGCCCTTCTTGTGCCAGGCGAGCGCACGAGCGGAATAGGCCCTCATAAAAGTCGGATCGAGCCTTGTGACCTCGTCAAACTCCTGTATGGCGCCATCGGCGTCGTCCCGTTTTAGAAGAACGACGGCCCGGCAAAAGTGGCCCCCGGCACTTCGTGGCTCCAGACGAACCGAATTGTTGCAGTCGTCGAGAGCCGCATCGAATTCGCCCTTGTTGAGACGGACATTGCTTCGCAGCTCGTAGGGCGATGCGGCGGCCGGATTCAGTCGCATCGCTTCGTTGTAATCGGCGACCGCGCGATCGGTGTCGCCCTTCGCCGCATACGCCTGCCCTCTCATGACGGTCGCAAAGTAGATGTGCTTGGGATTGCGTTCGATCGCCTCGGTGAACCCGGCGATGGCGAGATCGAGGTCGCCGTTGTTGAAATATTCCTGCGCCCGCGAGGTGTAGGACGGTCCATAACCGGGATCGAGGCGAATGGCCTCGTTGTAATCGGCCAGGGCATGATCGCGATCGCCCTTGGCCGAATAGGCACGGCCGCGGCAGTTATAGGCGCGGCCGAAATTCGGATCGATCCGGATCGCGGCGTTGCAGTCCTCGAAGGCGCGATCCTTGTCGCGCTTCATGTAATACGATTCGCCGCGCAGCTCGTAAGCCACGGCATTGGTCGGGTCGGCCGCGATGATCGCGGTCTTTTCGGCGATGACGCGATCGTTGGATGCGTCGTCGGCATGGGCCGTGGCGGCGACGGTCACAGAGCAAAGCAGGCCGAAGACCCAGCCGATCGAACCGTAAGTCATGTCTCGGAATTCCCGCGCGGAGGTCGTGCCGGTCGCAGGTGGACATGGTGACGAAATATCACAGCGGCCGGCTGCGAAATAAGTCGCAGACGGCGCGGCTTCGGTTCGAACGAGTGAGGTCTACGCCGCGGTCGCCGGCGGCAGGGCCAGCACCGAATAGATCGCCTGGGCGTCGCGCGAGGCGCGGAGCTTCTTGGCGATATCCTGGTCGCGCAGCAGGCGGGCGATGCGGGCGAGCGCCTTGAGATGATCCGCGCCGGCGCCTTCGGGGGCGAGCAACAGGAAGACGAGATCGACCGGCTGGCCGTCCATGGCCTCGAAATCGATCGGGCGATCGAGCCGTGCGAACAGGCCGAAGATCTTTTCCAGCTTGGGCAGCTTGCCGTGGGGAATGGCGACGCCATAGCCGACCGCGGTGGTGCCGAGCTTCTCACGCTGCAGCAGCACTTCGAACACGGAACGCTCGTTCTGCCCGGTCAGCTCGGCAGCCTTGGCCGCGAGCTCCTGCAAAGCCTGCTTCTTGCTGTTGACCTTCAATGCCGGGAGAATCGCCTCGGGTGCGACCAGATCGGTAATCGGCATGGAGCTTTCCGAGGTGAATTAAACCGTCAGGTTCCGAAATGGCCGGCTTGGAGAGAAACCACGCCGGGCCGGCGCGAGAAGGTGAAGCAGGAGGGGGACTTAGCCCCGATCCTGATGTGGGGCGCTTCTACTCCAACGCAATCCCGGTGCCAACTGCCGCGTGGGGCTTTGCCCGGGTCATTGTTAAGCCCTGGGGATCATACGGGGCTCCGGTTCTTGCCTAACCGCCCGCCTTGCCGTCCGGTTTCGCACCAGGCGGGTCGATCCAGCCGACATTGCCATCAGCCCGGCGGTAAATGATGTTCACCCGGCCGCTCGAGCCATGCTGAAATACCAGGCAGGGGGCTCCGCTGAGATCGAGTTCCATGACGGCCTCGCTGACCGACAGCGGCTTCAGCGAGGTGGTCGATTCGGCGATGATGACCGGGCTATAGCCGGTGACCTCCTCCTCGTCTTCCCCCTCGCCCGGCGCCTCCAGCACGTAAGCCGTGGCGTCGAGGGCGGCGAGCGCGGCGGAGGCGACATGGGCCTTGCGGGCCGACCGGTCCTTGAGGCGGCTCTTGTAGCGCTTGAGGCGCTTCTCGATCATCACGAGAGCCTGGTCGGCGCTGGCATAGGCGTCCGGCGCATTCGAATCGGCTTCCAGCGTGATGCCGGAATCCAGATGCAGCGCGCAGTCGGTGCGGAAGCCGAAGCCGTCCTTGCTGAGCGTGATGTGGCCGGAATAATTGCCGTCGAAATATTTGCGCAGGACCTCTTCAGTCCGGTCGGTCACGCGGCCGCGCAGGGCCTCGCCGACACTGACGCTCTTGCCCGAAATCCGAAGAGTCATGTGATGCCTCGCTTGGTTTGCTTGCCAAGATTGGATCGGTCGCGAATGGAGGAGAGTAGCGCGATTTCGCGCCAGCGCAATCAGGCCGGTTCGGTGTTGCGGGAACGATCGGACAAAGCGGTGGAGAGGACGTTACCAAGAGCGCTCTGCTTGTCGCGGCGGCGTTGCACCGAGGACGGAATGCGCATGGCTTCGCGGTACTTCGCGACCGTGCGGCGGGCAATATCAATGCCCGAGGCGCGCAAGCGTTCCACGATGGTGTCGTCGGACAGGATCGCCGCGGGCTCCTCCGAATCGATCAGCTGCTTGATGTGGTGGCGCACGGCTTCGGCGGAATGCGCTTCGCCGCCATCGGCCGAGGCGATCGAGGCCGTGAAGAAATATTTCAATTCGAACGTGCCGCGATTGGTCGCCATGTATTTGTTGGCGGTGACGCGCGACACCGTGGATTCGTGCATCTGGATGGCGTCGGCCACGGCCTTCAGATTGAGCGGCCGCAGATGCGCCACGCCATGGGTGAAGAAGCCGTCCTGCTGGCGCACGATCTCGGTCGCGACCTTCAGGATGGTGCGGGCGCGCTGGTCGAGCGCGCGCACCAGCCAGGTCGCGTTCTGCAGCGCGTCGGTGAAATAGGACTTGTCGCCGTCCTTGCCGATCTTCTTCGACAGCTGGGAATAATAGGTCTGGTTGACCAGCACGCGCGGCAAGGTGTCGCTGTTGAGCTCGACATGCCAGCCGCCGTCGGGACCCGGGCGGACATAGACGTCCGGCACCATGGTCTGCAGACGCGCCGAGCCGAACTTCATGCCGGGCTTGGGATTGAGGCGGCGGATCTCGCCGATCATGTCGGCGATGTCCTCGTCGTCGACGCCGCAGATCTTGCGCAAGGAAACGATGTCGCGCTTGGCGAGGAGATCGAGATGCTCGACCAGGGCCTGCATCGCGGGATCGTAACGGTCGAGCTCGCGGAGCTGGATCGCGAGGCACTCGCTCAAATTGCGCGCGCAGACCCCGGGCGGATCGAATTTTTGCAGCACCGTGAGGACGTCCTCGACGTCCTTTTGCGAGGCGCCAAGACGCTCGGCGGCCTGGCCGAGATCGGGCGGCAGGTAGCCGGCCTCGTCGACGAGATCGATCAAATACTGGCCGATCATGCGTTGCGCAGGCGCGGTGAACGCGACCGACAGCTGCTCGGCGAGATGGTCGCCGAGCGTCATCTCCGCCGCGACGAAGGCTTCGAGATTGTAGTCCTCGTCGCCGGAAGCGCCGCCGCCCCATTCGGTATAGGTGGTCGGTGCGGCGTCCTGGGCGTTGCGCGCCGCCGCCTCGGCCGGTTCCTCGGAAAAGACGTTGTCGAGGCCCGTGTCCAGGGTCTGCTCGATCTCGGCGCGGGTGCCGAGATCCTTGCTCATCCATTCTTCCTGGCCCGGCTCGAACGCCTCGCCGGGACCGCCGCCGGGCTCGTCGCTGCTTCCGCCGCCGAAATCGTCGTTATCGCTGTACTGGCCAGCCTCGGCCGGGGCTTCGCCCGCGGGGGGCTCGTCATTGGCCCGCTCCAGCAGCGGGTTCCGCTCAAGCTCCTCCTCCACGAAGGTCGTGAGATCGAGATTGGACAATTGCAGCAGCTTGATCGCCTGCATCAGCTGCGGCGTCATGACCAGCGACTGCGATTGCCGGAACTCTAATCTCTGCGTGAGTGCCATGAAGCAAGAACCGTTCCCAAAAAATTGGTCCGATTTTTGCTTATCCTAGTCCAAGCCTGATGTACACGTCTTGACGAAACGCAAAAACGGGCTAGAGGCGGAATTCCTCGCCAAGGTAAAGGCGGCGCACGTCCGGGTCGGCGACGATCTCATCCGGACTCCCCTCGGTCAGGATCTCCCCGGCATAGACGATATAGGCGCGGTCGGTGAGGCCGAGCGTCTCGCGCACATTGTGGTCGGTGATGAGCACGCCGATGCCGCGATTGGTGAGGTGGCGGACGAGGTCCTGGATGTCGCCGACCGCGATCGGGTCGATGCCGGCGAAGGGCTCGTCGAGCAGCATGTAGTTCGGACGCGTCGCCAGGGCGCGCGCGATCTCGACGCGGCGGCGCTCGCCGCCGGACAGCGCGATCGACGGCGATTTGCGCAGGCGGGTGATGTTGAACTCGTCGAGCAGGGAATCGAGCTGCTCCTCCCGCTTCTTGCGCGAGGGCTCGACGACTTCGAGCACGGCGCGGATGTTCTGCTCGACGGTGAGGCCGCGGAAGATCGAAGCCTCCTGCGGCAGATAGCCGATCCCGAGCCGCGCGCGCTGGTACATCGGCAGCTTGGTCACGTCGTGGCCGTCGAGCTCGATCGCGCCGCGATCGGCCTTGATCAGGCCGGTGATCATGTAGAACACGGTGGTCTTGCCGGCGCCGTTCGGGCCGAGCAGGCCGACGGCTTCGCCGCGGCGCACATAGATGCTGACACCGCGCACCACCTGGCGGCTGCCGTAGGCCTTTTCCACGCTATGCACAGCCAGGAAGCCCGGCCGTTTCAGGAGCTGCGGCCCGCCGTCGCCGTTCGACCTGGCGGCATTCCGCAAGGGGTGAACGGCCTGCGGACGCGGCTCGGCTTGATAGTCCGCCTCGTAGTCGCCTTGATAGTCGCCCTGGAACTGGCCGGGCGCCTGCATGGCCTGGTCGCGCGCCATCGGCGCCGCGTCCCTGATCGGGCTGGCCACCAGCCCGCCGACGCTGTCACCGAGCGCGGTGATGTCCTGGCGCGCAAATCCTGGCCGGCCGCGCTTGGCGGGGCGCCGACGGAACATGCTGAAGAGATCGACCATCCCCGCCTTCTAGCCTTTCGCGACGATTCCGCGCGAATTCGCGCGGTCTGCCGCACCGGCCTTTCGATGAGCCGACGCAGCATGAGTGAAGGAATGTCTCATGCCCAGTGAAACACGCCCGAAAAGCGGATGATCCCGCTTCGAAAGCCCTGCGCGCTAGATACAGTCTCGCCGGCCAAGCTTCAACCTCGGTTCGGGAGCTCTTTGTCCAAGCTTTTGATTTTACTTCGGTTTACTTGCGCCGGGCAGCTGCAGAGGCGCCGCGCCGCCAGGCTTGCCCGAACCGCAATCATTGCCGGCCCCCTGCGGCAGCAGGACCTGAACCCGGCCGCTGTCCGATTCCACGCGCGACACACCGGTCGTCATGTCGACCTTCAGCCGGTCGCCCCGCATCACGTTCTTGCACTGGGTCAGGACCACCGGGCCCGAGCCGCCGAGCATGGTGATGAGATTGGTCTTGGTGTCGAACACGGCGGTCTCGCCGGTGACCACCTGGTCCTTCTGGGTGACCACGACGTTGCCGTGCGCCTCCAGCCGCTTGATCGAGGAGCTGCCGCCGGGACCCGGCTGCGCCGACTGCATCGGCGCACCCTTGGTCGCCTCCTTTGTCCCCTTGGCCGCAGGCTGGGTGGCCGGCTTGTCACCGCCGCCCGATTCGTAGAACACCACCAGCGTCTTCGAGGTCATGGTGGTGTCGCCCTGGATGACCTTCACATTGCCGGAGAAGGTCGCCTCCTTCTTCTTGTCGTGCATCTCGAGCGCGGCGGCCTCGATCTGGATCGGCTGATCGCGGTTCTGCGAGAAGCCCTGCATCGCGTTGGGAACGCTTGCCGAGCTCTGTGCGCGCGCTACACCGGCTGCAAGCAGCACAAGGCCGGCGACGAGCGCGAGCTTGCCGACGACAGTGTCATGCGGAAAAGACTTCATCATGAAAATCACTTTGAATTAACAGACCTGTTCTGAGGCGTACGCGTCTTCGCCGGCGGCGCAGGCTCGACCGGCGCAGGCTGTGCGGCCGGCTCGTCCAGCTTATCGAGATGCATCACCACATTGCCTTCGAAACGGATGACGTTGCCGCCTTCGGTGATGCGCAGGCGATCCGCGGTCAACGTGCCGTTGGTCAGCTTGACGTCGACACGTTCGTCCGAGGACACCGTGCCCTTGTTCATGTCGACGAAGGCGGAGTTGAGCCGCGCCTCGTAGCCGGTGGAGGTGCGCAGGAAGATGTCCTTGTGCAGATCGAGCTGCTGCTGCTTGTTGTCGAAGCGCCCGGTGCGGGCATCGAGGAACAGGGTCGACTGATCCTCCATCAGCACTTTCGCGCGCAGGTCGTTGAGATCGACGTGATCGGGATCAGTGATGTCCTGCGTCGCAGTCTTGGCCCAGAGCTCGTAGGGCCGCTGGTCGGGGGTGAAGCCGGACAGATGCGGCGATTCCATCGTGATCTTGGTGCCCGACACCACCATGTTCTCGACGGTGAGCGGCAGCTCCGGCATCCTGAATTTGTTGAAGAAGGCGATGTAGATGATCACGGCCATGGCCACGACCACCGTCGCCGGAACCGAGACCCTGAGAATCCGCACCAGGCGGCTGTGGCGCGCCGCGCTGGCAAACTTCGCCGCGAGCGCGGCGTCGTAGGTGGGATAGTGGGCCGAATTCACCTGAGCTCCTGAGGTGTCGCTCGCCGGGCCGGGTCGAGGGGCAATCCATTGTACCCGTCACGGCCCCGATTTGCAGCCTTGGCATATCAGGCTTGGGCATATCGAGCTTCGACAGGCCGCACGAAAGTGTCCGAAACGGGGCGCAGCCAAAGTCTAACCGGCAGGTCAGCGCTCAGGAATGCGCGAAAATGTCCTCTTCCTCCCAGCCCTGGAGGTCGAGCAGGGCACGGGTCGGCAGGAAGTCGAAACAGGCCTTTGCGAGCGCGGTGCGGCCCTCCCGGACCAGCATGGCATCCAACCGTTCGCGCAAGGCATGCAGATGCAGCACGTCGGATGCGGCATAGGCGAGCTGCGGCTCGGTCAGGCTGTCGGAACCCCAGTCGCTGGATTGCTGCTGCTTGGACAGGTCGACATTGAGCACCTCGCGCACGAGGTCCTTCAGGCCGTGGCGGTCGGTGTAGGTGCGGGTCAGGCGGGAGGCAATCTTGGTGCAATAGATCGGCCCGGTCATGACGCCGAAGGTCTGGTAGAGCACCGCGACGTCGAACCGCGCGAAGTGGAAGATTTTTGTGATGGCGGGATTGGCCAGCAGCGCCTTCAGATTCGGCGCGTCGGTGTGGCCCTTGGGAATCTGCACCACGTCGGCGCTGCCGTCGCCGGGCGAGAGCTGCACCACGCAGAGCCGGTCGCGGTGCGGGTTCAGCCCCATGGTCTCGGTGTCGATTGCAACCGCTCCGGTGTAGCGGGACAGGTCGGGCAGGTCGCCGCGGTGCAGGCGTACGGTCATGGCGCTTCAAAACCTCGGGTCGAATTCGGTGACGTCGGTACAATAGCCAATTCGGATTGCCCGCGATGTAGCCATTGCCGGCGGGCCGCGCAAGCACGGGTTCGGTCAGATCGCCGCCAGCATGATGCAGATCATCGCCGCGACCGTGATGCGGCTCGGGCCGTCGCGGAAGGCGTAGAGAATCGGATCGTCGGGCATCTCGCGGCGATGCGCCATCATCAGGGCGCGGCCGAACCAGTACAGCAGCAGCGGGGTGAGCAGCCACAGCATCCAGGGCCGGCTGTACAGCGGCATCACCGCGGTCGAGGAGACGTAGAGCGAGAACACGGTCACCGCGTTCATCGCGCTCGCCGCCGCCATCGCGCCGATGACGTGCAGGTCGGTGATCCTGTAATCGCGGTTGGAGGGATCCGAAAGGCCAGCGCTCTCGCGCATGCTGAGCTCGCTGAAGCGCTTGATCAGCGCCAGTGAGGTGAACACGAACAGCGAGAAGATCAGCAGCCATTCCGACAGCACCACGCCGACGCCGACCGCGCCGGCGACGATGCGCAGCGTGTAGAGGCCGGCGAGCGTGACGATGTCGACCAGCATCTTGCGCTTGAGCACGAGCGAATAGGCGATCGTGGTGGCCAGATAGGCGCCGAGCACGGCGAGGAACAGCGGCGAGATGAGTAGCGAGGCTGCGACCGCGAACAGCCATAGCGCGGGGATCGCCGACAGCGCCGAGGAGATCGGCAAGTCGCCGGCCGCGAGCGCGCGATGACGCTTGGTCGGATGCTGCCGGTCGGCGGCGAGATCCAGCAGATCGTTCATCAGATAGGCGCCCGACGCACAGGCCGAGAACGCCAGGAACGCCAGCAGCGCGGAGCCGAGCGAGGCAAAGTTCAGCTGATGCGCGGTGATCACAGGCACGAACACCAGCGTGTTCTTGGCGTATTGATAGACGCGCAGCGCCTTCGCCCAGGTCCTCAGGCTTGCACGGCCGCTCGCGCGCGCACTGACGTGCGCGATGGAGGCGCGATCGAAGGGAAGCTCGCCCGCGGCCAGATCGGCCGGCGCAACCACGCCGTCGAAGCCGAGATGCGCGGCGATGCCCGCGGCATGATGCGCGAAGCGGCCGGCGACGAGATAGATTTTCTCGCCCCGCGCCCGCGCCGCCAGCGCCTGGTTCAGCACCTCGGAATCGTAGGGCAGATGGGCGTAGTCGAGCTCAGCCTTCGCCAGGATGTCGGTGAGCGCCGCCATGCCCGCTCGTCCGCCCGCGCCAAAGCGCGCCAGCATCCGGCCGGGGCTGGAGAACAGCGCCTCCATCAGCAGCTCGGATCGCAGCAGGCCGCCTTCGAGATCGACGAGAAGCGTCCGCGCCGCCACCGGAGCCGCCGACGGGGTCGTTGCGCCAGAATCGTAGTGCCGGGCAGGCCGCTCCATCCGAAAACGCTCTTACTTGCCGCAAATGACCGGCATCCGGCCGGGGAGCAGGGACATGGACGGCCGCGAGCCTAGGGGGCATTCGCTAAGGGCGGCTTAATCGCGCGGAGAGCCGCGAAAGCCGCGGTGGCCATGCTCGCTGGATCTAGAAAGAACTCTATTTTATCAAGGCGATAGAAGGGATCCCTCCCCGCTCTCACGGTTGGCATCGTTGAGCGTGAGCAGTGTCGAGCGGATCAAATCCAGCGCCTGCTCCAGCGAGACGGGCAGCGATGGCTGCGCGGGGACCGCGGCCGGCGCTTGCGTCTTCTGTTGGGCTCAGGTGCGGTCGCTCCCGCGCATCGGCAGCGCCATCGCGGCGCGCGCGATCATGTGCATCGCAATGCCAAAGCCCGCCATCACCAGCCGACGCGCATCCCGACGCGGCCCCCTAATCCGCCGCCATTGGTGCCGTAGGTCAGGCCACCGCTGGCCTGCACATTCTCGCTGACGCGTAGCGCCGCGCTCATGGACAGCGCATTGGTGTTCTGGAAGGTGCCCCAGTTCATGCTCATCGCGATCTTCTCGGACGGCATCAGCCAGGGCGAGCCGGACATCGCAAAGGCCATCGCGACACCGTTGATGGCCTTGCCGGTCCTGCCGTCGATCTCGTTGAGGCGGGCATTGATGCCGGCGAGCTGGCTGTTGATGCCTGCGATATCCGCGGGGCTCGCAAACCCGAGGGCGCTGAGCGAGGTCGCCGCGAGATTGCCGGCGGCATCCGTGGTGACGAGCTGCACCGGTCCGGACTGCGCGGCCGTGCTCGCGGCCGAGGCGACGCCTGACATCGTGTAGGTATTGCTCGCGGTGCCGAACACCTGCTGGTTCGCGCGCGTCGCGGTAGCGCCATTGCCGATCGCGGTGGCGTTCGCGAAGGTTGCCGAAGCGCCATTGCCGAAGGCCGAGGAATTCGCGCCGGTGGCGTTGGCGCCGTTGCCCATCGCGGTGTTCGCGACACCGTTTCCGCTCGCATTGGCGCCGGTGCCGACTGCAATGTTGAAGCTGCCGGTCCCACTGGCATTGGATTGCGTGCCGTTCGCGATATTCGCCGAATTGGCGCCGCTGGCATTCGCCAGATAGCCGGCCGCCGCGTTGGAGCTGTTGGCGCCAAATGCGTTGGCGGCGTTGCCGGTGGCGACGTTGTTGCTTCCGGACCCGCTCGCGTTGGTATTCACGCCGGTCGCGATATTGAAGCTGTTGTCGCCGGTCGCGTTGGAGTTTGGGCCGGCCGCGATGTTAGCGCTGCCGTTGCCGTAGGCGTTGGCGTTGGTCCCCGTCGCGGTGTTGAAGCTGTTGTCGCCGTAAGCCCTGGCGAGAAACCCGTTCGCAACATTTCTGCTGTTGTTGCCGGAGGCATTGGAACTGCGCCCTGTCGCAACGTTCCTGCTGTTATCTCCGTTGGCGAGGGCAGTCAGCCCGGACGCAAGATTGCCGCTGTTGTTGCCACTGGCGTTGGCTCCGGCGCCGGTCGCGATATTGTTGCTGTTGTCGCCGCTGGCTTGCGCGTTGTTACCGGACGCGATGTTTTTGCTGGTGTCACCGCTGGCGATGGCTCCCGCTCCGGTCGCGCTGTTGAAGCTGTTGTTGCCGCTGGCGTTGGCATTGTTTCCGGTCGCCATATTGGAGCTGCTGTGGCCGCTGGCGTTGGCGGAACCGACGGCAATATTGCTGCTGGCATTTCCGTCAGCGTAAGCGCCGCTCCCGATCGCGGAGTTGTTGCTGCCCGCACCCGGAGCGGAGGCGGAGGGCCCACAGGCAAAATTGCCCGCTGAGCCGGCCGCACTGGCGCCTTGCTCGGACGCGGCCCCATCCACGCAGATGAACTGGGCCCGGGCTTGCGGCACGCCGGCGCAGGCCGCGATCACGGCCATGAGCGCTGTTGCCAGAAAAGCGCTGACTGGCGCCCGCGGTGAAATCGTCATGTTAGGTCCCCATCCCCATCTTCCAAACCCGCAACCGGCAAGACGAGGAAGAATGAAGACGGTCACTTCCAGCCCCAAGCCGCCGCCAAACGCGATTGACGTTTGGCAACTCTCAAAGCATGCGGCCCGTGGTTTTGGGAAGACGCACGATGCACGAAAACCTGCTCGGCCTATCGTCCTCCCATATTCATGGGGGCCCGCCCGATGCCGGCTTCTCAGTCAGCGCACTCCTTTTCACGAGGAGGGGACCGTCGGCGGAGGGCCCGGATGTTGCATGGAACCCACAGCGGCGCCCGAACTGCCCGATTCGGCCGAGCCAACCGCGCGCGCCCCGTGGAATTCATGCGGGCCCACCCTATCTGCCAGTTTCTCTCCCCTCACCGTGAATCAGGTGATCATGACCGAACAGACGCTCGCCGCGCCGATCGACGATCCAAGGGAAAGCCAGCGCGGCTTCTCGCGCTACCAGATGCTCCTCATCGCGCTGCTCGCGTTCACGCAGTTCACGATCATCCTCGATTTCATCATCATGTCGCCGCTCGGCGCCATCCTGATGCCCGCGCTCAACATCACGGCGACGCAATTCGGCGTCGCGGTGTCGGCCTATGCGTTCAGCGCCGGACTGTCGGGCATCCTCGCCGCCGGCTTTGCCGACCGCTTCGACCGCAAGCGGCTCCTGCTGTTCTTCTATGTCGGCTTCACGCTCGGCACCATGCTCTGCGCGGTCGCGCCGAACTATCACGTGCTGCTGATGGGCCGGATCGTGACCGGGTTGTTTGGCGGCGTGATCGGCTCGATCGTGCTCGCCATCATCACCGATCTGTTCCCGCTCACCATGCGCGGCCGCGTGATGGGATTCATCCAGACCTCGTTCGCCGCAAGCCAGGTGCTCGGCATTCCCGCAGGCCTGTTTCTCGCCAATCACTGGAGCTGGCACGTCTGCTTCATCGCCATCGTCATCGTGTCGATCGTCGCGATCGCCGTCATCGCCTTCGCCATGGAGCCGGTCGACGCGCATCTGAAGCTGAAGCAGGACGGAAACCCGTTCCACCATCTGATCGCGACCGTCGCACAGCCGCGCTACACCCTGGCGTTCGCCGTCACGACGCTGCTGGCGACGGGCGGATACATGCTGATGCCGTTCTCCAGCGCCTTCACCGTGAACAATCTCGGCATCGACATGGCGCATCTGCCGACGATCT
Organism: Bradyrhizobium sp. Y36; assembly: GCF_002531575.1. GTDB lineage: Bacteria > Pseudomonadota > Alphaproteobacteria > Rhizobiales > Xanthobacteraceae > Bradyrhizobium. Next base: position 19,713 of record NZ_NWTI01000022.1, on the reverse strand, counting down.
ATCTCGTCTCCGGCCTGTTCAGCATCGTCACGGGGCCCCTGGTCGGCCGGGCCAGCGACGCCTTCGGCAAATACCCGACCTTCGTGTTCGGCTGCGTGATGACCGTGATCATGGTGCTGATCTACACCCATCTCGGCCACGTCACGCTGGCGACCGCGATCACCGTCAACGTGCTGATGTTCGTCGGCATCTTCTCGCGCATGATCCCGTCGCAGGCGCTGATATCGGCGATCCCCGACCCCAGCCAGCGCGGCTCGTTCAGCGCGGTCAGCGCCTCGCTGCAGCAGCTCTCCGGCGGGCTCGGCTCGGTGCTGGCGGCCGCGATCGTCGCGCAGGGACCGGACGGTTCGCTGCTCCATTTCGAGCGGATCGGCTACGTCGTGGTCACGACGACGCTCGTCACGCTGGTCGCGATGTATTTCGTGCAGAAAGAGGTGGCGAACCGGGCGGGAAAGAGCGTGGTGTGAAGCGCGAGCGTCCGGTTCGGCGCGACGGAGACACCGCCGCTACGCACGCCCACCGGCCAGCATTTCAAGCTGATCGTGAAGCTGGGCAGAGAAATACGGCTTGGCGATGAACCGCGCTCCGGGCGGGATGTCATCGGCGGCTGGGCTGAGCTGCCCGGACGTAATCAGAAGCAGCACGGGTGGCCACCGGTGTCTGATCACCTCGGCAAGCCGAAGACCGTCCATCGATCCCGGCATCTGAATATCGGTGAAGACGACGGTGATTTCAGGCACGGACTCCAGGAGCTTGACGGCCTCGTCCGCGTCAGCAGCTTCCAGGACGTCTAAGCCCATCTGCCGCACCATGTCAGTTGCGTTCATGCGGATGAGGAAGTCGTCTTCGACGATCAGAATCACGTCCCTATGCTTACTGAGATTGGACACATATGCTCCAGCATAACCGAGCACAAGTTTTGAATAGCCGCTTCGTTCCGCCGAACATCTTGCGACGATCAGTGTTGGTCGGAACAGGGCTCAGGGTTGACCATGGCAATTGACATCAAGGCTGACGTGGATGCCGTCCAGCAGATTGGGGCAGTTCCCAAAATCCTGGATCTGGCGGCACGCATCACTGGCATGGGCTTCGTTGCCATCGCTCGCGTGACGTCGGATCAATGGGTTTGCTGCGCCGTTCGGGACAGCATTGCCTTCGGCCTTGAGCCGGGCGGAGAGCTGCGTGTCGAGACCACCATCTGCAACGAGATCCGGCAGCACGGCAACACGGTCGTCATCGACGACGTGCAGACCGACGGCGCCTTTCGCGATCACCCGACCCCGGCGATATATGGATTTCGCAGCTACATCTCCGCTCCCATCATCCTGATCGACGGGTCTGTCTGGGGAACGCTGTGCGCCATCGACCCGACGCCCCGGCAACTTCGCAAGCCTGAAATACTCACCACGTTTCAGCTGCTGGCGGAGCTGATCGCCGCGCAGCTCGAACTCAATCAGCGTCTGGAGCGAAGCCAGACCGATCTTCACGCCAGCCAGGCCGACCTTGTCGACGAACGCAAGACAGCCGAGCTTCGCGAACAGTTCATCGGCGTCTTGGGACACGATCTGCGCAACCCGCTGGCCGCCGTCGATGCGGGAATGCGCATCCTGCTGAAGAATCTCGATACCGGGCGCGCACCCGAAATCGCGCTCGGCGTCCAGAACGCCGTTCATCGCATGGCCGGCATCGTCGAGAACGTCATGGACTTCGCGCGAGGCCGCCTCGGTGGAGGCCTGACGATCAAGCGGGACGCGAAGCAGCCGTTGACGCCGGTGCTGGAGCAGATCATCGCCGAGTTCAGGACAGCCTGGCCAAACGTGAGGATCAATTCATCGATCCGGATCGTCGAGCCCATCGACTGCGATCGCGGCAAGATGGGGCAGCTGTTCTCGAACCTGCTCGGGAACGCGGTCGCGTATGGTGACCAGGGAAGGCCGATCCAGGTCGCCGCGAAGACCTTGGACGGAACGTTCGATCTGACGGTCTCCAACGAAGGGCCGCCGATATCCGAAAAGGCGCTGGCGAATCTCTTCAAGCCATACACGCGCGGCGACCGGCCGAGCCAGCAGGGCCTCGGCCTCGGTCTCTACATCGCATCGCAGATCGCCCAGGCCCATGGCGGCAAATTGAGTGCGGCGTCGACGCCGAGCGAAACGACATTCTCCTTCGAGATGCCGGTCTAGGCGGACCGCCGCAACAATTTGATAGGGCTCATCTATCTGGAATTACTTGGTATCCAGAAAAAATGTTGCCCCGGAAAGGATCGGGCGAAGCTGGGCTTCCCCCCTTGGGGGGTCTTGCACGAGCAGAGCCGGACCCGGCTCATTCGCATTGGTAGATGTACTGCCGATCACTGCCCTCAGACATGGTTGCCGAGCAAGCTTTCGTCAGCGCCGGGATAATGCCGATCTTCTTGAACTTGATCTTCGCATAGCCGACCAGTTTTCGCTTGCTCTCGCGGACCAGAGCCACCTCGGTGACTTCTACGTCGAGGGCATCGTTGGTCTCGTAGTGCTTCTTGATCTCAGCTTTGATCTGCTCGATGTCAGCATCGGAGAACCCCGAGCTGGGCCCAAAGAAGGCATAGCCCACCGCGCACAGAGCAAGCACCAGAAGTATGGTTGGTATCGGTCTCACCGAGGCTTTCCCGTCTGCTGGGCTAACGACATCCGACGCACGTGACATTCATGTTCACCTGCTGTGGGGGATTATCGATGCTCTGCATCGCTCGCCCAGCTGCTGCTAGCCCGTCAGCGGCCGCATGCAGCCTGGCGCGCCTCTGCTGGTCCTCGATCAGTGCCTGTGTCGGTAGCTCATCAGATTTTCACGGCATTGCTGGTACGCCTGAGCACCCTTTCCAGCGGAGAGTTGGCGGCAGGAGGCATCATCCTGCTGCTCCATGCGGGCCGCCCGCACCCCGCTGTCCTCGTTTCCCACGCAGCCGCTGCAAATCACCGCGACGCACGCCAGCGCCATTACACTTTTCACGTGAATACCCCCATCAGCCGCACCTCCCCTAAGTGATTGGAAAGACAGTGACAACTGGCAATCAGCGGTTCCTCCTCAAGGAACTGGGGCGATCGTGTCCCTTTAGGGCATGCCCGTGCGGACAAACCATGGGACATCGAAAGCGCGTCCGTTAGGAAGCGCAGCGTGTGGCATCGCCCTCGCGAAGGCGACGGCGGGCGAGGTGAAGTATCGAGGGCGGAAGCCGACCTTCGACAAGGATCAGCTCGCAGTGGTCCGGAACATGCTGGAGCAGTCGGCGGGCGTCGGGCAGATCGCTGCAGCGACAGGGCTCAGCCGACAGACGGTCTACCGCATCAAGGATGACCCGGCGGGAGCCGAAGCGGCGCTGCGGACTTGGGCCGCATAGGCACCAACTCTAAGTGCGCCTTTCCCACTCTATCAGTGTCGCCCTGTCGGTCAGGTCGGCGGGAACGCGCTTTCGCAGGTAATGAACGAGGAGCCGTCGCGGCGGATAGGAGAGGCCATTCGCAGAAGCATGTCTACCGTCTCTGTGTACCCGTTGAGACGGTCGATCACCCTTGGTTATCAGGGACTTCAGCGAAATCAACTACATCGCAGAGCGATGGTGCCCAGGAAAGGACTCGAACCTTCACGGCCGTTAAGCCACTGGCACCTGAAGCCAGCGCGTCTACCAATTCCACCACCTGGGCATGCCGTTTGGGGCACGGAGGCGGTTACTACGGTTCGGTGACGCCGTTGTCAATTCATGCTTGAGGCCCGGTTCGGGATGCCGATTGCGCATCGCAAACCGGCCCGATACAAGCCTGACAAGACGCACCCTTTTCCGCAGGACTGGACCGCCATGGCATCGAATCTGGAAACTCTCGTCACGGTTTTCGGCGGGTCGGGCTTTTTGGGCCGCAGCGTGGTCCGCGCCCTGTGCAAGCGCGATTACCGGGTCCGGGTCGCGGTCCGGCGGCCGGAACTGGCCGGATTCCTCCAGCCGCTCGGCCGGGTCGGGCAGGTCCATACCGTGCAGGCGAATCTGCGCTATCCGGCCTCGGTCGAGGCGGCGCTGCGTGATTCGCATGTCGCGATCAATCTAGTCGGCATCCTCGCCGAGGGCGGCGAGCAGACGTTCGACGCTGTCCAGGCCAAGGGGGCCGAGACGATCGCCAAGGCCGCCGCCGCGGCCGGGGCGCGCCTGGTGCATGTCTCGGCGATCGGCGCCGATGCCGAATCGCCCTCCCGCTATGCCAGGGCCAAGGCGGCGGGCGAAGCCGCGGTCTTGGCCGCGGTGCCCTCCGCCACCATTTTCCGCCCCTCGGTGGTGTTCGGCCCCGAGGACCAGTTCACCAACCGCTTTGCCGCGCTGGCCCGGATGTCGCCGGTGCTGCCGCTGATCGGCGGCGCGACCAAGATGCAGCCGGTCTATGTCGGCGACGTCGCCACCGCGATCGCGGACGCCGTCGACGGCAAGGCCAAGGCGGGCGCGACCTATGAGCTCGGCGGGCCGGAAGTGCTGACCATGCGCGAGATCATCGAGGCCATCCTCGAGATCACCGACCGCGAGCGGATGCTGGTACCGCTGCCGTTCGGCCTCGCCCGCTTCAAGGCCGCCTTCCTGCAATTCGCGCCGGGCGCATTCAAGCTGACGCCGGACCAGGTCACGCTGCTCGAGCGCGACAATGTCGTGTCTGATACGGCCAAGGCGGCCGGCCTGACGCTGGAAGGGCTCGGCATCTCAGCCGACTCGCTGGAAGCGATCGCCCCGCAATATCTCTGGCGCTTTCGCGCGGCCGGTCAGTTCCAGCGCATGGGCGTGTGAGATTCTTCTTCACCTCGCCCCGCAAGCAGGGCGAGGGAGTAAACTGCTGCCCCGGCAGCCTCAAAACTTCAGCTTCTTGAACACCGCTTCCGGCAGCGCCTTGATGATCAGCATCACGAGGCGCCATTTGCCGCTGACATAGACGACGTCGGTCTTGTTCTCGACAGCGGCAAGGATGGCGTCGCCGACCACCGGTGCTTCGACGGTGAGCGGGCCGATCAGCTTCATGCCTTCGGTCATCTTGGTGCGGACGAAGCCCGGCTTGACGGTGACCACATGCACGCCGCCGCGGCTGGCGCGGGCGCGCAGGCCCGACAGGAAGGCGGAGAAGCCGGCCTTCGCCGAGCCGTAAACGTAGTTGGAGGCGCGGCCGCGCTCGCCGGCAACGGAGGACACGCCGACCAGCGTGCCGCTGCCGCGCGCCAGAAACTTCTCCGCGAACAGGCCGAGGATCAGCGCGGGCCCTTCGTAGTTCGAGCGCATGATCGCGGTGGCGTGGACGAGATCGCTCTCGGCATTTTGCTGCAGGCCGAGCAGGCCGACGATCGAGATGACGACATCAGGCAGCGCGGGAAGGCCGGCGACGAAGCCGTCGAACGCGGCGGTGTCGAGCACATCGAACTGGTGGAGGCCGACCTCGACATCGTAACGCGCGCGCAGATCGGCGGCGTCCGGCTCGAGCGCGGCGACGTCGCGGCCTGCGAGCCCGACATCGTAACCCGCCTTGGCAAAGGCGCGTGCGGCGGCGCGGCCGATATCGGAGGAACCACCGAGCACCAGAACCGACTTGCGTGACGTCACGGCCTAGACCTCATCAAACAGACGCTGTGAAAGTTTCGAGCGGATGACCCCGCCCGGATCGAGCGATTTGCGGATCGCCTTGAAGCGCGACAGGGCGGGGTAGCCGGCCTCGAACGTCGCACGTGACTGGCGCGCGTCCTTGGCGAGATACAGCCGCCCGCCGGCGTCGACGACCAGACGATCGATCTCGTCGAGGAAATTCAGGATGTCGCCCTTGACAGGGAAGTCCAGCGCCAGCGTGTAGCCGGGCAGCGGAAACGACAGGATGCCGTCGCCCTGACCGAGCTTCTTGAGCACGGCGAGGAAGGAGGCATCGCCGCGCCGCGCCACGCGATCGAGGATCTCGCCGAGCACGGCGCGTGCCTGCGCTTGCGGGATCACGCATTGATGCTGCAGGAAGCCGCGCTTTCCGTAGATGCGATTCCAGTCGCCGATGCTGTCGAGCGGAAAGAAATACGGATAGAGCGAGACCACATGGCTACCGCCGGCGCGTCGCGCGCCCATGCGGTAGTAGAGCTCGTTGAAGGCGCGGACGCTGGTGCGGTTCAGCGCCATCGAAGGCAGGTCGATCGGCACGCTGAGACCGGAACTTCTGCCGACTGGAAACGCGGCGGCGCCCTCCGTCAGTTCGTCCCTGCCCGCGTGCTCGCCGAGATAGATCAGCGAACGGCCGAGATCGCGCCCTCGTGCCACGCAGTCGATCCAGGCCACCGAATAGGTCGCTTCATTGCTCGCCTCGAGCGCGCGCATGGCGGCGTCGAGATCGGACGCGGAGATCACGCGCTCGCGGATCCACCCGGTCTCGATCCGGCGCAGCCGTATCGTCGCTTCGAGGATGATGCCGGTCAGGCCCATGCCGCCGACGGTCGCAAAGAAGGCATCGGCATTCTGCTCGCGCGAGGCCTCGATCACATCGCCCTGCCCGGTGCGCAGCAAGAGGCTGTCGACGTAGCGGCCGAAGCCGCCTTCGCAATGGTGGTTTTTGCCGTGGACGTCGGCCGCGATGGCGCCGCCGATCGAGACGAAGCGCGTGCCGGGCACGACGAAAGGCAGGAAGCCGCGCGGGCCGAACGTGTCGATCAGATCGGACAGGAGAACGCCGGCCTCGAGGTGGATGCGGCCGGTGGCGGGATCGAACGACCGGACCCGGTCGAAGCCGGTCATCGCGATGGTCCTGACGGCGCCGATCCCGGCATCGCCATAGGCGCGGCCGCTGCCGCGCGCGACGGTGCCGGCCGAGACAGCCTCGCCGACCGCCGCGAAAGAGCGCGGGCGCAGCACGTCGCTATCGACGACCGGGAATCGTCCCCAGCCGCTGACGAGGGTCATGGCTTCGGCTCCTGTGCCGGGCGTGCGCCGCCCAGCCTCGGAAACTGCCTAACGATCAAAAGCTTATTTTACGTTGAGGCATGTCGCGAGTTTTGGAGAAGTTAACGGCGTACACCTGCGTAGCCCGGATGGAGCGCAGCGTAATCCGGGCTACGAAGCTCTGCGCCTACCGCCCCAGCGCCAGCGCGATCAGGCCGAGCGTGCCGACGATGACGCGCCACCAGGCGAAAACCACGAAGCCGTGCCGGGTGACGTATTCCAGGAACGTCTTGACGACGATGATGGCGGTGATGAACGACACCACGAAGCCGATCGCGACGATGCCCATGTGGTCCATCGTCATCTCGGAGCGGTTCTTGTAGAAATCGTAGGCGAACGCACCGATCATGGTGGGGATGGCGAGGAAGAACGAGAACTCCGCCGCCGCGCGCTTGTCGGCACCGAGGAACATGGCCGCGACGATGCTGGCGCCGGACCGCGACACGCCGGGGATCATGGCGACGCACTGCGCGATGCCGATATAGAGATACATCAGCAGCGGGAATTTGGTGGCATCGTGCTCGCGCGGCTTGAGATCGAGCTTGTCGACCCAGAGCAGGATGGCGCCGCCGACGATCAGCGTGAAGCAGACGACCCAGGGATTGAACAGCACGCTCTTGATGTACTTGCCGGCGACGAGACCGACGACAACCGCGGGCAGGAACGCGACCAGCACGCCGACCACGAAGCGGCGCGAATAGGTGTCGCCCGTGAAGAAGCCGATCACGACATCCCAGAGCTTCTTGAAGTAAAGCCCGACGATCGCGAGGATCGCGCCCAGCTGGATCAGAACCGTAAACGAATCCCAGAAAGCGCCTTCGCCGAGGTGGAAGAAACGCTCCGCGAGCAGCAAATGGCCGGTCGAGGATACGGGAAGGAACTCGGTCACACCCTCGATGATGCCGAGGATCACTGCCCGTATTGCGTCTGACATATTTACGGTCCATTTCGGCTGGAAAAGCGGGGCTCTTCTCGCCTATTCGCCCCCATGCCGCAATCGCAAAATGCGAAATCACGCCCTTGCTTCGCGGTTTTGAAGGGCTAGTGTGGCGCCGCACAAACATTGATGGATTCTTAAGCACCATCAAATAGTCAAAGGCTTCATGTTTACGCTGTTTCATCATCCGTTCTGTCCGCATTCGCGATTCATCCGCCTGATCGCGGGCGAATACGGGCTCGACCTCAAGCTGGTCGAAGAGCGCAGCTGGGAACGGCGCGAGGCATTCCTGCTGCTCAACGCAGCCGGCACGACGCCGGTGTTGCTGGACGACGAGCAGCCGCCGATCCCGGGCGCAGCGATCATCGCCGAATATGTCGACGAGGCCTATGGCGCCGAGATGGGACCCAAGCGCCTGATGCCGGAGACGGTCGCCGAGCGCGTCGAGGTGCGCCGGCTGATGGCCTGGTTCAACGAGAAATTCTTCGAGGAGGTCTCGCACCCCCTCGTCACCGAGCGCATCTACAAGCGCTTCATGAGCGAGGAGAATGGCGGCGGCCCGCCTTCGGCCGACGTGATGCGCGCGGCCAAGGCCAATGTGCGCTATCATCTGGCCTATATCGGCTGGCTGGCGCAAACGCGTAACTTCCTCGCCGGCGACCGGCTCACTTACGCGGATCTCGCCGCCGCGGCGCATCTCTCGGCGATCGACTATCTGGGCGACGTGCCATGGAGCGAGGACGACGCGGCAAAGGCGTGGTACGCGCGGGTGAAATCCCGCCCGTCGTTCCGTCCGCTGCTCAGCGAATGGCTGGCCGGCGTGCCGGCGTCGCGGACCTACGTGGACCTGGATTTCTGAGCTCCGATCCGGCGGAACTGAAAGCGCAGCTCGAACGCGAGGCGCGTGCGCTCGGCTTCGACTGCATCGGCGTCACCGCACCCGGCACGATCGAGGCGGCCGGAAAGCACTTCCTCGAGTTCATCGCCTCCGGCGGCCATGGCGACATGGACTGGCTCGCGAACCAGCCCGAGCGTCGTGTCGATCCGCGCGGACTGTGGGCCGACGTGCGCAGCGTGATCATGCTCGGCGTCAATTACGGCCCCGACTCCGATCCACTCGCAATTCTCGATCAGCGCACGCGCGCGGCGATCTCGGTCTATGCGCAGGGCGACGATTATCACGACCTGATCAAGAAGCGGCTGAAGGCGCTGGCGCGCTGGCTGGTCGCGACCGCGCCGTCGGACGTGAAAGTATTCGTCGACACCGCGGCGGTGATGGAGAAGCCACTGGCGCAGAACGCGGGTCTCGGCTGGCAGGGCAAGCACACCAATCTCGTCTCGCGCGAGTTCGGCTCATGGCTGTTTCTCGGCGCGATCTACACCACGCTGGAACTGCCGCGTGAGGACGCGGAGATCGACCATTGCGGCTCGTGCCGGGCCTGCCTCGACATCTGCCCGACATCGGCCTTCCCCGCGCCCTACAAGCTCGATGCGCGGCGCTGCATCTCGTATCTCACCATCGAGAACAAGGGACCGATCCCGCGCGAATTCCGCAAAGCCATCGGCAACCGCATCTATGGCTGCGACGATTGCCTCGCCGCCTGCCCCTGGAACAAGTTCGCGCAGGAGGGGCGTGAAGCGAAGCTCGCGGCGCGCGACGAATTGCGTGCGCCCGGCCTTGCGGAGCTGGCGCGGCTCGACGATGGGGCATTCCGTGCGCTGTTCACGAAATCCCCGGTGAAGCGGATCGGCCGCGACCGCTTCTTGCGCAACGTGCTGATTGCGATCGGTAACTCGGGTGACGTTGGGCTGGCGGCGGAGGCGCGGCGATTGCTCGACGACGCGAGTCCGCTGGTGCGCGGGGCTGCGGTATGGGCGCTGGGGCAGTTGATGGCGCGAGAGGAGTTTGGCGCGCTTCGCGCAAACGCCGTTGCGAACGAGCACGACGACGGTGTGCGTGAGGAGTGGGGACACGCTTCCTAGCCCTTAGTGTCATTCCCCGCGGAGGCGGGGAATCCAGTACGCCGCGGCCTCTCGGTTCAATCACTGACGTCTCGGAGTACTGGATCGCCCGATCAAGTCGGGCGATGACACCATCGTTGTGGTCACGGTGCACGCGTCTCACCGCACTTGATTTCCACGCCGCTTCCCGCAAAGTCGCGCGCATGACAACAGACATGCCTTTCTTCACCCGCGACGGCGAGACATTCCATCCGACGGAAGTCGCCAACGGCCCATGGGATCCGAAATCGCTGCACGGACGCGTCGTCGTCGGTCTGCTCGGCTTTGCCATCGAGGAGCGCCATTCCGGCCCCGAATTCGTGCCGGCGCGGCTCACCGTCGACATGTTTCGGCTGCCGACCATCGACAAGCCGATCGAGGTGACGACGCGCCTGGTGCGTGACGGTCTGCGCATTCGCGTGGTGGAAGCGGAGTTCGTCTCCGGCGGCGTCAGCATGGCGCGCGCCTCGTGCCAATTGCTGCGCAAAACGCAGAATCCCGATGGCAATGTCTGGTCGCCGCCGAACTGGGACGTGCCGAAGCCGGCCGATATTCCAAAGCCGACCGATCCCAGGCTCGGCATGAACGGCAAATGGACGACGCGGCCGATCGTCGGCCACATGGGCTCGCTTGGACCGCGACGGCTGTGGATGAGCGAGGTGCGCGAGCTCGTCGCCGGCGTTGCGATGACGCCGTTCGTCCATGTCGCCGTCGGCGCCGATTTCGCCAGCCCGTTTGCGAATGCCGGCGACAAGGGCCTCGGCTACATCAACAGCGACGTGACGATCTATCTGCACCGCCTGCCGGTGACGAAGTGGATCGGCTTCGACGTGGTCAACCATCAGGCGACCGAGGGCGTCGCGATCGGTGAGTGCTGGCTCTATGACGAGGCGGGCCCGATCGGCACCGCAACGGTTGCCGCACTGGCGCAGCGCAAGCCGATGACGAAGGTGCCGCCGCCGTAATTGTCATTCCGGGACACGCGAAGCGTGAGGCCGGAATGACGGAGAGCCGTGCCTACGCCAGATGCCGCTGCATCTCCGGCCGCGCCTTCAATTCCGCGCCCTGCTTGGCGACGATCTTCGCGATCCGCTCCGGCGCGAACTTCAGATCGACGAATGCCGGCGCGGTGTTGGCGACCTCGCGATAGCTCACGATCCTGCCGTCACGCAGCGTCATGATCGCCACACCCTCGAACATCGCCCGCGCCCCGTTCGCTTCCCGTAGGGTCGATTTGTAGCTGAAGGTGTAGCGCGCATAGAGCGTGGTGCCGTCAGACACGGGATCATGCATGTCCCAGCGGAAGTCGGTCGCCGTGCGATAGAACCAGTCGTCGATCATCTCGGCGATCTTCGCACGGCCTGCGAAGGCGCCGTAGAAGACGTCGTGATAGACGCCGTCCTCGGTGAACAGCTCGGCAAACGCACGGCCGTTGCGCTGCTCGACCGCATCGCAGAACGCGCGCAGCATGGCGGTGATGGTCATTGGCGTGTCTCCAGGTGTTCGTCATGCCCCGCGAAGGCGGGGCATCCAGTACGCCGCGGCTTCTCGGTTCGATTGCTGCCGTCTCTGGAATACTGGATTGCCCGCCTTCGCGGGCAATGACAGCGAGTAGGACCACTTCACCCGATCTCCGCCACCGCGGCAAGAATGCGCGCGATGTCCTGCGGGCGGGAGAGGCGGTGGTCGCCGTCCTGGATCATGGTCAGCACGACGTCGTCGGCCGGCAGGCGATGCGTCAGCGCGAAGGCGTGCTGCCAGGGCACGTCAGGGTCCTGCGCACCCTGCAGGATGCGGACGGGACAGCCGAGATCGATGGCGCTGCCGAGCACGAGGTGATTGCGCCCCTCCTCGATCAGGTTCCGCGTGATCGGATAGGGCGAACCGTCGCCGTAGTCCGACGGCCGCAGCCAGAAGCCTTTGCTCTCGATTTCCTTCTGCACCGCGGGCGGAAACTTCTTCCACATCAGCTCTTCGGTGAAGTCGGGTGCCGGCGCGATCAGCACGAGGCCAGCCAGTGATCCCTTGCTGGACCGCTTCTTGATCTCGCGCGCGAGCAGCAGCGCCATCCAGCCGCCCATGGATGAGCCGATCAGGACCTGCGGACCGTCGCAAAAGCGTTCGAATACCGCGACACTATCCTCGAGCCAGCTGCCAATGGTTCCGTCGGCGAAATCACCGCTGGATTCGCCGTGGCCGGAATAGTCGAACCGGACCATTGCGCGGCCGTGATCGCGGGCCCAGCCATCCAGCGCCACCGCCTTGCCGCCCTGCATGTCCGACTTGAATCCGCCCAGCCAGACCAGGCCGGGCCCCGGACCCTTCCCGGCACGGTGGCGCACCGCGATCCTGCGTGCGGCCGGGCCCTCGCCCAATTCGATGAAGTCGAGCACGGCATCGGCAATTGCATCGGTCATGGAACGTTTACTCTGGTTTTGCAGTTTGAGCTGTCAGGGGCGCCTCCAGCGACGCGGCCGGACGTGTGGCATTGGCCCTTTGGGACGCTTGCGGAACAGAAGCAAGGTGTCTATGTCGATCAGCGTGCCCCGGCGTGACTAAAATGCCTCGCATTTGACGGTTTTTCGCTTGCCGCACGAGCGACTTGCTTGCCGGCAACCGCATCTTCCTTCAAGATAGCCGCTTCTTTCACAACCTTGGAGAACCACCCATTCGCCGTCCCAATAAAGCCCCGCCCGTTGCCAGCAAAGACGGGCCGCGCATCAATGATGATATTCGCAATGCGCAGATCCAGCTGATCGATCAGACCGGTGACAACAAAGGCACGGTCGAGACCGTCGTTGCCATCCGCATGGCCCAGGAAGCCGGCATGGATCTGGTCGAGATTTCGCCGAATACCAGCCCTCCCGTCTGCAAGATCATGGACTACGGGAAGTATAAGTATTCCGCCCAGAAAAAAGCTGCCGAAGCCCGCAAGCGGCAGAAGATCGTCGAGATCAAGGAGATCAAGCTCCGCCCGATGATCGACGACCACGATTACGACGTGAAGATGCGCGCAATGCAGCGGTTCTTCGAGGAAGGCGACAAGGTCAAGATCACGCTGCGCTATCGCGGCCGCGAAATGGCGCACCAGGAGATCGGCACCAAGCTGCTGGACAAGATCAAGACTGACGTGGCCGAGCTCGCCAAGGTCGAGCAGGACGCGCGCTTCGAGGGCCGTCAGGTCGTCATGGTGCTGGCGCCGCGCTGACGGCTGCCGTCTAGGACTGAAGAATTCAACGGCCCGTCCGGATCTCCGGCGGGCCGTTTTGTTGTGGGCGAGGCGCAAACCGCAGGCACTGCACCCCTCCCGCCTCACCCCTGCAGGCGGAGGAGGCGCGCACCACCTTCCCGGCGAACTACGTCCGCGTCGCCTGCCAGGTGCCGCTGCACTGGTCGCCGGAAATGACACCCTTCCAGGAGCCGGCGCCGTTCACGCCGGCGAGCCGGCCGCCGCCGCTGGCATGGGAGGCGCCGACCGAGACCTGGACGGCGACGGCGCCGCCGCGATTGACCCTGCCGGAAACCCGGCCTCCGCCGGCGGAGGAGACCCGGCTGCCGGTGACACTGAAGGGAACGCTGTAGCCGGAACTGCAATTGCCCCGTGTGGTGGCGAAAGTGACGTTCCAGATGCCGTCATAGCCGGCGCCGCGGGCGTCGGCCGTCGATGGCAGCGCGGCCGTGGCGAGCACGGCGAGCAGCGCCAGATGGCGCGGGCGAGCAAAATCGGTCAGAGACGAAAGCGATTGGGGGAAATGAGCCATTTTGGTCCTGCTCCAGGCGACAAACTTGGACATGAAGGTAGCAATTCCGAATAGTCGGCGGCCAGGTTCCACCGGTTCATCGTTGCCAATTCGCCCGTTTCCTGTCATAAGCCCGGCCTTCATCGCCCGGCTGATTAAGGGCTGCCGTGGCGGTGTTTCGTGCGGGCTTTGCGCTTGTTCGCAAAAACCTGAGCACAATCAACGCTCTAACGAGCATTTTTGACGGCCAGCCGCCTTCGCGGGCGGAGTTCTGTGGCCATTAGGAGAGCCAAATGCCCAAGCTGAAGACCAAATCGGGCGCCAAAAAGCGCTTCAAGGTGACTGCCACCGGCAAAGTGATGTTCGCCCATCGCGGCAAGCGTCACGGCATGATCAAGCGGACGAAGAAGCAGATCCGTCAGCTGCGCGGCACCGCGGTGCTGTTCAAGACCGACGGCGACAACGTCAAGAAGTACTTCTTGCCGAACGCCTGATCGCGTCCAGCGATCGTCCAAGATCATTGCCAGCTCCGCCGCGTCTGTCGCGGCGATCCGAAAACAAGTCATCTCTGAAGGATATTCGTCATGGCACGCGTCAAACGCGGTGTGACCGCCCACGCCAAGCACAAGAAAGTCTACAAGGCCGCCAAGGGCTTCTACGGCCGCCGCAAGAACACCATCCGCGCCGCGAAGCCGGCCGTGGAGAAGGCCCAGCAATACGCCTTCCGCGACCGCAAGCGTAAGAAGCGGACGTTCCGCGCGCTCTGGATCCAGCGCATCAACGCGGCCGTCCGTCCGTTCGGCCTGACCTACAGCAAGTTCATCGACGGCATGGCCAAGTCGGGGATCACCGTGGACCGCAAGGTGCTGTCGGATCTCGCGATCAGCGAGCCTGCGGCGTTCCAGGCGATCGCCGAGAAGGCCAAGGCCGCTCTCGCGGCGTAAGGCGGCCAAGGCCGCCTGTTGCGGCCTGAGGCTCGCGCGCTAGCGGGCCCTCTGGCCCGCAGCCTTCAGCGCGCGTTGCGAGTAGCGCTGGGCGACCTCCGCCCGGCAAAAAGCTGCAAACGAGAGATACATGGTGCCGGACTTGTTCCGGTACTTCTGATCGCAGACGCGCATCTCGCGTTTGTATGCCTGCTGCTGCGCCGTGTTGAGACCGGGCAGGAAGTCCGCCTCGCACTTCTTTTCGACGGCGGCGCCGAGCTGGACGTCCCCGCTCGCCGTCAACTGGCAATCCTGAAACACCTTCATCGCGCTGTCGCAGCCCTTCTGCTTGTTGATGGTGTCGACGACCTCATCCAGCGTCATGGACGTCTCCATGCACACCATGGCGCGCGCAGGGGTGCCTGCGACCGGCAGGACGACCGCCAGAACGGCAAGAGCAACGGCAGGACTGGACCTGGAAAGCATCGCGAAAGTCTCCTCGTACCGTCGTTGGTCCCAAGCCCCCGCGTGAGGTTCAACCCAGCCGTTCCAGGCCCGGAATGACCGGCTTTTCGCTTGACGTTACCGCCTTCCGGCGGCGACAACCCAGCCGAATTTGGAGCCAAGGATTTGACAGTGTCCGACCTCGCAACGCTCGAAACATCCATCCTCGACCAGATCGCCGCCGCCGGCGATGAAGCCGCGCTCGAAGCCGTGCGTGTCGCAGCGCTCGGCAAGAAGGGCTCGATCTCCGCGCTGCTCGCCACGCTCGGCAAGATGTCGCCCGACGAGCGCAAGACGCAGGGCGCGGCGATCAACCAGGCCAAGGACAAGGTCACCGAGGCGCTCGCCGCAAAGCGCGACGTGCTGAAATCGGCCGCGCTCGATGCCCGGCTTGCGTCCGAGACCGTCGACGTCACGCTGCCGCTGCGCGAGGCGCCGACCGAAGCCGGCCGCATCCATCCGCTGAGCCAGGTCTGGGACGAGCTGACCACGATCTTCGCCGACATGGGATTCTCGGTCGCCGAAGGCCCCGACATCGAGACCGACGACTACAACTTCACCAAGCTGAACTTCCCGGAAGGTCACCCGGCGCGCGAGATGCACGACACGTTCTTCTTCCATCCGAAGGACGACGGCTCGCGCATGCTGCTGCGAACCCACACCTCGCCGGTGCAGGTGCGCACCATGCTGAGTCAGAAGCCGCCGATCCGCGTGATCTGCCCGGGCCGCACCTACCGTATCGACTCGGACGCAACCCACACGCCGCAATTCCACCAGGTCGAAGGCCTCGTCATCGACAAGACCTCGCATCTCGGCCACCTCAAATGGATCCTGCACGAGTTCTGCAAGGCGTTCTTCGAGGTCGACCACATCAACATGCGCTTCCGCCCGTCGTTCTTCCCGTTCACCGAGCCGTCGCTGGAAGTCGACATCCAGTGCCGCCGCGACAAGGGCGAGATCCGCTTCGGCGAGGGTGAGGACTGGCTCGAGATTCTCGGCTGCGGCATGGTGCATCCGAACGTGCTGCGCGCCTGCGGCATCGATCCCGACGAGTACCAGGGCTTTGCCTGGGGCATGGGCATCGACCGCATTGCCATGTTGAAATACGGCATCGCGGATCTCCGCCAGCTGTTCGACAGCGACGTCCGCTGGCTGTCCCATTACGGCTTCAAGCCGCTCGAAGTGCCAACGCTTGCCGGAGGGCTGAGCTCGTGAAATTCACCCTCTCCTGGCTGAAGGATCATCTCGAGACCGACGAGACGCTCGACAGGCTCGCCGAGAAGCTCACCATGATCGGGCTCGAGGTCGAGAACATCGAGGACAAGGCGAAGGCGCTGAAGCCCTTCACCATTGCGAAGGTGGTCTCGGCCGAGCAGCATCCGAATGCGGATCGCCTGCGCGTCTGCATGGTCGACACCGGCGACGGTGGCGCGCCGGTGCAGGTCGTGTGCGGTGCGCCGAATGCGCGTGCGGGCCTCGTCAGCGTGTTCTCGCCGCCCGGCACCTACATTCCCGGCAAGGACATCACGCTCGGCGTCGGCACGATCCGCGGCGTCGAGAGCCGCGGCATGCTGTGCTCGGCCGCCGAGCTGCAGATCTCCAACGACCATGACGGCATCATGGAATTGCCCGCCGATGCGCCTGTTGGTGCAGCCTACGCGGCATGGGCCGGCCTCGGCGATCCCGTGGTCGAGATCAATCTGACGCCGAACCGGCAGGACTGCACCGGCGTGCACGGCATTGCGCGCGACCTCGCCGCCGCCGACATGGGCAAGTTCAAGGACCCCACCATCAAGCCGATCAAGGGCGAGTTCCCTTGTCCCGTGAACGTCACGGTCGAAGACGCCAAATTGTGTCCAGGTTTCGCGCTTCGCCTCGTGCGCGGCGTGAAGAATGGACCGTCGCCGGAATGGCTGCAAAAGCGGCTGACCGCGATCGGCCTGCGCCCGATCAACGCGCTGGTCGACATCACCAACTTCATGACCTACGACCGCGCGCGCCCGCTGCACGTGTTCGACGCCAAGAAGGTGAAGGGCAATCTCGTCGTGCGCCGCGCGCGCGACGGCGAGACGCTGCTCGCGCTCGACGGCCGCACCTACAATCTCGATCCCGCTGTTTGCGTCATCGCCGACGAGCACGGCGTCGAATCGCTCGCCGGCATCATGGGCGGCGAGGCCTCGGGCTGCGACGAGACCACAACCGACGTTCTGATCGAATCGGCGCTGTGGAACGAGATCAACATCGCCCAGACCGGCCGCAAGCTCGGCATCAGCTCGGACGCGCGCTACCGCTTCGAGCGCGGCGTCGATCCGGCCTTCATGGTTCCCGGCCTCGAACTCGCGACGAAGCTCGTGATGGAGATGTGCGGCGGCACGCCATCCGAGACCGTCGTGGTCGGCAAATCCTTCGGCGACGACCGCGTGATCGAATTCCCTGTGACCGAGGTCAAGCGCCTCTCCGGCATCGAGGTGCCGCAGCCGGAGATGAAACGCATCCTGGCGCATCTCGGCTTCATGATGGCGGGCCCGGGCCCGGTCGTGAAGGTGGCGGTGCCCTCGTGGCGCTCGGACGTGCATGGCAAAGCCGACATCGTCGAGGAGATCGTCCGCATCTTCGGCGTCGACAAGGTGCCGATGACGCCGTTCGAGCGTGGCGAGGACGCACGCAAGCCGGTGCTGACGCCGCTGCAGCTGCGCACCCGCCGCGCCCGGCGCGCGCTGGCAAGCCGCGGCAGCATCGAGGCGGTGACCTGGTCGTTCATCACCAAGACTGCTGCCGAATTGTTCGGAGGCGGCCAGCGCGAGCTCGAAGTTGCCAACCCGATCGCATCTGACCTCTCCGACATGCGCCCGACCTTGCTCGCGGGCCTGATCGCGGCGGCTCAAGCCAACGCCAATCGCGGCGTGAGCGATGTCGCGCTGTTCGAGGTCGGTCAGATCTTCAAGGGCGATCGCCCGCAGGACCAGTTCCTGGCGGCAAGCGGTGTTCGCCGCGGCTTTGCGTCGTCCGAAGGTCTCGGACGGCACTGGACCGGCTCGGCGCAGGCCGATGTGTTCGACGCCAAGGCCGATGCGCTGGCGGTGCTGGCAGCAAGCGGCGCGCCGATGCAGGCCCTGCAGATCGTCGCCGGCGGCCCGAAATGGCTGCATCCCGGCCGCTCCGGCACGATCCAGATCGGACCGCAAAACGTGCTCGGCACTTTCGGCGAAGTGCATCCGCGCGCGCTGGAAGCCCTCGGCGCCGACGGTCCGCTTGTCGTGTTCGAGGTGATCCTCGACCGTATCCCCGAGGCCAAGAAGAAGCCGACCCGCGCAAAACCCGTGATCGAGCTGTCGGCGTTCCAGCCCGTGTCCCGCGACTTCGCCTTCATCGTCGACCGCGGCGTAAAGGCCGCCGACATCGTGCGTGCCGCGCAGGGTGTCGACAAGAAGCTGATTACCGGCGTGAACGTCTTCGACGTCTACGAGGGCAAGGGCATCGACGACGGCAAGAAGTCGATCGCGGTCGCGGTTACGCTCCAGCCGCGCGAGAAGACCTTGACTGATCAGGAGATCGAAGCCGTCGCGGCGAAGATCGTCGCCGAGGTCACGAAGAAGACCGGCGGCGTCCTGCGCGGATGACCTTCGCGGATTTCCTTCCGAAGGATGTCAGCCTCACCATTGCGATGGCGCTCTGCGCCGTCGCCTTCGTTTCGGGCACCGCCCGCGGCTTCTCCGGTTTCGGATCGGCGCTGATCTTCATGCCGCTGGCCAGCAGCATCGCAGCGCCGCGGCTGGTCGCAGCGCTCCTGCTCGTCATCGATTTCGTCGCGGCGGCGCCGCTTCTGCCGGACGCCTGGCGCAAGGCGGACCGCAAGGCGACCGCCGTGATCGTGCTGGGCGCGCTGGTCGGCGTCCCCGTCGGCACTTATTTCCTCAGCGTGCTCGAGCCCGTCACCACGCGCTGGATCATCTCCTGCTTCGTCGCCGCGCTGCTGCTTCTGCTGCTCTCGGGCTGGCGCTATCGCGGCAAGGACCATGCCTGGCTCTCGGTCGGTATTGGTGGCCTCTCGGGCTTCTGCAGCGGCCTCGCGCAGACCGGCGGCCCGCCGATCGTCGGCTACTGGCTGGGACGCCCGATCGCGCCGATCGTCGCGCGCGCCAACATCGTGCTGTTCTTCGGCGCGTCCGATCTGTTCTCGATGATCAGTTACGCATCCACGGGGCTGATCTCGCGCGAGTCACTCGTGCTCTCGCTGATCGTCGGGCCGGTCTATGCGCTCGGCGTCGCCTTCGGCGCCTCGCTGTTCGGACGTGCCAGCGAAAAAGTGTTTCGCGGCATCTGCTATGCGCTGATTGCGATAGCGGTGATTGCCGGGCTGCCGGTGCTGGACCGGGTGTTGCGGTAAACCACCGCTGTCGTCCCTGCGAACGCACTAGGGCATGCACGTATCTCTGAGGCTCCATCCTGCTGCGACGGCGCGGAAGTATTCGAGGCCGTTTTTGAAGGTGATCGGGCCCGGCGGCTTGGACGAAGGGTAGCCATCCCAGCCACCGAGGCGGCCGAGGATCCATGCGGCCCAGGCGAGACTATGCGGATGTGGGTTCTTTAGTCGCTTGCTGGCTGCTTCGAGCTGCTGGTTGAGGGCCGTGAGCGCGTTGA
>NZ_NWTI01000021.1 GCF_002531575.1 Bradyrhizobium sp. Y36 | reverse complement strand
AGAAAGTACCTGCTTCACGCCGGGAAAACCCGGGCATGCTCCGCGTCACAGTGAATCATTCCCCGGACATCCCTGCGCCTTCGCGGGGAATGACAGCGTCATTTTGAGGGCCGGCTATCCCCTCATACGCCGTCATTGCGAGCGCGTGGCTAAAGCCCCTCTCTGCGCGCGCGGCTCTGCTGGGCTCGCGGCTCCGCGCAGCAGCGTCAGAACGCTGCTTGGCGCCAGGGACGCGAGCGTCAGTTACGCCGCCGCCCTCTGCCGCGCGACCAGGGCTTCGCCGAACGCCTCGAACAATTTTCGGTTGATCGGATTGTGCTGGGGATCGTATTCGGCGTGCCATTGCACGCCGAGCGCAAAGGTCGGGGCTTCCGCGATCCGGATCGCCTCGATGGTGCCGTCCTCGGCGACGCCCTCGATCAAGACGCGCTTGCCGGGCTCGAGAATGCCCTGCCCGTGCAGCGAATTGACCCTGATCCTCTCGCAGTTGAGCAATCTTGCGAACGCCCCGCCCGGCGTCAGGTCGACGTCGTGACGGTCGGCGAACACGACGGTCGGATCGGGATGGATCTCGCCGTTCTCGAGCCGGGGCATGCGATGGTTCATGCGGCCGGGGATTTCGCGGATCTCGGGATGCAGCGAGCCGCCGAAGGCGACGTTCATCTCCTGCAGGCCGCGGCAGATGCCGAACAGCGGGACGCCGCGGGATACGCAGGCGACCGAGAGCGCCAGCGCCACCTCGTCGCGGTGGATGTCGTAAGGCTCGTGCTTGGCGCAGGGATCGACGTTGAAACGGGTCGGGTGCACGTTGGCCCTCGCCCCGGTGAGAATGATGCCGTCCACGGTGTCGAGCAGCGCCCCGATATCGGTGATATCCGGGGAGCCCGCAAACATCACCGGCAAGCCGCCGGAGACCTCGGCCACGGCGCGCAGATTGCGCTCGCCCACCATCTGGACCTGAAATCGATTTTCGACGCGATGGGAATTCCCGATCACGCCGACGACCGGCTTTCTCATCTGTCGTTCCGCGCCTCTCCGAAAGAAGATGCCCCAAACATGCCCCTCGAATGGAACAAATTCAACAGAGGGGATCGCGGGACGGCAATGCTATTTTCGCGCAAATGCCTCCCGGGCCTCGTCCCCGGAAGGCAGGCCGGCGGCCTTCAGGGCAGTTGCCGCACCATCATCGCCCGGCGCGGCCAGCCAGGGCAGCTTCGCCTCGATGCCGCGCGTCACGGGCTCCCCGAGCGCCCCGCCGAAGTCAATCGGCCAAAGCCCGTTGGGCACGACTTCCGCGCTAAGACCACGGATCGCGTAGCCTTCGCCCAGAACCGCCTCTGCCCGGTCGCCGGCGACCAGCCGCGCGGTGGCGGGATCCCTGGGATCGGCAAAGCTCACGAGCACCGGAACGAGGTCTCCCTGCACCGGAACCGCGCCGGTCTGCCGCTGGATGTCGTTGAACGAGACACGGTTGCCGCGCGCAGCTCCATAGGCACGGAGCGCGACATAGTTGATGTCGTCGAAATCCAGCTTGGCGTCCTGCCGGTGCACCAGCAAGGCCACCAGATTCCTGCCCTTGGCGCCGTGTTTGCCAGGATCTTGGCCGAGGTCGACGAACACCGCCTCCCCGCGCATCATGGTGCGGCCGCTGCGGTTGTAGTTGCGGTCGGGTACGACGGCCAGAATGCCCGCCCCGGTCTTGATCCCGTCGGGCGTCGTCACTTCGACCGTGAGGCGAAATTTGTGGCCGGGCCGGTTGATCCGGATCTGGTCGCCGATCACGAGCACGGCCAGAAGCCCGAGCAGACCGGCCCATTTGCTGATGAAGCTCAAACCGCCCCCATTGCTCTTTCCCCATCGCTCTGCACCGTCGGCGTGCCGGCGTCAAACCAGCGCGTTGACGCGGGCTTGATCGAAAACGCGTTTGTCGAGAGAGTGCGGCGCGCAGCGCACTGAAAGGGACCCGATGTGACCATGTCCAAGGATGAACGCTCCCGGCCCCACGGCGACCTCGCTTGGGATCAGGCTTGGGCGATCTCGGTCGGAGGCATCGGCGTCGTGCTGTTCACCGCACTGCTCGCCTTCACCTGGTATTTCGCCACCACCCTGCTGCTGATCTTCACCGGCATGCTGCTCGGTCTCGGCCTCAACGCGCTGACCGGCGCGCTCGGGCGCCGCGTGCCCCTGCCGCATGCGGTACGGCTCGCGATCGTCTGCACCGCCCTTGCCCTGATGCTCGCCGGCATCGCCTATCTCGGCGGCGCCACCATTGCCGAGCAGGCTTCCCTGCTGAGCAAGACCCTCAAATCGCAACTCGCCAACGTCAGGTCCTTCCTGGACAGCCACGGAATCGACACCAGCTTCTTCGACCTCGGCAACGGCGCGGCCGACGCCGCCAGCACCACGCCGTCGTCGGAGGCTGCGTCCGCACCCGCGGCACCCTCGCGCGGCGCCTTGCCCAGCGCGGGCGCGCTGGCTTCCAGCGGTGGCGCGATCGTGAGCCAGACCTTCAAGCTGCTGCTCGGCACCATCCACGGCGTCGGCAACATCTTCATCGTGCTGTTCCTGGGCTTCGCCTTCGCCGCCCAGCCCGCCGTCTATCACGACGGCCTGCTATTCCTGGCGCCGGCCAGACACCGCACCCGCATCACCCTCATCATCGACCGCACGGCCGAGACGCTGGAGCGCTGGCTGATCGCGCAGATCATCGTCATGCTCGCGGTCGGCGTGGTGACCTGGATCGGGCTTCTCCTCATCGGCATTCCCGGCTCGTTCATCCTGGGGATTCAGGCCGGCCTGCTCGCCTTCATCCCGACCGTCGGGGCCATCATCGCCGGCGTCATCGTGGTGCTGGCGAGCCTCGCATCGGGCTGGGTCCCCGCACTATCGGCCTTCCTGCTCTTCATGGGCGTCCACGCCATGGAGAGCTATGTGCTGACCCCGGTGCTCCAGCGGCAGGCGCTGGACATCCCGCCGGCCACGCTGTTCGCGTTCCAGATCCTGCTCGGCGTGGTGTTCGGAATCTGGGGCCTTGCGCTGGCGCTCCCGCTGGTCGCCATCGCCAAGGTCATGATCGATCACTTCAAGACCTATGAGGCGCCGCCGCTTGCGGAGGCGGCGTGATCCTCAGGTCGTCAGCACGGTCTCGGTGTGCTCGACTTCCGGCGGCGCGGCAAAATACTGGCCGACGAGGCCGCGCCATTCGGCGAAATTCTCCGAGCCGCGGAAATCGACGGTGTGGTTCTCCAGCGTCGCCCATTTCACCATCAGCCGGTAGCGCTGCGGCTTCTCGATCGACTTGTGCAGCTCGAAACCGTGAAAGCCCTTGGAGCGGCCGAAGGCGGCCTTGGCCTTGGCGACGGCGGCCTCAAAGTCCTTCTCGCTGCCCGGCTTGACGTCGATTTGCGCGATCTCGGTGATCATCGGTTTCCACCCGTTTTTGTTCGATGGGCGTGTCTACCGTAGCCGAGGGCAAAGAAGAAGGCGCCGAAATGGCGCCCCGGTCGGCCCAAAAATGCAGGTCTCTCAAACCAGCAGCAGAACCGTGCCAGCCACGACGAGGGCACAACCGACGAACATCGCGAGCGGCCAGTAGCTGCGGCGGCTTTGCGCGTAGCGCCCCTGCGCGCGGCGCTCGTTGATCAGCGCGCTCTCGTATTCATCTGCCGTCGAGAACAGACAGGCGAAACCGCTGCGTGCCGACGCCGCAGCGGCTTCGAGCGACATCAGGGCAGCTTGCGGGTTCTGTCGACGGATCGATTCCATGACCGCAATGGTAGGGATCGAATGGTAAACAGAGGGTTACCGCAAGCCACCTCGCGTCTCAGGCCGTGGCCGGCCGCGCCTGCGGCGCACCGATCCGCGCGGCGCTCTGGCGGCGCCAGTTCTCCAGCGACAGCGGCAGCTCCTCCGCCGCCTCGACGCGATTGCGGCCGCCACGCTTGGCCTGGTACAGCGCAGTGTCGGCCGAGGCCAGCAGCACCTCGAGCTCGGTGCCGGCGGGACCGCCGGCAACGCCGATGCTGACGGTGGTGTCGACCGGCCCCTCATCGACCACGACGCCGGAGGTTTCGAAGGCTTCGCGCACACGCTCGGCGACCAGCACGCCCTCCTCCAGCGAACACGGCAGCAGCGCTGCGAACTCCTCGCCGCCGATGCGGCCCGAGAGGTCGGTGATGCGCAAGTTGCTGACGACGACGGTCGAGAACAGCCTCAGCATCTCGTCGCCGGCGGGATGGCCGAAGCGGTCGTTGATCGACTTGAAGTGGTCGATGTCGAAGATCATCACGGTCACGGGACGGCCGGCCTTGGCCTCGCGCTCGATCACACGGCCGCAGGCTTCCGAGAAGCCGCGGCGGTTGAGCATGCCGGTGAGCGGGTCGGTGGAGGCTGCGGTCCGGTGCGCTGTCACCGTGCGCTCGGACACCAGCATGAAGATCACGAACACGGTGCCGACGGCGTAGAGGATGAGCTCGACTGCGAACACCGTGACCCAGATGCTGGAGGAGAAGCCGGCATCGTGCGGACGCAGGAAGCTGCCGAGCACGATCGGCAGCATCAGCACGCAGCCGTGCATCACCGGCACGACGAAAGCCGGCCAGCGCCGCTGCAGGCTCTTGCGCCGCTCGGTCCAGAGCTCACTCGCGGTCAGCGCGGCGTAGACCGAGACGATGCCGGCGCCGATCATCATGCGCAGCATCGAGGCCTCGGGGGAAAGCAGCGAGACCGCGGCGACCCAGGCGAGCGCGCCGAGCACGAGGCCGGGCCAATGAGGCTTGCGGCCGTGGAAGACGCGCGCCGCATTCCACACCATGCCGCAAGCGACGAAGCCGACGGCATTCAGCGCGAGATAGAGCTGCGGACCGAGCTTGTCGCCGGTCGCGGTCCATAGCGCGACGGAGGCGGCACCGAGCAGATAGGCGGTGCCCCACCATTTCAGTGCAGGGCTGTCCTCCTGCCTGCCGAAAAACACCATCATGGCGCCGAGCAGTGCGG
Source organism: Bradyrhizobium sp. Y36 (assembly GCF_002531575.1). Taxonomy (GTDB): domain Bacteria; phylum Pseudomonadota; class Alphaproteobacteria; order Rhizobiales; family Xanthobacteraceae; genus Bradyrhizobium. The sequence goes on along the minus strand of NZ_NWTI01000021.1, from coordinate 143,400 downwards.
CGACCATGGTGGCGACCAAATAGAGCGTGATGCTATCGAGCGACATCATGTCGGCCCCCTCTAGAACATAGCAGTTACGCGATCGGTCCATCCGATTTGCGCGCCCTTCCGAAGGCGACGCTAGGTCCGGCGGGTTCCATTCAGGTTTTCGCGGGTGCCCAATTTTTCCGGAAACACGCCATCAATTTGCGTACAAACGAACAGCAAAAAGGGCGCTGAAATCAGCGCCCTTTTGCATCTCATTGAAGCCGCTTTCGCGGCGAATGTGACCGAAGCGATTAACGCTTCGAGAACTGGAAGGACCGGCGGGCCTTGGCCTTGCCGTACTTCTTGCGCTCGACCACGCGCGAGTCGCGGGTGAGGAAGCCGCCCTTCTTGAGCACGCTGCGCAGCTCCGGCTCGAAATAGGTGAGAGCCTTGGAGATGCCGTGACGGACCGCGCCGGCCTGGCCGGAGAGACCGCCGCCGGCGACCGTGCAGATCACGTCGTACTGGCCGGAACGGGCGGCCACCGAGAACGGCTGCTCGATCATCATGCGCAGCACGGGACGGGCGAAATAGACCTCGACCTCGCGCGAGTTGACGGTGACCTTGCCGGCGCCCGGCTTGATCCACACGCGGGCGACCGCGTCCTTGCGCTTGCCGGTGGCATAGGCGCGGTTGAACTTGTCGACCTTCTTCTCGTGCTTGGGCGCATCGGGCGCCGCCGCCGTCTTGAGCTGCGAGAGCTGGTCGAGCGACTGGATGGATTCGGCCATGTTATGCGGCCCTCGTGTTCTTGCGGTTCAACTTGGCGATGTCGATCTTCTCGGGCTGCTGCGCCTCGTGCGGATGATCGGCGCCGCCATAGACACGGAGGTTGCCCATCTGCACGCGACCGAGCGGACCACGCGGGATCATGCGCTCGACGGCCTTCTCGAGCACGCGCTCGGGATGCTTGCCCTCGAGGATCTGGCGCGCGGTGCGCTCCTTGACGTGGCCGACATAGCCGGTGTGCTTGTAGTAGGTCTTCTGCTCGCGCTTGCGGCCGGTGAGGACCGCATGCTGCGCATTGATGATGATGACGTTGTCGCCGCAATCAACGTGCGGGGTGTAGGTCGGGAGGTGCTTGCCGCGCAGGCGCATGGCGACGATGGTGGCGAGACGGCCGACGACCAGACCCTTGGCGTCGATCAGCACCCACTTCTTCGTCACCTCAGCCGGCTTTGCCGAAAAGGTTTTCATGTCAGAGTTTCCGTGGACGGGGAGCATCGGCGCGAACACCGCACCGGACTGCGCGGTTTTCTAGAGAAGAGACGCGTTGCGGTCAATGCCCGGAGATGGAAATTATATATGCAATATCAACGAGTTAAAAATATGGTGCTATATTACCTGCGAAAACCTCAAACAGTTGGAATGGAATAGGTCGAGGTGACGTGAGCGATCGGATCGGGCGAGGAGCCGGACAGCAGCTTGACTTCCCCGACCGCCAGACGCTTGCCGAGCTTGAGCAGCCGCGCCTCCGCCAGCACGTCCTGGCCGGACCCGCCCTTGCGCAGGAAATTGATGTTGAGATTGGTGGTCACCGCGAGCCCGACCGGCCCGATCGCGGACAGCAGCACCACGTACATCGCGAAATCGGCCAGCGCCATCAGGGTCGGCCCGGACACGGTACCGCCCGGCCGCAGCATCTTTTCGCTGTAACGCTGCCGCAAGAGGCAGGTCTGGCCGTCGGCGCTCTCGATCGTGATGTCGTCGCCGCTGAAGGCCTGGGGAAACTCGTGACGGAGGAACTGCTCGACCTCTGCCACGCTCATTTTCGCTAACGCCATGCTGTTCCCCACCCTCGCTTCACTTGCTCTGTTACATTAAGTTATCTGCGTCATCCAATTGCAATCTTTTAGCGGAATTCGCGTCAATGTCCGTCACCGCTGCCCGTGCCCCCTCCCCGCAACCGCCGATCCTGCTGCGCGAGACCGCAGGTCCCATCGCGGTCCTGACGCTGAACCGCCCGGCCGCCCGCAACAGCCTGTCGGCCGCGATGATCGCGGGCCTGCATGCCGAGCTCGACGCGATCCGCGACGACAAGGCCGTCCGCGGCGTCGTGATCGCGGCCAACGGCCCCGCCTTCTCTGCGGGCCACGACATGAAGGAACTCACCGCGCGCCGCAGCGACCCCGATCGCGGCCGGGCCTTCTTCGCCGAGATGATGAATGCCTGCAGCGCGATGATGCAGGCGATCGTGCATTTGCCAAAGCCCGTGGTCGCGTCCGTCCAGGGCATCGCGACCGCAGCCGGCTGCCAGCTCGTGGCGAGCTGCGACCTTGCGATCGCATCGGAAGCCGCAAGCTTCGCCACCCCCGGCGTCGACATCGGCCTGTTCTGCTCGACCCCGATGGTGGCGCTGTCGCGCAACGTCCCGCGCAAGCAGGCCATGGAGATGCTGCTGACGGGCGAGCCGATCCCGGCCGCGCGTGCCCGCGAGATCGGGCTCGTCAACCGCGTGGTCGCCGCCGGCACCGAGCGTGACGCCGCGATCGCGCTCGCCGAAAAGGTCGCGCTGAAATCAGCCTATACCGTCAAGCTCGGCAAGGAAGCGTTCTACCGCCAGGCCGAGATGAGCCTTGCGGACGCCTATCTCTATGCGGCCGAGGTGATGACCGAGAACATGATGGCGCGCGATGCCGAGGAAGGCATCGGCGCGTTCATCGAGAAGCGCACGCCGACATGGCGGGACGAGTAACAACAAGAAAAGACAAGTGATGAACCACGACGCCTATCCCGACAATTACATCCGCGGCATCCTCAACGGCGTGAAGTCGATCGCGATGGTCGGCGCCTCGCCCATCAACGTGCGCCCGAGCTATTTCGCGTTCAAATACCTCGCGCAGCGCGGCTACGACATGATCCCGGTGAACCCCGGTCATGTCGGCAAGGAGCTGCTGGGAAAGCCGTTCGTCGCGTCGCTCTCCGACATCGGCCGTCCCGTCGACATGATCGACATCTTCCGCAACTCCAGCCACCTCATGCCTGTCGTCGAAGAGGCGCTCACGCTCGATCCGCTGCCCAAGGTGATCTGGATGCAGCTTGGTGCACGCGACGACGCCGCGGCGGCGAAGGCGGAATCGGTCGGTATCAAGGTGGTGATGAACCGCTGCCCCAAGATCGAATATGGCCGGCTGTCGTCCGAAATCTCCTGGATGGGCGTGAATTCGCGCACGCTCAGTTCCAAGCGCGCGCCGGCACCGACGCAAGGCATGCGGCTGTCCCTCAACCGGATGAGTGTCGGCGGTGGCGACACCGCCGCATCCGATCGCGCGGCCAAGAACAAGAGCGAGCAAAGCTGACGCAATCGCGAAGCGTTCATTTCGCGAACGCGGCAATGCGTAGCAGGATCATTCCCAAATCATCCTGATGTGAAGCGGCGCCTTGACGGCGAGCGCGGCGCCCATCAGCATGCCGCGCGATTTCAGATCACAAGAACAGGACGCCCTCAATGAGCGATCGCCTTCCGGGATTTTCGACCCTCGCCGTGCATGCCGGTGCACAGCCCGACCCCACCACCGGCGCGCGCGCGACTCCGATTTATCAAACCACCTCGTTCGTCTTCAACGACGCCGACCACGCCGCCTCGCTGTTCGGCCTGCAGGCGTTCGGCAACATCTATACCCGCATCGGCAACCCGACCAACGCGGTGCTGGAGGAGCGCGTCGCCGCGCTCGAAGGCGGCACGGCTGCGCTGGCGGTGGCCTCGGGTCATGCCGCACAGGTCGTGGTGCTGCAGCAACTGCTGCAGCCGGGCGACGAGTTCATCGCAGCGCGAAAGCTCTATGGCGGCTCGATCAACCAGTTCACGCACGCGTTCAAGAGCTTCGGCTGGAACGTGGTGTGGGCTGATCCCGATGACATCGCGAGCTTCGAGCGCGCGGTGACCCCGCGCACCAAGGCGATCTTCATCGAGTCCATCGCCAATCCCGGCGGGAGCATCACCGACATCGAGGCGATCTCGACGGTCGCACGCAAGGCGGGCGTGCCGCTGATCGTCGACAACACGCTGGCCTCGCCCTATCTGATCCGCCCGATCGACCACGGCGCCGACATCGTCGTGCACTCGCTGACGAAGTTCCTCGGCGGCCACGGCAATTCGCTCGGCGGCATCATCGTGGACGCCGGCACCTTCGACTGGTCCACGGGCGGCAAGTACCCGATGCTCTCGGAGCCGCGGCCCGAATATCACGGCATCCGGCTGCAGGAGACCTTCGGCAATTTCGCCTTCGCGATCGCCTGCCGCGTGCTGGGCTTGCGCGATCTCGGCCCCGCACTGTCACCGTTCAACGCCTTCATGATCCTGACCGGCATCGAGACGCTGCCGCTGCGCATGCAGCGGCATTGCGACAATGCCAAAGCGGTCGCCGAATTCCTCGCCGGCCATCCGGCGGTGGCCTCTGTCAGCTATGCGGGCCTGCCGAGCGACAAGTATCACCAGCTGGCGCGCAAATACGCGCCGAAGGGCGCGGGCGCCGTGTTCACCTTCAGCCTGAAGGGCGGCTACGACGCCGGCGTCAACCTGGTGTCGAAGCTGCAGCTGTTCTCGCACCTCGCCAATGTCGGCGACACCCGCTCGCTCGTCATCCACCCCGCCTCAACCACGCACAGCCAGCTCGACGACGCCGCCAAGGTGAAGTCCGGCGCCGGCCCCGACGTGGTGCGCCTCTCGATCGGCATCGAGGACAAGGAAGACCTGATCGCGGATCTGGAACAGGCGCTGGGGGCGTAGTTGCTGATCTTCCGGGGCGGAGCGCCAAGCCGCCCCGGAAACACGCCGCCGGTTAACAGTCATTAACCATATCTGCCGCATACATCGTCTTTGGATCGCCCCTTTGATTCGGAGCCGACGATGCTGCGCTGGATGCTGCCTGCCCTTGCCGCGATGCTGACGGTTTCAAGCGCGCTCGCTGCTGACTTGCCGGCCACGCCGAAGCGGCGAGCCGCCGCGCAGCAGCAGGAGCCGCCCAAGGTTTGGGTCGACACCGATCCGGATGCGCTGATCTCGCCGGCCCATGGCATCGGAAGCTATATCAGCAACCTGCCGGGCACCCCGCTGCTGCCGGGCTCGCACACGCTGCCCGGCTATTACGGCCGCCCCTGGGATTACGACTATCAGGGCTCGTATTACGGCGGGAAGCAGGTCGATTATTTCTGGCGCTTGCCCTATTCGTGCGGCATCTACGGCTATTGCTGACCTGATCGGCCGGCTGATGGTGATCAGCCGGGCTGACCAGCCGGAACCGCACGCGGCTGCGCCTCGGCAGATTGCCGCGACGCCAGGCGTTCCACCTGCATCACCGCAAGCGTCAGCACTGCGATCGCGACCGCCTGGTGCGACAGCGCAAGATCAATCGGCACCTGGTTGAGCAGCGTGAGGATGCCGAGCACGGCTTGCAGGCCGATCGCCGCAAGCAGCCACAGCGCACCGCTTGCCGCCGCACCTGCGCGCGCGCGCACCGCGTCGATCGCGTGCAGCAGCGCCAGCACGAACAGCGCGTAGGCGGTCATGCGGTGCTCGAACTGCACTGTCAGCACGTTGTCGAACATGTTGCGCCACCACGGCGTCTCGAACCAAAGCCGCTCGCTTGAGGGAATGAACGCGCCGTCGATCTGCGGCCAGGTGTTGTAGGCGCGGCCCGCGCGCAGGCCCGCGACGAGCGCACCGAAATAGACCTGAACGAACGTCACGACGAGCAGCAGCGCGCTCGTGAACCGAAGCCGCGCCGGCGCTGCGATCTGCGGCCGCTCCTTGAGCCGCCGCACGGTCCAGACGATGCCGGCGAAAATCAAGAGCGCGAGCGAAAGATGCGTCGCCAGCCGATATTGCGAGACTTCGACCCGCTCGGTGAGGCCCGAGGCCACCATCCACCAGCCGACCGCGCCCTGCAGGCCGCCAAGCGCGAACAACAGCCACAGCCGCCGCTTCAACTCACCGGAGAGGCCGCCGCGCCAGAGGAAGACCAGGAACGGCAGGAGATAGGCGACGCCGATGAAGCGCCCGAGCAGGCGATGGCTCCACTCCCACCAGAAGATCTCCTTGAACTCGGACAGGGTCATGCCCGCGTTGAGCTCGCGATATTGCGGGATCTTCTTGTAGGCCTCGAACGCCTCGGTCCATTGCGCCTCCGACAGCGGCGGAACGCTGCCCGTGACCGGCTTCCATTCGACGATCGAGAGGCCCGATTCCGTCAGCCGCGTCGCACCGCCCACCAGCACCATCAGCGCAATCAAAGCGGCGACGGAGATCAGCCACCAGCGCACGGCGCGATGCGGCTCGGACGGAGTGGAAATCGTCGTCATTTCAGGAGCAAAACCAGGGTTTCGAGGCTTGAACCGGACTGCGTGCCCCTTATAGTCGCCCGCTCCCGCAGCGCAAGTTACGCGAAAGCCGCAAGTCCTCCGCCATGACGATCCGCACCCGCAAGTTCCTCGGCGCCATCCTGCTCCTGGTGCTGTGCACCGTCTGGGCCCTGCTCGGCATGGCCGCGGCGCAGATGCCGTGGATCGCCGAGTCCGGCTGGCGGCAGGCGATCTATTACGTGGTGGTCGGCATGGGCTGGGTGCTGCCGGCGATGCCGATCGTGAGCTGGATGCAGCGGCCCGATCGCGTCAAGTCTGGCCGGTAGCGCGGCCGGTCGGCTTCACCGGCGCAAAGGCAACGCCCGACACCAGCACGCGCAACATGCGCAGCGAGCGCATGCGGCCGTCCCAGGAGATCCGCGGCAGCGCGCGCAGATTGGTCCGACCCTCCGCGTCCACGATGCCCGGGATCGCCGACGCCGCGCTGGCAAAGCCGGCCTCCTCCGCCATCACGACGTGGCTGCGCCGGAACGAGGCGCGGTCGCCGAACGGAAAGGCGAAATGTTCGACGTTGCGGCGGAAAGCCGATTCCGCGACGGCCTTGCCCATCGTCATCTCGCGCAGTGCCGCATTGTCCTTCATATTGGCGAGCACGGGATAGTTCACGGTCGCGCTGCCGATCGTGACGAGCGGATCGGCGGCAAGCTTTGCCAGATCCTCCCAATTCATCGACGCCTCGCGCGAGAGCGCGGCAAGGTCGATGCGATAGCGCGTGCAGAGATCGGCGATCGCCGCCGACAGATCGGCGGGCGAGAGCGACCGCAGCCAGCTCTCCAGATGCGAGAACAGCACCTGCTTCTCGGCGGGATCGGTGACCACGAAGCGCTGCTCCTTCTCGCCCATCATCAGGCTGATGCGGCTCTCGCGCGTGATCACCTGTTCGAGCCCGAGCCACCAGGCCTCGCCGACGCCGTCGGGAAACGCGGTGGGCAGGTAGATCGTGAAGGGTACGGCGTGCTGCATCAGCACCGGATAGGCGAAATCGATCAGATCCTTGCTGGCGCCGTCGAAGGTGAGCGCCACGAAGCGGCGCTGCTCCGGCAGCGTCACCGCGCGCCGGCAGACCTCGTCCATGCCGAGAAAATCGTACTGCCAGCGCTTCAGCGCGCGAACGGCACGATCGAGGAATTGCGGCGTGATCTCGTGCGCGCGCAGCGGCTGAAAGGCGCCGCGCCGCCGCGGTCGGACGCGTTCGAAGCGCAGGATGGCGCCGGCACCGCGGCTGCCCAGCGCGGCCCGGCCGCTGAACCAGGCGAGCTCGAGGCGCAGCCGTTCCAGCCATCTGTCGTCGGAGGCCAATATCCCCACCCTTCACGCCCTCGAGGCGCCCGTTCCCGCCTCCCATTGTCCTTACCCTTTGTTGACATTTCTTTGCAAAGGTCGGCCACAGGCCGATTGACGTCTATTTCTGATTTCTCGACAGGTTTTGCGGATGACCATGGCTGCGGCGATGCAAAGCCGGACGGCAGAAGCGCCAGCGCGGTCGAAAGCGAGCCGTATCGCGCATGTCGACATCGTCACCGATCTCGACGCCACCGAGGCGGTCTGGCGCGCCTTCGAGGAGCCGGGCCATCTCTTCACGCCCTATCAGCGCTTCGATCTGTTGAGCCCCTGGCAGCGCCTGGTCGGCGCGCGCGAAGGCACGCGCGCCTTCATCGTGATCGGCCGTGACGCCGAGCACAGGCCGCTGCTGCTGCTGCCGCTCTCGCTGCGCCAGAGCCACGGCGTGCGCACCGCCTGTTTCATGGGCGGCAAGCACACGACCTTCAACATGGGCCTGTGGGACGCCGCATGCGCTGCCCAGACCGTTGCTGCCGATCTCGAAACGATGCTGGCGCCGCTCCGTGATCATGTCGACGTGCTCGCGCTGACACAGCAGCCGCTGCGCTGGCGCGACCAGCAAAACCCGTTTGCGCTGCTGCCGCGACAGAGCGCGATCAACGGCTGCCCGCAGCTGGTGATGGAGCCCGGCGGACCGCCGGCATCGCGGCTCAGCAATTCCTTCCGCCGCCGGCTCAAGAGCAAGGAAAAGAAGCTCCAGCCCCTCGCCGGCTATCGCTATCATCTGGCGACGTCCGACGCCGACGTCACCCGCCTGCTCGACTGGTTCTTCCGCGTCAAGCCGGCGCGGATGGCCGAGCAGAAGCTCCCCAACGTGTTCGCCGAGCCTGGTGTCGAACAATTCATCCGCAGCGCTTGCCTCGCGCCCCGCGGCGAAGGCCGCGTCATCGACATCCACGCGCTCGAATGCGACGAGGAGGTGATCGCGATCTTCGCCGGAGTCGCCGACGGCCAGCGCTTCTCGATGATGTTCAACACCTACACGATGTCCGAGCACGCCCGCTACAGCCCGGGCCTGATTCTGATGCGCTACATCATCGATCGCTATGGCGAGCGCGGCTACCGCTCGCTCGACCTCGGCATCGGCTCGGACGACTACAAACGGATGTTCTGCAAGGACGACGAAGAGATCTTTGACAGTTTCGTTCCGCTGACGTCGCGCGGCAAGCTCGCCGCGATGGCGATGTCCTCGCTCAGCCACGGCAAGCGGCTGGTGAAGCAGAACCAGATGCTGTTCGATCTGGCGCGCCGCGTGCGACAGGCGTTCGGGTAAGATCTCTCTGCAAACTCCGATATCGTAGGGTGGGCAAAGCGAAGCGTGCCCACGTGTTTTGTGACCGTATCAAACAGATCGTGGGCACGGCGCAAGCGCGCCTTTGCCCACCCTACGATTCCGAGCTCGTGGAGAGACTAAGCCGCCACGACGCGCGGGGCTTCCGCCGCATTCGACGCCTGCACCGGCTTGCTCAGCATGGTCACCTCGCTGAAGCCGACCGCCTTCAGCTGCTCGCACATCAGTGTGCGCGCATCCGGCGCCATCGACAGATCCGGCACCACGACGGCGCGGGCATGCGCCGTCAGCAGCTCGGCCGGAAGGTCGGAGGCGCTGCCGGCGTCGATCAGGACGTGATCATAGGCGCGCAGCAGCGCGTCGATGGCGAGCGTCACGCGCGGCGATTGCAGCAGGCTGCGGTCGAAGCCGGGACGGCCGGCCATGACCAGATGCAGCCGCGACAGCTTGTCCCGGGTGATCACCTGCGCGAACGACGCCTCGCCCTGCATCAGCTCGGCGAGTCCGGGCGCGGAGGCATCGACGGACACCGCCGCAATCGTCGGCGAGGACGCGGCGAGATCGACCACGACGACACGCGCCTCGCGCGCCAGATGCCGGGCAAGCGTCAGCGTCGACAGCGTGATGGCTTCGCCGGAAGCGGTGCCGAGCACCGTGACCTTCTTGGCCGCCGTGCCTGCGACGCGCAAATCCTCGGCCAGCTGCTCGATCTCGGTGAATTCGGTGACGTCTGCATCATCAGTCATCTCCGGCTGGAGCGGCGCGAGCTCCACCCGAGCGGGCTCGATGCCGAGATCCTCGACCGGATCCACGACCGGCGGGACCGGCGCCTCCTGGCGCACCGGCGCGCGTGCCGGGAGCACCGCCGCCACCGCGCGCGGCGCGGTCTGGCGCAAGAGCTCGCCGGTGACGACGACGCCGGACGACAGCAGCAGCGTCGCGATCGTCGCGATCAGCACGATCGGCAGCTTCTTCGGATAGGCCGGCGTGTTCGAGACGAGCGCGCGCGAGATGATGCGGCCGTCGGTCGGCGCAGTGTCGATGGTTTCGCGGGTATTGGCCTCGCGGTACTTGGCGAGATAGGTCTCGAGCAGATCGCGCTGCGCCTTGGCCTCGCGCTCCAGCGCGCGGAGCTGGACGTCCTGGCCGTTGGTCGAGGTCGCCTGCTTCTTGAGCTGCTCGAGGCTCGTGATCAAGCCATCGACCCGGCCGCTGGCGATCTTCGCGTCGCTTTCGAGCGAGCGCGAGATCTTGGCCGCTTCGTCGCGGATCTGATTGTCGAGGTCACCGAGCTGCGCCTTCAGCTCCTTGATCCGCGGGTGATTGCCGAGCAGCGTGGACGACTGTTCGGCGAGCTGCGCGCGCAGCGTCACCCTCTGCTCCGACAGCCGACGCATCAATTCGGAGTTCACGACCTCGGACGCCTCGATCGGCTTGCCGCTCTGGAGCATCTCCTTGATCAGCCGCGCTTTGGATTCCGCGTCCGCCTTCATCGAACGGGCATTGTTGAGCTGGGTGTTGACCTCGCCCATCTGCTGGTTCGACAGCGTGGTGTTGTTGGTGCCGACGAACAGGCTCGACTTCGAGCGGAAATCCTCGACCCGCGCCTCGGCGTCGGAGACCTTCTTGCGCAGGCTCTCGATCTCGCCGGCCAGCCACTGGCTGGCGTTCTTGGCCTGCTCCTGGCGCACGCCCTGCTGCAGCACGAGATAGCCGTCGGCGATCGAGTTGGCGACACGCACGGCAAGCTCGGGATCGGCGGACTGGAATTCGACCACGATCACGCGCGACTTGTCGACGGCGTAGGCCTGCAGGCGGTCGTAATAGGCGTCGAGCACGCGCTCTTCCGGCGTCATCGAGAACGGATCGCGGCCGATGCCGATCATCGCGGCCAGCGACTTCAGCGGCGAGACCCCCTGCAGCACCGGATCGAATTCGGGTCGCTCGGCGAGCTTGTTCTTCTTGATGATCTCGCGCGCGAGATCGCGCGACAGCACCAGCTGCACCTGGCTGGTGACGGCCTCGGCGTCGAGCGCCTGCCGCTCCTCGGCGCGATCGCTGTTCGGGCGCAGGAATACGTTCTCGCGGCCGTCGATCAAGATGCGGGTCTCGGACTTGTAGCGCGGGGTGACGAGATTGACGACGGCAATGGAGCCGACCAGCGCCAGCAGGGTCGGCACGATGATCCAGGCGCGCTTGCGCGCCAATGCTCCACCGAGCGCATGCAGGTCGATATCGCCGGATTCGATCTGCGGCTGCTTGGTGACGACAGGCGCAGGCCTGACGTCGATCCTGGGCTCGAGCTTTTCCTCTGATTTGGCTTCAGCTTTGGGCGCGACCTCGGCCTTGGGCTTCGCAACGGCGCGCGCAACCACAGCCTTGTCCTTGCCGGCACGCCAGAACGCTATACGCATCGAACACTCCCGCAGGGGCAACGCCACCAAGCTACCTCAACCGCGGCGATTACACTCCATTAAGGTTGCCGCTGGGTTAATCGCGGCATCCGGCGCTCGCAGCGCGCGCGCTCGTCACCGTTTGTTAACCACGAAGGCTCTTAATCCGTCTCGATATTTTCCTAGGAATTGTTCGGCATCCGCCGTCGAGCGCTGGTTCTGATTCATGCCCCCTTCTCCCGACCGGCCGCTTCGTATCCTCCACGCCGTGCGCGCTCCCGTCGGCGGCATCTTCCGCCACATCCTCGACGTCGCCAACGGCCAGGTCGATCGCGGCCATCATGTCGGCATCCTCGCCGATAGCCTCACCGGTGGCGAGCGCGCCGACAAGGCGCTTGCCGAGCTCGCGCCGCGGCTCAAGCTCGGCGTGCACCGCATGGCAATCCGGCGCGAGCCCTCGCCCGACGACGTCCTGGTCTGGCTTCGCATGCGGCGCCTGATCGCCACGCTGAAGCCCGACGTGATGCACGGCCACGGCGCCAAGGCCGGCGCCTTCATCCGCATGCGGCGACGCTCCGACGACACCATCCGCATCTACACGCCGCACGGCGGCTCGCTGCACTATCCCCTCAACACCTTCAAGGGCGAGTTCTACGCGCGGCTCGAGCGTGCGTTGATGGATTCGACCGACCTGTTCCTGTTCGAGAGCGCGTTTGCCCGCGACACCTATCAACGCATCGTCGGCACGCCCAAGGGCGTGGTGCATTGCGTCTTCAATGGCGTCACGCCGGAAGAGTTTGAGCCTGTTGTCACCGCCGAGGATGCGACCGACCTCTGCTATGTCGGCGAGTTCAGGCACATCAAGGGCGCCGATCTCCTGGTCGACGCCTTGGCGCGCCTGCATGAAGGCGGCAAGAAGGTCACGCTGACGCTCGGCGGCGACGGCGAGGAAACGGCGGCGCTGAAGGCGCAGGTCGAGCGGCTTGGCCTCACCGAGGCGATCCGATTCATCGGGCACGTCAAGGCGCGCTACGGCTTCTCCAAGGGGCGGCTGCTCGTCGTCCCCTCGCGCGGCGATTCCATGCCCTATGTGGTGATTGAGGCCGGCGCGGCCGGAATTCCCATGATCGCGGCCCGCATCGGCGGCATCCCCGAGATCTTCGGCAGCGACAGCCCCGCTCTGTTCGCGCCGAGCAACCCCGAGGCGATGGCGGAGGCAATCGCCGCGGCGCTCGATGACCCGCAGACCACAGCACAGCGCGCGGTCTCCCTGCGCGGCCGAATCTCCGCGCATTTCTCGCAAGCCGCGATGGTCGAGGGCGTGATCGCCGGTTATCGCGACGCATTTGCCAATCATTAACCATCCTTAAGCCCGCTTTAGAGAATCTTCCGATTTGTTCGATAATCGAAGGTCCAGGGGATGCTCGCCCGGGCGCTCAAGGCCGTGCCGCGGGCTTTGGAATGGACGTGGACGCCCGTGGAACCGCTCAACGCACGCTCGATGCTCGACGCCGCGACCAGCGCTGCGGCGAAGCCCGCTGACCAACCTTTCGTCGAGCGCCGTCGCCGGCTGACGCCCGCTGCGCTCGAAGTCGTCAACCAGAAGGTCGCCCGCGCCTATTCGCCGATCGTGATCGCCGGCTTCGTGCGCCTGACCGACTTCGCCTTGCTGAGCCTCGTCGGCATCGCGCTCTATGCCGGCTATGTGATGCCGCACGCCGGCTTCAACTGGCTCTATCCTGCCGAGATCGTCGCGGTGGCGGTCGCCGCCGTGATCTGCTTCCAGGCCGCCGACATCTATCAGGTGCAGCTGTTCCGCGGGCAGCTCCGGCAGATGACGCGGATGATCTCGTCCTGGTCGTTCGTCTTCCTCCTGTTCATCGGCATCTCCTTCTTCGCCAAATACGGCAGCGAGATCTCGCGGCTGTGGCTGGCCGCCTTCTACTTCCTCGGGCTCGCAACGCTGATCGCCGAGCGCCTCGTGCTGCGCTCGCTGGTGCGCGGCTGGGCACGCCAGGGCCGGCTCGACCGCCGCACCATCATCGTCGGCTCCGACAGCAACGGCGAGCAACTGGTCGAAGCACTGAAGGCGCAGCAGGATTCCGACATCCACGTGCTCGGCGTGTTCGACGACCGCAACGACAGCCGCGCGCTCGACACCTGCGCCGGCGCGCGCAAGCTCGGCAAGGTCGACGACATCGTCGAATTCGCCCGCCGCACCCGCGTCGATCTCGTACTGTTCGCGCTGCCGATCTCGGCGGAAACGCGCATCCTGGAGATGCTGAAGAAGCTCTGGGTATTGCCGGTCGACATCCGCCTCTCCGCGCACACCAACAAGCTGCGCTTCCGCCCCCGCTCCTATTCCTATCTCGGCGAGGTGCCGACGCTCGACGTGTTCGAGGCGCCGATCACCGACTGGGACCTGGTGATGAAATGGCTGTTCGACCGCGTGGTCGGCAGCCTCGCCCTGCTCGCGGCGCTGCCGGTGATGGGACTGGTGGCGCTGGCGGTCAAGTTCACCAGTCCCGGTCCGGTGCTATTTCGCCAGAAGCGCTTCGGCTTCAACAACGAGCGCATCGACGTCTACAAGTTCCGCTCGATGTACCATCATCAGGCCGATCCGACCGCCTCCAAGGTGGTGACCAAGAACGATCCGCGCGTCACCCGCGTCGGCCGCTTCATCCGCAAGACCAGCCTCGACGAGCTGCCGCAGCTCTTCAACGTGGTGTTCTCCGGCAACCTCTCCCTGGTCGGGCCGCGCCCGCATGCGGTGCAGGGCAAGCTGCAGAGCCGGCTGTTCGACGAGGCCGTTGACGGCTATTTCGCCCGCCACCGCGTCAAGCCCGGCATCACCGGCTGGGCCCAGATCAACGGCTGGCGCGGCGAGATCGACAACGAAGAGAAGATCCAGAAGCGCGTCGAGTTCGACCTCTACTACATCGAGAACTGGTCGGTGCTGTTCGACCTCTACATTCTCCTGAAAACGCCGATCTCGCTGCTGACCAAGAACGAGAACGCGTATTGAGTTGAGTTCTCCGTCATGCCCCGCGAAAGCGGGGCATCCAGTACGCCGCAGCGGCGGCCGTCTTCTCCAATGGCCGCCACGGAGTACTGGATCGCCCGGTCAAGCCGGGCGATGACAGCCGTGTTTGTGACGACGAGTTGCGTGAGCGTATGAGCATCTGATGGCGTATGCGGCGACGGCCGATGGAGTGAACGCAACCGTACCGGCTGCGCCCGGCGTGCTGGCCCTGCAGCGCGCGCTGGTGTGGCTGGTCGGCGCCTCCGGCGCGGTCGTCTTCATCGAGCCGAGCCCCTACGAGATCATGACGCTGCTCGCGGCCGTCACGTTCTTCGCCACCGGCCTTCGCCTGCGGCTCGCGCTGATGCCGCTGGTCGCACTGCTGGTGCTGCTCAATGTCGGGTACACGATCAGCGCGATCCCGCTGTTCGACAAGTCCGAGGTGGTGAGCTGGATCGCGACCTCCTGGTACATGGCGGTGACCGTGGTGTTCTTCGCCATGGTCATGTCCGAGGACACCGCGGCCCGGCTCGACATGCTCCGTCGCGGCCTCGTGGTCGGCGCGATGATCGCCTCGCTCCTCGCGGTCGCCGGCTACTTCCACCTGATCCCCGGCGGCAACGACCTCCTCACGCTCTACGGCCGCGCCCGCGGCACGTTCAAGGACCCGAACGTGCTCGGCGCCTTCCTGATCCTGCCCGCGCTGTTCTCGCTCCAGAGCGTGGTCTCGGACAAGCTCATCAAGGCGTTCCGCAACGTCATCGCCTTCGGCATCATGTCGCTGGCGATCCTGCTCGCGTTCTCGCGCGCGGCCTGGGGCGGGCTGGTGCTGACCTCCGCCTTCATGCTGGCGCTGATGGTATTGACCAGCCGCACCAACGCGCAGCGCTCGCGCATCATCATCATGGCGATCGTGGCCGCGGTGCTGGGCCTCGCGCTGATCGCGGTGCTGCTGTCATTCGATGCCACAGCCGAGATGTTCAAGCAGCGCGCGAGCTTCGACCAGAGCTACGACGAAGGCCGTTTTGGCCGGTTCGGCCGGCACATCCTCGGTGCGGAGATGGCGCTCGACCTGCCGTTCGGCATCGGCCCCCTGCAATTCCACCGCTTCTTCCCCGAGGACACCCACAACTCCTATCTCAACGCCTTCATGTCCGGCGGCTGGCTATCCGGCGTGTGCTATCCTGCGCTGGTCTTCACCACCGTCATCATGGGCTTCCGGCACATCTTCGTCCGCGTACCCTGGCAGCGCGCCTATCTTGCGGTGTTCTCCGCCTTCATCGGCACGGTCGGAGAAAGCTTCGTGATCGACACCGACCACTGGCGGCACTTCTGGATGATGCTGGGCGCGATGTGGGGCATGATCGCGGCCGCGCAGATCCACAAGATCAGGACTGACGAGGACGGGTCTTCAGCTTGAGCGCCGGACGTTTCTCCGGCGGCGTATCGAGCAGTCCCTTCAGCGCTTCGGTCGCCGCGAGCACGCCCTTGTAGCCCTCGTTGGCGAAGCGCAGCAGCAGGCGCAGCTCCTCGTCGGAATAGGCGACGAAGACCTTCTCCATCGCCTGCTGCATCGGCACGTAGAACTGGCCGATCTTCATGGCCGCCTCCGGCACGACTGCGATGAAGACCTTGCGGCGGTCTTTCTCGTCCCGTTCGCGGCGCACCAGGCCAGCCTTCTCCAGCCGGTCGACGACGCCGGTGATGGCGCCGGTCGTGAGGCCCGTGACCTCGGCGAGCCGGCCTGCGGTGACGCGCCCCTCGAGATAGAGGATGTCCATGCATTCGAGGTCGGAATTGGCAATTCCGGCAACGTTGGCAACGGCTTGCCCATAGAGCACGCCCTGCGCGGACGACCTGCGCATGGCCTCCTCGAGCTCTTGCAGCAGCGCAGTACGCGCCTTCGTCCTTGACAAGGTCGGCCTCATATCTTAGTCGATATATATCTTAGTCACTAAGAGATTTAGCGACCGTAATTTCTCCTAGCACCACGGAAACGTCGGGAGCAAGCCATGTACTATCGTCCCCGCAAGGCCCTGATCATCGGCGCCGGCATTGCCGGCCCCGTGGCCGCGATCCTGCTGCGCCGCGCCGGCATCGAGTCCGCGATCTACGAGGCCTGGCCCTACGCCAAGGGCATCGGCGGCGGCCTTCAGATCGCACCGAACGGCATGCATGTGATGGACGAGATCGGGCTCGCGAAGGAGCTGATCGATCGCGGCTCGGTCGCGGAATCCTTCGACTTCTATTCGCAGGGCGGTGAGCGGCTCGGCTCGATCAACCGCGACATGGCCGAACGCTTCGGCCAGCCCGCGGTGAACGTCTGCCGTGCCACGTTGAACGAGATCCTCATCGACAAGGCCTGGTGCGCCTGCGTCTCGCTCTATTTCGAGAAGCGCCTGATCAAGATCGAGGACCGCGGCGACCAGCCGGTCATCGCCTATTTCGCCGACGGCACCACGGCCGAGGGCGACTTCCTGATCGGTGCGGACGGGGTTCACTCGGTGGCGCGCCGCCAGGTGGTGCCGGACGGACCGCAACCCTTCAACACCGGCCTGATCGGCTTCGGCGGGTTCGTGCCGCACGCCGTGCTCGACGGCAGATCGATCGGCCGGCATGTCGAGACCACGTTCGGCCAGAGCGGCTTCTTCGGCTATGGCTATTGCAGCCCCGATCCGAAGGACGGCGTGATGTGGTGGAGCACGCAGCCGGCCCAAGGCATGGACGCGGCGATGTTTCGCGCGCTCGACCAGGCGACGCTGAAGCAACACCTGCGCGGCTTCCACCGCGGCTGGCACGATCCGATCCCCGACATCATCGAAGCGGCGGAGAACATCGTCGTCACCGACACGCTCGACGTTGCGACCTTGCCGGCCTGGTCGCGCAAGCGCTCCCTGCTGATCGGGGACGCCGCGCACGCCACCAGCCCGCACGCCGGCCAGGGCGCTTCGCTCGCGCTGGAAGATGCGATGCGGCTCGCCCGCCTGATGCAGGACGGCCAGGAGCTCGGCGCCACCTTCCAGGCCTTCGAGGCCGAACGCCGTCCGCGCACTGAGAAGATCGTCGCGATGGCCCGCCGCAACGGCAACAGCAAGCGCGAGTTCAGCGCCACCGGCGCGTGGATCAGGAATCAGATGATGAAATGGCTGCTGCCGCTGGGCTCGAAGAGCATGGATTTCATGTACGCCTATGACGCGCGGGCGGTGTAACAGCAACCTCGGTGTCATCGCCCGCGAAGGCGGGCGATCCAGTATTCCAGAGACGGCAGTGATTGAACCGAGAGGCCGCAGCGTACTGGATGCCCTGCCTTCGCGGGGCATGACAGCGTCTGTGAAGCGGCCACCTACCCCTCCACCTCGAACCTCAGCCCGGCGTTATCCCGCAGCCGCTTGATCAGCCTGTGCTGCATCGCCGCGCCCGGCGTCCAGAGGCCGGCCGGCACGTCGGGCGTGTCGCGCAGCAGGCAGATCGCGCATTCGGAAACCATCTTCGCCGTCGAGGCATATCCGGGATCGAGATCGCCCTTCACCGCCGCGCGAACCTGACGACCGTCGGGCGCGATCGCGACATAGAGCAGGTCGTAATGACCGTTGTCGCGCTCTTCCTTCGACGGGCCCTCACCCGGCTTGAGCGCTTCAGGGCCGGTCTTTTCGCTGTTGGCGGCCATGACGAGCTTCGCATTGGCCAGGCCTTCCTCGCCCGGGCCCGTCAGCACCATCTCGTCGTAGACGAAGTCCCGGCCATAGGGGAATCCCATCAGCATGTTGGAGCGGTGGACGTTGCGCGTGTTGAGGATGGCCATCGCGAATGGAGCCGACCAGGATTGCAGATCCTCTTCGAAAACGGGCTTGTTGCCGCGCGGTTGCTTCGCCCCCTCGAAACCCGGCGTGAATGCGAAGGGATCCTTCAGGATCGAGACCAGGCTGAGATCCTGCGCGACCGCCGCGAATGTGAGCCTCGCACTCGCCGAGGTGCCGCCGGAGAACTTCCAGCTGAGGTCGCGGACGCGTCCCTTGACGCGAGACACAGGCGTTCCGAACACGCGCCTGGCTTCCTCCTGCACGAAGAACGCACCGAGCTCGAACGGGATGGAGTCGAAGCCGCAGGAGAACAGGATGCGCGCGCCGCTCGCCTTGGCGGCCGCCTCATGCTTGTCGATCATCTGCTTCAGCCAGATCGGCTCGCCGCAGAGATCCATGTAGTCGGTGCCGGATGCGACGCAGGCTGCGAGCAGATCGGAGCCATAGAGCTGGTATGGGCCGACGATGCTGACGACCAGCTTGGCCTGATCGACCATCGCCCGCAGCGACGCAGCATCGGCCGTGTCCGCGACGACGAGCGGCGTATCCTTGGGCGCACCGATCGCATCGCGAACGGATGCGAGCTTGTCTCTGCTGCGCCCCGCCATCGCCCAGGTCGGCGCACCGTCACCGACGTATTGCGCGGCAAGGTACTCGGCCACGAGCTGGCCGGTGTACCCCGTCGCGCCGTAGACGACGATGTCGAATTTCGGAGACACCGACCTTACGATTCCACCCTGAACGCCAGCCCGGCATTGTCCTGCAGCCGCTTGATCAGCTTGTGCTGCATCGCAGCTCCCGGCGTCCAGAAGCCGGCCGCGACGTCGGTCACATCGCGCAGCATGCAGATCGCGCATTCGGAGATCATTTTCGAGGTCGAGCCGTAGCCGGGATCGCGGTCGCCGGTGACGCCGGCGCGGACCATGCGGCCGTCGGGCGCGATCGCGACGTAGAGCAGATTGAACAGCCCGTTCTCGCGCTCTTCCTTCGACGGCCCCTCGCCCGGCTTCGGCGCGCTCGGGCCGGTCTTCTCGGCGTTGGCGGCCATCACGCGCTTGGCGTTGGACTCGCCCTTCTCGCCGGGACCGGTCAGAACCATCTCGTCGTAGACAAAATCCTGCCCGTAGGGAAAGCCCATCAGCATGTTGGAGCGATGGACGTTGCGGGTGTTGATCAGCGCCATCATGAACGGCGCAGCCCAGGAGTTCAGGTCCTCTTCGATCAGCGGCTTGTTGCCCTTCGGCTGCTTCGGTCCGGTGAAGCCCGGCGTCAGCGCGAACGGATCGTTCAGGATCGCGATCAAGCTGATGTCCTTGGCCACCGCATCGAAGGTCGCCTTCGCGCTCGCCGCGGTACCGCCCGACAAGGTGCCGCGCATGTCGCGCACACGGCCCTTCACGCGCGCGGCGGGTGCGCCGAACACGCGTTTGGCCTCTTCCTGCACGAAGAAAGTACCGAGCTCGAACGGCACGGAATCGAAGCCGCAGGAGAACACGATGCGCGCGCCGCTCTCTTTCGCCGCCGCCTCGTACTTGTCGATCATCTGCCGCATCCAGATCGGCTCGCCGCAGAGATCGAAATAGTCGGTGCCGGTGGCGACGCAGGCGGCCAACAGCTCTTCGCCATAGAGCTGATACGGGCCGACCGTCGTGATCACCGACATCGTCTGCTCCGCCATCGCCTTCAGCGACGTGGCATCGGATGCGTCCGCAACGATCAGCGGCGTGTCCGCAGACGCACCGATCGCATCACGCACCGACTTGAGCTTGTCGAGGCTGCGGCCCGCCATCGCCCATTTCAGGGACTTGTCGTCCTTGTAATGCGCCGCCAGATATTCGGCGACGAGCTGGCCGGTGAAACCGGTCGCACCGTAGACGACGATGTCGAATTTCGCAGAGCTCATGGTCGTCCCTTACTTTTTCGCGTAACTCACGCCCATGCCGGCACGGACGTCGCTTTGAATGCCATAGGGCGGAATCGGATAGCGCAGGCCGTTCTTGGCCAGCGCCGTCATGCCCTGAACCGCCTTGGCGAGATGCGAAGGCTTCAAGGCCATCAGCATCTCCTCGTCCGGCACGCCGCCATAGCGCCGTTCGGCATAGCATGGCAAGGACAGGCTGGGCTCCCCGGTCTTGAGCGCCCGCCCCCAGGAATCCGCGCAAGCGGTCTCGCCGACGACGCCCCATTCGAATTTCTTGTAGCCGGTATATTGCAGCCCGTTGATCAGGATGATCATCTGCCCGGGCGTCGCATAGACGAGACAGATGTCGGGCGGATCGAGCCTTCCGCTCGCGAGCGGACTGACGGCGAGCGCCTGAAACTGTCCGAACGGAACCACATCCAGCGCCTCCTGGCGCTTGCGCGCGTCCTCCGCGGTGCCGTGCCAGACCCCGACATAGTTTTCACCGGCGAGCCATTTCTCGTCCTGTGGCGCGAGGCCGATCACGGCACGGCACTGCGCGCCGACGAGATCATCGGCGGTGATGCCGACGGTCCAGCCGAGCCGTGAGGCCATGCTGACGATCTGATCGGTGGTGTGGACTGCATTCGGCCGCCGGATCTTCGGGATCGCCTCCATGTCTGCGGCGCGCGCGAACAGCTTCATGCCGATCACAGTCGTCTTCAGCCGCAGCAGGCTGTTGAGATCGGCGACGAGGCCGGCAAGATCGATGCGGTCTGCGCTTTGCTGTTGCATGGCTTCCTCCGGAGCGGTGCGTTCCACCGCATGTTGTTGTTTTGCGGTCTTCGTTCTAGTCCTTCGCAGGGGCCGGAAGCAACTCGCCGGTCCTGCCCATCAGGCGGTAAGCCACGAGGCCGATCCACTCGCGCACGGCGACTTCGGTTCGGCCCAGTCCATCCGCGCCCATGTTGGTGAAGGACAAGAGATCCTCACGTCCGCCCATCCGCCAATCCACCGGATAGGCCTCGACGTCAAATCCGGCCTTGCGGAAGATTCCCATGGAGCGCGGCATGTGAAACGCCGACGTCACCAGAAGCCAGCGCTCGCCCGGCTTCGGCTTCACCAGATCTTTCGTGAAGATCGCATTCTCCCAGGTGTTGCGCGAATTGCGCTCGAGGATCAGGCGATCCTTCGGGATGCCGAGATTCTCCAGGATCGGCGCGGAATAGTCGGCTTCCCTGGCATCGGTGGAGACAAGGTTCGCTGTGCCCCCGGTGAACACGATGCGCGCGTTCGGATAGCGGCGCGCGAGCTCGGCCGGCGCGAACAGACGATCGGCGGCGTGCGCGACGACCGGCGTGCGATGTGCCGCCGACAGATCGGTGTCGACGGAGCCGCCGAGCACGATGATGCCGTCGGGCGCGCCGCGCGCGGCGTCCCACGCCGGAAAGCGCGACTCCAGCGGATAGATCAGGAGATTGCCGAGCGGCGAGAACGCCGCCAGCGCCAGCAGCACCAGCGTGGTCGCGGCCAGCTTGCGGCCGAACGCGGCAAACCGCGTCGCCATCAGCAGCAGCGAGACGATGCCGAGCTCGATCAGAAGGTTGATCGGCAGCAGCGCGGTGCCGATTGTCTTGGACAGAACGAAAAACAGGGGAGCCTCGCTGGAATGGCCGTGCCAGTCTGCGCAGGGCTTGACCCGCCCTGCCATCTTCAGAAATCTTCTTGAAAGAGGATCGATCGCCGGGTCAAGCCCGGCCTGATGAAAGCGACCGGACGCGGCACATGACCCATCATCACCTGCATTCCAGCCCCAAAACCTGCCATTGGGGCTTCTTCGAAGCCGCCCTCGAGCCGGTCCTCACCATCGCGAGCGGCGACGAGGTCACCGTCGACACCATCAGCGGCGGCCCGGACATGCTTCCCGACCGCACCAAGTTTCACATTCCCCCCGAGATGTTCGAGGTTCATGCGAGCAACGAGCGCATGCTGCCCGGCCACATCCTCACCGGGCCGATCGCGATCGAAGGCGCCGAACCCGGCGACGTGCTCGCGGTCGAGATCCTCGACGTTCAGCTCCGGCAGGATTGGGGCTGGAACATGATCAAGCCGTTGTCCGGCACCCTGCCCGACGATTTCCACGAGACGCGCATCCTCAACATTCCGCTCGACCGGACGCGGATGGTGGGGCGCATGCCGTGGGGCCTCGACCTGCCGCTCAAACCCTTCTTCGGCGTGATGGGCGTGTCGCCGCCCCCGAGCTGGGGCCGCATCTCCTCGCTGATTCCGCGCGCGATGGGCGGCAATCTCGACAACAAGGAGCTTGGCACTGGGGCGACGCTCTATCTGCCGGTGTTCGTGCCCGGCGCGATGTTCTCCTGCGGCGACGGCCACGGCGTGCAGGGCGACGGCGAGGTCTGCGTCACCGCGATCGAGACCGCGCTGCAGGGCCGCTTCCGCCTGACGCTGCGCAAGGACCTCAAATTCGACTACCCCCGCGCCGAGACGGCGGCCCACTACATGACCATGGCGATGGACCCCGACCTCGACCAGTGCGTGGTCCGCGCGCTGCGCGACATGATCGCGCTGCTCGGCGAGAAGCGAAACCTCTCGCGCGAGGATGCCTACACACTGTGCAGCCTGGCGGCTGACCTGCGGGTGACCCAGACCGTCAACGGCGCCAAAGGCATCCATTGCATGATCGAAAAGGCCATCGTGCACGGCTGAGCCGGCCCGCTCCTCCCCGCCCCGTCGACGCCCCAACGCTGCCGGACTTCCGCGCGGTGCGCCGAGTCGCAGCGATTTTTCCGTGCGATTCCAACGCGCTGAGCGTCAAGCCAAAGCTGCATTTGACTTCCGCCCCCGAACCTAAATAGAGTCTTAATCGTTACTTTTATGTACCTGAGTAAGAGGCTAGCGTTCGGGCCATGGCCACCGAAAAAGCCGAGACTGACCGTATTCCCGTAACCTTGGCGCTCTCGACCATCACCTACCTGGAGAAGTTGGTGAGACAGGGCACCCACGGCACCAGCGTTCCCGGCGTTGCACGCACCCTGATCGAGGAAGGCATCCGTCTCGCCATCAAGGACGGGCTTTTGTCGATCCGCGACAATGGCAGGACGTGAGCGCGCGCCGGTGCGCGAAGCGGACGGATCTCGAGCGGCGGATGGCCGACATCTGCAACCTGGGACCGTTTACAAATGCCTGTTCTCTCACCCACCTGGACCGACGAACGAATTGAACTTCTGAAGCAGCATTTCGAGGCCGGCCTGTCCTGCCGCGAGATCGCCGCCGACATCGGCGTCAGCCGCAACGCCGTGATCGGCAAGCTGTCCCGCCTCAATCTGACGCGTGGCCGGACTGTCGACGACCGCAAGGTTCAGGACAGAAGCTCGGCGCCGGCAAGGGTGCGGGCCGTGCCGCGGCTGCAATATGAGATGCTCGCCACGATCTACGGCGAGACCGATGCCCCCGCGGTCACAGGTCCCATCGACGAGGCCAATCGCTGCTCGCTGCTGGAGCTGGCGGAGAACCGCTGCCGCTGGCCAATCTCGACGCCGGGTGCCGAGGATTTCTGCTTCTGCGGCAATTCCGCGCCCGACGGTCAGTCCTATTGCGCCGGCCACAGCCGCCTCGCCTACCGGCCGAATTCGCGCGCGCGAATGATGCGCGGGTAAATCGTTGCGCGGGCGTCGCGCGGCGATCCGGAAATGAAAAACCTCCGGCGGGGCATCGCCGGAGGTCTCTGGAGGCTTAGCGTGAAGCTAAGAGCCGCAACTTTCGTATTTGGCCAGGAGCTATATAGCTTACTAACTCATGTAAGTAAATTAATTTGACGCCATTGAATCGCATAGCTCGTCTTCGTCCGTCGCAAGGGCGATCGGGATTGCGAGAGCCGCCACAAAAAAGCCCCGGCGGTTTCCCGCCGGGGCCTTGTCGCATCGATGGACGTCAAGCTTACCAGTTGCGCTGGGCGCGCAGCAGCAGGCTGTAGGTGTCCTGGTCCTTCAGCTGGTAGGTCGCCGCCGGCTTGGCGACGCCCGTCAGCGCACCGGTCGTGATCACGCCCGAATACTTCTGATCGAGGTGGCTGTAGGTGAAGTCAGCCGAGAAGGTCAGGTTCTTCACCGGCGTCCAGCGGGTGATGACACCGACCTGGCCGATGTTGAAGTCCGGGTTGCAGGTGCCGGTCAGGGTGGCGAACGCGGCGCTGCCGCAGATCAGGCCCTTCGCGGTGCCGCTGTAGTTGACCGCAGCCCACGCGCCGTAAAGCGCCGTGTTCCAGTACGGGCTCCAGTTGTGGGTGTAGGCACCCCGGAAGCCGTAGGTCTTGGTCAGCTCGAGCTGGCCGCCCGGCGCGAACACCGCGTCGGACACGCCGGCGAAGCCGATGCTCTGGTAGGCGGCATTCGAGCTGCCGAACATCGAGTAGCTGGTCGCAGCCAGCTCCTGGAAGTTGTAGCGGCTCGCACCCTCGGTGTAGACGCCCGAGATGTTGATCACGTCGCCGGCACCGGTCGGGATGTTCTTGATGCCCAAGGCGAGCTGAACGGCCCAGCCCCACTTGTCTTCGGGATGACCGGTGGCTTCGGAGGCGCCGTAATAGGCGACATGGTTGTCGTGCGCTGCGACCGACGCCTGGAACAGGCCCCAGGCCTGATCGACGCGAACCATCGCGACGAGGTCGGGCGAGCGGCTGCCGCCGATGTCGTTCGAGCCGTACGCACCGCCGAGCACGCCGGTGGTGGACATGCCGGCCGTGTTCCAGAGGCTGGTCTGGTAGACCTGCGTCTGGTCCTGCGCCGAGAACGCCGCCGTGATGCCCTGGCCGAAATCGGCCGTGTAGGTGAACTGCGCGACACCGTTGGTGGAGCCGCTGCCGCCGACGAGCTGGTCGAAGTTGTTGCCGGGATAGTTGATCCAGGGCGCGTCGAACTGCGACACCGCCTTACCCATGGTGAAGCCGGCGAACTGGATGAAGGCGTAGTAGACGCCGAGCGCGCCGCCGGAGAGGTTGCCGTCGGTGCCGTTGATGGCGCCGCCGCCCGAACCGGTGAGGCCGGTGCCGGCCGCGTTGAGGCCGACCGTGCCGCTGTACTGGGTCGCGCCGGTGGCCGAACCCGTTCCGCCGTAGTTACCGGTGGTCCAGGTGAACACCGCGTCGAAGTAGGTGCGGACGACGCCGTATTCGGTCGAGGTGCGCGTGTCGATGTTGAGATCTTCACGGGCGCGCATCGAATAGTAGTTGTTCAGGCGGTTGTTGGCCGCGAACACGCCGTTGTACTGGGCGCTGTAGTTACCGCCGGCGTTGAGCGCGACTTCCGCACGCACATAGCCGCCCAGCTTGATGCAGGTGTCGGTCCCCGGGATGTAGTAGTAGCCCGCGCCATACAGCGAGCAGATCTTGACGTACTCGACCGCCTTGGCCTTGACCGGAAGATCGGCCGCCTGGGCTCCACCGACGGCGATCAGACCCGCCGCAGTGCCGAGCAAAAGGCTCTTCACCACTCTCATATAAAAACCTCCAAGTTGCGGAGACCGGACCGTGAGGCCCCCCAGATCCCCATCTCTCAATTCCGCCCGGCCGGCTTTCGGACACCCTCGGCTTTCGACGCGAGGAACGTGAGCGAACCACCTGCAGCGGGACGATCGAGTACCCCCCACCGTCGGGGAACAATATGCAGCGCGTCGTTCGCTAATCAAAATAGTTTATTAGATCAGCTTTATGGTTTCGCCCGACCTGTGCTCCGCGCGCCACACCGTATGTCTGCGGACCCAATCCCTGAGCTGATCATCTTTGTAATTTTAATGACGAAATTACCCTGCCCTGCACTTGCGTCAGAGCAGGCTTGCGTGGACTATGGCCCTCCCCGAACACCGGCCTGAACTATCGTTCACTGGAGTGATGCTGTGTCCGCGACGAGGAAAGAAGGAGCGCGAATGCGCTCGGTCGGCAACCTGGATATCATCCGGCGTTTCACCTGGGAGATATCGTCGATCAACATGCACCTGGAGGAATTGCGGCAGTTCTGGGCGAAGACGCTCGGCATCAGCGGCCCGCAATGGCTGATTCTGATGGCCATCTCCGACCTCGACAAGGACGACGGCATCCCGGTCAACCTCGTCTCCAAGCTGCTCCACGTGGATCCGTCCTTCATCACCACGCAGTCCAAGCTGCTCGAGAAGAAGGGCCTGCTCCGCCGTCGCCCCTCGCCGACCGACGCCCGCGTGGTGCGGTTGTCGCTGACCGACAAGACGCAGAAGCATATCGCGAGCCTGCACGAGCAGTACAAGACGATTCGCGAATTCGTCTTCCAGGAGTTCGACGAGGACGAACTGACGGAGTTCACGGCAAAGCTCGCGACGCTGAAGAACCGCCTCGAGAAGGCCTGCGTCCGGATCTCGCTCGACTTCTGAAACCGGACCGGCCGAACCGGGCTGGCGCTCAGATCCGCCTGGCGGCGGCGCCGAGCCGCGATTCGAGCCAGTCGAAGATGTACTCGTTGGCAAGGCTCGGATTGTCCGCATGGGCCTGCGCCGCGCCGGTCTCGGCCGCGGTGAACACCTTCAGCATCACGTCCGAACTGCCTTGTCGGGAGTTCTGGACCAGCTGGCGCGCCCGGTCGGCCTTGAGCCAGCCGTCCTCGCCGAGCGTGATCAGCACCGGACAATCAGCGCTCGAGGCCATCAGCGGCGCATGCGGCACCGGCACGATGCCGACGTCGCTCAGCGCGAATCGGCTGGCAAAGAACGCCCGCTCGTGCAGGTCCCACAGGCCGCCGTCGCAGACGGCGGCGGCGAGCCGCGGCTCCTGCAGCACCGCGCGCGCCACGAAGGACGAGCCCCAGCCATCGGCGATGATTCCGACCCGCGCGAAATCGACGTCGCCGCGCGCTTCCAGATGGTCCATCACGCAAGGAATCGCGCTCTCGAGATCGCCGCGCCGGAGCAGCACGTCGATATAGTCGTCGCGCTGGTCGCCGAACAGGTCCAGCGCCAGCATCGAGAAGCCCCGTTCGCGCGCATGCGGCACGAGCTTGTACAGGAACTCCTCCTTGCGATGGCCGGGCTCGCCGATGCAGATCACGGTCGGAGCCCGCACGCTTCCCGACGGTGCCGGCAGGAAGTAGCCCTGCAGCGCATGTCCGTCGAGCCAGGGGATCGTCACGACCTCGCCGGCGGGGCTGCGCGCCGACAGGTAGCGGCGCGCGCATTCCTGCATCGCGAGCACGGCGACCCAGCGGCGCTCGTCGCCCTGGTCGAGCGGCATCGCCGCGGCAGCATAGTAGTTCATGGCGCGCAGCCAGTTGCGCTGTGCACTCGCCAGATGGCCTTCCGCGAAGGCGGCCTCGGCGCGCTGCCGGTTGGCTTGCGCCAGCCGCTTCCACTCGCGGTGCCAGGACCGGTCGTCGCCGCTTTTGAGGTGCCGCGCGATCATCAGGCATTCGGCGATGGTGGCGCCGCCCTCCTGCGCCGCGGTCAGCAGCCGCGTGAATTCAGCGGAGATGTCCTCTCGCTCCGGGCAAAGGGTCCAGTCGTCGGAGAGGCATGCGGGTATCATCGGGAGCTACGCTCTATCTCGCGTTACCCCTGATTCACTAAACCATTTCAGTTCGCCGACCAAGCAGCCGTGCACCGAAGGAGAGCGGTTCAAGATCACCATCGCTTGAACGATGATCTGTGACGCATGCATGACATTCCAATTCGGCATACGGGCCTGAACATTGGCAAGAGGTGGCACGCAATATCAGGCGCACCCCTCTTGTCATGATGACTATCATACCTACATGGGCGCGCCCGGAAGCGGCCGTCGGGGTGGCGTCTCAACCGAGCCGCCAGCCGACCTCCTGCGTGAAACTTTCGTAGAAGGCGCGGTCATAGGCCTGCTCGGGCGTTGCACGCACGCGCTCGTCGAGCCGCCTGGCATCGTCGCCGACGAGGATGCGCCAACGCTCCGCCTTGACGCCGTCGAGAATGATCTTGGCGGCTTGCGCGGCCGTGGTCGGCGCATCCTCCAGGAAGCTGCGGGCGCGCTCGGCGAACACCGCCTGGATGTCGTCGTCCGACATCTTGTCGGCATCCGGCACGCCGGCTGCGACCATGCGCTTGCGCGTCAGCGCGACCTCGTCGGGGTTGAGGCGCTCCGATCCATCGGCGCTCTGCACCTTGCGCGAATTGGAGACGATCGAGGTGCCGATGTGGCCGGGCATCACCACCGAGCATTTGACGTGCGGTGCGTGCAGGCGCAGATCGTTGATCAGCGCTTCGGTGAATCCCTTGACGGCGAACTTGGCCGAGCTGTAGGCGGTGTGCGCCTGCCCCATGCCGATCGAGGCCCAGAAGCCGTTGACGCTGGCGGTGTTGACGATGTGCGCCTCGTCCGCGGCGACCAGCATCGGCAGGAAGGTGCGCACGCCGAGATAGACGCCGCCCCAACAGATGTTGAAGGTGCGCTCCCACTGCTCGCGCGTGTTGGTGAACAGGCTGCCGCCGCCGCCGATGCCGGCATTGTTGAACAACAGATGGATCCTGTCGGTCTTCTGCTGCTCGGCGAGCTCGTCGCGAAAACGCTTCAGATGATCCTCGATCGCGACGTCGGCGACATGCGTGGTGACCCGCAGGCCCTGCGGCAGCTTCTCGACCTCGCAGAGCCGCTTGGTCTCCGCCATCGCGGCTTCCGAGACGTCGCACATCGCGACGTTGCAGCCCTCCGCCACGAGCTGCCGCGCGAGCTCTCGCCCCATTCCCGTGCCGCCACCCGTGATGACCGCGATCTTTCCTGCGAAATCCTTCATGGGACTTTCGGCCCCTCCCTTGTCGGTATGTTTCTTCGTCGCCGCGCCGCTGGCGGGCGCGCGCGAAATGTAGCAGCGCCGCCTCCGCAAATGAAAGCGGATCGGCGCTGCAATCGTCTGCATCGATTATTTCGGCGCGCGGACTATCGCGCGCTCACGTAGCTCCTGCATGAAAGACGGCAACGCCCGCAGCACATCCTTCGAGACGCCCGCCGTTGGCGGGCCCTCAGGATGAGGGCGGAGCCTGTGGCGGCGGCCTCAACGAGCACCGCTGCTCAATTAGCCTCATCCTGAGGGACCGCTGAAAGCGGTCGTGTCGAAGGACGAGGCGCTTGCTCCGTCGTCGCAAGGAGAGCCGTTGCCAGGCGCGGAGGCCGGCGCGGAGCCGTAGTCCCCCGGTTCCCGTATTTGTCCGGCTTCGGTTTATGGGCAATTTTTTTACAATCCGAATCGTCAAATGGACTCCGGACGCTGGGTCGAGTCGGCCAGGCCAGCGTGTTGTTTGCGTGTCACAGGCTCTGGCACTCCGCTTGCATCCTCTTCGTGGTCTGCAACGATCGATGAGGTGACAGGAATGTTCGTGACCGTCGTAGCCGTGCTCTGCCGGCTTAGCGCAGCTAGCTCAGGCAGTTGCGTCGAGGAAATCGTGACCGACAGCAACATGACGCCCGAGATTTCGATGATGCAATGTGCGGTCGGCGCACAGGCACCGCTTGCGAAATGGATGGGCGAGCATCCGATCTATCACGCCAATTGGCGCCTGGATCGGTACAAATGCGTGCCCGGCCGCTACGAGATCAAGGGCCACGCCTGACGGCCCCGCAAAACTACTGATACGCTGTAGCGTATCCGAGGAAACGCCCCGGAGGCCGCGTCCGACGGGCCCCACCGCGCCAGCCGTGAAAAAGACGGCGCGCTTCGTGACATCGCTCACACGCCTCTTTCAATCACGCCACCGCCTGCAAGATCATCGCCCGCGCGCGCCTTCCCTCCGGCGTCGGCATCAGCGCATAATTATGCGGCTGGTCGCGCAGCAGATGCAGATCCACCGGCACGCCCACCGCCCTCGCCCGCGCCGCGAGATCGACGCTGTCCGGATAGAGCAGATCGCGCGTGCCCGAAAAGATCGTCATCGGCGCCAGCGCGCGGAAGGCGCCGTTGAGCGGGCTGACGAAGGGATGGCCGATATCGAGCGCGCCGGCATAGAGATGCCCGGCCTCGACGATCCCCGGAATGTCCTGCAGCGGATCGCGCTTGGCGATCTCGCTCTGCTCGGGACGGCTGACCGAGGCATCGGCGGCGGGCGAGATCAGCACCATCCGGTCCGGCTGGCGATGGCCATGATCGCGCAGCCATTGACACGCGGCGAGCGCGAGCCCCGCGCCGCCGGAGTTGCCGACCACCGTCACCTTTGCAGACCCCGCATCCTCCAGCAGCATCCGCAAGATCTCGGCCGTAACAGGCACCACATCCTTCGCGGTCGCGCGCGGCGCCAACGGATAGATCGGCACGACGCAGACGACGTTCGCCTTGCGCGTCATCTCGCCGACGAAGCGCCAATGCGCCGGCACGATCTCGTTGATGTAGCCGCCGCCATGCAGGAACATCACGAAGTTGCAGCCCTCATGGCCCGAGGACGGCGCGGTGTAATAGACCGGCCATCCGCCCATCTTCGTCAGCGTCGCCTCGACACCGCGACCGAGCCCCGTCGGCTCAAAGGTGACAGGCTTAAGCGCGAGCTTCTGCACATGCGCGTGCACTGCTTCGGCCGATGCCAGCTGCTTCTTGTGGGGCAGCAGGGAGAGAGCCACGTTGAAGGCGCGGCTCTGCAGGCTTGGGGCCGGATCGCGCCGGGCCGGCGGACTGAACAGGCAACCGCCCGGGCAGAACTGCAAGGCCGACACTAGTCTGGCGACGCTCATGGCCACATCCCCACATGGCTGTTTCGACACGGCGACAAGGGGCTTGCCGACCCACCATCACCTGCCGATATAATGTGAGCATTCGCTCGCTTTTCATACTCGCATTCGGATCACAACATCGTGGCTCGCCAACCGCCGACAAAACCTCGGAAAAATGCCTCGCAGGAGCGCTCCCGCGCCACCGTAGACGCGCTGGTCGAGGCGACCGCTCGCATTCTGGTCCGCGACGGTTTCGAGAAGGCCAGCACCAACCGCATCGCGGAAGTCGCCGGCGTCAGCGTCGGCTCGCTCTATCAATACTTCCCGAGCAAGGAAGCGCTGGTCGCCGCCGTGATCGACCGCCACAATGAGGAGATCATGGGCATCGTCCGCGCCGCGCTCACTGAAGTCGCGGACCTGCCGATCGACAAGGCGGTGCGAAAACTCGTCACCGTCGCGATCGACGCCCACCGCATCAATCCGAAACTGCATCGCGTGCTCGCCGAGCAGATCCCGCGCACCGGCCAGCTCAGGGATGTCGAAGCCTACAACCGCGAGATCCAGACCCTCGTGCGCAGCTATCTCGAAAGCCGCCGCAAGGAGATGCGCAAGGTCGACCTCGACGTCGCAACCTTCATCTGCGTCAGCACGATCGAAGCGATCGCGCACAACACGGTGCTGCACGGCGCCGAGATGCTGTCGGAGAAGATGGTGAAGGTGCTGGCGGACGAGACGACGCGGTTGGTGGTGGGGTATTTGAGGTAGTATGGCGGCATTCGCTCACACCGCTGAAATTGATAGCTCGGCCTGCTGGCCGCTTCTGCCTGCGAGTTGTTAACGCCCGTCATAATCTGAAGGACTTCAAGCGGAAGATTTCAGAGGCTGGCCGCACGACCTATGCGGCGCGCGTCGGGGCTCACGACGACTTGGTGCTCTCGGTCGCCACACGCTATGGCTGGAGACGCAGGGGTGGGATAGGCCAGTGGAGCGGCGGTGCGAGCTGCCGCTCCTCGCCCGGAGAAGAGCCGTCGATGAGAGCGAGCGACCGCCAAGCGCGACTGAAGCGAGCCAAAGAGCTCGGGCGGCTGGCATTCGACATGCTGAGATATGAGGATCTTGTCGGCATCATCGCTATCGAAGGTAAGGACAAGTACCTGCGCGAGTTCGATCGCCGCGGACTATCGGGCTCCTATGTCACTCCGTCACGACCCGGGCGGCCCTACGAATTCTCACGAATTCAAGTTCGACACCTTGGGCGCAAGGTGCTCGAAATTCACTGGTCGAAGGCCGGCGCCTTCCAACTGGTCGCCTACGAGCCGGGCGACTGGGAAGAGCTGCTCGACTGGCTTGCGAACGTGTTCTGAGACGATCTAACCTAGCTGCCTGTCACGCCGGGGACCTTCCTGATCGGCGCATCAGCTCCATCATCAGATCAAACTCCCCTTCCGTCAGATCGACGTGGAGCGCCGAGGTGGTTTTCCTCTCGCGCGGATTGCTGAACGGGTCCACGACAAATTGTCCCCTTGAATGAACAGATGGATCATCGCGTGGTGGTTGGGGCATAGCCAGACGTACTCCTGATCAAGGTATTCGAACCCTCGATCATATTGCCTCGTGAGCGGGACGACGTGGTGAGCTTGCGCGATCCCCTTGAAGCGTCCGCAGACGTGGCACGGCTCGCGCTCGCCCGGTACGAACAACTCACGAGCTGCCCTGACCCAGACCTCTCGATCCAACCGGGAGCCTTTCCGCCGCCGTTCGACCCGTTCGTGCCACTCGTAAATTTTTTGCAGATCATCGTCACCGTCGACACTGACCTCGGATGGGCCGGCGTTTAAACAAGATCTATGTTCTGAAGAAACCATTTGCGGAAGTCCTCCATTCGAGGCGTCCAGTCGTTCGCCTCCAGCTTAGACAGCGCGCGTGCGATCATCATGGCGGCGTCGAAGCACTCAACTGTCATCGCATCATCGCCGCCGTGCTTGAGCCAATCGCGTTCTCGATTGAGCAAACTGATCCAGTCTTTCTTTTCGGCAGTTCGTTCTTTTGCCTGCGGATTGTCGCGCAGCGCCACGAACAGATGATGGCCGTCGCGCTTGATCATCCCTTCTGCCGCGCCAGCGAGTGTCAGTGCGACCTCGAACCTGCCACGCTCCAAGGCGCCGATTGCAGCCTCGACCTGTCGGCTTGCCGCTTGTGTGAGCGTCAAGTTGAGCGGCTCGGCGGGCAACCGTGGACCGCGGAAGGGCCGCTTAGGCTTGGAGTTCAGTCGATCCATGCGGTCAGCCCCTCGACTTAGGGCGTTAGCAGCCAAAGGGTGACGGGTAGCCACAAGACTACAGGAAAGGCGAGCACGAGCGCGAGCGTTCCTGCATTGACTAAGCCGTCCAGACCGGGATGGGACAGCCATCGCCATGCACTGATTTTCGGTGGCTTGTCTATCGTAAGAGAGGAAGCTGCATGGTGACGCCAAGCGGCGATCTGAAAGCTCGCGACGTGCCACAATGCGCGAGTACAAAGCGCTGTCCAGAAAGCAGCGAAGGCAGCCAGCGGCAATGTTATCCATGCGGTGACTTGCTGCATCACCAGAACCGTCGTGAGAGCGACGACCGCGGCGCAATAGCTCAGGCGAGACCAATTGTCGGGCGATTGAGAACCACTAACCGTCATGCCGCCTCGCTATCATCGGGCTTGCCTGCCGCGGCAACGGCTTCGTCGCGTTGATCGTCGGTCAGAATGACCCGATCCGGGTTGGCTCCGATCCACGTTCGAATGAAGTCGACCTGGCTGTCGTCGACGGCCCATACGAATTCCCTGGCGTTCGAAACCACATCGCGGTTCATTCGATAGACCGCTTCTGTCGCGTCGAGCGATTTGTTGAACCGGTCGTCGTATGCAGCAACGAACAGGTCATAAGGGCCCAACGGTAGCGCGATGTAGGCAAGAGGATTAGACAGCGCCCCGAAGAAAACAGGTCGGTCGGAAGTCAGCAGCGCGCGAGTTGAATTGCTCAGGTCAAGCACGACCCAATTCATTCTGAGGATGTCGGGCAACGCCCGATGGTTGCTGATGATGTCAGCTATAATGTTCGCGGCTCGGGTACCGGCGTAGCCGAGCTCGCGGTCTGCCAATGCCTCGGCTAGCGACCGGGTTTCTTCCGGCTTACGGCGCTTTACCCAGTCGGCTTCCGATGCAGCAATGGTCGCGCGCACAAGATCAGCCATGTGGTCCTTGATCAGCTTGACCCCCTCGCGATTGCGATAGAGCAGCGACAGCAGGAAGCGCGCCCAAGACGCGCGGTCCTCAAGCGGCAATTCGGGTACGCCCGCGACAAGCTTTCGCAGCACCTTCGCAGCTCTCCCGTCGAGTGGCGAAAAGCATTGCGTTTCGAGGTTCTGGGCGATGTCGTCCGAGACGCCGTCAATGCGGTACAGGTCTTTCAGAGCGCCGGTGTTCTGCGGAAACTTCCGTTTGGCGACCATCTTGCCCCGGATCAGCCGCAGCTCGCACACGCGCTCATCGGGACCTTTCCATTGGCCCAGGTAAAATCGCGGGTTGAAGTGGTGGTCCATGTTGGATCGCTGCCTTCGGCCGCCGCTCGAGCGTGCCTACACGACGCCGACGATAACAGCAGACCTCGAAAGCCCGCGACGCAAATTACTGGTTTTATTTAGAAAAATGGTCGGAGCGAGAGGATTTGAACCTCCGACCCCTAGTCTCCCAGACTAGTGCGCTAACCGGGCTGCGCCACGCTCCGAACGTCGTTCCATTAGCTAGGATCGGCGCGATGCGCAAGGCGAGGCCGCAGCATTTTGGTGCCTCTCCTCGATCGGCTTTGAGCCTGGGGCGCTCCCGGGAACTGGCCGCAAGCGGTCCGAAGACCGCCTCTAGCCCTCGTTCAGTGCCTGATCCAGCATCTCGCGGCACGCCACGAGGTCGGCGAGCACTTTCCCGAGGCGTTCCCGGTCCAGCGCGCTGGGGCCGGCGGGTGCGGCGGGGGTGCCGCCCTTGCGGAAGGTGGTGAGGATCTCCTCGTCGTCGACCTCGGTGAAGCGGAAGTCGATGCCTTCCTCTTCGTCGCCCTGGTAGTCGTCCTCGTCGCTGTCGGTGACGCCCTTGATCGGCGCCTCCTCGTCCTCGGGCTCCATCAGGCTGGCGCCGATGGCATCCTCGATGGCGCCGAACGAGACCGCGGCGGCGGTGTCGGCGAGGCCCTGCACCGATTTGACGCCGTGTTCTTTGAGGATCCGCTGCACCCCGCGGATGGTGTAGCCCTCCCCGTAGAGCAGACGGCGGATGCCCTTGAGCAGGTCGACGTCGTCGGGGCGGTAATAGCGGCGGCCGCCGCTGCGTTTCATCGGCTTGATCTGGGAGAAGCGGGTCTCCCAGAACCGCAGCACGTGCTGCGGGATGTCGAGCTCCTGCGCTACTTCGCTGATGGTTCGGAACGCATCCGGCGCCTTGTCCAAATGCAAATCCTTCTCGAAAGGCGGTTACGCCTCGGGTTGCGCCTTGCTGGCATCGCCGTTGGTGCGGTGCTGGGCGTTGATCCGCTGCTTGAGGATCGCCGACGGCTTGAACACCATGACGCGGCGCGGCGAGATCGGCACCTCGGTGCCGGTCTTCGGGTTGCGGCCGATGCGCTGGCCCTTCTTGCGCACCATGAAGGACCCGAACGAGGACAACTTCACCGTCTCGCCCTTTTCCAGGCAGTCGGTGATTTCCTTCAGCACGAGTTCCACGAAGGCGGACGATTCCGTGCGCGACAGGCCCACCTTCTGGTAGACGGCTTCGCACAGATCGACACGCGTTACGGTTTTACTTTGATCGGTCATCGCCCTGCCCCACATCACGGCGAACAATTGTTGTCTGAAATTATGAGCTTACGTTACGGCGGTCAACAGCGCTCATCAATGCAGACGCATCGATAATCTCAGCTGATTCCGGCAAAATTTTATCGACTGTGGCTCTACCAGCGCACGAGCGCCGAGCCCCAGGTGAAGCCGCCGCCCATCGCCTCCATCAGGACGACGTCGCCACCCTTGATGCGACCATCCTTGCGCGCCACCGACAGGGCCAGCGGGATCGAGGCCGCCGAGGTGTTGCCGTGACGGTCCACCGTCAGCACCACCTTCTCCGGCGCGATATGGAGCTTGTGGGCGGAGGCGTCGATGATTCGCTTGTTGGCCTGGTGCG
Source organism: Bradyrhizobium sp. Y36 (assembly GCF_002531575.1). Lineage (GTDB taxonomy): Bacteria > Pseudomonadota > Alphaproteobacteria > Rhizobiales > Xanthobacteraceae > Bradyrhizobium. Next base: position 107,374 of record NZ_NWTI01000021.1, on the reverse strand, counting down.
GCACGAACCAGTCGATGGTCTCGGCATTGAGCCCGGTCGCCTGGAAGGCATCGACGATCACGTCGGTGATCATGCCGACGGCGTGCTTGAAGACCTCGCGGCCCTCCATGCGCAGATGGCCGACGGTCTGGGTCGAGGACGGCCCGCCATCGACGAACAGCTTGGCCTTGTGGCGGCCGTCGGAGCGCAGGTGAGTCGTCACTACGCCGCGGTCGGTCGCCGCATGGCCCGGCTGCGCCTGCGCCTCGAGCACCACTGCGCCGGCCCCGTCGCCGAACAGCACGCAGGTGCCGCGGTCGTTCCAGTCGAGGATGCGCGAGAAGGTCTCCGCGCCGATCACCAGCGCGCGCTTGAAGGCGCCGGTGCGCAGGAAATTGTCGGCCGTGGCGAGCGCGAACACGAAGCCCGAGCACACCGCCTGCAGGTCGAACGCCGCGCCGTGGTTGATGCCGAGCCCGTGCTGCACGGCGACGGCGGTGGCGGGGAAGGTGTTGTCGGGCGTCGAGGTCGCCAGCACGATCAGGTCGATCGACTGCGCGTCGAGGCCGGCATCGCTGAGCGCGGCCTGCGCCGCCTTGATCGCCAGGTGCGAGGTGAACTCGCCCTCGGCCGCGACGTGCCGCTCGCGAATGCCGGTGCGCTGCACGATCCACTCGTCGGAGGTGTCGATACGCGCCGCCAATTGGGCGTTGGTCACCACCTGCTCCGGCAGGTAAGAGCCGCAGCCGAGCACGACCGAACGAATTTGAGTCACGAAACAGCCTCCTGCGCGGCCTGCACGGAATTGAGTGCACCACCCTCGCGGTTGAGCATCTGATTGATCTTGTTCAGGAGATCGTAGTGAGCCATCTCATAGCCAACATCGATCGCATAGGCAAAGCCTTCGGCGCTGATTCCGCCATGGCTCTTGACCACGATCCCGTTCAGTCCCAGCAGCACGCCGCCGTTGGACTTGTTGGGATCCATCTTGTCGCGCAGGGCCTGGAAGGCGCGGCGGGCCAAGAGATAGCCGAGCTTGGTCAACCAACTCCGCTGCAGCTCGTTGCGGAGCAACTCGGCCATCTGCCGGGCGGTTCCCTCGGCGGTCTTGAGCGCGATGTTGCCGCTGAAGCCTTCGGTGACGATGACGTCGGCGACGCCCTTGCCGATGCCGTCCCCCTCGACGAAGCCGATATACTCGAGCTCCGGCAGGTTCCTGGCACGCAGGATCTCGCTGGCCTCGCGGATCTCCTCGTGGCCCTTGACCTCTTCGGTCCCGATATTGAGCAGGCCGACGGTCGGCCGCTTCTTGTTGAACAGCACGCTCGCCTTGGCCGCGCCCATCACCGCCATTGATACCAGATGGTGGGCGTCGCCGCCGAGCGTGGCACCGAGATCGAGCACCACGGATTCGCCGCGCTTGGTCGGCCAGATCGCCGAAATGGCGGGGCGGTCGATGCCCGGCAGCGTGCGCAGGCAGAACCGGGCCATCGCCATCAGCGCGCCGGTATTGCCGGCCGAAATCGCGACATCGGCCTCGCCCCGCTTGACGGCGTCGATCGCCATCCACATCGAGGAGGTCTTGCGGCCGCGCCGCAACGCCTGGCTCGGCTTGTCGTCCATGCCGACGGCCACATCGGTATGGACGATCTTCGAGACGGCCTTCAGCGCGGGGTGCTTGTCTAGCTCGGGGGCGATCCTGGCGCGGTCGCCAACCAGCAGGAACTCGCTATCGCGGTGCCGGCCAAGCGAGATGGCCGCGCCCGGAATGACCACGGCGGGGCCGACATCGCCTCCCATGGCGTCCAGCGCGATGCGAACCTTGCTTGGCATAAAAGTCCTGGAAAACCTGGTCTGGTGCGGTCTTGGATCAGCGGGAGCCGCAAATGGGTTCGCCACGGACATGGCGACCGGCCAAGCGCCACGCCGCACCCGGGCCGGGGCGCGACAATAGCGTTTTGTTACCCCGAAACAACCTCTTGCCCCCAGCCTTTTGCTTTGCGCGCGATCCGGCCGCAAATCACCAAAACAGCAAGAACGCCACTGAAATCAGCCAGATAGAGGCCTCTTTCAAACCATCCCGGCAGACACTTTGCGTGCCCTCGCAAGGCGATCCCGCAAGGAAATGCCCTGCTATTGCTTCTTCTTGCTGTCCTGCAGCGCCTTCAGCGCCGCGAAAGGATGGTCCTCCGGATCGAGGGCGGTGACCTCCGCCTCGAACACGACCCCCTCCTTGCGCGGATAGGGATCGATCGCCAGGAACAGGGCGTCGGTGGCGAGCCGGCCGAGGTCGATGATGCCATTGACGATGGCCTCGGGCGGATCGGCGACCTCAGGCGGATCGTCGTTGTCCCGGCCCTCCTCGATCAGGTCGGCAAGGCGCCGCACCTCGGCCTCGGGGGCGAACATCAGGTCCACCCCCTCCTCGATCTCGCTCTCGATCGGATCGAGCGTGACCACGCAGGTCTGGCCAACCCTGGCCCTGATGGTGCCGGTCACCTGAACCCGGCCGCCGCTCTTGGGCACCACGTCGAAATCGGCGTGGGCGGACGGAATCTCCCGCACGCCCGCGATCTCGGCCATGGCCTGCCGCTCGGCGGCCGAGGCCTCGAGCTTGCGATGCAGGCCGGTATCGGGAATCTGCGCCACGATGATGGGCACCCGCCAGGGATCGGGCCCGGATCCGGTATTTGGTCGGCTCATGGCGTGACACCTTCGGGAAGCGCTGGAGGAAAGCTGAAGGAGGCCTGCAGCAGCGCGGCCTCGCCGGTCTGGCCGAGCGCGGCCTCGCTGGCCTTGGCATAGGCCGCGATCCGCTTGGCCTGGTCCAGGCCGGTCCCATTCAAGATATTCTTGCAGATCGCCTCTGCCAGGGCCTCGCCGCCGGCCTCGACGGCCTGGTCGTAGGCCTGGACGCGGCCGTAGAAGGCCTCGCCGAAGGCCCGCATCCGCTTCGGCACGGTCTGGTCGCCCACTCCCATCTCCCGCAGATTGTCGTCCATGTCCTCGCAGAAGCGGTCGAACAGCGCCTGCGACAGCTCCGCGGCGCCCTGGACCGTGCGCAGGCGTCGCAGCAACAGCCACAGATGCAGCAGCAACAGATCGAAACGGCCGTTAACCGTATCGGGCACGCCCAAGTCGCGGTAAAATATGGGTTCTCGCGCCTGCGTCACGATCATGCCATAGATGGCTTCAATGGTGCCCGGCGGGGTTAGCCGGGGTTTCCTGAAGTGATTGAACGGCCAAAGCATTGTGGTTTCCGCAAGCGGGCGCGCGTGTGTTGCATTCAGTCGCCCAGCCCGGTACTTCAGCGCCTCGCGCGACGCAAGGGGACGGAATCAGTTCCGCTATGACGACAACGAACCAGACCAGCCCGCGCGCAGATCAGCGGCGCGGCCTTCATGCACGCTGGCGGGCTTTCCGCATGCTCGCCGCCATGGCCGTGGTCGGCGCGGCACTTGCCGGCTGCACCGGCGAACAGTTCCAGAAGGGTTACATCCTGCCGCCCGGCGCGCTGGAGCAGATTCCGATCGGCGCGAGCCAGGACCAGGTGCTGATCGTGATGGGCACGCCCTCCACCGTCGCCACCCTGGACGGCGAGGTGTTCTACTACATCTCGCAGCGCTCGGAGCGCATGGTCGCCTTCATGAACCAGAAGGTGGTCGACCAGCGCGTGATCGCGGTCTATTTCGACAAGAACCGGCGCGTGCGGCGATTGGCGAATTACGGCCTTCAGGACGGCAAGATCTTCGACTTCATCAGCCGCACCACGGCGACGTCGGGCCAGGAGATGAGCTACCTCGCGCCGCTGTTCAAGCTGCTCAGCTTCAACTAAGTCGCCACAGCGTTTTCGAGCGGCGTCGGGATCGACCCGCGTCAAGACAACGCTTCCGGATAAGTATCGGGAGCGCCTTCCAATTCCGCGGGAAGGCATATGACTCTCGCCTGCGGCGTCGTGCCGCCCTCCGCGCGGCACCTGTCGTCGCGCGCGACTTGCCGTCGCACGTCCGGTTCCCTACGCTCCCTGCAAAGAAAGAAGCAGGGAGGGATTCGTGCCCAAGAAACTTCAGAACACTTTGTTGTCCCGCCGTCGCGTGCTCACCGGTGTGGCCGGCCTTTCGGCCGCAGCGATCCTGCCGCGATCAAGCCTTGCGGACTGGAAGCCCACCGAAAACGTCCGTCTCGTCGTGCCGGCCGCAGCCGGCGGCTCGACCGACGTGATGGGCCGGCTCCTGGCTGCGCATCTGCAGACCGCCTGGGGCCAGTCGGCCGTCGTGGAAAACCGCTCCGGCGGCGGCGGCACCATCGGCACGGCCGAGGTGGTTCGCGCCAAGCCCGACGGCCACACCATCCTGATCGGCAATCCCGGCCCGAACGCGATCGCCTACAGCATCTTCAAGAATCTCACCTACAAGCCGGACCAGCTTCAGCCGGTCTCCAACATGATCCGGATTCCGAACATCGTGTCGGCGCATCCGAAGACCGGCATCAAGTCGGTCGGCGAGCTGATCGCCTTTCTCAAGGCCAATCCGGACAAGCTCAGCTACGCCTCCTCCGGCGTCGGCCAAAGCCCTCACCTCACCGGCGCCTGGTTCCTGCAGCTCACCGGCCTCAAGATGACGCACATCCCGTTCCGCGGCGCCGGCCCCGCCCTGCAGGCCGCGCTCGCCGGCGACATCCAGATCCTGTTCGACAATCTCTATCCGAGCCTGCCGCAGGTACAGAACGGCACGCTCACCGGTCTCTGCGTCACCACCCCCGAGCGCAGCGAGCTTGCGCCGAACCTGCCGACCATGCGCGAGAGCGCGCCGGAGCTTTCGAATTTCGACGTCTCGTCCTGGTTCTCGGTGTTCCTGCCGAAGGGCGTCTCGCCCGAGGTGCTGAGCGCGCTCAATCTCCAGGTCAAGGCGATGCTGGAGCGCGACGACATCAAGAAGCAGGTCCTCGCCATGGGCGCCCGCGCCGACTACGGCACGCCCGAGCAGTTCGCCGCCTTCGTGGATTCCGAGACGAAGAAGTTCGCCGGCATCATCCAGAAGGAAGGGCTGCAGATGGACGTGCAGTAGCTGCGCGCTCCGAGCCTGTAGGGCGGATTAGCCTTGCGACTGTGCGAAGCGCTGTCGCTGGGCGTGATCCGCCGATTGCCGCGGCACGCAAAGGTGGCGGATTGCGCTTCGCCAATCCGCCCTACGCTGTTCTCATTGTCTCGCCCCAAATGTCGCTTGACTTAGAGCGCGCTCAAACTCGTAGTTTGCGTGCGTCGTGATGAGAGACAGGTGGGCATGAAGATCGGCGAACTCGCAAGGCGTTCCGGACTGACGGCCCACACGATCCGCTACTACGAGCGGATCGGGTTGTTGCCTTACGCCGACCGGGATCGATCCAGCCGACGCGACTACGACGCCGCGATCCTGGTCTGGATCGAGTTTCTCGGCCGCCTGAAGACAACCGGCATGCCGATCCGGGACATGCTGCTTTACGCGGAACTCCGGGATCGAGGCAGCGGCACCGAGGCCGAGCGGCGCGCGCTGCTGGAGCGGCACCGCGACAGCGTGCGTGCCCATGTCGACGAACTGAACGCCTGTCTTCTCGTCCTCGACACCAAGATCGGCGGTTATGCCGAAACGGAACAGAGGATGAAACAGTATGACGCAACACTTCCCGAACGCCGACGCAAGCCGGCTGGAGCGCGGTCGCCGCGCACTCGCTGAGATCGACGGAGAGGCCGGCCATAAGGTCGTGGCGGCGCTTGGCGACATCGCCCCGGACTTCGCCACCTACATCCTCGAATTTCCATTCGGCGACATCTATTCACGACCCGGGCTCGACCTGCGTTCGCGCGAGATCGCGACGATCGCAGCGCTCGCGGCCATGGGGAACGCCACACCTCAGCTCAAGGTGCATATCGAGGCAGGCCTCAACGTCGGCCTCAGCCGCGATGAGATCGTCGAAGTCCTGATGCAGATGGCCGTTTATGCCGGCTTCCCGGCCGCGCTCAACGGGCTGTTTGCCGCGAAGGAGGTGTTCGCGCAGGTGCGCGATGATGATTCAACCCAATCGCGTCGCGCCGAAGCGCAATGAGATCTGGATGAATCGTCATCGCGCTTCAGGTTGTTGTTTCATGATTTAGGACGACTTGTTGATCTTCTTGACCTTGGCATCGGTGGCCTCGATCGCCAGAGCGAGCTCCAGGATGGCCTTGGACAACAATTCGGCGGCCTCCTTCTGGTCCTGCGACTTGGCGGCGCGGAGTGCATAATTCCGGGCGGATGAGAGCGACATGGATTGATCTCCGTGTTTGTTCGCATGCAGCGAACGAGGTTGCTGCCAAGCAAAACCCCGCGGCTCGCGCCGCGGGGTTTTCTCTTGTCACGTCTGCGAGGCTCAGTGCGCCAGGATCGCCAGCAGCAGCAGGGCCACGATGTTGGTGATCTTGATCATCGGGTTCACCGCGGGGCCCGCGGTGTCCTTGTAGGGATCGCCGACGGTGTCGCCGGTCACCGCCGACTTGTGGGCATCGGAGCCCTTGCCGCCGAAATGACCGTCCTCGATGTACTTCTTGGCGTTGTCCCAGGCGCCGCCGCCCGAGGTCATGGAGATCGCAACGAACAGGCCCGTCACGATCACGCCGAGCAGCATGGCGCCGACGGCCGAGAACGCCGCCGACTTGCCGGCCACCCCGCCGCCCGCGATCGCGTAGATCGCGAAATAGACGAAGATGGGCGACAGCACCGGGAGCAGCGAGGGGATGATCATCTCCTTGATCGCCGCCTTGGTCAGCAGGTCGACCGCCTTGCCGTAGTCAGGCTTGTCGGTGCCCTGCATGATGCCCGGCTTCTCGCGGAACTGGCGCCGGACCTCCTCGACGATCGCGCTCGCGGCACGGCCGACCGCGGTCATGCCCATCGCGCCGAACAGATACGGCAGCAGGCCGCCGAACAAGAGGCCGACCACGACGTAGGGATTGTTCAGCGAGAAGTCCGGATTGACGCCGGCGAAGTAGGGATGGTGCGCGGAATCCCCAACGAAGAACTTGAGGTCCTGGTTGTAGGCCGCGAACAGCACCAGAGCGCCGAGACCGGCGGAACCGATCGCGTAACCCTTCGTCACCGCCTTGGTGGTGTTGCCGACCGCGTCGAGCGCGTCGGTCGACTTGCGCACCTCCTTCGGCAGGCCCGCCATCTCGGCGATGCCGCCGGCGTTGTCCGTCACCGGGCCGAAGGCGTCGAGCGCGACGATCATGCCGGCCAGCGCCAGCATGGTGGCGGTCGCGATCGCGATGCCGAACAGGCCGGCAAGGCTGTAGGTGACCAGGATGCCGGCGATGATGACGATCGCGGGCAGCGCGGTCGCTTCCATCGAGACGGCAAGACCCTGGATCACGTTGGTGCCGTGGCCGGTCACCGAGGCCTGGGCGATGGACTTCACCGGACGATAGTCCGTGCCGGTGTAGTATTCGGTGATCCAGATGATCAGCGCGGTGACGACGAGGCCGACTACGCCGCATTCGAACAGCGCCATGCCGGTGTAGTCGACGCCGTCGAGCTTGCCGAACCCAATCAGGGCGTAGATCACGCCGCCGATGCCGACCAGCGACAGGACGCCGGTTGCGATCAGGCCCTTGTAGAGCGCGCCCATGATCGACTGGCTCGGCCCGAGCTTGACGAAGAAGGTGCCGATGATCGAGGTGATGATGCAGATGCCGCCGATCGCGAGCGGCAGCGTCATCATGTTGGAGAGGATCGGCGTCTTGGCGAAGAAGATCGCGGCGAGCACCATGGTGGCGACCGCGGTCACCGCATAGGTCTCGAACAGGTCCGCGGCCATGCCGGCGCAGTCGCCGACATTGTCGCCGACGTTGTCGGCGATCGTGGCCGGATTGCGCGGATCGTCCTCGGGAATGCCGGCCTCGACCTTGCCGACGAGATCGCCGCCGACATCCGCACCCTTGGTGAAGATGCCGCCGCCGAGACGGGCGAAGATCGAGATCAGCGAAGCGCCGAAGCCGAGCGCCACCAGGGCGTCGACGACGACACGGCTATCGGGCGCCAGCTTCAGCGAATGCACCAGGAAGCCGAAATAGAGCGTCACGCCGAGCAGCGCGAGGCCCGCCACCAGCATGCCGGTGATCGCGCCCGCCTTGAAGGCGAGTTCGAGGCCGCCGGCAAGCGAGGTCGTCGCGGCCTGGGCGGTGCGCACATTGGCGCGGACCGAGACGTTCATGCCGATGAAGCCCGCGGCACCGGACAGGATGGCGCCGATGGCAAAACCGATCGCGACGTAAAGCCCGAGGAAATAGGCAAGCAGCACGAAGATGACGATACCGACGATACCGATCGTGGTGTACTGGCGCCGCAGATACGCCTGAGCACCCTCAGCGACCGCTCCTGCAATTTCTTGCATGCGCGGCGACCCCGCATCCGCGCTCAACACCGAAGACGTCGCCCAAATCGCGTAGACGACGGAAAGCACTCCGCAGAGCACTATCAACCATAATGCTGTCATGTGATGTTTGCCTCAGATCCCTTGATGTATCCCCGGCGCCTTTGTTGTCCGTCGTGCGGTGCGGCGCCTTGATTTCGAACAAAGCCGCCCCTTGCCCAAAAGGGGCGGCCTCAGTCGTCCACAAGCTTGCCAAAATCAAATTGAGGGTGCAACGCCGGATAGAGGCGAAAACGTCGATCTCGGCAGGTATTTAGGAGCATGTGCCGAGAACTAAGATGCCGGTTTGGAGCAATTCCTAGAAGTGGCTGTAGGACAGCCGCTTCAAAACCAATTCCTGGCCCTGCCCGTCCAGGAAGCGCGCGCCCTGCTGGCCCGCGACGATCGTGCCGATCGCCGTGACGGCAAGGCCAGCCGCCCGCCCCGCCGCGACCAGCGCATCGACCTGCGCCGGCGGCACCGTGCACAGCACCTCGTAATCGTCGCCGCCGGCCAGCAGCGTCTCGACGCAAACCACGTTGCGGGCGATCAGGCTTGCAGCCGCGGCCGAGAGCGGCACGCTCGTCACCTCGACCGTGGCCGAGACGTTCGAGGCCGCGCAGAGCTTGGTCAGATCGCCGGCGAGCCCGTCCGAGACGTCCATCGCGGCGGTCGCATGTTCGCGCACCGCCTGCGCCAGGACGTTGCGCGGCTGCGGCACGCGATAACGCGAGACCAGGGCTTCCCTTGCGGCAGCATCGGACGCCAGAGCCGCCGCGGCGGCGCCGCCGGTGAGCACAGCGAGGCCGAGGGCGGCATCGCCGATCGTGCCCGTCACCAGGATGCGATCGCCCGGCCTGGCGCCGGTCCGGCCGACCATCCGCCCTTTCGGCACGCGGCCAAAGGCGGTGATCGAGATCATCTGCGGACCTGGCGTCGAGACCGTGTCGCCGCCGAGCAGCGGACAGGCGAATTCCCTGGCGTCCTCGCCCAGCGCATCCGCGAACGGCCGCAGCCAGGAATCCTCCTTGGCCCGCAGCGCCAGCGTCAGCACGAAGCCGGCCGGCACCGCGCCCTTGGCGGCGAGATCGGACAAATTCACCCGCAGCGCTTTTCGCGCGATTGTGTCGGGCGGGTCGGTGGCAAGATAGTGCACGCCCTCGACGACGGCGTCGGTGGTGACGACGATGTCGTCGCCGGACGAGGACAGCACCGCGGCATCATCAACCAGCCCGAACGCACCCGGATCGGTCGCCAGCGGCTTGAAATAGCGCGCGATGAGGCTGTCTTCGGCGGAGGGATTTTGCGGGTTTGTCACCGGCTTAGCCCCACAGACAGGTGTCATCGCCCGGCTTGACCGGGCGATCCAATATTCCAGAGACGATCATGTCAAATCGATTGGCCGCGGCGTACTGGATCACCCGCCTTCGCGGGTGATGACAGCGGAGAATGGGGCTCGCGTATTGCTTCAATGCGACGCCCCTCAGCACGACTACCGCCCGAACTCGTCACTGCGAAACTGGCGGCCGATCTGGTCGAGCACGGCGTTGACCATGCCGGTCTCCTCGCGGTCGACGAAGGCGTTGGCAACGTCGACATATTCGGAGACGACGACGCGGCCCGGCACGTCCTTGCGGTGCTCGAGCTCGTAGGCCCCTGCCCGCAGCACCGCACGCAGGATCGCCTCGATCCGCTTGAGCGGCCAGCCCTTCGACAGCGCCTCGTCGATCAGGGGATCGAGCTTCTTCTGGTCGCGCACCACGCCCGAGACGACGTCGCGGAAGAAGGCGGCTTCCGCCGGCAAATAGGTGTCGCCCTCGACCTCGTTGCCGAGCCAGTGGCTCTCGAACTCGGCGAAGATGTCGTTGATGCCGGCGCCGGCGATGTCCATCTGGTAGAGCGCCTGCACGGCCGCGAGCCGCGCGGCGCCGCGCCGGTTCGCCTTCTTCTCCGCAGCCGGCGGTTTCCTGGTGTCAGCCATGGCTTCAGGCCCGCGCCAGACGGCGCTTGATGCGCAACATCGCCAGCGCCGCGCGCGCGGCATCGCCGCCCTTGTTGAGCTCGCTGGCGCGCGCCCGCGCCCAGGCCTGGTCCTCGTTGTTGACGGTGAGGATGCCGTTGCCGAGCGGCAGCTTGCGCGCCACGGCGAGGTCCATCAGCGCCCGCGAGGATTCCTGCGAGACGATCTCGAAGTGGATGGTGTCGCCGCGGATCACGCAGCCAAGCGCGATCACTGCGTCATAGGGCTTGCCGTTCGCCGCCGCTGCATCCACCGCGATGGCCACGGCCGCCGGAATTTCGAGCGCCCCGGGAACGGTAATGACGTCATGTGTGAGGCCGGCCGCCTTCAGCTCGGTCACCGCGCCGTCCAGAAGCGCGTCCTGGAGATCGTCGTAGAACCGTGCCTCGACAATCAGCGCGCGCGCGCCGGAAATGTCGGTCTGGTCCTTCAGGGGTGCGCGCCGCGCGTCTGCCATCGTCTCAATCCGTTCGTGAAGTCGTCTCTTGGGTCGGCGCGTTATGTAGTCGCCGCAGGCACGTAAGCCAAGTTAGAAACTGTCATTCCGGGGCGCGAAGCGAACCCGGAATCTCGAGATTCCGGGTTCGATGCTTCGCATCGCCCCGGAATGACGGCTAGACCGTCATTTCCGTCAGCCGCGCCGCATAGCGGGCCATCAGATCGACCTCGATATTAACCTCGCTGCCCGCCTTCCAGCCACCGATCGTGGTGACATCGAGCGTATGCGGGATGATCAGCACCGAAAAGGTCACGTCCTTGACCGTATTGACCGTCAGCGAGACGCCGTCGAGCGTGATCGAGCCCTTGGTGGCGATGAACCGGGCCAGCTCCCGCGTGGTGGAGAGCTCGAACCGCGCCATGTCGGGCAAGTCCTCGCGGCCGATAATGGTCGCGATGCCGTCGACATGGCCGGCGACGATATGGCCGCCGAGCTCGTCGCCGATCTTGAGCGCGCGCTCGAGATTGAGCTTCGTGCCCAGTTTCCAGTGCTTGGCCGTGGTCAGCGCCAGCGTCTCCGCCGCAGCATCGACATCGTACCAGGTTTTGCCGCCTGCGACGCCGGAGGCGACCACCGTCAGGCACACGCCGTTGCTGGCGATCGAGGCGCCGTCGGCGATGGTGGCCTGGTCGTAGCTGCAGGCGATGCGCAGCCGGTGCAGCTGGCCCTGTGCCACGGGCGTGAAGCTGACGATCTCGCCGATATCGGTGACAATGCCGGTGAACATTACGCGCGCTCGTAGATGGTGAGAGTGTCCTTGCCGAATGTTTCGCTAGCATGAACCTTGTAGGCCGGCGACTGCGTGATTTTCGTCAGGGGCAATGCATCGAGCGCATCGACGCCGCCAGGGCCAACCGCTTCCGTGCCGCGGAACAGCCAGATCTCGTCGACGAGGCCGGCCGCGACGAAGGACGCCGCCACGCGGCTGCCACCCTCGACCATCAGCCGCGTGATGCCCTTCTCGGCCAGCGCATGCAGCACGGCGGGAAGATCGAGCCCGGATGCACCGTTCGGCGGCATGCGCATGATTTGCGCACCGGCCGCGCCCAGGCGGGTCGCGGCCGCGGCTTCTGCGAGCTCGGACCCGATCACCCAAAGCGGCGTCTCGCGCGCGGAACGCACGAGCTGGCTTGAAGCGGGGATGCGCAGGCTCTGGTCGAGCACCACACGCACCGGCGAGCGCGCCTCCATGCCCGGCAAGCGACAATTGAGCTGCGGATCGTCCGCCAGCACCGTGCCGATGCCGACCAGGATGGCATCGCTCTGCGCGCGCAGGAGATGCACGCGATTGCGCGCCGCCTCCCCGGTGATCGCGACCGGCTTGCCGCCGGCGGCGCCGATCTTGCCGTCGGGCGAGACCGCGAGCTTGAGGATCACATGCGGGCGGTGATCCCTGATGCGACGGAAATGCCCGGCATGGTCGAACGCCGCCTCTGCCGCGCACAGGCCGACGTCCACGGCGATGCCGGCAGCGCGCAGGCGTGCATGCCCCTGCCCTGCAACTTCGGGATTGGGATCCTCGATCGCCGCCACCACCCGCTTGATACCGGCGGCGATCACCGCATCGGCGCAAGGCGGCGACTTGCCGAAATGCGAGCATGGCTCGAGCGTGACGTAGAGCGTGGCGCCGCGGGCGGCTTCTCCCGCGCGCCGCAAAGCCTCGGGCTCGCCATGCGGCCGCCCGCCCGGTTGCGTCCAGCCGCGGCCGACGATGACGCCGTCCTTGACGATGACGGCGCCGACGGCAGGATTGGGCCAGGTCCGCCCCTGCCCGCGCCGGCCCAATGCCAGCGCCAGCTCCATGAAGCGGCGGTCGGCGTCCTTGGCGTCGCGGATCTTCTGGGCGAACTGGTCTTCCAGGATACGGAAGATCATTTGCGGATCGCGGCGAGCCGCGCTTCCTCCTCACCCGAGAGCTCGCCGAGCACGTCGGCGAAATCCTTCGCCTCGCGGAAATTGCGGTAGACCGAGGCGAAGCGCACATAGGCGACGTCGTCGAGCGTACGCAGATGCTCCATCACGGTCTCGCCGATCACCTCGGACGAGATCTCGGCCTCGCCGCCAGTCTCGAGCTCGCGCACGATGGTGGAGACCATCTTCTCCACCCGTTCCGGCTCGACCGGCCGCTTCCGCAGACTGATCGACACCGAGCGCATCAGCTTGTCACGGTCGAACGGCACGCGGCGGCCGTTGCGCTTGATCACCGTGAGCTCGCGCAGCTGCACGCGCTCGAAGGTGGTGAAGCGAAATTCGCAGGCGACGCACACGCGCCGCCTGCGGATGACGGAAGAGTCCTCGGTCGGACGCGAGTCCTTTACCTGCGTATCGAGACTGTTGCAGTTCGGGCAGCGCATCCGTTGAACCCAGCCTTATTGGTAGATCGGGAACCGGTCGGTGAGCGCCTTGACCCGTTCCTTGATGGCGGCTTCCACCAGCGGCGCCTTGCCGTCGGAGGATTGCGCGATGGCGTTGAGGACCTCGGCGATCATGCCGCCGACCTGCTGGAATTCGGCGACGCCGAAGCCGCGCGTAGTCGCCGCCGGCGTACCCAGACGGATACCGGAGGTGACGAAGGGCGACTCGGGGTCGAACGGAATGCCGTTCTTGTTGCAGGTGATGGCGGCGCGAACCAGCGCCTTCTCCGAGGCGTTGCCCTTCAGGCCCTTCGGCCTGAGATCGACCAGCATCAGATGGTTGTCGGTGCCGCCGGAGACGATGTCGAAGCCGTGGCTCTTCATCGCCTCGGCCAGCGCCTTGGCGTTCTCGACGACGTTCTTCGCATAGACCTTGAAGTCCGGACGCAGCGCCTCGCCGAAGGCGACCGCCTTCGCCGCAATCACGTGCATCAACGGGCCGCCCTGCAGGCCTGGGAAGATCGCCGAGTTGAACTTCTTGGTCAGCGCCTCGTCATTCCACAGCATCAGGCCGCCGCGCGGGCCGCGCAGCGATTTGTGCGTCGTCGTCGTGGTGATGTGGGCATGCGGCACCGGCGAGGCATGCACGCCACCGGCGACGAGGCCGGCGAAGTGGGCCATGTCGACCAGCAGATACGCGCCGACGCTGTCGGCGATCTCGCGGAAGCGCTTGAAGTCCCAGGCGCGCGAATAGGCCGAGCCGCCGGCGACGATCAGCTTCGGCTTGACCTCTTCGGCCTGCTTGGCGACCGCATCCATGTCGATGATCTGGTCCTCGCGGCGCACGGTGTAGTGCGCGGCCTTGAACCACTTGCCGCTCATGTTGACGGGCGAGCCATGGGTGAGATGGCCGCCGGCCGCAAGGTCGAGGCCCATGAAGGTGTCGCCGGGCTGTAGCAGCGCCAGGAACACCGCCTGGTTCATCTGGCTGCCGGAGTTCGGCTGCACGTTGGCGAATTTGGCGCCGAACAGCTTCTTGGCGCGATCAATCGCAAGATTCTCGGCGACGTCGACCCACTCACAACCGCCATAGTAGCGCGCGCCCGGATAACCCTCAGCGTACTTGTTGGTCATCACCGAACCCTGCGCTTCCAGCACGGCCCGGCTGACGATGTTCTCGGAGGCGATCAGCTCGACCTCGTGGCGCTGACGACCGAGCTCGCCCTTGATGGCGGCGGCGATTTCCGGGTCGGCCTGCTCGAGCGAGGCGGTGAAAAACGAATCGGGCGCGGAGGCGGACGCTGTAGAGTTCTTGGCTGAGGTCATCTTGCGAATATCTCCACCGCCGCAGCCTTTTGGCGGGCTACGGGCGGGTCTGGTGTGGCGATCGGAAGCACGCGCGATCTACCACATCACCCGCAACAGGCCAAGGGTTTGCGGGTCGGGCTCGATATTTGTGCAAGATATGGTGGGGATTGAAGGTTTTCGGCAGCCCGGCCGGGTCGAGGAAACCGCCCGTCGGCCTTAGCCCGAAATAGGACCGCTTCGGGCCTTAACGTCTCATCCCCGGCCGCGGACGGCGGCCGATGTCAGGTCACAGCCCGGTATACCCCGCCTTCACGGGATCGACGCTGCCGTCGAGCTGGCGCAGATAGGTCAGGCCGCACACCGTCAACCGATGGGTGTCCTTCTCGCCGGCTTCCATCAGCGTATTGAGGTAGTTCGTGACCTTGGCCCGTGCCTCCTCGCTGGCCGCGGCCGTGCGGTTAGCGAGCAGGTCATAGGTCTGCATGATGCGGTCGATGGCGGCTTCCATGGCACCCTCTGGTTCTTCCAAGTTTCGGGAGTGTTGATCAGGCAACGGCGCGGGCCTCGGCTTGCGCCTGAAACCGGGCGATCGCCTTGTTGGCGAGCCTGATCTTGTTGAATCCGCCGTGCTGGATCAGCTTGATGATGATCTCGAGCAGGCGTTCGTCGGTGACGAGCGTATCGGGGATCGCGCCGGAGCGGCGAAGGTAGTTCGCGGCGATGGCGTAGGCCTCGCTCACGAGTTCCACATTCATCGCCTGAAGCCCGCGCTCGACCAACATCGTCATGTCTCCGATCCGAAGGAGATAAGCGCCGGAGCTGGAACTGGTTCCCCGCCTCCGCTACTTTTTTCGCAAGTGCAATACATGTAAACGCGCTGGTCCGGGGGCAACTCCGGGCCAGCGCGCTTGGGGAAGTCAGGCACGTTTCGGAAAGGCTTGCCGGTCTTGTTGCGGGCCGGCTTGGCCTAATCCCTTCGAAAAATCAGAGGCGATACAGGATCTGGTCGGTCCAGAACCGCTCGAGGCGGTGCAGCGACTTGTTGAGGGTCGAGAACTCCTCGCCCGAGATGCCGCCGACCTGCTCGACCGTCTTGACGTGCTTCTGGTAGAGCGCATCGACGATGCGGCGGACTTCCTGGCCCTGCGGGGTCAGGCGGATGCGCACCGAGCGGCGATCAACGCGCGAGCGCTGATGATCGAGGAAGCCGAGCTCGACGAGCTTCTTCAGATTGTAGGAGACGTTGGAGCCGAGATAGTAGCCGCGCGTGCGCAGCTCGCCCGCGGTCAGCTCCTTGTCGCCGATGTTGTAGAGCAGGAGCGCCTGCACCGAGTTGATGTCCGCGCGGCCGCGGCGATCGAATTCGTCCTTGATCACGTCGAGGAGCCGGCGATGCAGCCGCTCCACCAGAGTCAAGGCTTCCAGATAGAGCGACTGCACCGAACCCTGCTGGCCGGAGACGCGCTCTGCGGTATCTGCCGCAGTTGCGACGGCTTTCATCATGACACTTCCCCTGTTGTCGTTTTTATCGACACTTATTCGACGAAACTTGTGTCCCGTCTGATAGGTGCAACTTAAGGGGCGCGTTTGAAGATCGGCTTAAATAAGAGAATAAAGAGATCATGAATTTAAGACAGTGAATTGCGGATTAAGCCTGTGCCACAAGCACTTTTCGCAACCCTCTGTTGACCTTCGCAAGGTCCTGTTCACCCTCCGTCCGCCGCAACTGTCGCATTCCAGAACAGCCCCGCTCCGTTTCGAAACGGGCGCGTAAGAGCTGTGGCGGAACCGGCTGGTTAGCGAAAAGTAACGGCAAATTTTACGCAACCAGCGGTCAACCAAACGCGCACAACTCCGCTCTCGTGTCCCGGACCAGCGAAGCAAAGATCCGGGACCGAGAAAGCCACAAACGAGATTTGGAGAGATCGGCTCCGGCTCAGCAGCGCACCGGACGATGCTTCGCATCGCCAGGAGCGCTGCGCTGCGTCCGGGGCACGAGAGCATTGTTGATCGCGACGTTGTCGCCTATGGCGGCCGTTCGCGCGCGGCCATCCAGGCGAGTGCGAGATAGGCGGCGAGCATGAAGGCTTCGACGCCGACGACGATCAGGCTGCCGCCGTAGATTCCCGGGAACATCAATTCGATCACCGCCATCGACACCACGGTGGTCAGCCACACCACCGCGCCCCATGGCGTTGCCAGCCACAGGCCGACCGCGGCAACGAGCTCGATCACGGCGAAGTAGACCGTGGCGGCCTGCCAGGCCATCGACTGATTCTCGAACGCCTCGTCCTCGCCGCCGACAAAGCCCGTGACCTGGGCCCAGTGATACAGCCCCTTCAGGATCGACAGCAGCGCCATCACCCGCAGGAACAGCACCAGGCGGCGCGTCCAGACATTGTCGTCGGACTCAGTCCGCTCCGACGAGATCGCGGCGACCGACATGGCGCTCTCCCTCGCCGTCTCTCTGGCGGCGTCTCGGGCAGTGTCCCTTGCGCCGTCGCGGGCCGCATCGCGGGTGGAGATCTCGGACATGGGCCCTTTGTGGCTGCTTCGCCCTGCAAAATCAATCGGCCGCGCCTCGTTCAAGGCTGCCTTGCGGCAGGTCAAGCCGCGGTGACGGGAACCGTGCGAGCTGGTATAAGAATAATTCCAGCCGGAGGAAGAGTGATGGCGATCAAATACGGACGTCCGATCGAATTGCGCGAGGTCTCGCGCCACGAGGGCACGATGGTGCCCCATGCCCTCGATCTGACCGTCCGCCCGCGCCGCAACCGCAAGGCCGAATGGGCCCGGCGCATGGTGCGGGAGAACGTGCTCACCACCGACGACCTGATCTGGCCGCTGTTCCTGATCGACGGCACCAACAAGCGCGAACAGGTCGCCTCGATGCCCGGCGTCGAGCGCCTCAGCGTCGACCAGGCCGTGCGCGAGGCCGAGCGCGCCATGAAGCTCACCATCCCCTGCATCGCGCTGTTTCCCTACACCGCCCCCTCCCTGCGCGACGAGCACGGATCGGAAGCCTGCAATCCAGACAATCTGGTCTGCCAGGCGGTGCGCGCGATCAAGAAGGAGTTTCCGGAGATCGGCCTGCTCTGCGACGTCGCGCTCGATCCCTTCACCAGCCACGGCCATGACGGCCTGATCTCGGACGGCAGGATCCTGAACGACGAGACGGTCGCGGTGCTGGTGCGCCAGGCCCTGGTGCAGGCCGAAGCCGGCTGCGACATCATCGCGCCCTCCGACATGATGGACGGCCGCGTGGCCGCGATCCGCGAGGGGCTGGATCGCTCCGGCCTGTCCGACGTGCAGATCATGGCCTATGCGGCCAAATACGCCTCCGCCTTCTACGGCCCGTTCCGCGACGCCATCGGCTCGGCCAAGACGCTGACCGGCGACAAGCGCACCTATCAGATGGACAGCGCCAACACCGACGAGGCACTGCGCGAGGTCGAGCTCGACATCGCCGAAGGCGCCGACATGGTGATGGTGAAGCCCGGCATGCCCTATCTCGACGTGGTGCGCCGCGTGAAGGACACGTTTGCGATGCCGACCTTCGCCTATCAGGTGTCGGGCGAATACGCGATGATCGCAGCCGCGGCCAACAACGGCTGGCTCGACGGCGAGCGCGCGATGATGGAGAGCCTACTCGCCTTCAAGCGC
Source organism: Bradyrhizobium sp. Y36 (assembly GCF_002531575.1). GTDB lineage: Bacteria > Pseudomonadota > Alphaproteobacteria > Rhizobiales > Xanthobacteraceae > Bradyrhizobium. Next base: position 89,130 of record NZ_NWTI01000021.1, on the reverse strand, counting down.
GCCGGCGCCGACGGCGTGCTCAGCTATTTTGCGCCGAAGGCGGCGGAGAAGCTGCGCAGCCAAGGATAAGCTCCGCTGTCGTCCCTGCGAACGCAGGGACCCATACCGGGTGATCCCTCGATGGCGCGCGGTATCCGTACCAGCGAAGAATGAACTGTGGGTGTTCGCCAAACTGCTCCCTGTGGTTATGGATCCCCGCGTTCGCGGGGACGACACCGAAGATGTGGCGACGCTATCGGCTCCCCCAACCGCTAAGCCCCCGCCCCCGAATCGCCCGAATATTTCGGCTTGTTGACGTCCCAGCGCCCTTGGCAGGGGGAGAGCCTGTTCCCATGTCCTGCCTCGAGGGTTTTTCCCTCTGTTTCCCCCTTGGGAGGACCGACATGTCGTACGAGACGGGCAATTCGGGCGCATGGCGCAATGACGGCGGGGTGCAACCGCACGCCTACGACCCCTATCTGCACCCGGAGCTGTTTCGCGGCGTTGCAACGCGGCGGGCCTTCGCCTTCCTGATCGACATGGTCGTAATCTCGGTACCGGTGATCCTCGGCTACATCTTCATCGCCCTGTTTGGCGTGGTGACACTCGGCCTCGGCTGGGCGCTGTTCTGGCTGGCCTGGCCGGCCTCCGTGATCTGGGCCATCGTCTATTATGGCGCCTGCATCGGCGGTCCCTCCTCCGCCACGATCGGCATGCGCCTGATGGATCTGGAGCTGCGCACCTGGTACGGCGCGCCCGGCTATTTCGTGCTCGGCGCCACCCATGCCGTGCTGTTCTGGGTCTCGGTCTCGTTCCTGACGCCCTTCGTGGTGCTGGTCGGCCTGTTCAACGGCCGCCGCCGCCTGCTGCACGATGTCGTGCTGGGAACGGTGGTGATCAACAATTCGGTCCGCGCGCCCGTACCGCAGGGCGCAAGGACCTATTGAGAGGCTGGCGATCAAGGACCTATCAACCAGGATCACTTAAGCTGTCTGACCTGACCTGCCGAGTAGACCAATTGACCGGGGGCTTCCGTAGCGCGATGCTGAGACCCACTTCGGAGGCCCACGACGTCCCTTGACCCAGCACTCGCGCGACACCCCCCAATTCTACCTGACGGCGCCCTCTCCGTGCCCCTATCTGCCGGGCCGGCATGAGCGCAAGGTGTTCACGCACCTGGTGGGGGAGCGCGCCGGCGATCTCAACGACCTCCTGACCCATGGCGGTTTCCGCCGCAGCCAGTCGATCGCCTACCGGCCGGCCTGCGACCAGTGCCGCGCCTGCGTCTCGGTCCGGGTCGTCGCCAACGAGTTCCGGCCCTCCCGCAACTTCCGCAAGGTGATGGCGCGCAATTCCGACATCATCGGCGAGCAGCGCAGCGCGGTCCCGACCTCCGAGCAATACTCGGTGTTCCGGGCCTATCTCGATGCCCGCCACCGCCATGGCGGCATGGCCGACATGACCGTGCTCGACTACGCCATGATGGTCGAGGACAGCCATGTCGAGACCCGCATCATCGAGTACCGCAAGCGCGGGCCCGACAGCGGCATCACCGGCCGCGGCGAGGAGCTGATCGCGGTGGCGCTGACCGACGTGCTCAGCGACGGCCTGTCGATGGTCTATTCGTTCTTCGAGCCGGGCCAGGTCAGCCGCTCGATGGGCACCTTCATGATCCTCGACCACATCGCCCGCGCCCGCCGGCAAGGCCTGCCTTACGTCTATCTCGGCTACTGGATCGAGGGCTCCAAGAAGATGGACTACAAGGCCCGCTTCCTGCCGCAGCAGCGCCTCGCGCCCTCCGGCTGGCTGCGCATCGACGCGCAGGGCGATGCCGCGTCCGAGCCGCAGGACTGAGGTCCGATCCGGAAAAGGTGCGCAGCGCCTTCCGGAAAGGTCCCCCGCAAACAACAACCTTGCACGCCATCAAACCCGGGCGATGAACTTCAGCGCCGCGATCCCGGGCAGGAAGAAGTAACCGCCCCCAAGCGTCTCCGTGAAATGCTGCAGCGAAACTTCACTGCCGCTGGCCTCGCCTGGAATGGTGAAAGCCTTCGGACACGATTGCGACCCCACGATCGGATCATCCTGACTCTCGAGCGTTCCAAACCTCCGGTTTTGCAGCCAACGCTGGTGGATGAACTCGAACTGCCGCTCGAGATCCGCATTGCAGGCGATGAAGAAGATGCCCTGACGGCCCGAGGCCTCGGCATAGGGGCGCCCACGCCGCAGCAATCGATGCAGCTTGGATGACTTGATGCTCGATTGGACGTCGATGCCGAGCGAGTCACGAGGATTGGAGCGGCGCACATGGGCCCCCTTGGGGCACATGAAACCGTTAGCGTCCTCGACGCGATAGCGGAACGCATCGGCCGCCGAATCCGACACGGGCACGGTCGGGTCGCCTTTCCACGACAACGGAAGCCCGTTCTTCCTGCGCCCCATCAGCTTCTCACCAGCCGAAACTCCGTTCGCTGCCTCGAAGTCCGAATGCGCAGCCTCGAACGCCCTAAACGCGGTCACGTTCTGCTCGAACTGTCGGACGGCGAGATAGCTTCCGTTCAGGGTGAACCGGCCGCTGGCGCTCGCCCATCCCTGCACGTTCGGGCAAAAAGTCAGCTCGTCGTATTCGTTGCGATAGCCCAGGATGAATTCGCCCGGCTCCACCAGCCGGTCGTCGTAGAAACCGGCGGCATCGGCCCGAACCTGCGTCAAGCTCCCGCCATCCTGATCCCTGAGGCCTCGGATCACCGGCTGGGCGAGGCCATCGCGAAATCCGAACGGCTCGCTCAATTTACCGTCCCCGTCGAAGAAATCGGAATCGTCCCCGGCCTCGATGACGGAGAAGGCGCTCGGGTTAATCGGAGGCAATCCCGAGGCGACGCCGCGCCTCCTCCATTCGGCGAGTAGGATGTGCACCACTGCACCTCCGCCGGGGCCTTCGTGGTCAGTCCAGGTCCACTGCCGGTATTCGTCCCGTAACAGCTTGGCGCGCAGCTCGCTGCCCATGCCGCTGCGGAACGGCGTCGGAAACGGATGGTCGCTGGTTTCCTGGCAACCGAGCTTGACCAGTCCCGAATAGGTAAAGCCGATCGAGACGACGGCATCGACGGGTTTCTTTTCTTCCTTCTCTTCCTTCTCTTGCTTCTCCTGCTTCTCCTTCGCCGGCTTCGGTTTGCCGACCTGTTCCGCACTGACGATCAGGCCGGTGGCGAGCAGTTGCGCCAGCCATGCCTTCGCCAGCTTCGCGTCGTGGATCGTCAGCAGCCTGAAACGACTGACGGTGAGCGAGCCGAAGCCGCTCTTGAGGATACCCTGGATGTCGTGGCTTTGCTCGGAGAGACGCGGAGCGTGCTTCATGTCTCGATGGCCCTCATGATCAGGTCGTCGTTCTTCTCGTTGCGTTCGCCGAACAGGGCGTCGCGCAGTCCCGTCGCGAGGTTGATCTGGTCGACGGTCCGGTTGCAGGCGTCGAAATGGTAGAGATGCGGCAGCATGCTGTCGCGCGCATAGGACTTGAATTTCAGCTCGCACTTCACGCCGCGGAAGACGACGAAGCGCGTCGGCGGAAAGCTGCGCGGCTTTGCAATGCCGGGCTGCCCCGCCAGCGCCGGGTCGCGCGGATGCAGCTGGGTCCAGCGCCAGGCCAGCGTGGTGCCGACGGCCGCCCCGTTGATGAAATCGTCGAGATAGCCGCCGAAATTGCCGTCATAGTTCGAGCAGAACAGAAAGCGGCGACCGCCGTCGATGATGTGCCAATGGCCGAAATGGATGCCCGGCGCGTTGCCGAGCCAGCCTTGCGTGAAGAAAACACGTCCGGCGAACGTCACGATGCGCATCGCCACCCGGATGCACCACGCGCTCCACCATTGCGGACCGCGCAGCTCCGTGAGGCTGAACATGTGCTGGGTGCCATCGACCAACTCGGCCTCGCATCGCTCGATCGAGGGATGGATCTGCTGGGCGCGCGGAACGTCGTCTTGAAGCGGATGAAAGAACCTCTCGCTCAGCCCCTTGAAATAGCGATTGAGCCGGTAGAACAGCGCGCCGATGGCAAGCACCACGATGATCGCGGCGACAGCGATCACGATGATCTGCAATCCGGTCAGCTTCGGCAGCTTAGGTTCGATGACGGCGTGCATATAGTCCGGAGCCAGCGCATAGGCCAGCGGAGCGAGCGTGTAGGCGATGGCGCACGCGGCGACGGCCAGGAGCAGCGGCACGCCGATGATCCAGCCGCCCACATAGGTGGCCAGCGACGAGAGCGTCTCGGTCGGCCGATCCAGCTCCTGCTGGACGCTGTTCAACCAGCGCCTCCACGACACGAATTGCGCGGGCAGCGGCACCAGGAACAGCCAGACGAGGAAGACAATGATCGCAAACGCAAGCAGCCCGTGCCAGCTCATCGTGAACAGGCATTCGGTTGTCGCGGTGATGGCGTTTTCGATGGCCTGCCCGACGTGCCCCGGCGCGCCGAACAACCAGTTATAGGCGCGCGGCAATGCCCAGACGATCCCGAGCAACGCGAACCACAGCACGATCGCGGCCACGGGATAAGCGAGCTTCGCACCGATGCCCGCCCCCTTCCCGCGCCAATAGGATCGCGGCGCAGGTGTGGCCGCCCACCCGAAATCGGGATTGGTAGAGGCCCACCGGGCCAGCGCCAGTGCGAAGGCGGTGCGATCGTTGCCGTATTTCGGCTTCAGCTTCCGCGCTTCGACGCGGGTCTGATCGAGCAGGTCTTTCTCCATCGCGATCTGTCGGACCGATCGGTCGCGGGCGCCGACGAAGCCGCCATCGGCGATGCTGTGCCAGCTCATCAGCTTATCCAGCAATTGCTGCTTATGCTGCGCCGTGGGCTCTGCAACGTTGGGAGCAATCATGGAGCCGAACAGCGCCCACATCGTGCCACCGGGATGGTAGACCAGCCGATACAACAGGTCGTAGGGGCGGAAGCCCTCCTCGACGGCAAGTTCGAGCACGAGCGACGGCTGCGGGTTGGGCGCGCCGGTCAAGCCCGGGAGCAGCCCGATCGAGGCGAAGTGGACCACCGCGACGTCCCGCAGAAAGGCGTTCAGCCCATCGTGGAGCGGCGCTGGAAGCTCCGCTCCGCCGCTCCAGCCTGGCGCAACGATGCAGATCATCTGCTGCCGGACGATCTCGAGCATGGCCGTCTTCTCCGCTCGCTCAGGTGATACGCATGCGCATGGTCAACATCAGCGGCCCGTCATAGGTGATGGCCTTGCCTTCACCGCGCGCCAGCTGTAGCCGGGGCAACGTCAGCAATCCGATCAGCGCGCTCGTCAGGATATCCACCGCGTGGTCCCGGGCAGGACATTGGCGGTAGCCATATCCGAACATGAGATAGCGCAGCGGATCTTCGCTGCCCCAGTCGCGCTCCGGGCAGAAGCTTCTGCTGTCGGAGACCACGCTCGGATCGAACAGAGCGGCGATCCCCAGCAGCGACACCTTCCCGCCACCCGGGCATTTGGCGTTCTGTCGCGCGCCCGTCTGCAGTTCCGTGTCCCGCGGCACGTCGCGCGCCAGCAGCGGAAAGATCGGGCGGAAACGCATGAGCTCGAGCACATGGTCGCGCACATCCTTGCGGAAACCCGTGTCGGTCCAGACGCCGTCCTTGAGAGTCTGGGCCCGGGACCAGAGTTTTTCGTAGACCTTCGGGCGGTCGAGGAGCTCCTGCACGGCAAGGGCTCCCGATTGAACGGTGACCGGATGCGAAATCCAGGCAAGCCCCACCGCGTTTCGTTCAATGTCCCGGGATGCGCTTTTGACACCCCACGCGGTGCCGATGGGGCCGGTCACGCGATCGATCCGCGCCTGAAGCGCATCGCCACAGGTCTCCGCCCGCCGCCGAAGGTCTAGCGTTGCAAGGCTGCCGGCCAGCAATTGACCTGCAACATACCGGATCTCCAGCATGTACTGCCGTTGCAGGCCTTCATCGACGGCGGCTTGCGCGGCCGGGTCCGCCGAGCCTGCCACCACCGCGTCGGTCGCCGATCCGAACAGCGGCTTCATGGCGTGGAAGACGACCCACATCAGATAGTTCTCGATCAGATCGAAACTGCGATCACCGGATTCCAGCATCCCGATCCGTCTCTTGGCCTCCTCGTCGGACGCGTTCGGAACATCCAGGGCGTCGAGGCGCTCGCGGACCAGAGCCCTGTCGGCCGTGTAGGTCGGGCCGGGATCCATGCCGATGAGGTAGTCCCCGGACACCATGTTGGCGGCATGCGCCGTGTTGGAAAAGCTGGGCGTGCGCGTCAACACATCCTTGACCGCGCTGGCGCGGGCCACCAGGCCGAATGGGCCCCCGATGGAGGGCCAGCGCCGCAACAGCGCGCCGAGCGCGCGCAAGACGACGATGTGGCGGTTGAGCCAGCAGAACAGACCGTAGGAGAGCCTGCGTATTCCCGGCGCCAACGCGTCGGGTTCATAGGTCGAGAGTTTCATGCTGCATACCCGTCCTTCCGCCAATCTGCGAGCACCGCTGCGGCTCGTCCTTGATAGTGGGGCATGCCCAGCCGCTCCGCTGCCTCGGCGACCCGCCTGAAATGCGCTTCGGCACCCGCAAGATCGCCGGCCTGCCGCAAGGCCTCCGCAAGCTCGAACAGGGCTTCGGTCTGGTGACCGTATTCTTCGGCAGCCTCCTCGACGGCCTTGCGACCGACCGCGATGGCATCGTCGAGCCGATCGAGCTTGCGATAGGCGGCGCCCAGGCTCACGCGCATGAACGTCCGGCCGTAGGGCCCGGCCGCCTCGTAGATGCGGTCGGCGAACCCCTTCTCCAGCATCGTCGCCGCCTCGGCGGCCTTGCCGTTGCGCGCGAGCGCGCTGCCGAGAACGCCCGTGCAAACCGAAAGCATGGTCGGGACGTTGTGCGTCATGCATTGCTGCACGCCCGTGCGCATCAAGGTCTCGGCACGATCGAGCTCCCTGCTCTCGATCCAGATCTGCGACTGGACGGTGTCGATCAGCAGACGGGAATAAGGATGGTTGATGTTCGACAAGATTTCGTAGGCCTTGGCGCAAAACGCGTGCGCCCTTGCACTGTCTCCCAGCCGCCAGAGCGTGCTGGCATGAAACGCATACAGATTGATGATGGGGATGGCGGCCCATCCGGGCTGGACGCAATGCGCCGACAGCTCCGGTCCGTAGTCGGAGAGCAGAATCTGCCCCTCCATGGCGGCGTCTGCATATCGACCGAGAGCGTGGAGATTCATCAACCGGGTCTGATGCGCCGCCATCATCATGTGGCGGCGTTGCGCGAGGCGCGCCGCCTCGAGACCCCGCGTGGCATAGCGCAGACCCTGCTCGAAGCGACCGCGCATCCACAGGAACACCGCCGTCTCGGTCGACACCGCCGCCCGCGCGCGCTGATCGTTCAGTTGCACCGCGATGGCTTCCGCACGCTCCATATTGCTGAAGATGTCGTCGATCTGTCCGAGGGCCAGCATCGCCCCGATGGCTTCCAGGCGAAGCGCGAGCTCCAGGGTCTGCGCGACCGAGGCGTCGTCGACGCGTCGGGCTGCCTGAAGACCCTTCTCGAACAGTTGAAGGGCCTCCTGATTGGCCGAGCGCGAGATCGCACGCGCCATCGACTTGACGGTGAACCTCGCCGCCTGCTCCCACTCCTCCCCTTTGAAGGCATGGTGCGCAAGTGCGGGGGCGACGTCCGCCTCAGCCGCTCCCGGCCGCGCATGCAGCGCCAGGAAAGCCTGACGATGCAGCGCCTTGAGCCGCGCACGCGTGAGGGCACCGAGCACGACATCGCGCACCAGCGCGTGGCGAAACGCGAAGGCATGCCGATCGAGCGGGCCGCGCGCCTGATCTGGTCCCGTCAACAAGCCGGACGCGACGCACAGGCTCAGCAGCTCTTCGGCACGCCCCAAGTCCACGGCCTGCATCGCGGCGATCAGTTCACCCGTGATGGGGTCGCCGAGGATCGCCGCGGCCTCGAGCGCGGACTTGGCAGCTTCGGGCAGCCTGTCGACGCGCGCGCCGATCACCGCGGCGATGGAGCCCGGCACGCGCAGCTCGCCGGGCGGCCGCTGCAGCCGGTATGCACCCGGCGTCCCCTCCAGCGATCCGTCGTCGATCAGCGTGATGACCAACTGCTCCAGGAAGAAGGGATTGCCGTCGGCGCGCCCGACCAGTTCGTTCATGATGCCGAGCACGGACGGATCGTCCCCCATCAGGGCGCGCGCGAGCCTGAGCAGCTCGCCGTCGCGAAGGGGCTCGATCACGCGCTCCGCGAACCATGGGGCCTGACGCCACTGATGCTCGAAATCGGGTCGATAGCTGACACAGACCAGGATGGGCAGACCCTGAAGCTTTGGAAGCAGCGCCTCGAACAACCGCCGGCTCTCGCGGTCGGCCAGGAAAACATCCTCGAGCACGAGCACGAACGGACCTGCCTGGGCGCGTCTGCGCACGAGCCACAACAATGCGTCACCAATTCGCCGCCGCCGCTGGACGGGATTCAGCGCCAGCCAAGCCTGGTCCGGCGCCGCCAGACCCAGCAAGTCATTGACCGCTGCCAGATGCGCGGCACCTTCGCTGGCCCATTCGGCGGCCAGGATCTGCCTGACGGATTGTGGGTCCGTCGCGCTTGTTTGCGGCAACCCGGCCAGGCTTGAGATCAGGTCCGCAGCAGTGCTGTAGGCGCGTGCGCTTGCATAACCTCTCGCCTGCGAAAGGCAGACCTCCGTGCCGTGGCTTGCGAGCGCGGCGATCCAGTCGGCGATCAAGCGGGACTTGCCGATCCCGGCATCGCCGCACAGCCCGATCGTCCGCATCACGCCGGTTCGAACGATGTCGAGATCCGCAGTCAGGATCCGCAAAGACTCTTCGCGGCCGACCAGGGGCGCCCAGCGCTGCTTGCGCGTCAGAGGCGCGGCCGCCGAGCTTTCAGTGGCGACCACGACCTCATGGAGCTCGACCGGGTCGTCCAGCCCTCGCACCGGCCGCGTCCCCACCGGCCGCGTGTCGATCTGCTGCGCGACGAGGCGCTGCGTCACGGCACTGATCAGAATGCCGCCGGGCGGGGCCATCTTTTCGAGCCGCGATGCAAGGTGAATCGTCTTGCCGTCGGCCCCGTAATGCGACCAGCCGTATTGTCCGACGACGCCGACCAGGACTTCGCCCGAATTGATGCCGATGCGCAGCATCGGACTGGCCATGCCATGAACCTCGTGGCCGGGAACGGTTGCCCTCTGCATCTTGAGGGCCGCAAGGCACGCGCGCAGGGCGTGATCCTCCTGCGCCACGGGCGCACCGAACAAGGCGACGAGCCCGTCGCCGAGCAACTGACTCACCGTGCCGCCATAGGTCCCGACCGCTTCGGCCAAATGGTTCAGGGCCTTGCCGAGATAATTGCGGGATTCCTCGGGGTCGGCGTGCTGGAGCAGCGATGTCGAGTCGCAGACGTCGACGAAGAGAACGCTGACCTGCTTGTTTTCGGTCAACATCTGTGACCGAACCGCCGCATGATCTTGCAGCGGAACAACCCGCACCTCGCGGTCAGTTGTGCTGGCCGCCGATGGACCGGAGGGCTGCTCCACGGCGCGATCGAGGCGCGCGCCGCATTGAGAGCAGAAGCGATGCTCGCGAGCGACACGGGCTGAACATGCGGGACACTTGGTCACGGCAGTACACGCTCATCAATGACTTCAACGCAGCAATCAACGCTTTCTGGCCTGATCATCGTCCCCTCCCAGGACGTGAACCCGCGCAGCAAAAATCAGTCGATCACCAATGGCGGGGCCACTGGCTTCGCGCGCCTAGCTTGCGCGCAACCCATTCCAATTGTCCGGAGAGAATGCGACCGGCGCATCTACTCCGGCGCGGGACCGCCGATTATCCCGCGGGGAGAAAAATCAATCCTGAAAAACGCAACGTCATAATTTGGCCTGTCAGCAAATATGGCCCATCAGCAATTGAAGGTAGTATACCCTCTTCGCACCAATTGAAAAGCGGTAGTTCGTCGGCGCGCGACGAAAGCGTCGGTCACCGGCCGGCGCGCATTTTCGAGGGGTTGGACCCACGTTCGCGCGAAACGGGTACGGCCGGCTCGCGCTAGCGAGCAGCCCGTCGCAGGTTCCTCCGCGCGGAACGTGCGGGCAGTCCCTGCACTCACCCAAACAACGTGTCGAACAACAGCTTCAGGTTCAGGACCACGATGACGCCCGCGACGATCCACGCGATCGCCGCGACGTAGGAGGGAATCGCGAACTTGCCCATCTTGCGGCGGTCGGAGACGAAGCGGACCAGCGGGATGACGGCGAAGGGCAACTGCATCGACAGCACGACCTGGCTGAACACCAGCAGATCGGCCGTGCCGCGCTCGCCATAGATGGCGGTGACCACGATCACCGGAATGATGGCGATGCCGCGCGTGAGCAGGCGGCGCGCCCAGCTCGGCAGCCGCAGATCGAGAAAGCCTTCCATCACGATCTGGCCGGCGAGCGTTGCCGTCACCGTCGAGTTCAGGCCGGAGGCGAGCAGCGCCACCGCGAACAGCGTAGAGGCAATGCCGAGGCCGAGCAGCGGCGACAGCAGCTCGAACGCCTGCCCGATCTCGGCGACATCCGAATGACCGCTCTTGTGGAAGGTCGCGGCGGCCACGACGAGGATCGCGGCGTTGATGAACAGCGCCAGCATCAGGGCGATGGTGGAGTCCGTCGTCGCCCATTTGATCGCCTCGCGGCGGCCTTCGTCGTTGCGCTCATAGGCACGCGTCTGCACGATCGAGGAGTGCAGATAGAGATTATGCGGCATCACCGTCGCGCCGATGATGCCGATCGCGATGTAGAGCATTTCGGGGTTGGTGAAGATCTCGCTCTTCGGCATGAAGCCGTGCAGGACCTCCGCGACCGGCGGCGCCGCAGCCACGATCTGGACCGCGAAGCAGATCGCGATCACCGCCAGCAGCGCGATGACGAAGGCTTCGAGGAAGCGGAAGCCGCGGTTCATCAGCAGCAGCAGCAGGAAGGCGTCGAGCGCCGCGAGCAGCGCGCCGCCGATCAGGGGAATGCCGAACAGCAGCTTCAGCGCGATCGCGGTGCCGATCACCTCGGCGAGATCGCAGGCGATGATCGCCGCCTCGCAGGCCAGCCACAGCAGGAAGTTCACCGCCGGCGAATAGGTGCCGCGGCAGGCCTGTGCCAGATCGCGGTCGGTGACGATGCCGAGTCGCGCTGCGAGCGACTGCAGCAGGATCGCCATCAGGTTCGAGAGCAGGATGACCGAGAGCAGCGTGTAACCGAACTTCGACCCGCCAGCGAGATCGGTCGCCCAGTTGCCGGGGTCCATGTAGCCGACCGAGACCAGATAGCCCGGACCGACAAAGGCGAGCAGCCGCCGCCACCAGCGGCCCGAGGCCGGAATGGCGATGGTGGAATTAACCTCGGCGAGGCTCTTGGTGGCGGGCGAATCCGCACGCCAGCCGGCGGCGTCGGGCGTCAGGTCGGGAGATCGGGCATCCATGAGGCCAGAATACCCAACTTCGTTCTTATTGCAACTCATTTGCAAATGCATCTGGCTGCATCGGTTCCCCTCCCGGCCGATATTCGCCCCTGTCGGAAACCGGGTGGGTTTGACGGGCCCCGGAGCCGGATACTCGCGCCCATCCGACTTTGCAGGAAATGAGCCATGTCAAACCCGCCGCGCCTCCCCGACACCTTTGGCCGCCTGGCCTGGTCCAACCTCGCGGCGCAGTCCGCCGAGCAGATCGCTTTGGCCGCCGCCCCCATCGTCGCCGTGCTCACGCTCGGAGTGGCGGAAGGCCAGACCGGCCTGTTGCAGACCGCACTGACCCTGCCCTTCGTCCTCTTCGCGATTCCGGCCGGCCTGCTCGCCGACCGCATCTCGCGTCGCTCGCTGATGGCGGGGGCCGAGGCGCTGCGGGCCGCAGCGCTTGCCACGATCGTGCTGCTGCTGGCGCTCGGCGCGCTCAATCTGCCGCTGCTGGCGCTGCTGGGCTTCACGGCGGTGTGCGGCACCGTGGTCTACAGCGTGGCCGCGCCGGCGCTGGTGCCATCGCTGGTGAGCGCCGAGCTGCTGCCGGCCGCAAATGCGCGGATCGAGCTTGCGCGCACCATCGCCTTTGCCAGCGGGCCTGCGCTCGGCGGCACGCTGGTGGGATGGTTGGGCGCGAGTCCGGCCTTCGGCTTTGCCGCGGCACTGTCGGCGATTGCGGTCGTGCTGCTCTCCGGCATCTTCGAGCCCGCGCGAACGCCGGCGCCGCGACGCCATCCGTTGCAGGAGATCCGCGAGGGCGCGGCCTTCGTGTTTCACCATCCGCTGCTGCGGCCGGTGTTCATCACCCAGTTCATCTTCAACACCGGCTGGTTCCTGCAGATCGCCGTGTTCGTGCCCTATGCCGTGCGCCATCTCGGCCTGACCGCCGCCGGCGTCGGCACGGTGCTGACGATGTACGGCGTCGGCATGGTGATCGGCGCGCTGCTCGCCACGCGCGTGATGCAGCGCATCGCCTTCGGCACCGTGGTCGGCCTCGGCCCGGTCACCGGCTTCGTCGCCGCGGTCGTGATGGCGCTGACGGTGCTGATCGCCTCGCCCTGGCTGGCGGCCCTGAGCTTCTTCCTGCTCGGCGTCGGCCCGATCCTGTGGGTGATCTCGACCACGACCTTGCGGCAGTCCGTGACGCCGCCGCGCCTGCTCGGCCGCGTCTCCGCCATCAACATCATGAGCTACGGCGCCCGCCCACTCGGTTCAGCGCTGGGTGCGATCGTCGGCGGGCTCTGGAGCGCGGAAGCGTGCCTTTATCTGGCGGCCGCCGTGTTCGGCATACAAGCCCTGGTGATCTGGCTGTCGCCGGCGGTGGCGCTGGACCGGCAGCCGGCGATGGTGGGAGATGAAGTCGCGGCGCGGTGCTAGCCACGCTTGGAGTTCGAGCAACGACTTCCGCCGTCGTCCCCGCGAACGCGGGGACCCATAACCCCAGGGAGAAGTTTGACGAAGGCTCGCCGTTACACATGTCCGTTGGGACTGGCACCGTCCGCATTCGATAGATCACGCGGTATGGGTCCCCGCGTTCGCGGGGACGACGAACCTAACCCGTCAGGTACCGCTCGTAGCTTCCCGTCACCGGCTCGCTCGAATCGACATCGGGGTCGAGCGTGTAGAGATCCTGCGCGCGGCCGATGCCGCGTAGCGCATAGCGGCCGGTGGAGACGAGATAGCGCCGGCCGGCGGCGTCGAGGCCCTTGTAGAATTCGGAGGACGCCAGCAATTCGCGATCGACCGAGCGGCTCATCGAGGCGATGCGGCTGACCTCGTTGACGGTCGGGCCGACCACGGTGAAGTCGAGCCGGTCCTGGCTGCCGATATTGCCGTAAAAGACCTCGCCGACATGCAGGCCGATATAGGCCGAGGTGGTCGGACGGCCGTCGGCCTCCCGCCGCTTGTTCAGCGCCGCGACGTTCTTGCGGAACAGATGCTCGGCGCGCAGCGCAGCGCGCCGCGCATCCGCCATGTCTTCGCCCCAGAACATCGCGAGCACGCCGTCGCCGATCAGCTTGAGCACGTCGCCGCCGGCATCGTGGATCGCGTCGATTACGGCCTGCGCATAGTCGTTGAGGAACGGGATGATCTCGTCCGGGCCGATGCTCTCGCTGATCGCGGTCGAGCCGCGCAAATCCGAGTACCACAGCACGGCCTTGATGCGCTCGGTGACGCCGCGCGAGATGCGCCCGGCCAGCACCTGCGCGGAGGCGTCGCGGCCGAGATAGACGCGCCCGAGCGTGCGCGCGATGTCGACCTGCTGCGCCGATTTGATCGCGAGCCCCAGCACCGGCACGAGATCGCGCAGCGAATCCAGCTCGGCTTCGCTGAAGCCGCTGTCGCGCCGCGTGGTCCAGCAGGAATAGAGACAGTCCATCAGGCCGAGCGCGCCGTTCTCGCCGAAGCGGTGCACGAAGGCGAGATAGTGCTTGTGGCCCTTCTCGGCGAGCTCGCCGATCTGCGAGAAATCCATCGACGGCGCGTCGGCAAGATCGATCACCATCTCGTCGTGGCCATTCTCGAGCATGTGGAAGAACACCGAGCGGCGCCAGCTTGCGGCGGCGTCGCCGTCGGCGGTCGAGCCGTACTCGAACGCGTCGCTCTCGTTGCTGGGCCGGTCGCTCCAGCGAAAGCCGCGGCCTTCGTAGATCGGATGCAGCGTGTCGATCACGACGAGCGCGCGCGACAGCTCCAGCCCTTCGGCGCAGCAGCGCTCGCAGAAGCCGCGGAGCAGTTCGATTTCGGGCAGGCCCGTGAGCCCCTGGCCGGTGAGCCAGTTCATCAACGCAAGGCGCGAGGTCAATTGCATGCGCCATTATGGCGTGCATTCGTGACGAGCGGAAGGCCATGCGCATCCTTACGCGTCAAAGGCTCCCGTCTACAGCAGGTCGAATATGCCGCAGGCGCTGTTGACGTGCTCGCGCCGCAAGCTGCAAATGGAACCGATGACACCGGCGACCAGAAATACGGGAATATGAGCCAGCGCCAGCTTCCGATCATCCTGGCGCTCGGCACCACGCAGACCCTGGCCTGGGCGTCCAGCTATTATCTGCCGGCGCTGATCGCCGATCCCATGGCGCGCGATCTCGGCGTCTCCTCCAACTGGATCTTCGGCGCGTTCTCGGCCTCGCTGGTGATCTCGGCGATGCTCGGCCCGCGGATCGGGCGGCAGATCGATCTCGTCGGCGGCCGGCAGGTGCTGTCGGCCTCGAACCTGACCATCGCCGCCGGGCTCGCGCTCCTTGGGCTCTCGCAGTCCGTTGCGGTAATGGTGTTCGCCTGGCTCGTGCTCGGCATCGGCATGGCGATGGGGCTCTACGACGCCGCCTTCGCCGCGCTGGGGCGCATCTACGGCACCGAGGCGCGCCGACCCATCACCGGCATCACGCTGATGGCGGGCTTTGCCTCCACCGTCGGCTGGCCGCTCACTGCCTGGGGCCTGTCGCATATCGGCTGGCGCGAGACCTGCTTTGCCTGGGCGGCCGCCAACATCCTGATCGGCCTGCCGCTCAACTTCTTCATGCTGCCGGCGATCAAGGGCGCCAGCCGAGCGGCGGCCACGGCCGAGAAGCCGCATCTGCCGCTCGATCGCACCATGCTTCTGCTGGCCTTTATCTTCGCGGCGGTCTGGACCGTGACCGGCGCCATGGCCGCTCATTTCCCGCGCATCCTGGAGACGACGGGCGCAACGCCGGCCGAGGCGATCGCGGCCGGCGCCCTGATCGGCCCGGCGCAGGTCGGTGCACGCATGTTGGAGGCTGGCTTCCTCAGCCGCTTCCATCCGCTGTGGTCGACCCGGCTTGCCTGCCTCACCCACCCGATCGGCGCGGTGGTCGTGGCGATCTTCGGCGGCGCCGCGGCGAGCGCATTCGCGCTGTTCCACGGCTCGGGCAACGGCATCCTGACGATCGCGCGTGGCACGCTGCCGCTGTCGATCTTCGGGCCGAAGGATTTCGGCTACCGTCTCGGCATCATCGGCGCCCCCGCACGCATGGCGCAGGCCGTGGCGCCGCTGGCCTTCGGCCTGCTGATCGACGTCATGGGCGCCAAGGTGCTGATCGTCTCATCCGCGCTCAGCTTGTCGGCACTGGCGGCGTTGTTCCTGATCCGCACCAGGCCGCGGCCGGATTGACCGGACCAAGAATTGACTGGGTCAAGGCTTTCGCGCACAAGCGGCCCATGACCGAAGAGCCCCGCCCGCCCCGCACGTTCAAAGGCCTGCTGCGCTGGGCGACCACGCCGCCGCAGGCCTGGGGCGTCTATCTGCTCGCCGTTCTCCTGGTCTGGCTGGTCTCGTTCTATGCCGGCTCGCTGAAGCCGAAGAAGACGCCGGAGACGAGCCCGCCCGCGGCAACCGCGCCAAAAAGCTAGGCCGGGTTCGTCTCGCCGGTCGCAATCCAGATGCCGGCGAACACCGCCACCAGCCCCACCAGAAGATTTGGCGTAATCGGCTCGCCGATCAAGAGCGCCGCGAGCAGAGCTGCGGCGATCGGATTGACCGTCATCGTGTTGGCAACCCGCGTCGGCGTCGCCCGCCCCAAGGCCATGACCCAGAGGATGAAGGCGAGCGCACCGCCGCCAATGCCGAGATAAACGCCGGCGATCCATTGTGCCGTGGTGAAACGATCGAGCGCCGCGAAGCTGCCTTTCGCCAGGCCCGCCAGTATCAGCACCGCAGCCCCCGCGCCCATTCCGACCGTGAGAAAGCCGAGCGCACTGGAGCGCTGCATCAGCGGCCGCGACAGCACGTTGTAGAAGGCCATGCAGAACACCGCGCCGGTCATGATCAGCTCGCCGCGCCAGGCGCCCGGCGGACTCTGCGCGAGGCCCGTCGCCAGCGCCGCCGCCACGCCGAGCACGGCGATACCGACGCCCGTGATCTTGCGCGTCGTCAATCGCTCGACGCCGAGGATCGCGCCGACCACCATGGTGTGGAGCGGCAGCGTCGCCAGCGCAAGGCTGGCGCGCGCTGCGGTCGTGTAGGATACCGCGATGTTGTAGAGGATGAAGAACACGCCGAAGAAGCAGATACCGAGCCCGGCCACGGCCGGCCAGTCGGACCGTTGCGGCCAGCGCACGCGTAGCAGCAGCGCACACGGCAGCAGGCAGAGAAAGCCGATGCCCCAGCGCAGGATCGCCAGCAGGATGGGATCTGCGCCGCCGACGAGATAGCGGGTGATCGCCGCGGCGGTTCCGCCAATGCTGCTCGAGACCAGCGCGATCGCAACCCCGAGCCACTCCCCCACCTTCGTCTCCCATCGTGGAGCTTCCGCCGCCCCTAGCACGATGCTGCTGCCACCATCATGGCAGCAGCACCCGCGCTGGATCAGTCGTAAAACTCCGGCGCCATCTTCTGGCTGTCGCGCTGGGCCTTGTCGTGATTGATCCAGAGCTGCGCCTTCTCCCTGGCGAGCGTGTCCGCGATCTTCTGCATCGAGGCCGTGGTCTGGTCCTTGTCGACATTCATGCTGGGGACACGGCGGTTGTCCCAATTGTCCTTGAAGTGCACGGCATCGCCCGACAGCACCACCGCGCCGGTCTTGGGCAGTTTCACCAGCAGCGACTGGTGCCCGGGCGTGTGGCCGGGCGTCGA
This sequence comes from Bradyrhizobium sp. Y36, assembly GCF_002531575.1. Taxonomy (GTDB): domain Bacteria; phylum Pseudomonadota; class Alphaproteobacteria; order Rhizobiales; family Xanthobacteraceae; genus Bradyrhizobium. Next base: position 72,023 of record NZ_NWTI01000021.1, on the reverse strand, counting down.
CAGGATGGTCACGCTGCCGTCGCCGAACACGTCCTTGTCGCCGCTGAGCAGCTCGGCCGGGTGCGAAGGCTTGAAGCGCGGCGCGTTGTTGGCGCCGGGCCAGTCATATTCGGCTTTCTGCACGTAGAGCATCGACTGCGGGAACAGCTCGACATTGCCGGTATGGTCCGGATGCGTGTGCGAGACCGCCATGGCCTTGACGTCGTCCGGCTTGACGCCGAGCTGCTCGAGCTGTCCGGCCAGCGTCTTCGGCCGGCGCCAGGTGACGGCCTTGGGATCGGCCGGCGCGAGACCATTGGGCATCGCGGCAACGGAATCGGCGATGCCGGTGTCCCACAGGAACCAGCCCTTGGTGTGCTTGATCAGATAGCAGGTGTCGACGAAATCCATCGTCTTGCCTTCGTTCAGCCCGGGCGTCCAGCGCGAGATGTCGCCCGCGGTGCCCTCCCCGCAATTGAGCACGTAGAGCTTCTCGACACCGCTCTTGTCCGATTGCGCCGATGCCGCGGCGCCTGACAGCGCCAGTGCAGCCATGGCGAGAGCGAGCTTGGTCCTGCGCATCATGGGTCCTCCCTTGCGGCCGTGCATGCCGCGACCGAAGTTCAACCCCGGCCGCGCGACAGAATTCCGGCCATGTCAATGCGGGCAAGTCAATGCGGACAGGTCTCGACCTCCACCGTGACATGGCTGAGGCCCTTCAATCCGGCGAGCCGCCGCTTGTAGACCGCCGGCGGCTTCGGCTTGTCCGACACCACCGAGAGCAGCACGGCACAATGGCCGGGGCCGACCTGCCACAGATGCAGGTCGGTGACGCGATCGTCGCCGGCCTCCATGCGCGAGCGGATCACCCGCTCCAGCTTCTCGTCGGCCCGCACGTCGAGCAACACCGCGCCCGATGACTTGACGAGGCCGAAGGCCCAGCTCGCGATCACCGCGCTGCCGATCAGGCCGACGGCGGGATCGGCCCAGACCCATCCCGAATACATGGCCACCGCGAGCGCGGCGATCGCCAGCACCGAGGTCGCCGCGTCGGTCATGACGTGGACGTAGGCCGCGCGCAGATTGTTGTCGTGATGACGGTGGTGATGGCCGTGATGATCGTGGTCGTGGTCATGATCGTCATGCGCATGGCTGTGGCCGTGCGCATGGCCGTGATGGTGGTCATGGTTGTCGCGCAGCAGCCACGCGCTGGCGAGATTGACGCCAAGGCCGAGCGCGGCCACGGCTATCGCCTCGCCATAGACGATCGGCACCGGATTGATCAGCCGCAGCACGCTCTCATAGGCGATCTCGACCGCGATCAATCCCAAAATGATCGCGCTGGCGAAGGCGGCGAGATCGCCGAACTTGCCGGTGCCGAAGGTGAAATGCGCATTCCCCAGATGCCGGCGGGCGAAGCGGTAGGCGAAGGCGGCGATGCCGAGCGCGGCCGCATGCGTGCCCATGTGCCAGCCATCGGCGAGCAGCGCCATCGAGCCGAACAGCGAGCCGGCCACGATCTCGCCGACCATCATGACCAGCGTCAGGACGACGACGAGCCAGGTGCGCCGCTCGTTCTCGTCGTGCTTCTCGCCCAGGAAGGCGTGGTCGTGAGTCCATTGCTCGATGGAATGCGAGTGCATCGAATTCTCCAGGAGATTCAGGTCCGTTGAGGTTCATTATAGACCGGCGGGCAGCACTTTTCTAAGGTCCAGTCGTTCCCCGGATTGACAGTGCTTCTTAGTTTCGATGTAATCTGCCTCATGGGGATTTGAGCGATCTCCCCACGAGGCGACATGCCCAAGTATCGCGTCCCGTTCGGTTTTTGCGAGGACGCAACAACATGCCTACTTTCACGACCATTTCATCCGACAAGCTGGCGCGCCTGATCGGCACGGCCAATGCTCCTGTCCTGATCGATGTCCGCACCGAGGAGGATTTTGCCGCCGACCGGCGGCTGATTCCCGGCTCGATCAAGCTCAGCCACGAGACCGTCGCGGAATGGGGCGGCGCATTTGCCGGCCGCTCCGCCATCGTCTCCTGCCTGCGCGGCGCCAAGCTGGCGCAGGGCACGGCCGCCTGGCTGAGACAACTCGGCGCCGAGGCCGAAACCCTGGAGGACGGCTTTGAGGGCTGGAAGGCGGCCAAGCTGCCGCTGGTCGACGCCCGCAAGCTGCCGCCGCGCGATGCCAAAGGGCGCACCGTCTGGGTGACGCGGGCGCGGCCGAAGGTCGATCGCATCGCCTGCCCCTGGCTGATCCGCCGCTTCGTCGACCCCAATGCGGTGTTCCTGTACGTGGCACCGTCCGAGGTGGTCGCCGTCGGCGAGCGCTTCAACGCTGCGCCCTTCGACATCGAGAACGTGTTCTGGAGCCACCGCGGCGAGCTCTGCACCTTCGACGTCATGATCGAGGAGTTCGGCATCGCCACCCCGGCCCTGCTCCGGCTCGCGACGCTGGTGCGCGGCGCCGACACCGCCCGGCCAGATCTTGCGCCGGAAGCGCCCGGCCTGCTCGCTGCCTCGCTCGGGCTGTCGCGCATGTATGACGACGACCTCGAACAGCTCGAGGCCGGCATGACGCTTTACGATGCCTTCTACCGCTGGTGCCGCGATGCGACGGCCGAGACCCACAACTGGCCGACCAACAAGGTGAAGGCGTAATGGACACCCGCAACGTCCAAGCAGGAGCTGATGCCGGTCACGGCATCAGCTTCAACGACGCGTTTCGCGTCTGGCTTCGCGTCGCCTGCCTGAGTTTCGGCGGGCCCGCGGGCCAGATCGCGGTGATGCACCGCATCCTGGTCGAGGAGAAGAAGTGGATCTCCGAAGGCCGTTTCCTGCATGCGCTGAATTATTGCATGCTGTTGCCGGGCCCGGAGGCGCAGCAGCTTGCGACCTATGTCGGCTGGCTGATGCACCGCACCGCCGGCGGGCTGATGGCGGGCGGGCTGTTCATCCTGCCCGGCATCATCGCCATCATGGGCCTCAGCTACATCTATGCGGCCTACGGCAATGTCAGCTTCGTCGAGGCGCTGTTCTTCGGCCTCAAGGCTGCCGTGCTCGCCATCGTCGTCGAGGCCGTGGTGCGCGTCGGCAAGCGCGCGCTGAAGAACCGCATCATGATCGCGCTTGCAGGCATCGCCTTCGTCGCGATCTTCTTCTTCGCGGTCCCCTTCCCGATCATCATCATCGCCGCCGGCTTGATCGGCTATGCCGGCGCACGCAGCGGCCGCCCGGAATTCGCCCCCGCCGGTCACGGCCATGGCGGCAGCTCGGCCGTGATCGACAGCATGCTCGGCGAAGCCGTGCCCGAGCACGTCCGCCCCGACACCGCACGCGCGATCCGCGTTGGCGCGCTGTGGCTCGCGCTCTGGCTGGTGCCTGTGGCCGCGCTGCTGCTGGTGCTCGGGCAAGGCAGCGTCTTCAGCCAGATCGCGCTGTTCTTCTCGAAGATGGCGCTGGTCACCTTCGGCGGCGCCTATGCCGTGCTGGCCTATGTCGCCCAGCAGGCGGTCGAGCATTATCACTGGCTGAAACCGCACGAGATGCTCGACGGCCTCGGCATGGCCGAGACCACACCGGGCCCGCTGATCATGGTGCTGCAGTTCGTCGGCTTCATGGCCGCCTACCGCGACCCGAGCGGGCTCTCGCCGATGCTGGCGGCGACGCTCGGCGGCCTGCTCGCCACCTGGGTCACCTTCACGCCCTGCTTCCTCTGGATCTTCGTCGGGGCCCCCTATATCGAGCGCCTGCGCGGCAACACGGGCCTCGCCGGCGCGCTCGGGGCGATCACCGCCGCCGTGGTCGGCGTGATCCTCAACCTCTCGATCTGGTTCGCGCTGCACACGCTGTTCCGCGAGACCGTGCCGGTGCATGCCTTCCCGCTGGATTTCGACAGGCCAGTGCTGGGGAGCATCGATGTGCCGGCATTGCTGCTGTCGATCGCGGCGGCAACCGCGATCTTCCGCTTCAGGCTGGGCATGCTCACTGTGCTGGCGGCAAGCTGCGCGGCGGGCGTGGCGCTGCGGCTGGCGGGAGTGATCTGAAGCGCGCAGGTCTGCCGACGAGTTTCACCTCGTCGGTTCCACACCGACCCTGCAAACGGCAACTCGGTCTTGCAATGAACTTGCCGCCTCTGGCGGCAGCGTAGTTGTGACGGAGAAGGCCAGTAGCTATATGTAGAGTTTGGCGTTCCGGACCGCAGGCTTATGCGCGCTGGATGTGGCCTGCACTCATCTCGCTAGGGAGTTCGCTTTGGGCAGTTCTACTGGGCCGAGAGAGTATGAACGCCTGGCTGACTTCATTCGACAGAACCACGCCCCTATCGTGAAGGAATGGACGGAGTTCGCGCGAACCTTGTCACCGGCCAGCGACAAGATGTCAAAGCTGGCTCTGGAGGATCATATCGTCGATCTTCTCAGGTTTGTGGCGGACGACCTAGAAACCGTACAAACCCCGCGGGAGAGGTTGGACAAATCGCGGGGCGACGGCCCGCAAGATAGCGCCTTTTCTCAAAGCGCCGCCGAGCTTCATGCCGCTCTACGCCTCGCCGACGGCTTTGATATCGATCAGATGGTTTCGGAATACAGGGCGCTTCGTGCAAGCGTCGTCAAGCAGTGGGTTGCGCACCATCGGAGCCTTGCCGATACCGATATCGAGGATTTGACGCGGTTCAACGAGGCGATCGATCAGGCCGTAACGGAGTCGGTGGCGCACTATACAAAGACGATAAATGACTCGCGCAACTTGTTTCTGGGAGTCCTTGGCCACGATCTGCGCAATCCCCTGGGCGCCGTTTCGATGGGCGCCCAGTGGATCGAGCGATCTGGAACAACCGACGCGAAGCAGGCCAGGATCGTTTCGGAGATCAGGCTGGCGGCAGGGCGGGCGACCCAAATTCTGGACGATCTGCTCGATCTCACGCGCTCGTCTTTCGGCACGCAGATCCCTGTTACAAAGACCAGGAACGACGTTGCGGCCTTATGTCAGGCAATCGCGGATGAGTTTCGCTCGGTCAACGCAGATCGGAAATTTCAGGTCACGCATGAGGGTGATCCGTTGGTTTCCTGCGACCCCGCTCGTCTGGGACAGGTGCTGTCCAACCTGATGGGCAACGCCGTCCAATATAGCGACGTAACGGCCCCGATCACCGTGACGGTTGCGGGCAACGATCCTGATACCGTCACGATCAACGTGCACAATCTCGGGTCTTCGATCCCGCCTGAGACTCAGAAATCAATCTTCCAATCCTGGACACGAGGCCAAGGATGCCGGCGACCCGTCCGAGCACAGCACTCACCTTGGTCTGGGCCTCTACATCGCAAAATTGATCGTCGAAGCTCATGGCGGCGAGATCTCTGTGGCATCCAGCAAAGACACAGGCACGTGCTTTTCGATCCGATTGCGGCGCCAATGACCAGACCGGCCAGGACAAGCGCTGCGGCGTTCGACTGGCGAGCCTTGCGGCGGTGACTAAGGACGGCGGCTAGACGCGAGCGAGACAAAGTTCCACGCCGTGTGACGGAAGTCGCGGCAGCGCATGGCCGGCATCTCCCGCTCATAGTCAGCCGCATTGGCGATGCCGCGAAGATTATTCCAAAAAGAACCGGACACTCGGAACGTCGGCTGCTGTGACGGTTTAAGAGCGTGACTGCGGGGATGTCCCGGCCGGTGTCGTCTTCCGCGTGCGAAGGGAATGATATGCTTGAGCAAACCTCGCCTCACGGCACTTGCGTCTTGGTCGTTGAGGATGAGCCGATGCTTCTCCTGATGGCGAGCGACATCGTCGAGGATGCAGGATTGCATCCGCTCCTTGCCGGCAATGCTGATGAGGCCATCAGGATACTTGAAGCCAGACAGGATGTCTGCGTGGTCTTCACGGATGTCAGGATGCCCGGCTCGATGGATGGCGTTCGACTCGCGATAGCCGTTCGCGAAAGGTGGCCGCCGATCAAGCTGCTGGTCGTCTCGGGCCATCTTATCAAGGGACCCGAACTGCCCGATGGGGCGAGATTCTTCCGCAAGCCGTACCCGTCAGAGGCAATCATCTCGACGCTCCGAGAGCTTGCCGCCTGAGCGTCAGGGCGCCCTGCCCGCTCGCCGAGCGTTCCTGGACATCTCCTTCACGCTCTTAGCCAACGGTCTCTGCCCCGGGATCACCGGCTCCAGAACAGAGGAACGGGACGGCATCCGAGGCGTTCGTCCCGCATGACCGAACCACTTCCGATGATCATAGAAAACTCACTTCAGATTGCCTGGGACTTCCTCGAACGCTCGGGTGGGATCGCCGATCCTCAGCAGGCGGCGGAGATTCTACTGGAAAGCATCAAGGCGCAAATTCTAAAGGGGGAAAGCCGCACGCTGATGCTCTCCAATCGGGCCATTGCGGCTTTCGAGCAGCGGCAGAAGGCAGCATAATGTGCCGGCGCGCGAATCCCTGTCACGGACCCGCGCGCGAGCTACCGAAAGGAGCTGCCGATCAATCCCGGTCGTTCGCCTCTTCCCGCAGGACGGGCGGCGTGTGGCCGAGCTCGATTTTTTGAGCCAGTTGAGCCCGTTCCTTGTCTGCAGGCTGATCTTCTCCCCGTACGCGCATGATACCGTGGTCTGATGTCTTGGTCATGGGACCTCCTGCTTGACCAAGCCCTGCGCAACCCCAACGTTCCAAATATCGGGTTTGCCGCGACGTCGCAGGAAGGTATCGCCTGATCCCTCGGCTATAACGGCCGCGTTCGGAACAGTCGCCTCAACTGCCTCCACTTCACCTCGGTCCAGCGCAGCACGGCGAGGAGAGGCTTCTGCACGATCGGCATGTCCTGGGAAATGAGAAGCAGGCCGAGTGGAAGCATCCAGAGACCCAGGAGGGGCAAGAAACTGAAAACGCCCCCGAGAACGAGTAACCCTGCGACACCGAGACGGACCCAGAACACGGATGGCTCTCGCAGCCAGCGAATCCAACCAGCTGCTCTCGTCGGCACTCGACGCTCAATCAGTTCAAAATATCTGTTCAACCCCGATTCGACGGAAGCCATCGCAATCCCGATTTGTTGAGTGATGAAGCCGGCGTGCTTGAACAATGCCGGCCTCTGGAAGCAAATCGGGTACGAGCGAAGCGTTCCCCTGTATTTTTTGCTGGGGATCACGGAGCGTTTCCGCCTGCATTCCGCCGGGCACAAGTCGGCACCGTACGGAACGAAAGCCACCTTGAGCTCGTGCCATCCACCCGCGATGACCCATCGTCAGGCGCACAACTGGCGACGGGTCAATTCTCGTGAACCGCGCAAGAGGTTTTGCCGATCATGTTAGACTTCTTGCGCAAGAACTGCCGATTTCGATCAGCGACTGTTAGTCGGCGGCCTTTTCCTCGTCGTTGTGCTCACGCGAAACGTCGCGATTTTCCTTCGTCTGCTTCGCATCGCCGGGCTTTTTCCCAGCCATGTTTCCAGGATTGTAGTGATATTTGCCATCCGGATTCTCGCCGGGTTGCTTCTGATCCGGATTCTTGTTGTTCGTCATTAGCCATTACTCCTTGAAGGACGTAACGGGCTTGAACGGAAATCGACGGTCGATGTTCCAGTTTTCGTCGCGTTGGTCTGGCGTTCGCGTGGATTGGCAACCGAGTGAGGCACTCAAGCGCCCGAAAGGCCTGCCTGCGACAGCGGCCATGACGGTGCGACACCACCCACCTGACACACTCATCCTCTTGCATGCTCGCCAGGCCACTCCGATTTGTGTTGGAACGAAAGCTCAACCGCCCCCGTTGACCGTGAGCTGCAACATTTCTCAATTTGCCTGAGTCATCGTGCAGACCACCTGAGGTACTGCAAATGGCTCTCGCGCGAAAACGCTCCCCCTCCCTGTCGTCCGACTACGTCGTTGCCTTGCAACGTCATCCTCTGCTTGCGACCTTTGCCGCGGCAGCTTCCCTTCTCGGGGTGGCAGCGATCGTGAACCAGCGCCTCGCCAGGAAAGCCGAGCGCGATAACCCACCCCGTGGGCAGTTCCTGGACATCGACGGCGCCCGGCTGCACTACGTGGAACGCGGCGACGGGCGTCCCCTGGTGCTCCTTCACGGCAACGGCAGCATGATCCAGGACTTTGACTCCAGCGGGCTGATCGACCTCGCGGCCAATGGCTACAGGGTTATCGTATTCGATCGTCCCGGATTTGGGCACAGCTCGCGGCCGCGCAACGTGATCTGGACTCCCGAAGCACAGGCAGATCTGATCCGAAAGGCACTTGAACGGCTGAGCGTTCAGCAGGCAATTGTGCTTGGACATTCATGGGGTGCTTCCGTTGCCCTTGCGCTGGCGATAAGACATCCGTCGTGTGTCGAAGCCTTGGTGCTGGCATCGGGCTACTATTTTCCAACCGCCCGCGCCGAAGTAGCGGCCTCCTCGGTCTCTGCTATGCCTGGGGTGGGTGATGCCATCAGCCACACAATCTCGCCGATCTTCAGTCGCATTTTGTGGCCAGCCATGTTGCACAAGATGTTCGGCCCTCGATCGGTCCCCGATAAGTTCGATGGCTTCCCGAAGGAGATGGCGGTGCGACCATCACAGATGCGCGCCAGCGCGGCGGAAGCGGCGTTGATGATACCCGCCGCGTTTGAGTCATCGAAGACCTATGATCAGATCAATATCCCGACCATCATAATCGCAGGCGACGAAGACCGTCTGATCGACATCGACAAGCAGTCGGTCAGACTGCACGGTGAAATCAAGCATAGCAAATTGCATCGCATCGCTGGAGCGGGTCATATGATTCAACATTCCGCCACTGCTCAGTTGATGGATGCCATCGACGAAGCCGCCGCGGCAACCCGCATGGGCGGAAATGCCCCGCAAAGGTTTGCGAAGGCTTAGGACACTCGTCAGGGATCTGGCTTGCCGGCCTGAGGCGTCGAACTCTGACGTTCGCATCAGGAAATTCGGGTGAGTGGCCTCTGGCCATTCCCCGGAGCAATTCGTGCGCAGCAGCATCCTCGGCCCCCAGAGGGCATCACCGAAATTAACCCTGTCGGCAAATGATCTGCCGGGGCACGGCGCCCCGCCGACAAGTTGCCCTCATTGGCACGCAGAATCTTCAGCAGCGCTAACATCTGTTAGAGGCGCATGATGCTGAGAATGGCGTTGCTGGGCCTGCTGATCCTGCTGAGTGTCGGGATGCTGTCGGCCATGGAACTGAGAGCTCCGCCGCGTCGCGTCGCCATGATCGCGCCGCCCCTTGCCGAGCAAGACGCAAGCCCCTCTGCATCACATGGCGCGCTGGCGAAGGCTGATCGCCTTGAGATCGCTGCCGGGAGCAGCGAGACGCTGACCCAGGTGCCTCCGGTTGAAGACCGTGTTGCTCCCCCGCAAGACGTCCATCTTGGTTCGTCGGAGCCGAAGCCGATTGCCCTTCATCGGCACAATTCGAAGAAGCTCGCGACCGCTGAGCGTCCAAAGAAGAAGCCAAGAGCGATCGCCGTCAAGCAGGCCGCCGCCCCCCAACGCTCAAAGGCCGCGAGCAATCCGGAGCCCTGCCGGCTGAAGGCATTTGGCGGCTTGCTCAAGGCGTTGAATATGCGCGGGTGCGAAATCTGAAGACGCTTCCACGCGTGGCTCAAATCGGCCGTTGCCTGTTGGGCAAAACAGACCGGTCAATTTGTGCTACCCGCCTGTCAAGCCTCACCTGACAAACGGGGCGGCGGCTGGTCCTGCCCCATCCTCGGTGTCATCGCCCGGCTTGACCGGGCGATCCAGTACTCCGAGACCGTCGTGATTGCGGCGTGAGGCCACGACGTACTGGATGCCCTGATCAAGCCGGGGCATGACACCGTCGTTGTGGCTACCGCATCATCATCCGCGCGATCGCCTCGCCGATCACCACCGTGGTGAAATGCGTGTTGGCGCGGCAGTCGGACGGCATGATCGAGGCGTCGGCGACGCGCAAACCCGCGATGCCCTTCACGGAGCCATCCGGATTGACCACGCCATCGGCATCATTGGTGCCGGTCATGCGGCAGCTGCCGGCGGCGTGCTGGATGTCGCCGGTCTCGCGGCGCAGCACCGCGTCGAGCTCGTGATCCGGCAAGCGAGCGGCCTGCGGCAGCGTCAAATCCGTGTCGGCGAGCCGGATCCAGTCGGCAATATCGGACAGCGCCGGCTGCGACGTGATCACCGCGAGGCGCCTCACCGCGTCCATCATGCGCAGCATGTCGCGGGGATCGGCCAGCATGTTCTCCTCGACGATGGGATCGATCGCGGGATCGGTCGAGGCCAGCTTGAGCGTGCCACGGGAGTACGCGTTGAACAGCCCGGCGCCGATCGCGCCGGGCATGCCGATGCCGCGATGATTGAAGGCGATCAGGATCATGTCGCGCTTGCCGCCGTCGGCGAGATCAGAAGAATAGGTCACGCAGCAATTGGTGTGGCGGGTGTCGGGATCGGTGGGACGCAGCTGCTCGCGAAGCTGGATCGTGGTACGAAACAGCGGGTGATCGAAATAGTGGCGGCCGACCGGCAGATCGCGTGCGACGCCAATTCCCATCGCCTTCAATTCCTGGGCCGGGCCGACGCCCGAGCGCAGCAGGATTGCGGGGCTGTGGATGGCGCCGGCGCAGAGCACGATCTGCCGCGCGCCGATCTCGTGAGTGCCCTGCCCCTCGATGTGAACGCGGACGCCGGTGGCGCGGCCGTCGCTGATCAGGACGCGATCGACCAGCGCATGCCCGCGGATCTCCAGATTGGCGCGGCCACGCGCCGGTTCGAGATAGCCCTCATTGGTGCTGATGCGGCGCAAGTCGCGGCTGTTGATGGGATAGCAGGCAACGCCCTCGCCATCGGGGCCGTTGAGGTCGGCACACCAGGGATAGCCGCTCGCGAGCGCGGCATCGCGCAGGCCCCGGTCGATCGGGCCCCATGTTTCTGGCGGCGCGCGATAGACCGGCAGCGGCCCGCCGCGTCCGTGGCCCTCGGCGTCGCCGAACTCGAGATCGTCCTCGATCACGGAGAACAGCGGCATCACGTCCTTCGCCGACCAGCCGGTGCAGCCATCGGCGGCCCATTCGTCGAAGGCATCGGCGACGCCGCGGATCGCGATCTGGCCGTTCATCATCGAGGAGCCGCCGAGCCCCTTGCCGCGCCAGTAGAAGCGCGGCTCCTGCCCGGCCACGCGGCGCGACAACAGATCGGGCCACTGCCATTTCTCCTGGTACTCGCGTTTGTGGATGATCGGGATCGGGTTCGGCGTCCGCACCTCCCAGGGCGCCTCATCGGCGCGCCAGTCGCGGCCGGCTTCGAGCAACAGCACGCGCCGCGCGGGATCCTCGGACAGCCTTGCGGCCACGGCGGCGCCGGCGGAGCCGCCGCCGACAACAATGACATCATACATCGCGCTATTTCTCGACATTCGGGAAGACCGGCGTGTCGGACGGTACCAGAGCGCGGTGGGCGGTGGTATGCGAATTCGAGAGCGGGGCTGTCGCAGCCCGTCATTGCGAGCGTGACGAGGCAATCCAGGACTACCGCCGCGGAAAGACTCTGGATTGCTTCGCGGAGTTCGCAATGACGGTGGGGATGCAGGTGCGCGTCGCACCACTGCTGTCATCGCCCGGCCAGTGCGCAATTGCGCACTAGGACCGGGCGATCCAGTATCCCAGAGGCGTCGATGATTGAACCGAGAAGCCGCGGCGTACTGGATGCCCCGGTCAAGCCGGGGCATGACACCAATGTTGGGGCAACAGCGCGTGCTGCCGCCCTACCCGATCGCCTTGCCGAACTTGTTCGACTTCGGGAAACCCTTCGGCGGCAGGCGGCCGGCATCGGCGCGGGTGCCTTGCCACTCCGAGAGCTCCTTCATGGTCGCGGAGAATTCGCGGCCCGCGGAGTCCTTCCAGGTGAGGCCCGCCTTGGCCTCGAACACGGCGATATCCGAGAGGCCGCCGTCCTTGTATTTCTGCAGGCGCACGCCGCGGCCGCGGGCCATTTCCGGCACCTGGTCGAGCGGGAACACCAGCATCTTGCGGTTCTCGCCGATGACAGCGACGGTGTCGCCGAGCACCTCGGTGATCGCGCGCGCCTCGTTCGGCATGTCGACGTTGAGGACCTGCTTGCCCTTCTTGGTGGTGCCGACGCAATCGTCCTCGTTGACGACGAAGCCCTGGCCCTCGTGGCTGGCGACCAGGAATTTGCGTCCGCCCTTGTTGACGAACAGCGCGACGGGCGCGGCCTCCTGCTCGAGGTCGATGAACAGGCGGATCGGCTCGCCGTGTCCGCGGCCGCCCGGCAGCTTGGCGACGTCGAGCGTGTAGAACTTGCCGTTGGTGGCGAACAGCAGGAGCTTCGAGGTGGTCTCGGCGAAGAACGCAAAGCCGAGCTTGTCGTCCTGCTTGAAGGCGAGCCCCGAGAGGTCCTCGACGTGCCCCTTCATGGTGCGGATCCAGCCCTTGTCGGAGACGACGACCGTCACCGGCTCGCGCTCGACGAGGGCTTCCTCCATCGCGGCGAGATCGTGCTCGGGCGCATCGGCAAAGGTGGTGCGGCGCTTGCCGAGCGGCGTCTTCGGTCCGAACATGTCGCGGACCTTGCCGACCTGCTCGCCGACCTTCTTCCACTGCTCGGCTTCGGAGGCGAGCACCGCGTTGATGCCCTTGAGCTCGGCACGGAGGTTCTTGTCCTCGGTGCGGATCTCCATTTCCTCCAGCTTGCGCAAGGAGCGCAAGCGCATGTTGAGGATGGCTTCGGCCTGCACCTCGGTGAGCTTGAACTCCTTCATCAAGGCCGGCTTCGGCTCATCCTCGGTGCGGATGATCTTGATGACCTTGTCGATGTTGAGATAGGCGATCAGTAAGCCGCCGAGCACTTCCAAGCGGTGCTCGATCTGCGCCTTGCGGTAGTTGCTGCGGCGGATCAGGACGTCGCGCAGATGGTCGAGCCATTCGCGCAGGCACTCCGCCAGCCCCACCACCTTGGGGACACGGCCCTTGATCAGGACGTTGAGGTTCAGCGGAATCTTGTTCTCGAGCTCGGTGAGCCGGAACAGCGATTCCATCATCAGGGCGGGATCGACGTTTTTCGACTTCGGCTCGATCACGATGCGGACGTCTTCGGCCGACTCGTCCCTGATGTCGCCGACCAGCGGCAGCTTCTTCTGGTCGAGCAGCTCGGCGACCTTCTCGATCAGCCGCGACTTCTGTACCAGGAAGGGAATCTCGGTGACGACGACGACCCAGGTGCCGCGCGCGCCCTCCTCCTGCGACCAGCGCGCACGAACGCGGAACGAGCCGCGGCCGGTGGTGTAGGCTTCGGCAATCGCCTGCTTGGAATCGACGCAGATGCCGCCGGTCGGGAAATCGGGCCCCTTGACCCATTTCATCAGCGCCTTCGACTTCGCGTCGGGCTTCTCGATCAGGTGCAGCGCGGCTTCGCAGAGCTCGGCGGCGTTGTGCGGCGGGATCGAGGTCGCCATGCCGACCGCGATGCCCTGCGCGCCGTTGGCGAGCAGGTTCGGGAAGCCGCCGGGCAGCACGACCGGTTCCTTCGACTGGCCGTCGTAATTGGGACGGAATTCGACGCCGTCCTCGTCGATTCCTTCGAGCAGAAGCCGCGCGACGTCGGTCATGCGCGCTTCGGTGTAGCGGTAGGCGGCCGGGTTATCGCCGTCGATATTGCCGAAATTGCCCTGGCCGTCGACCAGCGGATAGCGCGAGGAGAAGTCCTGCGCCAGGCGCACCATGGCGTCGTAGATGGCCTGGTCGCCGTGCGGGTGGAACGAGCCCATCACGTCGCCGACGATCTTGGCGGACTTCTTGAAGGCGGTGCCGGGGTCGAGCCTAAGCAGGCGCATGCCGTAGAGGATGCGGCGGTGAACGGGCTTCAGGCCGTCGCGCGCATCCGGCAGCGCGCGGTGCATGATGGTGGAGAGCGCATAGGCGAGGTAGCGCTCTTCCAGCGCTTCCTGCAGCCGGACCTCGTGAATTTCGGCCGGTTCTTCCGGCGGAACGATTCGTTTTCCCATGCCGCCCGGTTAAACCGTGGAAGGGAATCGGGCAAGGATGGATTGGTTCCCTGGGGCGGCCTACTGGCCGGCCCAGCCGGCCGTCACCGTCGGGGTCTGGGCCTGGCTCGGAACCGGCGCATTGGTCAGGCAACGCCGGGCGGCCTCGATTTCAGCCTCGGTCGCCCCCTTCGACCGTGCCCATGTCTCTGCGGCCGCAGCGGAATATTTGGCCACATAGTACCGGACGACCGTGCAGGATGCCCGGCGAAACACACCGGGTTGCGGCTCACCGGCCATGGCATCAGGCGCGAACGCGAGCAGCGCCGCGGACAAGGCGAATCCCCTGATCAACATTTAGGCTGTCCCCGTTGTGGAACCTCAAGGGCGAACTCGACCAGCCCGATTTCGTTCCCGGGAACCCCATGTGATGAAGCAAGGCAGAGTCCCGCTTCGCTCATGGCGCGGGGATCGCCGCCCTCGCCTGCTGCCGGGTCAGGGCGTTGATGAAGCCTGCCCGCGCGTCGGAATGGCCCTGCCCGCGCGGCTCCAGCACGTGGCGCAGCAGGAAAAGTCCCGTCAGCCGAAAGCCATCCTGCAGATCCTGGTCCGTGAGCTCGCTGGCGGTTTCGCCATGGCGCAGGAAAGGCGGCAGGCGCAGCAGCCGGTCGCGCCACGGCTCGCCGGCGCCGCGCGACACCGCCCCGCCGGATTTCGGCGAGACATAGATCAGATCGGTGGTCTCGCCGGTCACCGCGCAATTCTCCAGCGCCAGCCCGAAGCCGAGCTCGGCCAGCATCGCCAGCTCGAAATGGATGAGGTGGACGGCCGCGCTGCCGATATCGTCGAAATCATCCAGCGAATGTTCGAGCAGCGCGAAAATTTCCTCGTGCGGATCACGCTCCGGCAACAGCCGCGCGATCGAGGCCAGATGGGTAACGCCATAGACCCCGTGAGAGGATCCCAGCAGCGTCGCCGCGCGGAGCTTCAGTCCCTCGATGGCATACGTGCCGAGGTGCTCGTCGAGCCGCGCCCGCCACACCGCGCTGACGCTGTTGCCCGGCTGCAGCAGCGGCCGCAGCCGCGAGCTGGCACCGCCACGAACAAGACCGAGATGCCGGCCGTGCGCGCGGGTCAGCAATTCGACAATGGCACTGGATTCGCCATGCCGCCGCACGCCCAGCACGATGCCTTCGTCGGTCCATTCCATCCGACAAATATAGCGCTATATGTCCTGACGCAGAAGATCGGAGACGCCCTGGATCACATGGACATCGTTGCCGGTTTGTTTGTCTCAATCCTCGAGCTGGTCGTCTGGCTGCTCTGGTGGGTCGTCTTCGACGCCCTGCCGACGATTTTCTATTTTACGGCCGTGGCTGTGTTGTTCGCAGTCACATGGGGCAAGGTCAGGGTCGAATTCCCCAAAGTCATGACCAGGATCGGTTGGACCGGCTTCCTGCAGATCACGCGTTCCGGCGAAGACCGGGTGATCCTGTCCCCGGCGCTCGGCGTGATCGTCGGATTTGTCATCTGGGCCATCATCGTGAGCGCGGCGATCATCGTCCACACTTACCGACCGTAGGGCGGATTAGCCGAAGGCGTAATCCGCCGCATCGTCCGTGCCTGAGAATGGCGGATTACGCTTCGCTAATCCGCCCTACGGCACCGCGCGTAACTTCACGCGTTGAACCAGCCCTGTGCGTCGCCGCTGAAGGAGAAGTAAAGGCCCATCGTGGTCAGCGCGCAGGAGACGATCTCGATGGCGCTGTCGAGCTCCAGGCCCTTCTCGCCGATGATCTGGCCGAGCGAGATCACCGACAGCACGAGCGCCGCCGCCAGCACCCAGCGCGGCCAGTTCTTGCGCCAATGCGCAGCCAGCCAGACGAAGTAGACCAGCAGCAGGATCATGCCGCCGGCGAGCACGGTCGCCGTCATGATCATCTGCTCGGTCATCTCGGCATTGGGCGTGCGGTCCTGCACCGCGACCGAGACGGCATCCAGCATCAACGATGCATAGAGCAGCGCTTCGAAGCGCCTGACATTGCTGGGCACGCTCATCGGAAACCGATCTGTTCTTGCTTATTCCCTGGGGAAGTCCAGGCCCATTTCGCGGTAGCGATCGGGATCGTCGCCCCAGTTCTCGCGCACCTTGACGAACAGGAACAGATGCACCGGCACGTCCAGGATCTGCATGAGCTCCTTGCGCGAGTCCGCGCCGATCGACTTGATGGTGGCGCCGCCCTTGCCGAGCACGATCTTGCGCTGGCTTTCGCGCTCGACGAAGATCGTCTGCTCGATGCGCACCGACTTGTCCTTGCGCTCCTCCCACTTGTCGGTCTCGACCGTGGACTGGTAGGGCAATTCCTGGTGCAGCTTCTGATAGATTTTTTCGCGCGTGATCTCGGCCGCCAGCTGCCGCATCGGCGCATCCGACATCTGGTCCTCGGGATAGAGATACGGTCCCGGCGGCACCATCTCGGCGAGCGTCTTGCGGATGTCGTCGACGCCGTCGCCCGAGATCGCCGCGATCATGAAGGTGCGCGCGAACTTCATGCGCTCGTTGGCGGCCTGCGCCAGCGCCAGCAGCTTCTCGCGCTGGACCAGATCGACCTTGTTGATGACGAGGATCTTGTCGTGATTGACGCTGGCGGCCTTGGTCAGGATCGCCTCGGCCTCCTCGTCGATGCCCGTCTTGGCATCGAGCAGCACGCAGACGAGATCGGCGTCATGCGCCCCGCTCCAGGCGGTCGAGACCATGGCGCGGTCGAGCCGCCGCTTCGGCAGAAAGATGCCGGGCGTGTCGACCAGGATGATCTGCGCATTGTTCTCGATCACGATGCCGCGGATCAGCGCGCGCGTGGTCTGCACCTTGCGCGAGACGATCGTGACCTTGGCGCCGACCAGCGCATTGACCAGCGTCGACTTGCCGACATTCGGCGCGCCGATCAGCGCGACGAAACCGCAGCGCGTCGCAGTGGGCGTCTCGCCGCTCGTTTCAGCCGTCATTGCCGCCGCCAACGCCTTCACGCTCGATCATCACTGAAGCTGCTACTTTCTCCGCCGCGCGCTTGCTGCCGCCGATGCCTTCGGCCGGCGCCAGTCCCGGCAGGTCGACGGCGACGCGGAATTGCGGGTCGTGATGCGGGCCGGTGCGCTCGACCTCGCGGTAAACCGGCGTCGGCAGCCCCTTCCCTTGCGCCCATTCCTGCAGCACGGTCTTGGGGTCTCGCAAGGGACGGCGCGGCTTGTGCATGCGCTCGGTCCAGTTGCGCTTGACGAACTCGGCCACCGCCGCGTAGCCGCCGTCGAGGAAGACGGCGCCGATCACGGCCTCGCAGATGTCGCCGAGAATGGATTTGCGCAGGCGGGCATCGGCGCTGGAGCCGACCGAGCCGAGCTTGATGTCGTCGAGCAGTCCGAGCGACTTGGCAACGTCCGCGCAGCTTTCCTTGCGCACGAGCTCGGCAAGACGCTTGGACAGCTCGCCCTCATCGGCGTTCGGGAAGGCGTGATAGAGCATGTCGGAGACGACGAGCCCGAGCACGTGGTCGCCGAGGAATTCCAGCCGCTGATAGCTGTCGCCGCGCTTGCGCCCGGACTTCAGCGCCGAGACATGCGTGATCGCCTGCATCAAGAGGTTCGGATCCGAAAAGCTGTACCCAATGCGCGCCTCGAGCGCCGCATTCGCATCGGTCGCCTTGGCCTTGCGCACCCGCCTCTTCTTCGCAGGCGTCTTGGTTGCAGCTTCGCTCTCGGGAGCGGCTTGCGCCTCGATGGATTGGGTCGCGATGTCCTTGGCTTCGTCTTTCATCGGACGATTTTGAAGAAGCGATTCCAGCGCACCGCCCACGGCCAGCGCCAGAACATCCAGGCATGCTCGCCTTCGGCGATGGAGAAGAAGATCATCTGGGCGCGGCCGATCAGATTCTCCTGCGGCACATAGCCGACCTGGCCGAGGAAGCGGCTGTCGGTGGAGTTGTCGCGGTTGTCGCCCATCATGAAGAAATGGCCAGCGGGCACGGTATAGACGTTGGTGTTGTCCACGTAGCCGTTGTCGGCGCAATCGAGCGTCTCATAGGACACGCCGTTTGGCAGCGTTTCCTTCCAGCGCTTCACCCGGGAGATGCCGCCACCCTCCGAGCCGCATGGCTCCTCGCCGACATATTCGCTCATCCGCTGCCGCTCGACCGGCGCGTCGTTGATGTAGAGCAGCCCGTCCCGCATCTGGATGCGGTCGCCGGGAAGGCCGATCACGCGCTTGATGTAGTCGGTGGAATCGTCCTTCGGCAGGCGAAACACGACGATGTCGCCGCGTTGCGGGTCCGAGCCCCAGACCCGCCCGGAGAACAGCGGCGGCGAGAACGGAATCGAGTAATGGCTGTAGCCGTAGGAATATTTCGAGACGAACAGATAGTCGCCGACCAGCAGCGTCGCCTTCATCGAGCCGGACGGGATGTTGAAGGGCTGGAACAGGAAGGTACGGATCACCAGCGCGATCAGGAGAGCGTGGATCACGACCCGGATCGTTTCGCCGACGCCGCTCTCAGTTTTCGTTCCCGAAGTCACGCTCATTGCTCTCTCAATTCCGGCCGGCGATCACAGAGCGCCCTCCTCCCGCGAACGGCCCACCGGTTCGCGGCGCAAGGAGATTGTCCTGATTCTGATAGTGAGGGCCAATTCCGGCGTAAAGCCGAATTTACCCAAGCTGATTTGCGTCCGCGGACTTTTAGACGGTTGTCGGAGGCCACGCAATGAAAGATCGCACCAAAACTTCCTAAGACATTGAATTTCAATAAGAATTATAACATGGCGACAATCAGGATCAGGGCTTGGCCAGCGGGACGGCGGAAATGATGACGAAGGCCTGCGCCAGCGGCCAGTCGTCGGTGATCGACAGGTCGATCCGGGGCTCGAACCCTTCCGGCGTCAGGGCCTGAAGCCGGGCCAGCGCCCCGCCGGTCAGCTGCATGGTCGGCCGTCCGCCCGGCAGGTTGACCACCCCCATATCGCGCCACCAGACCCCGCGCCGGATGCCGGTGCCGAGCGCCTTGGAGCAGGCCTCCTTGGCGGCGAAGCGCTTGGCGTAGGTCGCGACCACCATTTTCTCGTTCTTGGCGCGGCGCTCCGCCTTGGCCCGCTCGGCCGCGGTGAAGATGCGGTCGAGGAAGCGCTCGCCGTGACGCTCGATCACCTTGGCGACGCGGGTGATGTCGATCAGATCGGAGCCGATGCCGATGATCATGCCCGGCTCCGGCCACGGTCCATCGCCGCGCGCATGCTGCGCACCGTCTCGGCCAACCCCACGAACAGCGCCTCGCCGATCATGTAATAGCCGATGTTGAGCTCCATGATCTCAGGCAGCGCCGCGATCGTCTCCGCAGTCGCATAGTCGAGCCCGTGGCCGGCATGGACCTCCAGCCCGGCAGCCTTGGCCAGCTTCACGCCTGCCACGATCCGCTTCCACTCGGCCTCGGCTTTCTCGATGTGGCCGTCGGTGACAGCGTCGCACCAGGCGCCGGTGTGGATCTCGATCACGGGCGCGCGCAGACGCGCCGCCATCTCGATCTGGGCGGGATCGGCGGCGATGAAGAGGGAGACGCGGATACCGGCATCGTTCAGGCGCGCGATATAGGGCGCGAGCGCATTGTGCTGGCCGACGACGTCCAGCCCGCCTTCGGTGGTGACCTCCTGGCGGCGCTCCGGCACCAGGCACACGGCGTGCGGCCTGGTGGCGAGCGAGATGCGCATCATGTCGTCGGTCGCCGCCATCTCGAAATTGAGGGGCTTGGTGATCTCGGCCTTCAGCCGGGCCATGTCCTCGTCGCGGATGTGCCGGCGATCCTCGCGCAGATGCGCGGTGATGCCGTCGGCGCCGGCCTCGATCGCCAAGAGCGCGGCGCGCACCGGATCGGGATGGCGGCCACCGCGTGCGTTACGCACCGTTGCGACGTGATCGATGTTGACGCCGAGGCGAAGTGGAGAAGCAGGCATTTCAGGACTCGCGAAATCAGAGGAACCGGCGCATGCGAGATGCGCCTATCCATTAACACGTTCGACTTTGGCGACGACCGCCTTCGCCCGCAGCTGGGCCAGGATCGCGCTCAGATGCTTTAGATCGTAGACTTCGAGATCGATCGTCGTCTCCGTGAAGTCGGGCGAGCGGCGCTGCATGCTGATGTTGTCGATGTTGCCGTCGTGCTCGGCGATCACGGTCGCGATCTGCGCCAGCGCGCCGGGCTCGTTGACGTTCTCGACCTTGATGCGGGCCGGGAAGCGCTGCGGCGCGGAGTCCTCGATGTCCCAGCGGACGTCGAGCCAGCGCTCCGGCTCCTCCTCGAAATCCTTCAACGCCGGCGCCTGGATCGGGTAGATCGTGATGCCCTCGCCCGGCGTGACGATGCCGACGATACGGTCTCCGGGCACGGCGCCGCCGTTCGGCGCGAACTTGATCGGCAGATCGGAATTGATGCCGCGAATCGGAATCGCGACCGGGCTGCGCGGCGGCTCCGACGATTTCTCCTTGAGCTTGGCGGCGAGCCCCTTTTTCGCGCCGTAGCGCGCGATGCGTTCTTCCTTGTAGTCGGGATACATCGCACGCGCGACGTGGGAGGCCTTGATTTCGCCGCGCCCCACGGCCGCCATCACGTCCTCGATCGAGGTGCGCGCGAGCCGCGGCAGCGCGCCCTTGAGCTTGTCGTCGGCGTATTCGATCTTGGCGCGCTCGAACAGGCGCTCGACGATGCGCCGGCCGAGACCGGCATATTGATCGCGCACCGCGGTCCGGGTGGCGCGGCGGATCGCGGCGCGCGCCTTGCCGGTGACCGCAAGGGTTTCCCAGGCCGAGGGCGGCGCCGATTGCGCTTCCGAGGTCAGCACCTCGACCTCGTCGCCGTTCTGCAGCTCCGAGGACAGCGGCGCGAACTGGCCGTTGATCTTGCAGCCGACCGCGCTGTTGCCGACGTCGGTATGCACGGCATAGGCGAAGTCGATCACGTTGGCGTGGCGCGGCAGCGCGATCAGCTTGCCCTTCGGGGTGAAGCAGAACACCTGGTCGTGGAACAGCTCGAGCTTGGTGTGCTCGAGGAATTCCTCCGGATTGGCGCTCTCCGAGAGGATGCCGATGGTGTGGCGCAGCCAGGCGAAGGCGTTGGATTCGCGCTTGAGGAATTCGTTCGGCGAGCCCACCCCCTCCTTGTAGAACACATGCGCGGCGATGCCGCGCTCGGCGATCTGGTCCATCGCCTCGGTGCGGATCTGCAGCTCGACGCGCTGGTTGCCGGGACCGATCACCGTGGTGTGGATCGAGCGGTAGTCATTCTGCTTCGGGGTCGAGATGTAGTCCTTGAAGCGCCCCGGCACGACCGGCCAGGTGGTGTGCACGATGCCGAGCGCGCGATAGCAGGCCTCGATGTCGTTGACGACGAGGCGGAAGCCGAAGATGTCGGACAATTGCTCGAAGCCGACCGACTTGCGCTCCATCTTGGTCCAGATCGAGAACGGCTTCTTGCGACGGCCATACACCCGCGCGCCCAGGCCCCGGTGGCGCAGGTTGTTGGAGAGCTGGTCCTCGATCTCGCCGATCAGATTGCGGTTGCGGTCGGCGAGCGCGTCGAGGCGCTGCATTACGACCGAATAGGCTTCGGGATCGAGGGTGCGGAAGGATAGATCCTCCAGCTCCTCGCGCATTTCCTGCATGCCCATGCGCCCCGCGAGCGGCGCATAGATGTCGAGCGTCTCCTCGGCGATGCGCCGGCGCGATTCGGTCGGCACGAAGTCCAGCGTGCGCATGTTGTGCAGACGGTCGGCGAGCTTGACCAGGAGCACGCGGACATCGTCGGCAATGGCCAGCAACAATTTGCGCAGATTCTCGGCCTGCTTGGCCTCCCGCGACACCAGCTCCAACCGCTTCAGCTTGGTCAGGCCCTCGACCAGCGCGCCGATCTCCGGCCCGAAGATCTGGTCGATCTCGGCCCGCGTCGCTTCGGTGTCCTCGATCGTGTCGTGCAGCAGCGCGGCCACGATGGTGGCGTCGTCGAGCTTGAGGTCGGTGAGAATCGCCGCCACTTCGAGCGGGTGCGAGAAATACGGATCGCCCGAGGCGCGGGTCTGAGAGCCATGCGCCTTCATGGCGTAGACGTAGGCGCGGTTCAGCAGGTCCTCGTTGGTGTTGGGGTTGTAGGACCGAACGCGCTCGACGAGGTCATATTGACGCATCATCCGCGCGCGGGGCTTGGCCGGACGCGCGACCGGCGCAGTCGGGGCCACGGCAACCGATTCGGTTGCGGCCTGCATCTGCGAGGGTCTGCGACGCCGATATACCATGCCGTCCTGCCTTCAAACGGGCCTGGGCCTGCCCGTTGTATACATCTTAGCTCCGATCGCGTTTGTGTCCGATCAATTCAGTGACAGGGCGCATCGCCAATCGACCACGCTATGGTAACCACGAAAACGTCAACAAAAGCAAAGGCCCGAACAATGGTTCGGGCCTTTGATAAAATCACAAGAAGTCGACGATCGCGACGGACGATTTACTCGTCTTCCTCGGGCTGCTCCTCGGGCGGGGCGAGGCCTTCGAGACCCTTCAGGAGCTCTTCCTCGGTCATCCGCTCGACGGCAACTTCGGTATCGTCCGCATCGACGCTGGCGCCAGCGGAACCGATCAGCGGCACCGTGTCCGGCTCGGGCTCGTCGACCTCGACGAACTTCTGGAGCGAGTGGACCAGCTCCTCGCGGAGGTCCTCCGGCGAGATGGTCGTGTCGGCAATTTCGCGCAAAGACACAACAGGGTTCTTGTCGTTATCGCGGTCAACCGTTAGTTGTGAACCGGATGAAATCATGCGGGCACGGTGGGCGGCCAGCAGGACCAAGTCAAACCGGTTGTCGACCTTGTCGATACAATCTTCTACGGTGACGCGAGCCATGGACTGTCGCTCCGTTGTGGGTGGGACGAAATATGTGGATGATTGGGGGTAGTTATAGGGGTCAGGCCGGTTTCGCAAGGCCAATTTGTGATTTGGCCTCGCCAAACGGCTCTGCTACCCCCACATTGGGGCTGGGATGGGTAGTTTCCCGGGCTGCCATCGAGGGCAGCGCCGGGTCTATGCAAGTCCGCCATAACTATACCTTGATTGCCCCGACTTCTCCGGATTTGCAGTTTCGAGGGTCTTAGCGGCACTTTAGAAATGCGCGGCCTGCTGTCGCCGCGCCAACAATAAAACGATCAATCACGAACACTACGCGAGCAAACTGAATGTCACCTTCTCCGACCAACAAGATCGCGCTCTTCATCGATGGGGCCAATCTCTACGCGACGGCCAAGACTCTGGGCTTCGACATCGATTACAAGCGCCTGCTGAAGGAGTTTCAGAGCCGCGGGACGCTGCTTCGGGCGTTCTACTACACCGCGATCATCGAGGATCAGGAATACTCCTCGATCCGCCCGCTGATCGACTGGCTGGACTACAACGGCTACACCGTCGTCACCAAGGCGACCAAGGAATTCATCGACGCTTCCGGCCGCCGCAAGGTCAAGGGCAACATGGATATCGAGCTCGCCGTGGACGCCATGGAGCTCGCCGAGCACATCGACCAGATGGTGCTGTTCTCCGGTGACGGCGACTTCCGCTCCCTGGTCGAGGCCGTGCAGCGCCGCGGCGTGCGGGTCACGGTGATCTCCACCATCGCCAGCCAGCCGCCGATGATCGCCGACGAGCTGCGCCGCCAGGCCGACGTCTTCACCGATCTGGTCGAGCTGCAGTCCAAGCTCGGTCGCGATCCGTCCGAACGTCCCGCCCCGCGCGACCGCGGCGAGCGTGGCGAAGGCCGCCACCACGCCCCGCAATTCCTCCAGCGCGCAACCACGATGGCGCCGAGGGGCGATGACGACTTCGAGGAGTGAGGCGGCACGCTCCAGCCGCCAGCCTCCCACCGTCGTTCCCGACCGTGATTGTCCGCTCTGTCCGCGCCTGGTTGCCTTTCGCGCGGCCAATCGTGCGCGCGAGCCGTCATGGCACAATGCGCCGGTTGCGCCCTTCGGCGACATCAAGGCGCGCCTCCTGATCGTCGGCCTCGCGCCGGGGATGCAGGGTGCCAACCGCACCGGCCGCCCCTTCACCGGCGATTATGCCGGCGACCTGCTCTATGCCACGCTGCTCGAATACGGCTTTGCCAAGGGCAGCTATCAGGCGCGCCCCGATGACGGCCTGAAGCTGGTGGACTGCCGGATCGCCAATGCCGTGCATTGCGTTCCGCCGCAGAACAAGCCACTGCCGGTCGAGATCAATACCTGCCGGCAGTTTCTGGTCGCCAATCTCGAGACGATGCCGAAGCTGCGCGCGATCGTCGCGCTCGGGCGGATTGCGCACGACAGCGTGCTCAAGCCGCTGAAGCTGAAGGCCTCCCAGGCCCCCTTCGGCCATGGCGCGGTGCATCAGGCCGGCGCGTTCAAGCTCTACGACAGCTATCACTGCTCGCGCTACAACACGAACACCGGCGTGCTGACGCCCGACATGTTCCGCTCGGTGTTCGCGAAGGTGAAGGCGGACCTGGATTAGGCGCGAACCGGGTTGGCCTTCAGCCAGTCCAGGACGTCGCCGGCATTCCGGTCCGGTGGAAACACCGGATAGAACACGTGCGTGATCCTGCCGTCGTCGATTACAAGCGCAAGACGCTTGATCAGCGTCAGGCCCGCGACCTCCATGGTCGGCAGCTTCAAGGCGTGCGTGAGCGCGAGCTTTTCGTCCGACAGCACGGGGAACGGCAGATGCAGCCGTGAGGCCATCTCGGTCTGGTAGTCGTTGCTCTGGGTCGACAGACCGAACACATGGGCGGCGCCGGCAGCCCTCAGCTCGGCGAACAGATCGCGAAACGCGCAGGTCTGCGGCGTGCAACCGCGCGCCCCCGGAATCATGTCCCAATCGTCCACCAGCGCGATCTTGCCGGGCTCGCCCGTGCGCGGATAGGCGAACACCACGGTTCGGCCGCGCAGGGCGGACAGGGTCACCGAGGTGTCGTTGGTCGCGCGCAGGCCGATCGGCGGCACCACCATGCCGGTCAGATGCGCGGCCGCACCATCGTCGGCTGGCGCGGGAATCTGGGTCCAATCGACCTCGAGCAGGTTCCGCTGATTCATCGCGCTATCCCCTCGCCCGCAGCAGGCGCCCCTTCTCCCGGCTCCAGTCCCGCTTCTTCTCGCTCTCGCGCTTGTCGTGGAGCTTCTTGCCCTTTGCAACCGCGAGCTGCAATTTGGCGCGACCACGCTCGTTGAAATAGAGCTTGAGCGGAATCAGCGTCATGCCCTCGCGGTCGACGGCGCCCATCAGTTTGTTGATCTGCCGGCGATGCAGCAGCAGTTTCCGCGGTCGCTTGGGCTCGTGATTGAAGCGATTGCCCTGCAAATATTCGGGAATGGTGGCGT
The DNA here is from genome assembly GCF_002531575.1 of Bradyrhizobium sp. Y36. Lineage (GTDB taxonomy): Bacteria > Pseudomonadota > Alphaproteobacteria > Rhizobiales > Xanthobacteraceae > Bradyrhizobium. The sequence goes on along the minus strand of NZ_NWTI01000021.1, from coordinate 46,650 downwards.
TGATCAGCCAGATCTCGCCGTCCTTGGAATCGGCGTAGGATTCCGCGATCGTGCTCTTGCCGTTGCGGATCGACTTGACCTCGGTTCCGGTCAGCGCAATGCCCGCCTCGATCGTATCCTCGATCGCATAGTTGAAGCGGGCCTTGCGATTTTCCGCCATGACCTTGATTGGACGTTCGTTTTTATCGGCCATGGTGGACAAACCTGAGGAAGATGCAGGCGTAAGCTAGCAGTCTGGTTGAAGCGCGCGCGTCACTTCTTGAGGAGATCGCGGATCTCGGTCAGCAGCACGACCTCGGCCGACGGCTTCGGCGGCTCCGCGGGCTTCGTCTCTTCCTTCCGCTTCAGCGTGTTCATGGCGCGGATCACCAGGAACAACACGAAAGCGACGATGATGAAGTTGATCGTGAGCGTCAGGAAGCTGCCGTAAGCAAGTACGGCGCCTTGCTTTTTCGCATCCGCCAAGTTGGTGGCGGTCACCGCCTTCGACAAGGGGACGAAGTAGTTCGAGAAGTCGAGCCCACCGGTCGCGGCGCCGATGAGCGGCATGATGATGTCACCGACCAGCGACGTGACGATGGCGCCGAAGGCCGCGCCGATGATGACGCCGACCGCGAGATCGACGACATTGCCCTTCATGGCGAACTCGCGGAACTCCGTGAGCATCTTCCTACCCTTCTCGTCGACGCTCATGAACGGCTCCCGAACTGGCTAGATCAGTTGATCAGCCCAGCATGAACCATGGCGCTGCGCACGGCAACGCGCGTCGACTCGGTGACCGGCACCATCGGCAGGCGCAGCGTCTCGTCCAGCTTGCCGAGCAGCGACATCGCGTACTTGATCGGAGCCGGATTGCTCTCGATGAAGAGGTTGTTGTGCAGCGGCATCAGCTTGTCGTGGATCGCGAGGGCTGCCTTGGTGTCGCCCTTCTGCCAGGCGGCGTGGAATTCCGAGCACAGGCGCGGCGCGACGTTCGAGGTCACCGAGATGCAGCCGTGGCCGCCATGGGCCATGTAGCCGATGATGGTGGCGTCCTCGCCCGAGAGCTGGTTGAAGTCCTCGCCCATCGCGGCACGCTGCTGCGACACGCGGACCATGCTCGCGGTGGCGTCCTTGACGCCGGCGATGTTCTTCAGCTCCCATAGCCGCGTCATGGTGTCGACCGACATGTCGATCACCGAGCGCGGCGGGATGTTGTAGATGATGATCGGAATACCGATGGCGTCGTTGATCGCCTTGAAGTGCTGGTACATGCCTTCCTGGGTCGGCTTGTTGTAGTACGGCGTCACCACCAGCACGGCATTCGCGCCCGCCTTCTCGGCGTGCTGGGCGAGCTCGATCGCCTCCTTGGTCGAGTTGGAGCCGGCGCCGGCAACGACGGGGACGCGGCCCTTGGCCTCCTCGATGCACCACTCGACCACCTTCTTGTGCTCGTCATGGCTGAGCGTCGGGCTCTCGCCTGTCGTGCCGACCGGGACGAGGCCGTTGGTGCCTTCGGATATCTGCCAATTGACCAGGGAGCGGAACGCCGCTTCATCCAGCGAGCCGTTCTTGAACGGGGTGACCAAGGCGGTGAACGACCCCCGGAATTTCGTCTTGGCTGCCATGGACTTCCTCCGTACGCGGCATCTCTCGAGCAAGCCCCTTTCATATCGGGTCTACCCCGCCGGTAAAAGGCCCGCAGCCCGGTGACGCACCGTTTAGGCCGCGATTTTGCCGCGGTGGTGGTGCAAATCGGCCCGAGGTAAGCGGCTGTTGGTATTTTGTCCGCATATTCAATCAAATACAGCTAGATCTTGAGCCACTTGACTGATTCGGGGCGACGAAACCCGTGACCTCATTCCCTCGTGCCGCCTGGCGATCCACTGGCCTCGTCCTGTCCCTGATGGCAGGGCTGTCGGTTGGCAGCGCCGTTCTGGCCAAGTCCAATGAGACGACCGCGGAGACCGCCAAGGACACGGCGAAGCCCAGCGCCAAGGACGCAGCGAAAGGTTCGTCCAAGGGAGCCGGCACGGGAGCCAGCAAGGGAACCTCCAAGGACGCAACCAAGGACGCAACCAAGGGCGCGAGCAAGGGCACAACGGCAGCCCCCGCCAAGGACGCCGCGAAGAAGCCGGCCAAGGATAGCGGCAAGGATACCGGTAAGGATGCGGGCAAGAGCGCCGGCAAAGACGCCGCGAATGACAAGCCCAAGCCTGCCGCGGCGGCGCCTGCGCCGAAATCACACCCGACGGCCAGCAGTTCGCCACCAAAATCGGCCCCCGCGCCGGCCGCGACGGCGACCGTCAGACCTTCCGCCCCTGCCCCGCGCGCTGTCGCGGCCCCCGTGCTGGCGCCGGCAACCCGCCAGCATGCCGCGCCGCGCAAGCCGGTCGTCCCGGCCGCGGTGGCAGCGACGTCATCGACGCCGCAGGGCGACAAGGAGACCCTGGAGAGCGTCATCGAGCTGGTACGCAAGCGCAAGGGGGCTGACGCCACCAATGCCGCGGCCGGCATCTCCGATCCGGTTGCGCGAAAACTCGCGGAATGGATCATCCTGCGCAGCGAGGACAATGGCGCGACCGTGGAGCGCTACCGCGCCTTCCTGTCCGCCAATCCGAGCTGGCCGTCGCAGACCTTCCTGCGCCGGCGCCTCGAAGCTGCGATGTGGGACGACAGGCGCGACGAGTCCGTGGCGTGGTCGTGGTTCGAGAGCGAGTCGCCGATCTCCGCCAAGGGCCGCTTCACGCTCGCCAGGGCGATGCTGGCGCGCGGCGATCGCGCCAACGCCGAGCGGCTGGTGCGCGAGGCCTGGCGCAGCGATCCGATGTCGGAGGACACCGAGAACAACGCGCTCGACCAGTTCGGCGCGCTGCTGACGGCCGGCGACCAGAAGGCGCGGATGGACACCCTGCTCTACGGCAGCGAGAACGAGGCCGCGATGCGCGCCGCGAAGCGCCTCGGCGCCGGCTACGTCGCGCTGGCCAAGGCCCGCATCGCCGCCGTCAAGAAGGCGCCCAACGCGCGCGCGCTGCTGGATGCCGTGCCGCGCGAGCTGCACAGCGATCCCGGCTTCATCTTCAGCAAGATCCAGCTGCTGCGCCGCGAGGAGAAGTTCGCGGAAGCGGCGCAGCTGATGCTGTCCGCGCCGAAGGATCCGGGCCGCCTCCATAATCTCGACGAATGGTGGATCGAGCGGCGCCTGCTGGCGCGCAAGATGATCGACACCGAGGAATTCCGCAGCGCCTATCTGATCGCGCGCGACGCCGCGCTGCCCTCGCGCGACATCTACAAGACCGAGCAGGAGTTCACCGCCGGTTGGATCGCGCTGCGCTTCCTCAACGATCCCGCGGCCGCCAGCCAGCATTTTGCCCGCATCGGCGTCGGCAGCGTCAATCCGACCGCGCTGGCGCGCGCCGGCTATTGGCAGGGCCGCGCCGCGGAAGCCATGGGCCGCCAGCAGGAAGCGCGTAACGCCTATGCGCGCGCCGCCGAGCAATCGACCAGCTATTACGGCCAGCTGGCGCGCGCCAAACTCGGCCTGCCGCAGATCGAGCTCAACAGCCAGCCGCGCGGCCGCGGCGCCGAACGGCTCGAGATCGTGCGTGCCGCGCATCTGCTCTACGAGCTCGACGAACGCGAGATGGCGATCCCGCTGCTGGCCGACATGGGCGAGAACGGCGATCCCGAGGCGCTTGCCGGCCTCGGCGAGCTTACCCAGCGCTACAACGACGCGCGCGGCATGCTGCTGCTCGGCAAGGCCGCGCTCAACCGCGGCTTGCCCTTCGACTTCTACGCCTATCCCGTCAACGGCATTCCGCAGTTCACGCCGATCGGCCCCGAGGTCGAGCGCAGCATCGTCTACGCGATCGCCCGGCAGGAAAGCGCGTTCAACCCGGCGGTGGTCTCGCCGGCACAGGCTTACGGTCTGATGCAGGTGACGCCGGACGCCGCGCGCTATGTTTGCAAGCGGCACGGCGCGACCTACGACCTCGGCCGATTGAAGAACGATTCGGTCTACAACGCCACGCTCGGCTCGGCCGAGCTCGGCGGACTGCTCGAGGATTACCGCGGCTCCTACATCATGACCTTTGCCGCTTACAATGCCGGTCGCGGTAGCGTGAAGAAGTGGATCGAGCGCTACGGCGATCCGCGCGATCCCAAGGTCGACGCGGTCGATTGGGTCGAGCTGATTCCGTTCTCGGAGACGCGCAATTACGTGCAGCGGATCATGGAGAACCTGCAGGTCTATCGCGCCCGCTTCGGCGGCGGCACCCGCTTGCAGATCGAAGCCGATTTGCGCCGCGGCGCCGGCAGCGTGGAATAGCGCCCTCTTCGCCTGGGCCATCTCAGGCCGATCTTGAGCCGGCCTTGGACTGTCCTTGGGCCGTCCTTGGGCCGAGCGCGCGCAATTCCGACGACACATCTCTGGATTGAACGAGACGTTCGTCACGCGTGCTGCTATCCTCCGTCCGGGTCGCCTTTGCCCACCCGGACAACAAGAAAAGGAGGATAGCGATGAAGACGTTGACGATGTCGGTGCTTGCTCTCGTCTCCATGTCGATCGTTCCGTTGAACGCCGCCCCGATCAAAGTCGCGGCCCAGACAGGCAGCGGTTCAGGCAGCGGTCCGTGGGTCGGATGCTCCCTGTCCGGTGCCGCAGTCCAGAACTGCCGAAACGTCCTCGGTTTCAAGAGCTTCTTCGAGTGCCAAAGCAACAGGATGGAGCGCGGCTGGACCAGCGTCGAGAGCTCCTATTACTGCCGGGCCCTGGACCTGAAATAAGGGCGGTTCAATTCACGACGCGAAAGGCCGCCCCGATGGGCGGCCTTTTTCGTAGCGAAGGGCGCGAGCCCTCTCCCTCCCCTTGGTCAGGACCACCCGCCTCGCGACCAAAAGAAAAACCCCGGCGATTTCTCGCCGGGGCTCTCTAGATCAGGTCGTTAGACCGAGCTTACCAGTTGCGCTGAGCGCGGAGGAGCAGGGTGATGGTGTCCTGATCCTTCAGCTGGTACACAGCGGCCGGCTTGGCCGTCGTGCCGGCACCAACGTAGGCAACGTCGCCCGAGTACTTCTGGTCGAGGTGGGTCCAGTTGACGTCGGCCGAGAAGGTCAGGTTCTTGACCGGGGTCCAACGGGTGATCAGACCGAGCTGGGCGATCGCGAAGTCAGGGTTACAAGCCGTGACACCGGCGAGGCCGCCGAACACGCCGCCAGTACCGGTCGCGCCGCAGAGCGCGGTCTTGGCCTGCGAACCGAACTGCGCCTGAGCGTAGGCACCGTAGATCGCAGTGTTCCAGTAGGGATCCCAGTTGTGCGTGTAAGCACCACGGAAGCCCCAGGTCTTCACAGTCTCCTGCTGGCTGCCCGTGGTGAACACGGTGTCCGGAGCGATGGCGAAGCCGACGCTCTGATACGACCCGTTGCTCGCGCTGCCGAACATCGAGTAGCTGCCGCCCGACAGGTTCTGGAAGTTGTAGCGGGACGCGCCGTCGGTGTAGACGCCCTGGATGTTGATCACGTCACCCGCGCCGGTCGGGATGTTCTTGATCGACAGAGCGAGCTGAACAGCCCAGCCCCACTTGTCGTCCGGATGACCGGTCGGCTCGGTGGCGCCGTAGTAGGCAACGTGGTTGTCATGCGCAGCGACCGACGCCTGGAAGAGACCCCAAGCCTGGTCGACACGAACCATACCGACGAGGTTCGGCGAACGCGAGCCACCGATGGCGTTGGAGCCATAGGAGCCGCCGATCATGCCGGCCGCAGTCGCGCCGGTCATGTTCAGGTTGCCGGCCTGGTAGTAGGCCGTCGCGTCTTCAGCCGAGAACGACGCCGTCACGCCCTGACCGAAGTCAGCGGTGTAGGTGAACTGGTTGACACCAGTGACCGTGCCCGAACCACCGACGAGGCTGTCGAAGTTGTTGCCGGGATAGTTGGTCCAGGGCGCGTCGAACTGCGACACGGCCTTACCCATCGTGAAGCCAGCGAACTGGATGAAGGCGTAGTACACGCCGAGCGAGCCGCCCGAGGTCGCGCCGTCGGTGCCGTTGACCGCCGAACCAACCAGAGCCGGTGTGCCGGAGGTGTTGAGCGCCAGCGTGCTGCTGTAGGCAGTGGTGCCGGTCGCGCTGCCCGTGCCGGCGTAGTTGCCGGTGGTCCAGGAGAACACGCCGTCGAAGAAGGTACGGACGACGCCGTACTCGGTCGCGGTGCGCGTGTCGATGTTGAGATCTTCACGAGCGCGCATGGTGTAGTAGTTCGTCAGACGGTTGCGCGCGCCGTTGTTCGACGTGAGCTGGCCGCTGAAGTCCGAGTTGGTGTTCAGCGCGACTTCAGCGCGCAGATAACCACCCAGCTTGATGCAGGTGTCGGTGCCCGGGATGTAGTAGAAACCCGCGCCGTACAGCGAGCAGATCTTGACGTATTCGACCGCCTTGGCCTTCACGGGCAGATCGGCTGCTTGAGCTCCGCCCACGGCGATCAGACCCGCCGCTGAGCCGAGCAAAAGGCTCTTAACCAACTTCATGTTAAACCTCCAAGTTGCTCTTCAGGGAAGGTCACTGACCGGACGGCCAATTCCCCAACCCCCTCTAAATCACCGCCTTGGCCCCCTTCGCGCCTTCGGACACACCCGCATGAACGCGAGGGACTTAAGCGAATGACCTAAACGGGACGACCTCGGGATGCCCCCCTCCGTCGCTCAGTCACAATTACCGAACGTCCTTGCACACACAACAACAGAACGCTCCGAAACGGGCCGATGAAGCTTGTTTTCCAACGGGTGTTGCACAAATAACACGCAGATGTGATCGCAACGCCCTTACAACATATTGTTTTTGTTATCGTTTTTCCGACGGTTCCATTTGCCGCCAAAACTCCTCACCTGAGGCGGGCCCGACCTCGCGTCCCGCAGTTGCGACGCTGAGGAGGTTCGAATCGTAGAATCAGGCCGGGACTCGGAGGGCGAAACGCCAACACTGGCGGGCCGGCCGCTCGACTGCCTATCGGAGGCCCTGCCTTCCGACCGCACCAGGCGACGACGACTCTATATGAAAGGCTCTATTGGGACGGCGCCCGGGAGCAAACCGTTCCGATTTCGAAAATCGCTGGGAATATTCGAGCGAAAACACGCGCTTCCAAATTGACCGGTCCAAGCAATTAGATGCATAAGGCTCGCACCGGAGAGGTGGCCGAGTGGCTGAAGGCAACGCTTTGCTAAAGCGTCATACGGTCTCAAGCTGTATCGAGGGTTCGAATCCCTCCCTCTCCGCCACCCAGCAGCAGAATCAATCGAGATCTGCGGGTTCTTTCCCCTGAAAGCTACGGCGCGGCTGTTGCGAAAGCCTGGCGCAAGGATCGGCGCGGCGCGTGCGATTCGCGCCCGTCCTTATATATGTGTGCGTCTCAGCGGTGGAACCGCCAGACCCGCCAATGCGAGGGCGAGATCAGCACGGCCTCGTCGGCCCAGACGTTGAACCAGACGCCGGACCTGCGCCGGCACGGAAAGGACCACGGCAGAATCCCCGTCTTGTGGAGACGCCCGAGTTCCAAATCGCACTCGTCAGGAGCGATCTGAATCGGCAGCCATCGTCCATTCGTGTCGGGGGCGCTCATGCCGCTCGGGTCTAAGTGGCGGCACGACAAAGAAACTTGATTCAGCGCAACCAGGCCCACCCGTGCGAACACGGGTGTGGATGCGCTTCGGGGGTCAATGAGTGGAAACCCACGCCCTCGCCTCGCGCTGCGCGACCGAGATCTCGGCATCCGACATCTGGCAGGCCACTTCCTGACGCAGCGCCACGGCGTCCTTGCGGCCCTTCAGCGCGGCGAGGTTGAACCACTTATGCGCGGCGACGAGATCGACGAGGCCGGAGCGGCCGCTCGCCCAATAGATGCCGCGCTCGAACAGCACGTCCGACAGCGCGCTCGCGTCGATCGGCGTTGCGGTCTCCAGATCGAAAGTACCCTGAAACATAACGCATCCCCTTTTTTCTTTTGCCGCCTCGTTCCCCCGAGCGCGGCTCCCGTCCAATTCTGATGTGCATGACCCTTCCCCGGATCGCGCACTGTTCAACTCATCCCCAGGGCTTCGTGCCCATTGCCGTTTGCCGGCTTGTTGGAGGCGATGATGGCGGGCAAATTTGAATGGCAGTTTAAGTATCGCGATGAAGCAGACGTAAACGCACCTGCGCGCAGCCTGCGCCCGGATTTCAAAAAATCCCTGATTTGCAGGTACTTCCTCAGTTCGTCAGATTCTGTTTACCGCAGGATTTTGGGAGAACGATAACCATCGCGCGCGGTGGCGCGTGTCATGTGGTTACGTTGTGTGGGGCGGATCGAGGTCGTGGCTGCGCCCATCCTGTCATTCCCCGCCACCGGGTCTCGCCTTTGGCGAGCCCGATGACAGGCTCCGGCGGGAAATCCAGTACGCCGCAGCTTATCGATTCAATCACTGCCGTCTCGGATTACTGGATCGCCCGGTCGGAGCCGGGCGATGACACCGGGAATGGGGAAGCGGCGCGCGCACAGCACGCAATCAAGCCACAGCCCCAACCTGCCCAAGGCAGTTCGAGCAAAGCAGCACAAACTGCGTCGCGCGTCAGATCAGCAATGTCGGGAAAGGGAATGCCGGCAATACCCCGGCCTCAAGAGAACGAGGGCGTCGGCGAACACGTCAGGACCAGATTCCACGGTGGCCCGAGGGCCGCTTGTGAAATTGCGGAGCCCCGCAAGGAGAACCGCACCGAACGAAGAAAACTCGTTTCTTCTGCCGGACCGTCAAGAGAACGATCCGACCGTTGACCTGATGTCTCGCCGACACCCTCTATCGTCGATCAGAACCTCAAGGAGACGCTGATGACGTGCCGGCTGCTAGGAGCCGGCAACTTCAGAAGTCGAAGTTACTTCTTCTTCTTCGCGACCTTGCGGGTCTTCTTCGCAGTCTTCTTCACTGCGCTCTTCGCCTTCTTCGCCTTCTTCGCTTTCTTGGCCATGTTGCCCTCCGATGTGTGAGATGGCTTTAATCGCTGCATGCAGTCGCGGATCGATTGCACACCAATCCCGAATACACCAACACGACGAAAAAAACATCTTCTCACTTAAGGAAGTGTTGACGACGCAGTGCGCGTGCGCCAGCCGCGCTTGATTTGCGGACGCGCGGAGACACGCGTCTGCGATTGCATTTGCTTCTCGCGGCAGCGACGTCGGCGAGCGCGGCGATTTCAAAAAACTCTATGCAGCAAGTGTTATTCTGCGCGCATGCATTACGCATGGTCGGTGCGATGAAGCACGATGCACAGTGTTCGACCGCCGCACGAAGGCGAGTCGCGGACTCTGAGTCGCGAGTTTTGGCAACGAAATTATTTTCATGCTTAACGGCGGAAGCGCTCGTCGGAGCGCGTGCAAGTCGCCGTTTCGAGCGAATCGCACCACTGCGATTCGCTCGCTCGTGGTGACCTCAGCGGGATGAAGTTTGTCGCCGACGATGCGCGCGAACGTCGCGTCGAGAACCGAGACGAGGTGACGAAGCGCGTCCGTCACCTCGTTCGAGCGCGTGATGTCAGACGCCGAGCTTGGACTTGAGCAGGTCGTTGACGCTCTGAGGGTTCGCCTTGCCGCCGGATGCCTTCATCACCTGGCCGACGAACCAGCCGAGCGACTGCGGCTTGTCCTTCACCTGCGCAGCCTTGTCGGGATTGGCTGCGATGATGTCGTCGACAACCTTTTCGATCGCCGAAAGATCCGTCACCTGCTTCATGCCGCGGCTTTCGACCAGCGCGCGGGGGTCGCCGCCCTCCTGCCAGACGATTTCGAACAGGTCCTTGGCGATCTTGCCCGAGATCGTGCCCTCGCCGATCAGGTCGACGATGCCGGAGAGCTGCTCGGCGCTCACCGGAGAGCCCGTAATATCCCGGCCCTCCTTGTTGAGACGGCCGAACAGCTCGTTGATCACCCAGTTCGCCGCCATCTTGCCGTCGCGCGCGCGGTTGTCGAGCCGGTCGAGCACGGTCTCGTAGAACACCGCGCTCTCGCGCTCGGCGACGAGCACGCTCGCATCATAGGCCGACAGGCCGAGATCGGCGACGAAGCGCGTCTTCTTCTGGTCCGGCAGCTCCGGCAGCTTCGCCTTCAGCTCGTCGACGAACGCCTGGCTGAACTCGAGCGGCAAGAGGTCGGGATCGGGGAAGTAGCGGTAGTCATGCGCCTCTTCCTTGGACCGCATCGAGCGCGTCTCGCCCTTGTTGGGATCGAACCGACGGGTCTCCTGCTCGATCTGGCCACCATCCTCCAGTATCTCGATCTGGCGCCGTGCTTCATACTCGATCGCCTGGCCGATGAAGGTGATCGAGTTCATGTTCTTGATCTCGCAGCGGGTGCCGAGCGGCGCCCCGGGCCTGCGCACGGACACGTTGACGTCGGCGCGCAAGGATCCCTTCTCCATGTCACCGTCACAGGTGCCGAGGTAGCGCATGATCGAGCGCAGCTTGGTCACGTAGGCCTTGGCCTGCTCGGCGTCGCGGATGTCCGGTTTCGAGACAATCTCCATCAGCGCCACGCCACAGCGGTTGAAATCGATGTAGGACAGCGACGGAGACCGGTCGTGCAGCATCTTGCCGGGATCCTGCTCCAGATGCAGCCGCTCGATACCGATGGTGACCGTCTTGCCGCCGTCGAGATCGACGATCACCTCGCCCTCACCCACGACAGGCGATTTGTACTGGCTGATCTGGTAGCCCTGCGGCAGATCCGGATAGAAATAGTTCTTCCGGTCGAACACCGAGCGCAGGTTGATCTGCGCGTTGAGACCGAGCCCCGTCCGGACAGCCTGTCTGACGCATTCCTCGTTGATGACGGGCAGCATGCCGGGCATCGCCGCGTCGACGAGGGAGACCTGGCTGTTCGGCTCGCCGCCGAACGCCGTGGACGCGCCGGAGAACAGTTTCGACTTCGACGTCACCTGAGCATGGATCTCCATGCCGATGACCATCTCCCACTCACCGGTGGCGCCCTTGAGAAGCTTGTGCGTGGCCGTGCTCATGTCTTGCTCCCGAGCATCGTGGCAGCGATCCGCCGCCACTCTGCTTCCAATGAATCCTTTGCAGCCGGTTGGCCGGCCTGGCGGTACCAGTAGCCGGCGTTGCCGAGATCGCCTTCGACGCGGTGCAGATAGGCATGCACCCAGGCGGCGTCGTGGCTGCTATCGTCCTGAACGATCCTGTGCGCCTGGTCCCAGTCGCCTTTCGCGGCCCACCAGAGGCCGGCGAGCGGCGCGTTCAGGTCCGGCGCAGGCGCAGCGCCGTCGAGGCTGGCGATGAAATCGGCGACATTCACCACCACCTCGCGGGCGTGAAGCGGCCGGCCGCCTGCTCGATCACCTCGCCGAGCGAGAACAGCGTCTCCTCGTCGAAGGGACGGCCGATCAGTTGCAGGCCGAGCGGCAGACCTTGCGCGTCCTTGCCGGCAGGCACCGCGATGCCCGGCAGGCCCGCCATGTTCACGGTCACCGTGAAGATATCGTTGAGATACATCTCGACGGGATCGGCGCCGCCCTTCTCGCCGATGCCGAAGGCCGCCGACGGTGTCGCCGGCGTGAGGATCGCGTCGATGCCCTTCGCGAAGCAATCCTCAAAATCCTTCTTGATCAGCGTGCGCACTTTCTGCGCGCGCAGATAATAGGCGTCGTAATAGCCGGCCGAGAGCACATAGGTGCCGATCATGACGCGGCGGCGCACCTCCGCGCCAAACCCTTCGGCGCGGGTATTCTCGTAGAGCTCGTTGATGTTCTTGCCCTGCTCGCGCAGGCCGTAGCGCACGCCGTCATAGCGCGCGAGGTTCGACGAGGCCTCCGCCGGCGCCACGATGTAATAGGCCGGCAACGCGTACTTGGTGTGCGGCAGCGACACTTCGACGAGCTCGGCACCGGCCGCCTTCAGCCACGCCGCGCCCTCACTCCACAGTTTCTCGATCTCGGCCGGCATGCCGTCGAGACGATACTCCTTGGGGATGCCGATCTTCATGCCCTTCACGGACTTGCCGATGGCGGCTTCGTAATCCGGAACGGGAATGTCGACCGAGGTGGTGTCCTTCGGATCATGGCCGGCCATCGAGCGCAGCAGCATGGCGGCATCGCGCGTGGTGCGCGCGATCGGCCCTGCCTGATCGAGCGAGGAGGCAAAGGCGACGATGCCCCAGCGCGAGCAGCGGCCATAGGTCGGCTTGATGCCGACGGTCGCGGTGAACGCCGCCGGCTGGCGGATCGAGCCGCCGGTGTCGGTCGCGGTCGCGCCCATGCACAGCAGTGCCGCGACGGCCGAGGCCGAGCCGCCGGACGAGCCGCCCGGCACCAGCGTGGTGTTGCTGCCCTCGCGCCGCCAGGGATTGCCGACGGGACCGAAGCACGATGTCTCGTTGGCCGAGCCCATCGCGAACTCGTCATTGTTGAGCTTGCCGAGCATCACCGCGCCGTCGCGCCACAGCTGCGAGGTCACGGTGGACTCGTAGGTCGGCACGAAATTGCCGAGGATCTTCGAGCACGCCGTGGTGCGCACGCCCTTGGTCGCGAACAGGTCCTTGATGCCGAGCGGGATGCCGGCGAGCGGCCCCACCTCGCCCTTGGCGATCTTGGCGTCGGCCTCGCGCGCCATGGCGCGCGCCTGGTCCGGCGTCTCCATCACGAAGGCATTGAGCACGCGCGCGGCTTCGATCGCGGACAGATGCGCGTCGGTCAGCTCGAGGGACGTGAAAGTCTTGTCGGCGAGACCCTTGCGGGCCTCGGCGAGCGTCAGCGATGTCAAATCGGTCATTTATTGATCGGGCTGCAGAAGAACGGAGACAGGGTCTTGTCGTTGGCCGGGTCGTCTTTCTTGGCGGCCGCATTCGCGGCGGCCTCGATCTCGTCGAGCACGGCATTGACGGCGACATTGGGGTCGGCAGCCTTGCCCTGCCGCTCCATCTTGTCGAGGTAATTCATGTAGGCCTGATAGGCCTTCTCGTCGTCGCAAAGCAGACACATCGGACCACGTCCTAAAAATTATTCCACGACCTTCGGCACCAGGAAGAAGTGCCCTTCGGTCGCGGGCGCGTTGGCAACGATATCGTCGGCGATCTCGCCGTCGTCGACCACATCCTGCCGCTTCTTCATCTGCATCGGGGTGACCGAGGTCATGGGCTCCACGCCCGCGACATTGACCTCCGAAAGCTGCTCGACGAAGGCGAGCATGGCGTTGAGCTCGCCCTGCAGATGCGGAACCTCGCCCTCGGAAACCGCGATGCGCGCCAGATGCGCGATGCGGCGGACGGTAGCGGCGTCGACGGACATTATATAAGGCCTCTCACGGCAAAACCTATGTGCCGTATAGCAGAGCCCGGTTTTGCGCCGCAACCGGCGTAGCTGGCCTATCCGGCCAGCGCTTTCATGCGGGCCAGCGCCGATTTGGCGAGATCCCGGGTCAATTCGGCCGCGGGGACCTCACGGCCCAGCGCGATGGCCTGTCCAGCCCAGAGATTGGTGAAATCCACCCTGCCCTGCTTCTCGGCGGCCGCCTTCAGCGGTCCCAGCGCCGTCGCAGCATGGGGAAAGGGCGGCGCATCCGGCGAGACCGGGCCGGCCTCGCGCATCAGGCGGTTCTGGACCCCGCGCGCGGGACGGCCGGTCATGACATTGGTGATGACGGTGGAATCGTCACCCGCCTCGGCAAGCGCCTTGCGGCCGCCCGCGCTGACCTTGGACTCCGGACAGCGCAGATAGGCGCTGCCGATCTGCACGCCGGAGGCGCCGAGAGCAAAGGCCGCGGCAATGCCGCGTCCGTCGGCAATTCCGCCGCAGGCGATCACCGGCACCTTCACCGCATCGACGACCTGCGGCACCAGCGCGAAGGTGCCGGGCTGCTCCGAGATTTTGTCGGTCAGGAACATGCCGCGGTGGCCGCCCGCCTCCGCGCCTTGCGCGATCACGGCATCGACGCCGCGCTGTTCGAGCCAGACCGCCTCCTTCACCGTCGTCGCCGACGAGATCACGAGGCAACCGGCTGCCTTTACCCGCTTGAGCAGCGCCTGCTCGGGCAGGCCGAAATGGAAGCTGACGACTTCCGGCTTCAGCTCCTCGACGACCTCGCAGAAGGCCGCATCGAACGGCGCGCGGTTCGCGGCCGCGATCGGCGCCGAGGGATCGAGACCATGCTCGGTGTAATAGCCCGCAAGCCGCTGCTTCCAGCGCGCGTCGGCCTCGGCCGTCAGATCGACCGGAGTGTGGCAGAAGAAGTTCAGGTTGACCGGCGCCTTCACGTGCTGGCGGATCAGGCCGACCTGCTCGCGCGCCTTGTCCGCCGAGATCATCGCGCAAGGCAGCGAGCCGAGCGCCCCGCCCTGCGCCGCCGCAATCACCAGCTCCGCATCCATCACACCGGCCATCGGCGCCAGCACGATCGGGAATTCGGTCTTGAAGAGGTTCATCAGTCGACGGTCAGGCCACATGGTTGTTCTCTCTAGGTTCAGGCGACGGACGCAATGGAGTTGCGCCGCCCGGCAAGAAGCTGCTCGGCTTCAACCGCAATCCGCTCGACGATCTCGGCTGCGGGCGGAATATCATGAATCAGGCCGACCGCCTCGCCGGCAAAGACCGCAGCGACCTCGAAATTGCCCGCGGCCTTCGCCGCAGCATAATCGACGGCGACCTCGCTCGCGCGCTGCATGAGCTCGATCTCACGGCCGGTCCAGCGCCTGATGTGGTCGTTGACCAGCGAACGCGCGGTGAAGGGCGCCGGCCAGAACAGGCTGCGCGACCAGTCGAAGATGACGCCGCGCACCGTGTCATTGCCGTCGGCCGCGCGAATGCGCTCCTTGGCCTCGCGCGCGCCGTTGGCCTCCACGCTCGCATAGAAGCGGGTGCCGATCAGCACGCCGGATGCGCCCAGCATCATCATTGCGGCGAGGCCCCGGCCGTCGGCAATCCCGCCGGCCGCGACCACCGGCACACGTCCGGCCGCGAGATCGACGATCGCAGGCACGATGTCGACCGTGGTGCGCGATGCGCCGTGGCCGCCGGCTTCGGTGCCCTGCGCGATCAGGATCTCCGCGCCGGCATCGAGCGCCTGCCTCGCCATGTCCTCGCTCTGCACCTGGCAGATCAGTCGCACGCCAGCCGCCTTGATGCGCGGCGCGAATGGCGCGGGATCGCCGAATGACAGCATGATGGCGTGTGGGCGGGCGTCGAGCGCGATGTCGAGCAGCTCGGGTTGTCGTGCCAGGCTCCAGGTAATGAAGCCTATGCCGAACGGCACAAAGCCTTTCAGCTCCGCGGCCTCCGTCGCAAGCCGGTCGCGGTCACCGTATCCGCCACCCAGGATGCCGAATCCGCCGGCCTCGCTGACAGCGCGCGTCAGCCGGCTGCCCGCAATCGTGTCCATAGGAGCCGACAAGATCGGATGCCTGATCCCGAGCAACTCCGTCAGCGGCGTGGCAATCGGCATGAATCCCCCCACTCTGGACAGGAAGATTAGGCGCGAATAACATTCTTCAAAATTGAATTCTACAGAACGCTGCCATCTCAAAAGAGAAACGGGCCATGGAACTCAGCGATCTCCAGACCTTTGCCGCCGTTGCTCGCACCGGCGGCATCACCCGCGCCGCGGAGGAGCTGAATACCGTGCAGTCCAACGTCACCCAGCGCGTGAAGACGCTGGAGGCGGAGATCGGCACGCCGCTGTTCGAGCGCCATAGCCGCGGCATGACGCTGACAGGTGCCGGCAAGCGCCTGTTGCCTTACGCGCAACGGATGGCCGCGCTCTCGCGCGAAGCCGTGCTGGCAGCGCGCGACGATGGCGAGCCGAAGGGACCGCTCGCGATCGGCTCGATGGAAACGACCGCGGCGGTGCGGCTGCCGCCGCTGCTCGCCGACTTCCATCGCCGCTTTCCCGCCGTGCGGCTCTCCTTGCGCACCGCCACTACGGCCGACCTCGTCGCCGCCGTGCTCGACGGCGCGCTCGACGGCGCCTTCGTCGCGGGTCCGATCGCGCATGTCGATCTCATGGCGACGAGCGCCTTCCGCGAGGAGCTGGTCCTGGTCAGCGCGCGGCGCTGGGCCTCGCTCGCCGAGCTGCGCGCAGGCACGCCGGAATCCGGCCCGACCGCGCTGGTGTTCCGCACCGGCTGCACCTACCGCCAACGGCTCGAACAGGTCTTCGTCGATTTCGGCTGGCCTTCCGCCGCGCGCTTCGAGCTCGGCACGCTCGACGGCATGATCGGCTGCGTCGCCGCCGACATGGGCGTGACGTTGCTGCCGCGCGCGGTCGTCGAACGCAGCGCGATGAACGGCAGCGTCTCGATCCACACGCTGAGCGCTGCGCATGCGCGCGTCGAGACGCTCTTCATCCAGCGTCGCGCCGGCCATCAAACCAGCGCGCTGAGCGGCTTTGCCGCTTGCCTCAAGCCCGAGGAGGACGTCATCGCGGCCTGACGCGGTGACGTCCTCTCGATCGGTCTCAGCGTGATCTACAGCCGGATGTCCTCGTAGGACTCGATCCGCCGCGGGCCGACCGAAGTCGCCTCGTGCGAATCCGATTCGCCCAGATTGCCGAAATCGAGCTTGGTCAATTTCGCAAGGTCCGCGATCGAGACCTGGAAGACGCTGACGTCCTCCTCCGACATCTTCTCGCGCAGATCCACCTCCTGGATGCGATCGATGTCCATGATCAGCTTCCGCTGGCTCATCAGGAAGGCCGCCGCCTTGAGCGCGTCGTCATCCTCGTTGCGCTGGATCAGGATCTTCCAGAAATATTTCGGGATCTGGACGCCGCCGAAGCTCGGATCCTTGTGCGGCCGGCCAGCCGGATTGGGCAGATCGGAGCCATCGGCGTCCGGCCCGTCGAACACCGGACCGTTCATGACGATGCCCTTCTCCTCGCCTTCGAGCAGGACGTCACGCGTGTAGTCCTCCAGGCCTGCCCAGAGCTGCTTGCCCTGGTTGAACGAGAAGAACTGCGGCGAGCAGTTGGTGAAGTGGAAGGAATCGTCACCATGCTGCTTGGCGGCGGCGACGGTGTCGCCCCAGGTCGCATCGAGCCGGCGCACCAGATGACCGCGGTCGAACGGATTCTTGCTGCGGTCCGCCTCGAGGGTGGCTTGCTTGCGGTAGAACTCGTCACCGATCTGGGCATCGTCGTCGATGCGCGGATCGCGCAGCCAGGAATCGCCTTCGCGCTTGCCGACGTCCTGCTGCTGTCCACCGTCGATGTTGACACAGCTGAAGAAGGCGAGCCGGCGCTCCTTGTTCATCACGACGCTGTAGTTGAAATATTTCAGCTCGGATTGCTTGGAGCTGCCCTTGAGCGTCGCGATCAGGGACTTCTGAGCGGCCGGAATCTTCGGCAGCGGCACCGAGAACTTGCCGGTGCCGAGGAAATTCGCCTTGTAACCGGGACGCGATTTCAGCGTGCTCTGATCGATGTGCACGGCCTCCATGGGCAGGCCGTTGTTGACGCTGATGTGCGGCAGCAGGCCGGCCGGCGGCGGGATCAGCGGCGTGCCGCCGCTGGGTATGCCGCCATTCGGCGCCCCGCCGTTGCCTCCTGCCGGGCCCGGCACGGGCGGCAGCGGAGCGAATGGAATGTCCTTCCTGAGCATCGGCAGCGGCACGCGGATCGGGACCACCAGCGAGGTGCCGTCCAGCGACTGCTCGACCCAGATATTGGCTCCGAACATCGGCGCCGTCGCCGGCGCGCGGACCTTCTCGATCTCGTGCCGGGTCGGCGGCTCCTCCTCATCAAGTACCGGCTTGATCATGGGATGCGAGCCGACGGCAACCTTGAGGTCGGCGACGATGGCGCTGATCCGGATGCCTTCATTGGCGATCCAGTCGATCAGGGCCTCATCCATCGACGGCTTCCACACCTTGCCGTCCTTGGTCAAAGTGCGGCCCTGCGCGTCCTTGTGGGGAACGCCGCTGTGATGCAGCGCGACGACCTGCCAGAACCTGTTGAACGCCGGCGAGCCCGACGATCCCGCCGTCGTGTCGGTGTTGTACCAGAGGAAGTCGCCGACATATTTGAGCAGCTTGTTCTCGCGGACGCAGACCTGCTTCATCTGCCCGCTGGGATGCTGGATGATGGTGAGATATTCGCCGGGGTCCGCCTTGCCGGGCGCGCCGCTGAGCGGCAGCCATCCGAAGTCCTCGAGATCCTCCCCGCCCGATAGCGAAGTCGGCGCCACCGCGACGATGGAAAAATCCAGCCTGTCGTTGGTGTAGAAGAACTTGCCCGGCTCAAAGCCGAACCGCACGGGCACGCGCTCCTGCCCGGAGATGTCGAGCTCGTAGTTGAAATCGGCGATCGAATTGGCGGCCTCGGCCGGCTTGCCGAACACATGATGGTTGGTCATGAGCAGGTTCGGTCCGATCAGAAAGCCCGAGCCATAGCCGAGCAGGTTCGACTTGGGATCCCTGAGCTGGATGCGGCACACCGAGCGCGAAGCGGCCGTCCCCTTGGCGAGGTAATTGATGCTGTCGAGATCATTGCCCTGAATGATCCGCTCCAGGCCGATTTCGGCCTTCTCCACGTCCTGCGTCTCGGCCAGCAGCTGGCGCTGGCGCAGGCGCATCTTATCGACGGTCATCTCGATCGGACCGTCGCCCAGTTTCCGGTTCAAGGCATCGGGTGAGAACTCGGCTTGCTTGAATCGCCTTTCTGAGCCCGCGATCAGGCTTGGCTTGATGAGCATCATGACCTCTCAAAAATGGACTGGACGAATATTGGACGTGATCGGCGCCTGAAAAACTGCGCCAAGGTTTCGGCACGGGCTGGATTGCCGGCCGCCAAACGCTCTGGAAATTGAGGGCACGCGCCCCGCACTACTTTAGACTTATAAATTTGCCGCGCTGCAACCAGAGCGTCAATCGCCGGCATCATGTCATGCTTGCGCCTTCACCCATGTGAGATTTCCCACAATTGATCGATGCAGGTGTGCGTCATCATTTCGCGCACGAAGCCATCCGCCGCCGGACGGTCTACGGCTTCCGCTGCCACCGCCGCAGCGCCACGACGGCCCAGATCGCTTCGACCAGGCCGAACGGCCAGGCGCCCTGGAGAAAGCCGTAGGCCGAGCCGAGCGCGCAGGACGCGGCGAACAGCAGGACAAACCAATGGCTGCGGTCTTCCAACGCATAGGTGACCAGCATCGCCGTGACGGCGAACAGGCCGAATAATGTCAACGCATCCATGGTTCCGGGTTCACTCCGCGGCGCGACGCGTGATATGCGCTAGGCCATGCCGGCTCTTATCCTGCCCCTCATCGATGCTGCAACCCACTGGCCCGCGCGCGGTGGGCTGATCGGTCTCGACCTCGGCACCAAAACGATCGGCGTTGCCGTGTCCAATCCGGACCGCCGGCTCGCGACCGGCGTCGAGACGATCCAGCGCAAGGCGTTCAAGCAGGACGCGGCGCGGCTGCTCGCGCTCGCCGCCGAGCGAAAAGTGGTCGGCTTCGTGCTTGGCCTGCCCATCAACATGGACGGCAGCGAAGGTCCGCGCGCACAATCCACCCGTGCCTTCGCCCGCAATCTTGCCGGGCTGACCGCCCTCCCCATCGGCCTGTGGGACGAACGCCTGTCGACCGCGGCGGTCGAGCGCGAGCTGATCGGGATGGACGTCAGCCGCGCCAAGCGCGCCGAGGTGATCGACGAGCATGCCGCCATCTTTATCCTGCAAGGCGCGCTGGATCGTCTCGCCAATCTCGATCCAGGGACCGCCTGACCGATGGCCGTCGTGATCGCGGCACTGCTGCCGGTCTTCATCCTCATCGTGCTCGGCGTCGTCCTGAAGCGCAGCCTGATGCGGCTCGACACGCAATGGCACGGGCTGGAACGGCTGACCTATTTCGTGCTGTTCCCGATGCTGCTGATCCAGACGCTGGTGAAGGCCGACCTCTCCAAGGTGCCGGTGGCCGGCGTCGGCGGCGCGCTGCTGCTGTCGGCGCTGGCGATGTCGCTGCTGTGCCTCGCGCTCCGGCCTGCCCTGGCGCGGCTCGGCATCGACGGCCCCGCCTTCAGCTCGATCTTCCAGGGCGCGACGCGCTGGCAGACCTTCGTGGCCCTGTCGGTCTGCGCCAACATGTTCGGCGATGTCGGGCTGGCGCTCGCCTCGGTGGCGATGGTTGCCATCATTCCGCTCGTCAACGTATTCAGCGTCGCGGTGCTCGCCCATTACGCCGCGCCCGAGAAGCAGTCGGCGCGCACCATCGTCATGACCGTGATCCGCAATCCCCTGATCTGGGCTTGCGCGATCGGACTCTTCGTCAATGTCACCCACCTGCCGCTGCCAAAGCTCTGGCACGAGGTGGCGGACGCGCTCGGCCGCTCCTCGCTCGCGATCGGCCTGCTCGTCACCGGCGCCGGCCTGCATCTCGAAGGCCTGCTGCGTCCGAGCGCTGGTGCTGCGATCGGCGTCGTCTTCAAGCTGGTGCTGATGCCGGCGATTGCCCTCGCTCTCGCCGTCTGGTTCGGGCTCTCGGGCGAGAGCCTGGCGATCGTGGCGATCTGCTCCGCGGTGCCGACCTCGTCGAGCGCCTACGTCCTGGCACGCCAGATGGGCGGCGACGCGCCGCTGCTGGCGCAGATCATCACGCTGCAGACGATCTTGGCGGCGATCACGATGCCAATCGCGATCGCGCTGGTGGCCTAGCTCCCCAGCCACATCGTCAGCACCACTGCGGTGAGATTGTTCAGCGCGTGCAGGATGATGGTGAGCCAGAGCGAACCCGCGCGATAGCGCATGTAGCCGAACCACAGGCCGATGGTGAAGACCTCGGCGAGGAAGTACATGTCGTATTGCAGGTGGACGACCGTCCAGACCAGCGACGACAGCAGGATCGCGCCGGGCATGCGCAGGAAGCTCGCCGACCAGCCGCGATAGAGGAAGCCGCGCGCCAACACCTCTTCCGACATCGGCGCCGCCACCGCGAACGCAACCAGCAGCATGAGCGCTGCGCCCTTGTCGCGGCCCGATTTCAACAGATCGGTCATGAAGCCCGGCGTCGCCTCGCGGCCGAGCGCGCGCGACATCGTCTCCCAGACCAGCACGATCAGGATGAGGCCGACTGCACCAAACAGGAGCTGCTTCCAGGACGGCCAATGCAGTGCGAGGTAGTCGACGAAGGACGCCCTCTTGATGGCAATAGCGAGCCACACCGACAAGAGCGTCGCCGGCAGGCCCATGATGACCGACAGCGCCAGCGCCTGAGGCTCGTGGCCGACCGCCTGGATCGAGGCGAGGTCCATCGGCAGGCCGCGCAAGGCCGCCAGCAGAACGATCGCGCCGATCTGCCCGATGAACATCGCGACGAAGATGAAAAGGCCCCACAGCGCGGTGCCCCAGAACATCCAGACGCGGGGCGTCGCCGGCGTCACGGTCAGCGGCGGATGGTCGGGATTGAGGGAGTCCATCAGGAGGCCTTCGTTGGGAAGTGCAAGCTATCGAGAGGTCGTCATGCCCGGGCTTGTCCCGCCTGCGCGGCCGAAGCCGCTTCGGCGAGGCGAAGGCCCGGGCATCCGCGCTCTTCGTGCCGAGCAGCAAGACGTGGCTGGCCGGGGCAGGCCCGGCCATGACGCTGTGGAGAGACCGCGCCCACTCACGGCAGCGCTCGATCCAGCAGCGCGCGCGCGTCGCCGCTCTCCAGCTCCACGGCGCCGTACATGCTGGCGTGGCTGGCGGCGAGCCGCGTGCTCGCGAACAGTTCGGCCTGGCGCGGGGAGACGCCGTTGAGCGCCGCAGCGGCGGCAAGCAGCGCCAGCTTCTCGACCGCGAGGCGCGCGACGCGCTCGCCGTCGGCGCGGCGGAACGTCTTGCCGATGAACGCGATCGTCTCGCCCGCTCCAGGCAAGCCCTTGGTCTCGGCCGCAAGCGATTGCAGCACGGCCGCCGCTGCTTCAGGCTCGCGCGAGAGCGCGCGGAGCACATCGAGGCACATCACATTGCCCGAACCTTCCCAGATCGCGTTGACCGGCGCCTCCCGATAGTGCCGCGCCAGAATGCCGTCCTCGACATAGCCATTGCCGCCGAGGCATTCCATGGCCTCATAGAGGAACGGCGGCGCGCTCTTGCAGGTCCAGTATTTGATCGCGGGCGTCAGCAGCCGCATATAGGCGGCCTCGGCCGCATCGTGCGGCGTACGGTCGAAGGCGCGGCAGAGCCGCATCACCAGGGCCGTGCTCGCCTCGACATGCAGCGCCATGTCCGAGAGCACGGCCTGCATCAGGGGCTGGTCCGCCAGATGTTTCTGGAACACGCTGCGGTGACGGGCGTGATGCAGCGCATGCGCCAGCCCCGAGCGCATCAGGCCGACGGAAGCGATCGCGCAATCCTGCCGCGTCAATTGCACCATCTGGATGATGGTGCGGATGCCCTTGCCCTCCTCGCCGACCCGTTCGCCATAGGCGCCGGCGAACTCGACCTCGGACGAGGCGTTGGAACGGTTGCCGAGCTTGTCCTTCAACCGCTGGAATTGGATCGCATTCACGGAGCCATCCGGCGCGAAGCGCGGCATGAAGAAACAGGTCAGCCCCTGCTCGGCCTGCGCCAGCACCAGAAACGCATCACACATCGGCGCCGACATGAACCATTTATGGCCGGTGATGCGATAGGCCTCGCCGTCGCGCACGGCGCGCGTCATGTTGGAGCGCACGTCGGTGCCGCCCTGCTTCTCGGTCATACCCATGCCGACCGTCATGCCGCGCTTCTGCCACCACGGCGCGAAGCTGGAATCGTAGCTCTTGGTCGACAGCACCGGCATCACGCGCGCGAGCAGATCCGGCTGCACCGCCAGCGCACCGACGGAGGCGCGCGTCATCGTGATCGGGCAGAGATGACCGGTCTCGACCTGGGCTGCCATGTAGAATTTGGCCGCACGAATGACCTCGGCGGCATCGCCCGCAGGTTTGCCGTTCACGGTCCAGGTCGAATTGTGCACGCCGGCCTCAGCGCTGTGCGCCATCAGCTCGTGATAGGCGGGGTGAAACTCGACCTGGTCGCGGCGATTGCCCTTGGCGTCGAAGGTGCGCAGCTTCGGCGTGTTCTCGTTCGAGAGCCGCCCGCGATCCGCCATCGCGGCCGAGCCCCATTGCTTGCCGAACGCGGACAGCTCGCGTTCCGCCGCCGCGCCGCCATTGGCCTTCACCGCATCGACCAGCGGCTGGTCCACGGTAAAGAGATCGATATCCTCGAACGGCGGCGACTGGTTGAAGACCTCGTGGGTCGCGAAACTCGGCTGCGTCATCAGGTTTCCTCGGCGCGGAATCAGTTCCGGCGCGGCTGGATCGGGAAATCATAGGCGGCCCCGCCCGCCCCCGGCAGGGAAAAATGCCACCACTCCTTCGAATAGTTCACAAAGCCTTGCCGGGCCATCGCAGTCACCAACCGCTTGCGCCAGGCGCGCTGCTCCGCCGTGATCGACGGTGCCGCGGTATGGCCTTTTGTGTCGGTGCAGTCATAACCGGTGCCCATGTCGATGCTGCCTTCGGGAGCGCGCGCTTCGACCGGCGCGGTGCAATCGGCATAGCTTCTTGATGGGTCATACTTGCCGGAATTATCGGCCTTCAGATCGACCAACGTGAGATCGAGCGCCGCGCCCGTCGAATGTTGCGAGCGGCTCGCGATGTAGCCGAGGCGGAACAGCTCGGTCTTGGGAATTTTGGGATTGTAGCGCCGCTCGGCAGCGGTCTCGCGACCGTTCTGCGACCATTTCACCATGTCGAGCGAGGCTCGTGCCGGCCGGTAGCAGTCGAACATCTTGAGCGAGAGATTTTGCGCGGCGAGGTCCTGCTGGACCGCCTTCAGCCGCAGCCCCACCTCCTGCTTCACCACGCATTCGCCTGCATTGTACCCGGCAAGCGGACGGCCGACGAAATTGTTCGACGTGGCGTAGCGGATGTCCTGGATGATGGTTGGATCGATCTCGCGCAGATAGACGAAGCCGCCGGGGAGCGATTGGGCGTGGGCGGGCGAGATAACGACGATTGATATAAAAGCTGCAAGAATTGTCTTCACGATGCCTCCCGTCCTCGGGCGTCATTCCGGGGCGATGCGCAGCATCGAACCCGGAATCTCGAGATTCCGGGTCTGGCGCTTGCGCGCCATCCCGGAATGACCGAGTGGGCGACAGATCAGGGGATAACTCACCGCCCCGGCTTTGGCCCTTGCCCCCTCATCCATCCGCGCCTATAGCTCTCGTTTTAATGACATCGAAATCGACCTTCGTCCTCGGCCACCGGCATTTGCTGGGCATCGAGGGCCTTTCCGCGGCCGACATCACCGGCCTCCTCGACCTGTCCGAAGAATATGTCGAGCTCAACCGCCAGGTTGACAAGAAGCGCACCGTCCTGCGGGGACGGACGCAAGTGAACCTCTTCTTCGAGGCCTCCACCCGGACCCAATCCTCGTTCGAGCTCGCCGGCAAGCGCCTGGGCGCCGACGTCATGAACATGTCGGTGGCGTCCTCGTCCATCAAGAAGGGCGAGACGCTGATCGACACCGCGATGACGCTCAACGCCATGCACCCCGACATCCTCGTGATGCGGCATCACGCCTCCGGCGCGGTGGAACTGCTGGCGCGCAAGGTTGACGGTTCCGTGATCAATGCCGGCGACGGCGCCCACGAGCATCCGACCCAGGCGCTGCTCGATGCGCTGACCATCCGCCGCAACAAGGGCCGCATCGAGGGCCTCGTGGTCGCGATCTGCGGCGACGTGCTGCATTCGCGTGTCGCCCGCTCCAACATCATTCTTCTCAACACCATGGGCGCCCGCGTCCGCGTCGTCGGCCCCTCCACGCTGCTGCCGCCCGGCATCGAGCGGATGGGCGTCGAGGTCGCGCGCGACATGCGCGAGGGATTGAACGGTGCCGACATCGTCATGATGCTGCGGTTGCAGCGCGAGCGCATGAACGGCTCCTTCGTGCCGTCGTCCAGCGAGTACTTCAACTATTTCGGGCTCGACCAGAAGAAGCTCGCTTACGCCAAGCCGGACGCACTCGTGATGCATCCCGGCCCCATGAACCGCGGCGTCGAAATCGACACGGCGGTCGCCGACGGCGCGCAATCCCTGATCCGCGAACAGGTGGAGATGGGCGTGGCCGTGCGCATGGCGGTGCTGGAAGCGCTCGCCCGCAACCTGCCGAACGCGTGATGCCCATGCTGACCGACCGCCGCCCCATCCTGCTCGCCAATGCCCGCGTCGTCGATCCCTCCAGGGATTTCGACGCCGTCGGAGACGTCCTCATCGCCGATGGCGCCATCCGCGAGACCCGCCGCGGCATTGGCGCGGCCGGCGTCCCTGAAGGCACCGACATCGTCAACTGCTCCGGCAAGATCGTCGCGCCCGGCCTGATCGACATGCGCGCCTTCGTCGGCGAGCCCGGCTTTAGCCATCGCGAGACCTTTGCCACCGCCAGCCAGGCGGCCGCGACCGGCGGCATCACCACCATCATCTGCCAGCCCGACACCTCGCCGGTGATCGACAATTCGGCGACCGTCGACTTCGTGATGCGGCGCGCCCGCGACACCGCGATCGTCAACATTCAGCCGATGGCCGCTCTCACCAAGGGCATGCACGGCCAGGAGATGACCGAGTTCGGCCTGCTCAAGGCCGCCGGCGCCGTCGCCTTCAGCGATAACGCCAGAAGCGTGACCAATGCCCAGGTGATGCGCCGCGCACTGACCTACGCGCGCGATTTCGACGCCCTGATCGTGCATTACACCGAGGACCCCGATCTCGTCGGCGAAGGTGTGATGAACGAGGGCGAGTTCGCCTCGCGGCTCGGCCTCATGGGTATCCCGAACGCCGCCGAGGCGGTGATCCTCGAACGCGACATGCGCCTCGTGGCGCTGACCGGCGGCCGCTATCACGCGGCCTCGCTGACCTGCATCGACTCGCTGGAGATCCTCCAGCGCGCCCGCGATGCCGGGCTCGCCGTCAGCGCCTCGGTCTCGATCAACCATCTGGCGCTGAACGAGAACGATATCGGTCCCTACCGCACGTTCCTGAAGCTTTCGCCGCCGCTGCGCACCGAGGACGATCGCCGCGCGCTGGTGGCGGCGGTGGCCTCCGGCCTGCTCGACGTCGTCATGTCCGACCACAATCCGCAGGACGTCGAGGGCAAGCGCCTGCCGTTCGCGGAAGCCGCGCCCGGCGCCGTCGGTCTGGAGACCATGCTGCCCGCCGGCCTCCGCCTCGTGCACAATGGCGAGATGGAACTGAAGACGCTGATCCGGGCGATGTCGACCCGGCCTGCCGAGCTGCTCGGCCTGCCTGGCGGAACCCTGCGCGCGGGCAGCCCCGCCGATGTCATCGTGATCGACCCCGATGTCCCCTGGGTCGTCGATCCGGCCGAGCTCAAATCGCCCTGCAAGAACACCCCGTTCGACGAGGCCCGCTTTACAGGCCGCGTGGTCCGCACCATTGTCGGCGGCCGCACGGTGTACGAGCATGTCTGACGCGAAATCCAGCCTTTGGAGCTGCCGCCATGGGGCTTGAAGCTTTTCTGCCGGTGGCCTTCATCATCGGCTACCTGTTCGGCTCGATTCCGTTTGGCCTGATCCTGACCAGGCTCGCCGGCACGCAGGATATCCGCTCGATCGGCTCCGGCAGCATCGGCGCCACCAATGTGCTGCGTACCGGGAGCAAGAGCCTTGCCGCGGGCACCCTGCTGTTCGACGCGCTCAAGGGCACGGCGGCCGTGGTGATCGCCGGCTACATTGCAGGTCCCAACGCCGCCATGGTGGCCGGGCTCGGCGCGTTCCTCGGCCATCTCTTCCCGGTCTGGCTGAAGTTCAGGGGTGGCAAGGGCGTCGCCGTCTATATCGGCATCCTGCTCGGCCTGTTCTGGCCCGGCATGGTGGTGTTCTGCCTGCTCTGGCTCGCGACCGCCTTCACCACCCGCTACTCATCGCTCTCGGCGCTGGTGGCGGCCTTCATCACGCCGATGTTCCTGTGGTGGTTCGGCCACCTCGCGCTCGCAGCACTGTTCGCAGTGCTGACGCTGCTGTTGTTCTACGCGCATCGCGAGAACATCAAGCGACTGCAAGCCGGCAGGGAAAGCCGGATCGGCGAGAAGGCGTAGTCGCGTTACGAAACTTGTCGCGGTCAGCGTCTAAAGCCAGGGCATCTACGGATACCGAAGCCCTTCTCTGCATTATATGTCAAATCCTGTTCGCAACTGGCGGCCGGCTCGCGGCCGGCAGTAGCGAAGCGGTTCCATGCCTGTCATCCTGACAGTCGAGATGGCGTTATGCGGTTGCTCAGAATGAGCGAGAAGATTGTCGGCGCGCATGACGGGGTTGGTTCGCACGGTGCTGTCCGCACCGCGGCCAGCCGGCTGCTCTCGACCACCGACATCTGGTCCGGTGCGCCCTCGCCGCCTCCCGTTCCTGTTCTGCCGCCAATAGCCGCGCCTGTTGAACGAGCGCCCGCGACGATCGCGATCGAGACAAAGGCTGCGCCGGTCGCACAAGCGCCGGCATGCGCCGAGCAATGGCCCCCGCGCAGACTCTCGCTGGCGCTGCAGGGTGGCGGCACCTTTGCCGCCTTCACTTGGGGCGTGCTGGAGCGGCTGCTGGAAGAGCCGATCGAGATCGACGCGATCAGCGGCGCCAGCGCCGGCGCGATCAATGCGCTGCTGCTCGCCTCCGGTCTTGCCGAAGGCGGCCGCGAGGCTGCGCGCAGCCGGCTGAGCCGGTTCTGGCTCCGCCTGCTGCACGAAGCCTCGTTCCGCTCGCTGATGCTGGTCGGTGGGTTCTCGCCGGCGGGAAGCTCGGTCGCATTCGGCCCGACGCTGCGCTCCGGCCAATTCGATCCGGTTGATCTCGATCCGCTCAGGCAGGCGCTGTCGCGCGACATCAATTTCGCGGCGCTGAGCGATCCGAAGGCGCCAAGATTGCTGATTGCGGCGACGCGAATCCGCGACGGGCAGCAGCAGATCTTTGGCAATGACGCCATCACGGCCGACGTCGCGCTGGCCTCGACCTGTCCGCCGCTGGCTCATTGCGCCGTCGAGATCGAGGGCGAAGCCTATTGGGACGGCGGCTTCGGCGGCAATCCGCCTCTGCTGCGGCTTGCGCAGGAGACGACGACGTCCGACGTCCTGCTCGTCCAGGTCACGCCGGCGCGCGACAGCTATGTGCCGATCACGCTCGCCGCGATCGACCGCCGGCTCGACCAGATCGCCGCCAACGCCGCGCTCAATGCCGAGGTCGCGGCGATCGCATGGGCGCAGTCGCACGCAGCTCCTTCGCTGCGGCTCTCCAGGATCGCCGCGGAAGACTCCGTTGATGGACTTGCGCAGCGCTCATCGGCCGATCTCGGCCGCGGCTTCATTCGCCTGCTGCACCGAAGCGGCCGCGCCGCCGCCGGGCGCTGGCTCGGGCAAGATGCAAAGCCAGACGCGACGCTCGCCGCGCCCGCCGCTGTCGCCTTCGAACCCGCCCTAGCCTGAATTCGCCAGCGCGTTCTCCAGGAACCACGCGGTCGCGAGCGCGCCTGCGTCGTTGCCGAAGCGTGCGATCGCCTGCACGCCAACAGGCAGGCCACCCACCTTCAGCACGGGAACGTTGACGCAAGGGTTGCCCATCAGGGTCCACAGCCGGTTGTAGCGGGGATCGCCTGTCGTCGCGAGCGCCTTGGCCGGCGGCGTGCCGGGCGCCGAATAGGTCAGGAGCACGTCGACGCCCTCGAACACTTCGCCGAGCTCGCGGCGGCCACGGCGGCTGATCCGGCGGGCCTCGTCATATTCCTTCGGCGTCAGATGGGCGGTCGCATCGAGACTTGCCCGCAGCATCGGCGCGATCTCGTCATGACGCTCGGAAAACTCCCAGGCCAGCGCGCGATGCGCCTCGAAATCCTGGACGATGGGATGGATGCGCCAGGCCTCCTGCACCGCCTCGGGCAGGTCGATCGTCTGCACGCTGGCACCGGCGCGCTCGGCCGCCTTGATCGCGGCCAGCAGACCCTCTTCCGCGGCCGGCTCGACGCTGCCTGCGAACTCCTGCCTGACCACACCGATCCGCGGCGCCTTCGCCGGAACGATGCCGGAGAATTCAGTGCGGCCCGTCATCGCCAGCAGCCCACGCGCGAGATCCTCCGCGCGCGCGCCGAACAGGCCGACCGTGTCGAGCGCCCATGAATAGCATTTCACGCCGACCGTCGGCAGCATCCGGAACGACGGCTTGATCGCGGCGGTCCCGCAATAGGCCGCGGGCCGGATCACCGAACCGCCGGTCTGGGTGCCCAGCGCCAGCGGGATCATGCCGGCGCCGACGGCGGCCGCCGAGCCCGAGGATGAGCCGCCCGGAGTATGGCCTGTATTGTGCGGATTGAGCGTCGGCGTCGGATCACGCGAGGCGAACGCGGTCGTGGTGGTCTTGCCGATGATGGTCGCACCTGCCCGCTTCAGCATCATCACCACGGGCGCATCGGCGCGCGGCTGCCAGCCGCGATAGATCTCCGAGCCCATCTCGGTCGGCATGTCAGCGGTGTCGATGATGTCCTTGATCCCGACCGCGATGCCGCGCAGGGGGCCGGACGCTCGGGCCTTCGCGGACTTGTCGTGACGCACGAAGGCGCGGACGTCCTGCTCTTTGGCCTCGATCGCCGCATGCGACTGGGCGATGGCAGCATCAGGCGACAACTCGCCGGCTTCGATGCGGCGCTGGAGGTCGGCGAGTGAGATCATGGCAAAACCCTTCTTATTGTCCTCGCTTTTAGCATCGGGGCGATGTCGCGCAAGCGCACGTCGCTGTTGCGCAACGCCCTCAGGTTGTTCCATGCTGCGCCCACAAGGAGACGCCGTGGACGCCATCAATCCCACCGTGGAGCTGACCGAGCTAGAGCGGATCGACCGGCTGCGGCTGATCCGCTCCGACAATGTGGGCCCGCGCACCTTCCGCTCGCTGGTCGATCATTTCGGCACTGCGCGCGCGGCGCTGGAACGGTTGCCGGATCTGGCACGCCGCGGCGGCGCACAGCGATCCGGGCGCATCTGTAGCGCCGAGGAGGCCAAGGCCGAGCTCGCCGCGAGCCGCAAGTTCGGCATTGCCTGGCGCGCGCCCGGCGAGGACGGCTATCCGGCGCGGCTGGCGATGATCGACGATGCGCCGCCGCTGCTCGCCCTGCGGGGCGACACCAAGACCTTGATGCGGCCGATGATCGCGATCGTCGGCTCGCGCAACGCCTCCGGCGCCGGGCTGAAATTCGCCGGACTGCTCGCCCGCGAGCTTGGCGAGGCCGGCTTCGTCGTCATCTCCGGGCTCGCGCGCGGCGTCGACCAGGCCGCGCATCGCAGCAGTGTCGAGACCGGCACGATCGCAGTGCTCGCCGGCGGCCACGATTGCATCTATCCGCCCGAGCATGGCGATCTGCTCGCAGCGATCCTCGATCACGAAGGCGCCGCGATCTCCGAGATGCCGCTCGGCCACGAGCCGCGCGCCCGCGACTTTCCGCGCCGCAACCGCCTGATCTCCGGCGCCGCGCTGGGCGTGGTCATCGTGGAGGCGGCGCACCGCTCGGGCTCGCTGATCACCGCGCGCATGGCGGCCGAACAGGGCCGCGAGGTGTTCGCGGTGCCCGGCTCGCCGCTCGATCCGCGCGCTGCCGGCGCCAACGACCTGATCAAGCAGGGCGCAACGCTCGTCACCGAAGCTGCCGACATCATCAACGCGGTGCAGCCGATCATGGAGCGGCCGCTGATGATCCCTGCGAGCGAGCCCGACAGCGAGCCGTTCGAGAGCGATCCGCAAGGCCACGACCGCGACCAGATCACAGGCCTGCTCGGCCCCGTGCCAATCTCGATCGACGATCTCGTGCGGATGTCCGGCGCCTCACCCGCGATCGTACGCACCGTGCTGCTGGAGCTCGAGCTCGCCGGGAAGCTCGAACGTCACGGCGGCGGTCTGGTGTCGCTGCTCTAGCCGTCGTTACGCTGGTCGAACTTCGTGCGCGCCCCCTCGATCTGCGCCAGATGGTCGATCGCCCACTGCCCGAGTGCTTTCACCGGTTGTTGCAGCCCGCGGCCGAGATCCGTCAGCTCGTAATCCACGCGCGGCGGAATGGTCGGAAAGATCGTGCGCGTGACGAGCCCGTCACGCTCGAGCCCGCGCAGCGTCAAGGTCAGCATCCGCTGCGAGATGCCGTTGATCATGCGCTTCAGCTCGTTGAAGCGCTTCGGCCCGTCGCTGAGCATCATGATCACGAACACGCTCCACTTGTCGCCGACGCGCGACAGCACGGAAGCGACGCCACGGCAGTCGGAATGACTGGGATCCGGCATGGGATCCGGCCTCTGGGTTCGCATCGGCGGCGCAGGCAAACCGGTGTTCTCAGGTTTCAACAATGTGCCCATGGCTCAAAAAAGTGCGTTCTTGCGGGGATTTCGATGGTCACTCATGTAGCTCTGGTTACAAACTTATACCAGGGTAACCCCAAATGAAACTCCTCCATATCGACTCCAGCGTGCTCGGCCCCCACTCCGTCTCCCGGCAGGTCTCCGCCGCCATCGTCGACCGGCTCCGCCAGGCGACCCCCTCGCTCGAAATCGTCTACCGCGATCTGACCCAGACGCCGCTCGCGCACCTCTCGGGCTCGCACCTCGCCGCCGCCCAAGGCACGCCCGCGCCCGCGGAGCTCGGACCTGACCTTGCCGCGAGCGCGGCCGTGCTGACCGAGTTTCTCGATGCCGACGCCGTCGTCATCGGCGCGCCCATGTATAATTTCACCATCCCGAGCCAGCTCAAGGCCTGGATCGACCGCATCCTGGTGGCGGGGAAGACTTTCAAATACGGCGCGACCGGGCCCGAGGGGCTCGCCGGCGGCAAGCGTGTGATCGTGGCGATCTCGCGTGGCGGCTATTACGGCGCGGAGTCGCCATACGCGGCCGGCGAGCATCTCGAAACCTATCTGCGCTGGGTGTTCGGCTTCATCGGCATCACCAATCCCGAATTCATCTCCGCAGACGGCATCCAGGTCGGGCCCGAGCACCGCGAAAAGGCGATCGCAGGTGCGCTTCAGTCGGCCACCAGCCTGCGCGCGGCCTGAGCCTCACGCTGACAACAGCCGCAGCCGGATTCCGGCCGCGGCTGGCAGGTCGATCTGGCTAAAACCAGGCGCCCTGAATGCCGAGGATGACGGCGACCAGCGAAATGAACAGGCCGATGCCGGCGAAAAGCGCCACCCCGATGAACTCGGACATGTCGGAGCGTTTGGCGGGAATGGCGGAACGTTCGCTGTAAATACGCGGTGCTGAAATCGACGGAAAAATGCGAGCTGCCTTTGGCATCACGGGCTCCCTGAAAATGAGTCTTGTGACCCCTGCCCGTAAAAATGTCTTTGCAGCGCAAGCGAAGGTTCAACGCCTCACGCAAAGGTTCAGGAAATACATCTCCGGAGCTGAGGGAACCCGCCGGCGCAACCAACCTCGCCGCGCCGACAGATTCAATTTTCAGGTCATTTCATCAACCGCGATAGATCGGCGCGCCGCTCGGCGAGGCCACCGCGCCGCCGTCGACGAAGATCTCCTGGCCCTGCACATGTGCGGAATCATCGGAGGCAAGGAACAGCACCGTCTTCGCAACGTGGTCGGTTTCGCCGATCCGCCCCAGCGGCGTCGACAGCGCGATCCGCTTCTCGAAGGCCTTCTCCGCTTCCGGCGTTGCGGTCGCAGGTCCCCAGATCGGCGTGCGGATCGCACCGGGCGCAACGACGTTGACGCGGATGCCGCGCGGCGACAGCTCCGAGGCCATGATCCGCGCCATCGCCCGCACGCCGGCCTTCGCGGCACCGTAGGCGGAATAACCGGGAATGCCGAGCACCGAGATCACCGAGCCGTTGAGGATGATCGAGGCATTGTCGTTGAGATAAGGCAGCGCCGATTGCACCGTGAAGAACACGCCCGTCAGGTTGGTGCTGATGACCTTCTCGAAGACCTCGAGCGCGGCCGAGCCGAGCGGCGTGCCGCCGGCGATGCCGGCATTGGCGAACACGATGTCGAACTTGCCGAATTTTTCCGCGCCCTGCCTGATCGCAGCTTCCGTCGCCGCGATGTCGGTCGCATCGGCAGGCAATGCGAGCGCATTCGGCCCCAGCTCCTGTGCGGCCGCCGCCAGCGTCTCCTTGTTGCGCCCGGTGATCACCACCCTGGCGCCTTCCGCCACGAAGAGCTTTGCCGTCGCAAGCCCGATGCCGCTGTTGCCGCCGGTGATCAGGGCCGTCTTGTCTGTCAGTCTCACGCTCGCCTCCAGTAGTTGCATTATGAAACTAGATTGCCATCTAGGGCATTCGGTTTTATGATGCAACCACACAAGCGCGTGATCGGCCCGGCAATCGTGCGAACGCGAATGGGACAGACGACGATGGTGAAACGAACGAGCTTCGAGGGCGATGCCTGCCCGATCGCAAGGTCGCTGGACGCGCTCGGCGACTGGTGGTCGCTGCTGATCATCCGCGAGGCGCTGTTTGGACTGCGCCGCTTCGGCGAGTTTCAGAACAAGCTCGGCATGGCCAGGAACATCTTGGCAGTGCGACTGCGCGCGCTGGTCGATCACGGCATTCTGGCAACCGCGCCCGCCTCCGACGGCAGCGCCTATCAGGAATATGTGCTGACGCCGAAGGGCCGCGGCACTTTCCCGATCCTGGTGGCGCTGCGGCAATGGAGCGAGGAGTTCGACGATCGCCCGGAGGAGATCGCGACCGTTTTGGTGGATCGCGAAAAAGGCCGTCCGGTGAAGAAGCTCGAACTGCGCGCCGCAGACGGACGGCTGCTCACGCCGGCGGAGACGATGGTGAAGCCGCGGCCGGCGCCGCGGCGGCGCTCGGCGTGATTGCCGCGCACCGCCTCCCCCGCTGTGCTCGCAAGGACGCGCTGGGGGACTTGTGCAAAATAGAGACGGCGTCAAAGATGGTAAGTCTCTCAAAGCGGCATCACCATGCCCCTGCTCGCCATCATCTATTTTTCCATCTCCGGCGCCACTGAGACGCTGGCGCATGCGGTAGCGCGCGGAGCTGACGGCACAGCGCACGTTGCCCTTTGTCGCATCACAGGCGACGATATCGTGTCGGGCCGATTCCGGAATGAGAGCATATTGGAAGCGATCGACCGCGCCGACGCGGTTGCATTCGGCAGCCCGACCTATATGGGCGGCCCCGCGGCGCAATTCAAAGCCTTCGCGGATGCCTCAAGCGACCGGTGGACCCGGCAGCAATGGGCCAACAAGATCGCAGCCGGATTCACCACCGGCGCCTGCGCCAGCGGCGATCAACTCCACACGCTGACCTACTTTACGATCCTGGCTGCACAGCACGGCATGCTCTGGTGCGGGCTCGACATTCCAGGAGGCGAGGATCCGGGCGGCCGCAATCGGTTGGGCAGCCAGCTTGGCCTCGCAACACATTTGGTGAACGGCGCATTGCCACAGAGCGACCTCAGCACGGCCGAATATCTCGGCCAGCGATTGGCCAGAATGGCAGGCCGCTAGCCTCAGTCCCCGAGGCGCTCGCCTCTTCGGCGAGCCTCGAAGGTTGACGGCTCCGCTGCATCACGCCCCTCACGACAGCTTGCGCTTGCTGCGCAGCCTCAAATGTTCGTCGGCCTCCAGCTTGGTCATGCCCAGGAGATAATGCAGGACATCGAGCTTGTGACGCTCGGCCAGCTTGCGCAACGCACCGACCTGCTCGGCGATGAAGGCGACGGCCTCGTCTACGCCACCCTCCCCCGGTTCCTCGTGACGCGAGCCTCCTGGCGCGCCTGATGTGGCGCGCGCCCGTTTCTTTCCTGGCTTAGTCACCAGCCCACCCCGAATCCATGCCCCGCAGAAACATTACGCCCATCGCGATCGCAACTCCAAGGTGGTATTTTGCAACTTTCTCGATATGAAACTTTTCCCATTCAAAGGGCTTTCAACAGCCCTCGATTTGACAGCGGAGGCCTCACCACCCATGTTCGGGGCGAAACGGCCGACCCGAGTCCTTTCGTTTTCGGCCCCAAATTTTCCCGTAAGTTACTGGAACTACATGAATATCGTCATTGTGGAGTCGCCGGCGAAAGCCAAGACGATCAACAAGTATTTGGGCTCGTCCTATGAGGTTCTGGCCTCGTTCGGCCATGTCCGCGACCTCCCGGCGAAGAACGGCTCCGTCGATCCCGACGCCAATTTCAAGATGATCTGGGAGGTCGACCCCAAAGCGGCCAGTCGGCTCAACGATATCGCCAAGTCCCTGAAGGGTGCCGACCGCCTGATTCTGGCGACCGACCCTGATCGCGAGGGCGAGGCCATCTCCTGGCACGTGCTGGAGGTGATGAAGGAGAAGCGCGCGCTGAAGGATCAGAAGATCGAGCGCGTGGTGTTCAACGCCATCACCAAGCAGGCCGTCACGGACGCGATGAAGCATCCGCGCGAGATCGACGGCGCGCTGGTCGACGCCTATATGGCGCGCCGCGCGCTGGACTATCTCGTCGGCTTCACCCTCTCCCCCGTGCTGTGGCGCAAGCTGCCGGGCGCCCGCTCGGCCGGTCGCGTGCAGTCGGTGGCACTGCGCCTCGTCTGCGACCGCGAGCTCGAGATCGAGAAATTCGTGCCGCGGGAATATTGGTCGCTGATCGCGACCCTGCTGACCCCGCGCGGCGATGCGTTCGAGGCCCGCCTCGTCGGCGCCGACGGCAAGAAGATCCAGCGCCTCGATATTGGAACCGGCGCGGAAGCCGAAGACTTCAAGAAGGCGCTGGAAGTGGCCGCCTATGCGGTCACCGCGGTGGACGCAAAACCGGCCCGGCGCAATCCGCAAGCCCCCTTCACCACCTCGACGCTGCAGCAGGAAGCCAGCCGCAAATACGGCTTTGCACCGGCGCACACCATGCGAATCGCCCAGCGCCTCTATGAAGGCATCGACATCGGCGGCGAGACCACCGGACTCATTACTTATATGCGGACCGACGGCGTGCAGATCGCCCCGGAGGCGATCACCCAGGCGCGCAAGGTGATCGGCGAGGATTACGGCAACGCCTATGTGCCGGAAGCGCCGCGCCAGTACCAGGCCAAGGCCAAGAACGCCCAGGAAGCGCACGAAGCGATCCGCCCGACCGACATGTCCCGCCGCCCCGACAGCATGAGCCGCAAGCTCGATACCGATCAGGCGCGACTTTATGAGCTGATCTGGAAGCGCACCATCGCGAGCCAGATGGAATCCGCCGAACTGGAGCGCACCACCGTCGACATCACCGCGAAAGCGGGCGGTCGCACGCTGGAGCTGCGCGCCACCGGCCAGGTCGTCAAGTTCGACGGCTTCCTCGCGCTCTATCAGGAAGGCCGCGACGACGAGGAGGACGAAGACTCCCGCCGCCTGCCCGCGATGAGCCCGAACGACGCGCTCAAGCGGCAGTCGCTGTCGGTCACGCAGCATTTCACCGAGCCGCCGCCGCGCTTCTCCGAGGCTTCGCTGGTCAAGCGCATGGAAGAGCTCGGCATCGGCCGTCCGTCGACCTATGCCTCGATCCTCCAGGTGCTGAAGGACCGCGGCTACGTCAAGCTGGAGAAGAAGCGTCTGCACGGCGAGGACAAGGGCCGCGTCGTGGTCGCCTTCCTCGAAAGCTTCTTTGCCCGCTACGTCGAATACGATTTCACGGCGAGCCTCGAAGAGCAGCTCGACCGCATCTCGAACAACGAGATCTCCTGGCAGCAGGTGCTCAAGGATTTCTGGACCGGCTTCATCGGCGCCGTCGACGACATCAAGGATCTGCGCGTCGCGCAGGTGCTGGACGTGCTCGACGACATGCTGGGCCAGCACATCTATCCGCCGCGCGCGGACGGCGGCGACATCAGGCAGTGCCCCAGCTGCGGCAACGGCCGGCTCAACCTGAAGGCCGGCAAGTTCGGTGCCTTCGTCGGCTGCTCGAACTATCCGGAGTGCCGCTATACCCGCCAGCTCGCCGCCGACAGCGAGGCGACCGCTGATCGTTCGCTCGGCCAGGACCCTGAGACGGGCCGCGATGTCTGGGTCAAGGCGGGCCGCTTCGGGCCCTAT
Organism: Bradyrhizobium sp. Y36; assembly: GCF_002531575.1. Classification (GTDB taxonomy): domain Bacteria; phylum Pseudomonadota; class Alphaproteobacteria; order Rhizobiales; family Xanthobacteraceae; genus Bradyrhizobium. The sequence goes on along the minus strand of NZ_NWTI01000021.1, from coordinate 9,632 downwards.
ATCCAGCTCGGCGAGCAGAAGGATTACGAGGAAGGCGAGAAGCCGAAGCGCGCAGGCATCCCGAAGGGCACCTCGCCCGGCGATGTCGAGCTCGAGCTTGCGCTGAAGCTGCTGTCGCTGCCGCGCGAGATCGGCAAGCATCCGGAAACCGGCCAGCCCATCACCGCGGGCCTCGGCCGCTTCGGGCCGTTCGTGAAGCACGAGAAGACCTATGCCAGCCTAGAGACCGGCGACGAAGTGTTCGACATCGGCCTCAATCGCGCAGTCACGCTGATCGCGGAAAAGGTCGCCAAGGGCCCGAGCCGCCGCTTCGGCGCCGATCCCGGCAAGGCGATCGGCGATCATCCCACGCTCGGCACCGTCACCGTGAAGAGCGGCCGCTACGGCGCCTATGTCACCGCGGGCGGCGTCAACGCGACGATTCCAGCCGAGTTCGAAAAGGACACGGTGACGCTCGCGCAGGCGATCGCGCTGATCGACGAGCGCGCGGCCAAGGGCGGCGGCAAGACCAAGGCGAAGAAGGCGGCCAAACCCGCCAAGACGAAGAAGGTTGCGGACGGCGATGACGCCGCGCCGAAGCCGAAGAAACCGGCCGCGAAGAAAGCCGCGGCCAAAACCAAATCCGAATCCACCAGCAAGGCGCGCGCCGGCGTGGCATCGACGGCGAAGACGTCGCCGACCAAGTCCGCCGCCACCAAGGCTCCGGCCAAGAAGAGTGCCGGCAAGACTTGAGATCAAGAATTAGAGGTTAAGTGAAACGCAAGAATGACCGTGGCTTTCCCGACCGGCAAGCCATCGTCGCCTTCATCAAGGCAAATCCCGGAAAGGTCGGGACCCGCGAAATTGCGCGCGAGTTCGGCCTGAAGAACGCCGATCGCATCGAGCTCAAGCGCATGCTGCGCGAGCTCGCCGACGACGGCACCATCAAGAAGAAGCGCCACAAGGTCTCCGAGCCGGACGCGCTGCCGCCGACCCTGGTCGCCGACATCACCGGCCGTGACCGCGACGGCGAGCTGATCGCCTCCCCCACCGAATGGGACGAGGTCGAGAACGGCGAGCCGCCCAAGATCATCATCGAGATGCCGCGCCGGCCCAAGCCCGGCACCGCTGCCGGCGTCGGCGACCGCGCGCTGTTGCGCCTCGAGCCGACCAACGAGGCCGAAGGGCCGCAATATCGCGGCCGCGTCATCAAGGTGTTCGACAAGGCCAAGAGCCGCATCCTCGGCGTATTCCGCGAGCTTCCCGAAGGCGGCGGACGTCTCGTGCCCGTCGACAAGAAGATGGCGGACCGCGAGCTCAACATCGCCGCTGCCGACACCAAGGGCGCGCAGGATGGCGATCTCGTCAGCGTCGACATCGTCCGCACGCGCAGCTTTGGCCTCGCCTCAGGCCGCGTGAAGGAGAAGCTCGGCTCGGTCAAGAGCGAAAAGGCGATCAGCCTGATCGCGATCTACGCCCACGAGATTCCGCTGCAATTCTCCCCCGCCGCCGAGCGCGAGGCGGAAGCCGCCGAGCCTGCGAACCTGAAGGGCCGCGAGGACTGGCGCGACGTGCCCCTTCTCACCATCGATCCGCCCGACGCCAAGGATCATGACGACGCGGTGCACGCGCAAGCGGACGATGATCCGAACAACAAGGGCGGCTTCATCGTCAACGTCGCCATTGCCGACGTCAGCTTCTACGTGCGACCGGGCACCGCGCTCGACCGCGACGCGCTCGATCGTGGCAACTCGGTCTACTTCCCCGACCGCGTCGTGCCGATGCTGCCCGAGCGCATCTCCAACAATCTCTGCTCGCTGGTGCCTGGCGAGCCGCGCGGCGCACTCGCGGTGCGCATGGTGCTCGGCCCCGACGGCCGCAAGCGCTCGCACACGTTCCACCGCATCCTGATGCGCTCGGCCGCAAAATTGAGCTACGCGCAGGCGCAGGCCGCGATCGACGGACGGCCCGATGACACCACCGGTCCCCTGCTCGATCCAATCCTCAAACCCCTCTACGCCGCCTATGCCTGCGCCAAGCGCGCGCGCGACGAGCGCGATCCGCTCAATCTCGATCTGCCGGAGCGCAAGATCCTCCTGAAGAGCGACGGCACGGTCGATCGTGTCGTGGTCCCTGAAAGACTCGACGCGCACAAGCTGATCGAGGAATTCATGATCCTCGCCAATGTCGCGGCAGCCGAGATGCTGGAGAAGAAGTCGCTCCCGCTGATCTACCGCGTACATGACGAGCCGACGCTGGAAAAGGTCCATGCGCTCTCCGAGTTCCTGGAAACGCTCGACGTTCCCTTCGCCAAATCCGGCGCGCTGCGCCCGACGCTGTTCAATCGCGTGCTGGCCCAGCTCGAAGGCCATGACTATTACCCGCTGGTGTCCGAGGTGGTGCTGCGCGCCCAGGCGCAGGCGGAATATTCTGCCGAGAACTACGGGCACTTCGGCCTGAACCTGCGCCGCTACGCCCATTTCACCTCGCCGATCCGCCGCTATGCCGACCTCGTCGTGCACCGCGCGCTGGTCCGCGCGCTCGGGCTCGGCGAAGGCGCCCTGCCCGACAGTGAGACGCCGGAAACCCTGAGCGAAGTCGCCGCGCACATCTCGCTGACCGAGCGGCGCGCGATGAAGGCGGAACGCGAGACCGTGGACCGGCTGATCGCCCATCACCTCGCCGATCGCATCGGCGCGAGCTTCCAGGGCCGCGTCTCCGGCGTCACCCGTGCCGGCCTGTTCGTCAAGCTCTCCGAGACCGGCGCCGACGGCCTGATCCCGATCCGATCCCTCGGCACGGAATATTTCAACTATGACGAGGGCCGGCACGCCCTCGTCGGCACGCGCAGCCGCACGATGTATCAGCTCGGCGACGTCGTCGACGTCCGCCTGATCGAAGCCGCTCCCATCGCCGGCGCGCTGCGCTTCGAGCTGCTGGGGTCGGCGAGCGAGACCGCGCCGCGCGACCGCGGGCGTCCCAACCCGCAGCGCCGCCCCTCGTTCAAGGCCCATCCCGGCCGCAGCCCGGATAAAAAACGCAAGCCGGCGACGCAAAAATCCGGCAAGGGAAAAAAGGCCAAAGGAAAGAGCAAGGGTAAGGGCAAGAAGGGCAAGGCATGGTGACGATGAGCACGGCTCCAAAAATCTGGACGCGCGAGGACGGCCTCGTCGAGAAGCGCGACGTCTTTGCCGCCATGAGGCGCGGCTTTCGCGGCCGCTGCCCGCGTTGCGGCGAGGGAAAGCTGTTCCGCGCCTTCCTGAAGACATCAGACAATTGCGCCAAATGCGGGCTCGATTTCACGCCGCACCGCGCCGATGACCTTCCCGCCTATCTCGTCATCGTCATCGTCGGCCATATCGTGGTGCCGGCGATCCTCTGGATCGAGACCAATTACTCGACGCCGGTCTGGCTCAGCTTTGCGGCCTACCTGCCCTTCACCTTCGTCGCCTCGCTCGCGCTGCTGCAGCCGGTGAAGGGAGCTGTGGTCGGCTTGCAATGGGCTCTGCGCATGCACGGGTTTGACGAGAGCCCTCCGGATGGTATTCCGCCTGTGTAAGCAAGAAGCAAAAGCGGTTTGGGTGAGGATATGACGGATACGGCGCAGGCAGTGGAGAAGGCCCGGGTTCACGAGGAGAAGGAAGCCGATCATCATCCCTACTTCCGCCCGAGGGATGCGGCGACCCTGATTCTGGTCGATCGCAGCAGTGCCGTTCCGAAAGTGCTGGTCGGCAAGCGCCACGACAAGGTGGTGTTCATGCCCGGCAAGTTCGTCTTCCCGGGCGGACGTGTCGACAAGGCCGACTATCGCGTGCCCTGTGCTGCGCCCATCACCGCCGAGCTGGAGGCCAATCTCGCCAAGGGAAGTCCGAAGACGCCTGCGTCACGCGCGAAGTCGCTGGCCATTGCCGCGATCCGGGAAGCCTGCGAGGAAACCGGCCTCTGTCTCGGCCGCAAGATCGAGGGCAAGGCGAAGCTTGAGGGTCCCTGGAAGCCGTTCGCGGATGCAGGCCTGCTGCCCGATCCCTCAAGCCTGTTCCTGATCGCCCGTGCGATCACCCCGCCCGGCCGCGTCAAGCGGTTCGACACGCGCTTCTTCACCGCGGATGCCTCCGCGATCACCCATCGCGTCGATGGTGTGATCCATGCCGATGCCGAGCTGGTCGAGCTGATCTGGGTCGAGCTCGGCTCAAAGCCGCTGGCCGATCTGCATCCGATGACGCGCAACGTGCTCAACGAGCTCGATACACGCCTTGCCACCGGCCCGCTCCGCCACGACGCGCCGGTGCCGTTCTTCCATTTCTACGGCGGCAAGATGCAGAAGGATGTCTTGAGCTAATCAGCATCTTGCCGGCAGCTTGAGGACGCGGCCGAGCTCCTGCGCAGAACTGTTGGCGTTGTCGCGGCTGGAGAAGCTGGACTGCGCAAGCGCCTCGGTGTCTCCATGGCCGCAAAGACTGACGTGAAACACCGTCCCCTCGTCCTCGTCGATGGCGCCGCGGAGCGGCGAGCCCCGGAATGACGGAAACGTGCTGAGGGAGCCTCAAAAAACGGAAAAATGTTCCCGCCTCCCCCAATGGCGCAGCTCCCAGGCGTGCCTATGTGTTTGCGAACGACACCCAGAACGGATACGGGGCGATGGCACAACGGCAACTCAAGCTCGGCGCGTTCATGCGCCCGATCAGCATCCATACCGGCGCCTGGCGCTATCCCGGGGCCTGGCCCGACGCCAATTTCAATTTCGGTCACATCAAGCAGCTGATCCAAAAGCTCGAGGCCGGCAAGTTCGACGCCTTCTTCATGGCCGATCACCTCGCCGTGCTGAACATGCCGATCAACGCCCTGAAGCGCAGCCACACGGTGACGTCGTTCGAGCCGTTTACGCTGCTGTCGGCGCTCTCGGCGGTCACCGAGCGCATCGGCCTGATCGCGACCGGCTCGACCACGTTCGACGAGCCCTATCACGTCGCGCGCCGCTTCGCCTCGCTCGATCATCTCAGCGGCGGCCGTGCCGGCTGGAATATCGTCACTACATCGAACCCGGACGCGGCACTGAATTTCGGCCTCGACGACCACATGGAGCATGCCGAGCGCTACAAGCGCGCACGCGAGTTCTACGACGTCGTCACCGGCCTGTGGGATTCCTTCGCTGACGACGCCTTCGTGCGCGATGTCGAGAGCGGCCTGTTTGTCGATCCCGCCAAGATGCACACGCTCGACCACAACGGCAAATATCTGAAGGTCCGCGGCCCCCTCAACATCGCCCGGCCCGTGCAGGGCTGGCCGGTCATCGTGCAGGCCGGCGCCTCGGAAGACGGCAAGCAGCTTGCCGCCGAGACGGCCGAAGCCGTGTTCACCGGCGGCGGCAGTCTTGCCGACGGGCAAAAGCTCTATGCCGACATCAAGGGCCGCATGGAGAAGGTTGGACGCGATCCCGCGCACCTCAAGATCCTGCCCGGCGCCTTCGTCGTGGTCGGCGACAGCGTCGATGAGGCCAAGGAGAAGCGCGCGTTGCTCGACAGCCGCGTGCACTACGACAGTGCCATCGCCTCGCTCTCGGTCATCCTCGGCACCGATGCCTCCGGCTTCGATCCCGATGGCCCCCTCCCCGACATTCCCGAGACCAATGCCAGCAAGAGCGGCCGCCAGCGCATGGTCGATCTCGCCGCCCGCGACAAGCTCACCGTGCGCCAGCTCGCCCAGCGCGTCGGCGGCTATGGCGGGCTCTCCTTCGTCGGCACGGCGAAGACCATTGCCGACCAGATGGAGGAATGGCTGGTCGGGCGCGGCTCCGACGGCTTCAACATCATGTTCCCGTTCCTGCCCGCCGGCCTCGACGATTTCGTCGACAAGGTCGTCCCGGAACTGCAGCGGCGCGGGATTTTCCGCAAAGAGTATGAAGGGCCCACTTTGAGGGAGAATCTGGGCCTGCCGCGGCCCAAAAACCGCTTCTTCGAGGCCTAATTGGCCCGATTTGGGTGGTTTTCCGGGCCGAAATCCTTGACTTCCAGCCGTTTCTGGCTAGGTTGCCGGCCAACGCGGGCCGTTTGGCCGGCTCCAGATTCCCTTCATTCCTGAGGTTCTGAACATGGCCAAAGCGGTCACCATCAAGGTCAAGCTCGTGTCCTCGGCCGACACCGGCTTCTACTACGTCGCCAAGAAGAATTCGCGCACCATGACCGACAAGCTGGTCAAGAAGAAGTACGATCCCGTGGCGCGCAAGCACGTCGAATTCCGCGAAGCCAAGATCAAGTAAGACGCGGACAAGCGACTGAGTTTTTACGGGGCCCTTTCGGGCCCCGTTTTGTTTTGCCTCCCACGTATCCGGGACGCGGTGCAGCGCCATGAGCGCGTTCATGCGCGTCTTCGACACGCAATGGCGATGCGCCGCAGAGCCGGAATGCAAAACGCAACACGGCACCCTACCGAGACATGGGCCGGCTCTCGAGCACATCGTCAAAGTGCCGCTGCGCCGCGCCGCGCGCGAGACTGACAGTGACGCACTCTGCTTTCTCTTGACCGTCATGACGTGGCCAATCATTGGGCACACGCCTCCTCAACCTTCAGTTGCCCGTTCGGGATTGTATGTTACCGTGCAATGACCGGTGCGGAATTGCCGTCCGGCATTGGAAGGACATGGTCATGAGATTGTCATCAAGCCTTGTCGTGCCTTCAACCGTCGCTGCCCTGTCGATTGTCTTGCTGTGCGCCCCGGCCGCGTCGCAGATCCCGACTGGTGCAGCCTCCACGATTCCGCCTGTCACGGTCGATGCGCCCAAGCAGGTGACAAAACCGCAGGTGTCGGAGCGTGGCGCAAACACAACGGCGCCGCGCCGGACCGCGCCAACCAATCGAACGGTAACCGCGCGCACGCCGTCCTATGCGCCGGGCTCGCCCATGGCGCGGCTTGCCAGCCTGGAGAAGGTCGCCAGCAGCTGCAACGGCGGCTGTGCGTCGAGCTTCCGGCACGGCAACGAGCCGTGGATTGGATGCAGCGAGTCGGGTGGCGGTCTGAACTACGGACCCTTCTCGCCGACGTGCCGGGACACCATCACCCATGCGTCCTACGACAATTGCGTCGAGACGAAGGTGTTTCTGGGCGAGAATCGAAACCGCGCCCACTGGTTCTGCAGCAGCCTGGCTGCCGGCAACCGGTTCAAGGTCGCCGATCTCAAGCGGTCGGGACGTCCGCGTTAATTCCTTCTGCTGGGTTGAGCTCAAGTCCCGTCGTGTCGCGGACGCGGTGTAGCGCCACAAGCGCGTTCACGCGCGTCTCGACACGCCGTGGCGCTACGCCCCGCACACGAGAAATTATGGGTGGTCGTATCATCGGCGCGCGCAGCAACACGTCGCTTGGCGTCATCGCTTCCCATATTCGGTGAAGACGTAGTCCTTCGCCTTCACCACCGTGTGACATGAGAACCCGCATTTCGCGTCATGCGCCTGCGGCGGCTTGTCCGCCTCGGTCCCCGGCGCGAATGTGTCGGACGCGGCGTCGTACTTGAACACGGCCCATCCCCATCCGCCGCTGTCTGCGAACCTCTTGCTGTCCTTCACCATGAAGTCGACGTCGTGGAGTGTGCCCGGCACCGTCGTATCGGTGAAGTGCGGGTTCATCTTCGGCGTCCAATGGATCTTTGCCATCTTGGCCCCGTCGGGGAACGGCTTGCCGTTGTCGGGAATGCCCGCCTTGTAAGCCTCAATCATTTCGGGATTGGCGAGGATCACAGCGACGAGCTTCAACGCCGGGCTCTGGCTGGTGGCGACCACCTGCCAGCCTTCGTAACCCCTGAACTCCGAGAATGCGAGCCCGCCGGGCACCTTCAGCGCGTATCTGTCCTGCTGCGCGACGGCCAGACCGCCCAGGACGGTGAGAACGATCACAGCGAACGCAACAGCCATCATCCGGATTTTCTTCATGGATCACCCCTGCGCCATTCAATGAAGAGCCGCTTGTCGGAGCATGTCGAAAATGCACGAGACGGCAGGATGCGCGCATGAGGCACGAATATCGAATCAATTCGCCGACAATCGTGGGCTGGCTGGCCCCATCTCGCTGACCGCGCCCGCGTTTGCGATGCACGCTCTCCGCCGAGACCTGCCGGGGCCGCGCTCATTGCGCTACGGCTAACCCACGCTGGGACCGGCGCACTTCGGCTTCAGCAACGCGAGTGTGACCGACATCGCAGAGCGCCGTGAACGGCTTCGCTATCTCCAGCGGGATCGTTGCATGAATCTGGTCCATTGCCGTGAAGAGCCATTTGCCGTTGCTGGATCCGTTGCGCTTCGCCGCCGCGCTTGGCGTTGCGATCTTTCATCAAATGTTCTGGTCCTGGGCCTGGACCTCGATCGGCGTCCCGGGCTTCGAGCGCACCGTCGCCGCCGATGTTCTCTACCCCTCCGCCGCGCCCTTCACCTGGTTCGGCTGGGTCGGGGTCGAGATCTTCTTCGTCATCTCCGGTTTCGTCATCGCCAATTCGGCGAGCACTTCTTCGCCGGGCGCGTTTCTCCTCGGCCGCGCGCTCAGGCTCTATCCGGCGGTCTGGGTCTGCGCCACCGCGACCTTGCTCGTCCTGCTGCTGTTCGGCAGCGGCCCGGCCTCCGAGCTCATCTTGCCTTACATTCACGCCATGCTGATGGTGCCCAAGGGCGTCACGGGTCAGTGGCTTGACGAGGTCTACTGGACGCTGGCCGCCGAGACGGCGTTTTATGGCCTCGTGTTTTGCGCGATGCTGACGCGGAGGATCACCCTGCGGCAGCTGGCGTTTGGCCTCACCATCTACAGCACCATCTTCAACGCGATCGCCCTGCTGGTGCTGTCGTGCACGACGTCGTCCGACCTGCCCTATCTCGTCGTCCTGATGTTCCGGGTGCCGTGCGCGGCCTTCCTGCTCAGCCATGGCTGCTTCTTCGCGCTGGGGATCTGGCTGTTCATCTCCGCGAACAGGGAGTTGACGGCGCGCGAGAAGATCGCCTTGGCCGTCGCCGGCATCTCGGGCGCGGCGGAGATCTACTTCTTCGCGTCGTTCTTCCTGACCTCGATCCCCGCCATCGCGGATCAATCGGCTTTCGTGCCGATCATGGTCTGGGCGGCCGCGGTGCTGCTGATCGCCCTCGCCGCGAGGCGAAACAGGCACGCTGCGGGGACCGCCTCTCCCGAAGCGCCCGCTTATCTGAGAATCCTGGGGCTCATCACCTATCCACTCTATCTCACCCACAACGTCATTGGCGCGGCAATCATTCGTGCGCTGGTCGAGGCCGGGTTCGATGCCACCTCGGCCCTCTGGATCGCGCTGGTCCTGCTGGTGCTGGTCTGCTGGTTCATCTGCGCCAGGATCGAGCCGGCCGTCAGGTCCGCGCTGACGCGAGCGCTCGCGCATTTCGGCAAGCTGCCGAAGAGGCTGCCGGCACCGCGCCGCTCAGTGCTGGCCCGCGGGCTGCGCCTTCCGCGGCCCGTCCCTGTCAAGCTGACCGCCGCGGCGTCCTAGAGCGTTTTCGAGCGAAGTGGACACCGGTTCGCGTGAAGAAAACGCGTCAAAACAAGAATCTAGAGCTACGGTTCTGATTCAATCAGAACCGTAAATGCTCTAGGTAGTGGACTCAAACCTAGCCCATAGACGGGTGGCGGCGAGCAGAACGGCTGCGAGGAAGTT
>NZ_NWTI01000020.1 GCF_002531575.1 Bradyrhizobium sp. Y36 | reverse complement strand
CTCCATTTGGAAGCCTTGAATCACTCCGGCTCAGCGGCGACAAGGGGGTTTGAGTACAGAACCTAGAGCGCACCGGTGGGGTGGAATTGCGGCGAACGGGTTAACGGCTGCGAACGCGCCGTTACCACGTGTTCGTACCGTTAACGGCGATGCTAGCGGCGCCTCGGGCGGCGGATCGCTCTCACATTGCCGTTAGCGCCGCCGCCGCAGAAGAAGCGGTCGCCGCCATCGGACTCCAGGCCGGAGACGCCCGTCCCGGCCGGCAGGTCGAGCTGCTCGAGCACCTTGCCGGTCTCCGGGTCGATCCGCCTGATGTCGCTCTCGTCGTTCTCCCAGGTGCCGTGCCAGAGCTCGCCGTCGACCCAGGTCACCCCCGTGACGAAGCGCTTGCTCTCGATGGTGCGGAGCACCTTCCCGGTTTCCGGATCGACCTGATGGATCTTGCGCTCGCGATATTGCCCGACCCACAGCGAGCCCTCGGCCCAGGCCAGGCCGGAATCGCCGCCGCCGCCCGGCGCCGGAATCGTGCCCAGCACCTTGCCCGAGGCTGCATCGATCTTCTGGATGCGATCCTCGGCGATCTGGAACAGGTGCCGGCCGTCGAACGCCGTGCCGGCATGCGCGGCGACATCGATGGAGCGCGCGACCTTGCCGCTATCAGGATCGACCGCGTTCAACTTGTCGCCGGAAGCGAACCAGACATGGCTGCCGTCATAGGTGACGCCATGCACGGCCTCCACGCCCGGATATGGCCCATACTCCCTGACGATCTCGGCGGCTGAACGTTTCATGTGCTCGCTCCCTCTGATGTGGTCCCAATTTACGTCTTCAGCAGCGGGGTGGGGAGTAACAAGCCTGTCGGGAAACCCGGGACGGGCGGCGTCATCCAGCGCCGCGCCCGCCCGTGTCCGAACGATTGCACCTTGTTCGACCGCGCCAGCTCGTCGAGTGCCCGCTGCACCGTGCGCGCACTCGTTGCCAGCGCCAGCGCGAGCGCCGAGCTCGACCAGGGCTCGCCGTCGGAGAGGAAGGCGAGAACAGCGGCGTGCTTCTCCTCGACTGGCCGCGCCAGCACGAGGACGTCGCGCGTCTTGCGCGGCGCGAGCGCAAAGCCGTGCTTCGTCGCGCTCACGTCGGCAAGCGGTTTGAGTTTGGTGCGGAGCCGTCCGATCTCGACCCGCAGCCGCGCGCGATGCGATTCGTCGAAATGCCTGGCGTGAAACGCCCCCGCGATCAGCGTCTGCCGCGAGACGTCCGCGGGCCACGCCTGCGCCAGGATGCGGACGAGCGCGAACAGCACCGGCCGGGTGCCGAGCGACACCACGGTGCCGCGCCTGCGAACCGAATGATGGAAGGTGTCGATGACGAGCGCCTCGGATGTCGCGAGATCCTCGATTCCCTCCAGCCGCAGGGGCCGCTCGTCGCCGCGCACGATCAGCCGTGCCGCCGGCGCGTCCAACACGCGGCTTGCGGCATCGACCTCGGCCGTCAGCGCGGGGATATCGGCCTGCCGCGCCGCGTGGGCCGCCCGCGCCAGCGCCGCGCGCGCGTCCTTCGTTCGGAGCCGCCGTATGGCGATGCCGACCAGCACGAGCTCGCGGACGACGACAGAGGAGGGCGGCAGCGGGACGGAGCTGAGCTCGGCGAGCGTACGCTCGGCCTCGTCGATATGTCCAAGGAGGAGCAGGCGCCGCGCCGCGATGTGGCTTGCATGTGCCGCGTTGGCGAGATCGCCGTGCTTCGCCAGGGTCGCGCGCGCCGCGGCGAGCGTCTTGTCCGGCCGGCCCAGATCGCGCGAGACCAGCGCGATCTCGGCTTCGGCCACCATGCATCTGGCGCGCGCCACCGCCTCGCGCGGACCGAACGCGCGCGCGGCGCTGCGCAGCAGCGATTTGGCCTTGGCCAGATCGCCGAGCTGCGCCATGGCGATGCCGCGCAGCGCCAGCGACGGCGCGTCGTTGCGCAGCGCAACGCGGTTCAGCGCGCCGAGCGGATCTCCCGCCTCTAACGCACGTGCGGCGGCCGTGATCAGCGATTCCATTCAAATCCCGCCACACTTGTTACTCCCACCGCGCAACCGCCCGGTGCCAGAAATCATTGTCCACCGACGATGTGCGGTGAGGGGGATTCGGTTCCGCGAAACGCCAGGCCGATTCCCCAGGTTGAAGATTTGGAGAGTCATGATGACACTAGCCCAAAGCGAACGGAATAACGGACAGGCTGCCATGCAAACACCGCCGGTGGTGTCGCCGCAGGACTGGGAGGCGGCCCGTCAGCAGCTGCTCGTGAAGGAAAAGGCGCATACCCGTGCCCGCGACGCCCTGGCCGCCGAGCGCCGGCGCATGCCGTGGATGGAAGTGACCAAAACCTATGCGTTCGAGGGGCCCGGCGGCAAGCTCGGTCTCGTCGACCTGTTCCAGGACCGGCGGCAGCTGATCGTCTATCGCGCCTTCTTCGAGCCCGGCGTGTTCGGCTGGCCCGATCATGCCTGCCGCGGTTGCTCCATGGTGGCCGACCAGGTCGCCCATGTCGCGCACCTGAATGCCCGCGACACCACGCTGGTGTTCGCCTCGCGCGCGCCGCAGGCCGACATCATCAGGCTGAAGCAGCGGATGGGCTGGACCATGCCGTGGGTCACCGTCACCGACAGCTTCGATGCCGATTTCGGCGTCGACGAATGGCACGGCACCAACGTGTTCTACCGCGATGGAACGCGGATTTTCCGCACCTATTTCGTCAAGAGCCGCGGCGACGAGCAGATGGGCGGCACCTGGAACTATCTCGACATCACCCCGCTCGGCCGCCAGGAGGTCTGGGAGGACTCGCCGAAGGGTTATCCGCAGACGCCGACCTACAAATGGTGGAACTGGCACGACAGCTACGAAGATGGCGATGCGCCCGACCGTAAATGGGTCGAAATCTCCGATGCCGGCGAGAAGGCGTTTCGCCGGGAGGCCGCGGAAGGTCGTGACTAGTCACCTGAGCGCAACGGCTGGCGCCAGCCGCGATGGCGCGACGGTGGCGCGCCATGTCGCCAGATGGCTGGCCTTGGCGGCCACGCCGACCTTCGCGGTCATGGCGCTGTCGACGGCCATGCTCGGCAACGGTCCGGCGGACATGCTGTGCGGCGCCGGGCAGGGGTCTCTGCTCGGCGGCATGGTGCCGATGTATCTGCTGATGAGCGCGTTTCATTCGGCCGCGTGGTTGAGGTTGATCTCGGAGCGGCGAGGCGGGAACGGCGCCGGGATCACCGAGACCGCCGCGCGTCGTCTTCGAAGAACAAGGCCATCATGATCTCATCATGGTATCGGCCGTGCTGCTTCAGCGCCTTCACCCCGCGACCATATTCGACGAAACCGGCCGCCGTGTAGAGCCGCAACGCGGGCAGGTTTTGGCTGACGACGACAAGATGAAGCTGCTCGACGCGGCTTGCCGCATGCGCTGCGACGGCGTCGACGAGGAGTCGCCCGGTGCCGCACTTCCGCGCCTGTGGCCGCACATACATCCCCCACAGCACCGCCTTGTGCGCGGTCTTCGCACCATCCTCCCGGCGGAAGCCGGCGGTCCCCACCAGTTCGCCTGCGATGAACGCACCGAACACGTCCGACGTCGCCAGACGCTCTTCGAACCAGGCAAGGGGCTTGTCCCGCTCGCGTTCGAGCGTGCTGCCAAAAGCCTCGGGATGGGTCGCGAGCGCTTCCAGCCGGATCGTGCGGTAGAGCGCGGCATCGGCGGGTGCGAGCAGGCGGATCGTATCAGCGGTAGCGCTTAGGGCGGGCGTCATAGCGGGTGATGTCCGTTGGATAATTAGAATGCCGCGAACTCTTTGTCCTCAACGTGCCCGCCTCGTCCTTCGAGACGCCGCTGGCGCGGCTCCTCAGGATGAGGCTCAACTGGCATTTCGTCCGTCGCGGCAGTCATTCGTGAAGCAAGAGATCTTCCATCGGACCGTCCGGAGCCCCACACTCAGACCTCATCCTGAGGGGCCGCCATAGGGGGGGCGTCTCGAAGGATGATGCGATCCGCGCTTTGCCAACTCATGCAATTCAGTGAAATCTCCGCGCATGAAGGCTTCCTTCTTGGCGCGGCTCCATTTCTTGAGTTTGCGTTCGCATTCGATCGCGTCGGTGATGCGATCGAACCATTGCGAGAAGATCAACGTCACGGGGCGGCGCGACTGTGTATAGCTCTCGAACGTGCCGGTGTTGTGCTGGGCGATTCTGATGTCGAGCTCGGTGCGCGTCGTGCCGATGTAGTAACTGCCGTCGACGCATCTGAGGATGTCGAGCCAAGCGCCATCAGTCATCGTGAACGCCTCGTCCTTCGAGACGCGCGCAAGAGCGCGCTCCTCAGGATGAGGCTAACTGGCATATGCGGTCTTGCGCAAGAGTTGCGTGAACACTGGCGGCCGCGCACTCCGCCCTCATCCTGAGGAGCCCGCCATCGGCGGGCGTCTCGAAGGATGCGCCACGATTTCCGACGCAAGCCTGAACGCGCGGTTATCGCCCGCCCGCGGCTTGCAAATACGCAACCACCTTCGCGGCTTCCTCCGCCGAGACGCCGCCATAAGGCTGCATCTTGTTGCCCGACACCACCTCGTCGGGCTTGAGCATGAAGCGGGTGAGCTTGTCCTGGTCCCAGACGAAGCCGGCTTCCTTCATGGACGAGGAGTAGTTGTAGTCCGGCAGCGAGCCGGCCTTGCGGCCTAGAATCCTGTTGAGGTTGGGGCCGAGGCGGTTGTCGCCTTCCTTCGTGGAATGACAGGTTCGGCAGGAATTGTTGAAAGCCTGCTGGGCGGCCTCATCGCCCGCCGGCTGCTGCGCGCGCGATGAGGGCGCGGACACGAGCAGCGCCAGGGCTCCGGCGCCTGCGATCGCGGACAGCCACCGACACGGCGAGGGTTGCAAATCTGATTGCATTGGCGCCTCCATCAAGGGACCGCGCCGCAGCAAGCGCGCGTCGACACGTCGTGGGCAAACGAAAACGACCCCGGTGGGTTCCGGGGCCGTTTGCGTCACAATGTCCTGTCGGTTCAGCGCGTCGCGGTTCCGAGCTCCGCGCGGCGCTCCGTCATCGGCAGCACCACGACCTTGGTGCCGACGTTGACGCGGGAATAGAGGTCGGTGACGTCGTCGTTCGTCATGCGGATGCACCCGGACGAGACGCGCTTGCCGATGGTCTCGGGCGCGTTGGTGCCGTGGATGCGGTAGATGGTGCCGCCGAGATACATGGCGCGGGCGCCGAGCGGATTGCCGGGGCCGCCGGCCATGTGGCGCGGCAGATAGGGCTGGCGGGCGATCATTTCCGGCGGCGGCGTCCAGGCCGGCCACTCGGCCTTGCGGGTCACCGACTGCACGCCGGACCAGGTGAAGCCGTCGCGGCCGACGCCGATGCCGTAGCGGAGCGCCTGACCGTTGCCGAGCACGTAATAGAGGTAAGTGTTGGGCGTATCGATGATGATGGTGCCCGGCGCCTCACGCGTCGCGTAGGAGACGGTCTGGCGGCGGAAGCGGGCCGGCATCTCGACGGCGTCCTGATCCTCGGACGGCTCGGTCTGGTAGGCCGGCGCCTGGTAGGGCTGATAGGGCTGGATCGGCTGCGGCGCGGCGAACGGCGGCAGCGGCTGGAAGAAGGGGAACAGCTGCACGGGCGCGGCCTTGGCGCTACCTGCGAAAGCGATCGCGGAGACCGCGACGGCGCCAAAGGCAACGGCGCGCGAAAACCTCTTGAACGTGTCCAGATTGAACATGTGATCGCCCCTGTTTGCTCGGTGGTTTCGGCCACCGCGGCACCGTTGCGGTGCTCCGTTGCCTGGATCACTAACGGAAAAACGTTTCGGGAGATTTGCGCGGAAAACCGAAAACGGTTTCACGGTGGCAAGGATTGTTTCATGACAGTTTCGTGGCCGCCGGCGCCCGTTAACGACCAAAACAACGGGCCGACACTTCTATGACGTCACACGCCTGAAATATCCTTCGTTGATGGTCGGAAACCGAGAATCATCAAACTCTCGGGATTTTCCCATGCGGGTATTAATCGCAACTGACGCCTGGCATCCGCAGGTCAACGGCGTGGTCCGCACCCTGACTTCGCTGGCGAACGCGGCCAAGGCGCTCGATGTCGAGATCGACTTCCTCACGCCGGACGGCTTTCCGTCCTGGCCGCTGCCGACCTATCCGGGCCTGCGCTTTGCGCTGCCTTCGGCGAAGGAGATTGCGCGGCGGATCGAGAGCTGCGCGCCGGAAGCCCTGCATATCGCAACCGAAGGGCCGATCGGCTGGGCGGCGCGGGCCTATTGCCGTCGCAACCGGCTCGCCTTCACCACCTCCTACACCACGCGCTTCCCCGAATATGTTTCGGTGCGGACCGGCATCCCGGCGTCGGTCGGCTATGCCGTGCTGCGCCACTTCCACGATGCTGCCGCCATGACCATGGTGGCGACGCCCTCCCTGCGGCAGGAGCTGTCCGAGCGCGGCTTCAAGCGGCTCGGCTTCTGGACACGCGGCGTCAACACCGAGCTGTTCCATCCGGATAGCCCCGCCAAGCTCGATCTGCCGCGCCCGATCTTCATGACCATGGGGCGCGTGGCGGTGGAGAAGAATCTCGAGGCGTTCCTCTCGCTCGATCTGCCCGGCACCAAGGTCGTCGTCGGCGACGGCCCGCAGAAGGCCGCGCTCGAAAAGAAATATCCGCACGTGGTGTTCCTCGGCGAGAAGAAGGGCGCCGATCTCACCGCGCATCTCGCCGCCGCCAACGTGTTCGTGTTTCCGAGCCTGACCGATACGTTCGGCGTGGTGCAGCTCGAGGCGCTGGCCTGCGGCACGCCGGTCGCGGCCTTCCCGGTGACGGGTCCGAAGGACGTCATCGCCGATCATCCGATCGGCGCCATCGATCACGATTTGCGCCGCGCGTGCCTGCGCGCGCTCACCATGTCGCGCGAGACCTGCCGCAACTTTGCGCTGGAGCGTTCCTGGGAGAACAGCGCGCGCCAGTTCGTCGGCAACCTCACCTCCCTTCAGCCCAGCCGCGTCCTGCGCGCCTCGCCTCGCATGGCGCGGCGCCCGGTGCGCGGTTGATCTTTCATTAGAACCACAGCGAGAACCTCACCGATGGCCAAGATCATGAACCTTGACGGCACCCAGCAGCTCGACCTTACCCGCGGCACGGTCGAGCAGGCCTACGATCGCTGGGCGCCGGTCTACGATCTCGTGTTCGGCGGCGTGTTCGCCAAGGGGCGGCAGGCGGCGATCGCCGCCACCAACAAGATCGGCGGCCGCGTGCTCGAGGTCGGTGTCGGCACCGGCATCTCGCTGCCGCTCTACGCCCCGAATCTGCGCATCTTCGGCACCGACATTTCGGAAGCGATGCTGGACAAGGCGCGCCAGCGCGTTGCCGAGGGCAAGCTGAAGAACGTCGAGGGTCTCGCGGTGATGGATGCCGAGAAGCTCGAATTCCCCGACAATTCCTTCGACGTCGTGATGGCGCAGTATGTCGTGACCGCGGTGCCGAACCCGGAGAAGGCGCTCGACGAATTCGCCCGCGTGTTGCGTCCCGGCGGCGAGCTGATCATCCTTACGCGCGTCAGCGCGGATGCCGGCATGCGCCGCTTCATCGAGCAGAAGCTGCAGCCGGTGGTGCGTCCGCTCGGTTTCCGCACCGCCGAGTTCGCCTGGTCGCGTTATGCGAAGTGGCTGGCCGGTGCTCATGGCATGGAGCTCGCCGAGCGCCGCCTGATTCCGCCGCTGGGTCATTTCTCCCTGGTGCGCTTCCGCAAGGTCGACGTCGCGAAAGCGGCGTGACCTGAAGCGCGAGCGTCGTGCGTCATCGCGCCGCTGCATGTCGTCACATGACAAGATGATGTTGTCACACGGCGTACATCGAATCCCGTTAACTCCGTATCCGAAAGCATCCTGGGGAAGAGCATGATCAAGAATTATCTCGAGCAGCTGCGGATCCAGCGCTGGGACGACCATCGCTACTATCACCACAGCCGCATCAATCAGAGCCTGCACTTCGTCAGCGCGCTGAGCTTCCTCTTCGCCTATGTCTGGCTGTTCGTCGATCCCGTGGTCTCCGCGCTGGTCGGCTGGCTGGTCTCGATGACCTCGCGCCAGGCCGGTCACTTCTTCTTCGAGCCGCACGATTACGACCACATCAACCAGGCCACGCACGAGTACAAGGAAGAGATCAAGGTCGGCTACAACCTTCAGCGCAAGGTGGTGCTGATGGCGATCTGGGCAGCCTCGCCGCTGGTGCTGCTCGCCGATCCCACGCTGTTCGGCCTGTTCACGCCCTGGGCGGGCGCGACCGACTTCATGCGACAGGTCGCCAAGATCTGGCTCGTGGTCGGCGGCGGCGGCCTTCTGTTCCGCACCGTGCACCTGTTCTTCATCCGCGACGTCGAGACCGGCCTCGTCTGGATGACCAAGATCCTGACCGATCCGTTCCACGATCTGATGCTCTATCGCAGCGCGCCGCTGGCGCTGATGCGCGGCGAGCTGATGGATCCCGGCCTGCACCTCAACCCCGAGCACACGCTGGGCCTCATCGGCGAGCCCACGCTCGAAGAGCAGCACGCCTGAGCGCGCTGCGTACACGTCACACTCCGATGTCGAACGGTTACGTCATGCCCGGGCTTGTCCCGGGCATCCACGTCTTGGGGGCTTTTTCGCCGTTGCTCGCGCGGGGGCAGGGGGCCGCCGTAAACGCCGTCATTGCGGGATGGTCCGAAGGACCAGACCCGGAATCTCGAGCTTCCGGGTTCGGCGCTTCGAGCCGCCCCGGAATGACGGTGGTGGTTAGCGGGGGACCGACCTCAGCGTCCAAAGCGCTTGGCCAGCATCTCTTTCAGGATCTGCCGCCTGATGTTCTTGTTGGTGAGCGCGCCGTCGTGCCACCAGAAGCCGTCGGCCTTCATCTTCTGCGCGGCGCGGACGAAGCGCTCGGCAACTTCGGTGAAATCGGCGTCGGTGTAGTTGAGGCTGAAGATCAGCCGGCCGGTGCCGACCCAGCTCAGCGCCAGGCCCTCGGCGCGCAGGTAGTATTGCAGCATCCAGTTGTAGCGGGACGGGGTGGTGTATTTCACCGTCCAGATCGACGAGAAGTTGGCGAAGCGAACCGGCAGGTCGGCGCCTTCCATCATCCGGTTGAGCGTTTGTACACGGCCGTTCCAGGTCTCTTCCAGCCCCTCGTAGACGGCGCGGAAGTTGGGGCTGGCGAGGCGGCTCAGGAACTCGTCCATCGCCGTCATGACGTAGGGGTGCGAGTTGAAGGTGCCGCGGGCGAAGCAGATGTCGGCGGGACGGTCGTCGCGGAAGCGGCGCATCAGCTCGCTTTTGCCGCAGACCACGCCGACCGGCAGGCCGCCGGCGAGGCTCTTGCCGTAGGTCACCATGTCGGCCTTGACGCCAAAGTAATCCTGGGCGCCACCGGCCGCGAGGCGGAAGCCGACGAAGACCTCGTCGAAGATCAAGACGATGCCGCGCTCGGCGCAGACTTCACGAAGCTTCTTCAGCCATTCGGTGTAAGCTGCGCGATCGAAATTGCCGCCGCGCGAGCTGTCGACCAGCGAGGAATCGCCGGGAGCGTTCGCGTTCGGATGCAGGCCCTGCAGCGGATTGACCAGCACGCAGGCAATGTCCTTGCGCGTCTTCAGCACATGCAGCGTCTTCTCCGACATCTCGGCGAGGGTGTAGGTCTCGTGCGCGGCAATGGGATTGCCGACGCCGGGCTGCACGTCGCCCCACCAGCCGTGATAGGCGCCGGCGAATCGGACGAGATGGGTGCGCCGGGTGTGGTAGCGCGCGAGGCGCACGGCCTGCATCACGGCCTCGGTGCCGGACATGTGGAACGACACCTCGTCGAGGCCGGAGATCTGGCGGAGCCGCTGCACGTTGTCGAGGATGACGGGGTGATAGGGGCCGAGCACGGGTCCGAGCGCATGCGCCCGCTTCTCGGCGCCCTCGATGCACTCCTTGTAGAAGTCGTTGCCGAAGATGTTGACGCCGTAGGACCCGGTGAGGTCGTACGAGGTGTTGCCGTCGACATCGGTGACGGTGACACCGCTGGACGACTCCATGAAGGTCGAGGTGCCCAGATGCTCGCGAACGAGACGCGAGAACTGGAACGGCACGCGGTAGCTCTCGGTGAAGTTCAAATCGGAAATCGTCTCCGCCGCTTCCTTCGTCATCGCGCGGCCCTTCGGGTAGCGCTCGGCGTAGAGCTTGGCGAGGCGGAAGAAGGCGTCCTTACGCTGGGCGGCGATGTTCGCCGGCGCGCCGTCGCAGGAGAAGTAATCGCTCTCTCCGAACTCGTAGAACGGCAGCAGCTTCGCCACCCGGCGCGACATCTTGGAGTGTCCGGCGAGCGAGCGGTGCTTGGCACGGGACAGTTCGACCCGCGCCTTGATCTTCGGGAGGACGGCGGCAGCGGACGCTGCGGCGGCCACGGACATCGAGAGAATCGGGAGTGTCGTTTCCATGACAACAAGCGCTAATACTGTGAGCTGACAGATTCATGACAGTCAAAGCCCTCATCGCCTCTTTCACCCAGCAGGAAGACCTCAACTTCCTGTTGACCAACCGCATCCCCCGCGCCGCGCTGACCCGCTTCATGGGATGGTTCTCCAAGATCGAGAATCCGCTGGTGAGGGACTCTTCGATCGCGCTGTGGAAGCTGTTCTCCGATCTCGATCTGTCGGAGGCGAGGAAGACCAATTTCAAGAGCCTGCACGATTGTTTCACGCGGGAGCTGAAGCCCGGCCTGCGGCCGTTTGATCCGGATACCTCCATTGTCGCCAGTCCGTCGGACGGCATCGTCGGCGCCCACGGGAAGATCGCCGACACCGAGCTGTTCCAGGTCAAGGGCGCGCCCTATTCGCTGCTCGACCTCGTCGGCGATTCCGCGCTGGTTGACCAACACCGCAACGGCTCCTTCGTCACGCTGCGGCTGACCTCGAGCATGTATCACCGCTTCCATGCGCCCTATGACGCGCATATCGAACGTGTCACGCTGATCCATGGCGATGTCTGGAACGTCAATCCGATCGCGCTGAAGCGGGTCGAGCGCCTGTTCTGCAAGAACGAGCGCGCGGTGATCCGAACGCATCTTTCGACCGGCGAGGCCGTGACGCTGGTGCCGGTCGCCGCGATCCTGGTCGCCAGCATCCGCCTGCACTTCCTCGACATGGTGCTGAACGCGCAGACGCGCGGGCCGGTCAATTTCCCTTGCGACGTCAAGGTGGCCAAGGGCGAGGAGCTCGGCTGGTTCGAGCACGGTTCGACCATCATCATCCTCGCGCCCGGCGATTTCAACTTCTTCGACGGCATCGCCGAGGGCACGCGGATTCGTGCCGGCCAGGCGCTGCTGAGGAGAAAGTAGCCTTCAATCCGCCGTCCCCGTCGCCTATATCGTTCGCGGGGACGATTTAACGACGACGGATTTGGTGATGGCGCGGGCGCCGGTCATGGCGGCGGGTGGTATTGTGCTGCGGCGAGGCGCTGTCCCGCTGATCGCGGTCGTGCGTCAGCGCAAGCGCAACGAATGGGTCTTGCCCAAGGGCAAGCTCGACGACGGCGAGACGCCGAAGGAAGCCGCGCACCGCGAGGTGCTGGAGGAGACCGGCCACGACGTCGCCGTGCACGAATTTCTCGGCACGCTGGTCTACCAATCCGGCGGTCGCTCCAAGGTCGTGCATTTCTGGCGGATGGAGGCTGATGGCGGGCCGGTCCGCAAGCTGATGAACGACATCAAGGCGGTTGACTGGCTCGCGCTGGACGATGCGATCGGGCGTCTCTCGCGCGAATATGAGCGCGCGTTCCTGACACAGATTGGCCCGATCGCGCTTGCTGCAGCGGGGCTGGTGGCATCGCCGGCACCCGAGCCGGTACAAGCGACCGATGACATCGACGCAGCCTTGCAGACGCTGACGCCGGCCGAAGCCGCCTCCATCGACGAGTTGCGGCACGGCCTGTTGCAGAAGGTGAAGGCCTGGCTGCGCGGCGAGGCGTGAGGTTCCCTCACGCCGTGCTGCTTGCGGGTCTTAGACCATCCTCGAACCGATGTGTCTTTGGGAGCGTCAGCTTCCTCCACGTCGTCATTGCGAGCCACCGGGTCCGCGCGTAGCGCGGCCCGATGACGGGCTCCGCGAAGCAATCCAGAATCCCTCCGCGGAGGGACTCTGGATTGCTTCGTCGCAAGGGCTCTTCGCAATGACGGGGAGAGAGAGCGACGGGGAGAGAGAGCGTCACCGCCGATCTCTTTTCTCCTTCGGAGCGGGCGCGGGTCGGCGCGGGGCTACCGGGCGTTGCGTGGCGGGGAGCCGTTGCTGGAATCCGCCTTGGTGTTGGATGCTCGGCGGTTGAGTCGCGGGTGGCTGGCCGGGCTGCAGGCCGGTGCGCGGCTGTTGTGGCTGCGGGGCTGCTGGCTGTGTCCCGCCCGGTTGCGCCGGCACGATTCCTCCGGGCGGAATCCGTCCATCGCGCTGCGGCTGAGTTTGTTGCACGCGGTTTGGCTGTGTGCCCTGGCCGGCCCGCGGCGCACCCGGACGTCCCGCGCCTTGCTGCTGGCCGGGTTGCGGCTGACCCTGTTGCTGGCCTCGCTGTTGCCCTTGTCGCGGTCCTTGTTGCAGTCCTTGGCCCGCACGCGGTGTGCCCGGCTGCGCCGCGCCACCTTGCTGGCCCTGTCGCTGCGGCGGCTGGGCGCCTTGCCGGCCCGGCGTGCCCGGCTGCTGCTGACCCGGACGGTTGTTCTGGCCGGGCTGGCCGTTCGGGCGCTGCGGTTGCTGGGCGGGCACGGTCGCCGGCCGCAATTGCTGTTGCTGCGGCGGCTGGCTGGGGCGCGGAATGCGGCTGAGCGCGGTCGGATTGGCGCGGCGGAAGTCGCGCTGCTCGGTGACGATCTGGCGGCCGGTGGTCTGGGCCAGATGAACCTGGCTGACGAAGCCGCGGTCGCGCGCGATCTGCTGCGGGGCAATCGTGATCGGCACCGCGGCGAAGCGCATCGTGCCGGCAATCGCGGCGCCGGGCCGGATCGCAAAGCCGCTCGCGCCCTGCGTCAGTGCGCCGAGCCGCGTGCCGCTGGTGCGGTCGTCGACGTCGATGTGACCGACGCGGCCGTCTGCGTCCGGATAGAGCTTGATGTTGACGTTGTTGGCGCCGCCGGCGGTTGCACCTTCGGGCACGTCGACGACACCGGTGGTGCCGCGGATGCCGAGCGTCGCCGTCGGCGTCGTGATCTTCATGTCGCCGGTCTTGGCCACCGCCGCCGCGACGAAAGCGACCGTGCCCTTGCCAATGTCGAAAATCCCCGAGTTCTGCTTACCGCCGTCCTCGTAGACGTAATTGTCGATGGTGATCTTCGAAGAGGCGGAAAGGTTGAACGTGGTGGCGTCGTTGAAGGTGATGCCGAGCGTCGAGTTCGACGAGGTCTGCACGACATCGTTGAGGTAGATGTCGTCGCGCACGCGCAGCGGATAGGAGTTCTTGTCGCGGATCACGGTCGCGATTCCCGTGACGGTCGCGACGTTGCCGATCGGCTCGACGGCGGCGGATTGTGCATCTGCCGCGGGTGCCGGCGAGGCCGTGGGCGTCGGGGAGGCCGCGGGCGCGGGTTCGGCCTGGGGCTGCGCCTGTGCGAGTTCGATCGCATCCGATGCACAAGCCGCGCTGCTGCCTGCCAGCGGCAATGCCGGCAGCACGAGCGCGAACACGAAGCGGCGCCAAGCCAACATTGATGTCACGAAGAGGTCCCGGTGAGAACGCGAGGCGAGATCGGTGGATTTCAGCCGGGGCGACCTGAATGGCGGATGAACGTGTGTGGCTTGCGGTGAGTGAACGTTCGAGCGGTAACGCTATCCCCTCATGGTGAGGAGCGCGCCCTTGCGCGCGGCTCGAACCATGCAGGCCCGTGATCTCGGCCTCGCCCTTCGAGACGCCTGCTGCGCAGGGTGAGGGGATAGAGCGAGGCTGTCGCGCGAGATCCCGGGTCGATGCTTCGCATCGCCCGGGATGACGGTGGTGATGTCAGCTCACGCGCTTCCAGGTCTGACCGCCGCAGAACATGCCACCGAAGGCGCAGCCCTGCACGCGCATCGCATTGGGGCCCTTCATCGCGATGGTCGAGTCGTAGTTGCGGCCGGAGTCGGGATCGTGGATGCGGCCGCTCCACTTCGAGCCCTCGGGCTTCATGTTGATCAGGATGCGCTCGTTGGTCTTCTCAGCGTAACCGCACAGATTGGCGCCACACTGCTCGACGCGGACATTGCCCTTGTTCTCTTCGGTCGCCCAGACGCCGATCGGCGAGTTCGGGGTGGCCACCGGCGCGGCGGCCACCGGGGCCGGAGCAGGCGCGGGAGCAACCGCGACCGGCGCAGGAGCGGGAGCAGGAGCCGCAACGGGCGCGGGCGGTGTCGCATTGTCGTAGCTGGCTGACGGGGCGGCGGCCACGGTTGCTGCCGGAGCGGGCGGCGCAGGCGCGGCCGGTGCGGTTGCCTGGACCGGGGCCTGCTGCGCGGGCTGCTGCTGCACCGCCGCCGGGGCGGGCTGCGCGGTGGTGGCCGGAGCCGGCGTGGTGTCGATGTCGTCGTCCTTGGAGCCGCCGAGGCCCTTGAGGTTGATGTTGTTCAGCTTGATCGGCTTGTCCGACAGGCCCGGCGCGACGATGGTGACGCAATTGAGCGAGGCGCAGTTGCGTGGCGTCTCGATGCGGATGTGCTGGCCCTCGATCTGGAACGAGATCGTATTTCCGCCGGCATGCGCGGCGGCGGTCGACGCCAGGAAGAGCGCGGTCGCGGCGATAGTGAGCTTGTTCATGACAACCTCCGAAAATGGCGTGGTCCCGATGGACTGAAGTCGCCGGTGGATGAAGCGTGGTTCGACCCTACGCCGGGCGGGCCGGGCGTTCTGTGATGGGGGTCACAACGGCTTCAAGCAACTGGGTGAGCCAGCGCACATCCAGCCGTGAGTGATCCCGCATAACCTTGTCGCGACACGACAGGAGGCGCCGATGACCCGGCTTTTGACTTCGCTTGGCACATTGATCGCTTTGACGGTGGTCGCGCCCGCCGCCGAGGCCGGCTCCTACTCGTTCTCAATCGGCGGCAACCGCTTCCATGTCGAGGCGCCCAAGACGTGCCGGTCCACATCCTGTGTGTCGATCTCGTCCAATCGCAGCCTTCGGCCGGTGGAAGAGACCACAACGAGACCGGCGCCGCCGCCGGCCCCAATTGTCCAGGCGCCAGTCACTCCGGCCATTTCGATTCGTCCGCCGCCGACGGCCGTCGTCGCGGCACCCCCTGCGCCTCCAGCGCCCATCCTTGCCGCGACGACGTCGCAGCACGTTGTGCTGCCGCCGGCCCCAAAACCAGAGACTTCAAGACCTGAGGCGCTGATTCCCAATCCGCCGCGGGTTGACCTGCCGCGCGTCGATCCGCCGAAAACCGCGACGCTCGATCCGCCGCGCATGGCGCCGCCGCCCGCTCCGAGCCCGGAGATCAAGCAGACCGTGACGACCACGCAGCGCAACGACGACGAGGGGGGCTATACGCCGCTCGGCGAATGGGAGAGCGTCGGCGCCAAGGGCACGGTGCGCATCGAGCGCTGTGGTCCTGCGCTGTGCGGTTACGCGCTGACCGAGGCTTCAAATCGCGGCGAGAGCGTGCTCGTCAACATGAAGCCGAAGGCGCACGACGTCTGGACCGGCAGCATCTACAGCCGCTCCAGCGGACGCACTTATTACGGGACGATGACGCTGAAGAGCTCCGGCAGGCTTTACGTCGAAGCCTGCGCAATCGGCCGTTTCTGGTGCTCCGGCAACGACTGGACGCGGGTCGAGGCGCCGCGCGTGCAACTGCTCACGACGTCGCGGCAGTGGAGCGAGCGGTCGTAGCGTTTCGCTCATCCTCCAGGGGAGAGTAAGCGGACTGCAGTTTTGCCGACTGTTTCCGTCTAGATCATGCCGAGCACGATGGCGCCGACGAAGGCCATGGCGAGGTACGCGGTGACTACGCTCAGTCTCCCGGCGAACGTCATGAGGTGGCTCCCTCCACGCGCGTCAGTTTGCGCGCGAGCCCTTATGGTTAACAGAAAGTCTCGCCGCGAAAAAGTCAGCCTTGCTGTCGCTCAGCTCGGGCAGCGCTTTGGTTCGCGCCGGCCGGCATGGTTAAAGAACAGTGAAACCAACGTGTTGAAGAGTCTTTAAGTAAATTCACCGAACGTGCGTGCATGACGCGCGGAGTTCGTTTGTATCTCGTCGGCTCCATCGTCCTTGTTTCGCTAGCGGGTTGCGGTCGCGGCTTCTTCCAGGCCGAACGTGAACCATGGCGGGCCGAGGCCGAGGCCGCTTGCCTGAAATCGGGCGCGGTGAAAGAGGGGCCGGATCTCGTCCGGATCGATCCGATCTCTGGGCCCGGCATGTGCGGCGCCGAGTTTCCGCTCAAGGTCGCCGCCCTCGGCGAAGCCTCGAACAGCTACGGCTTTGCCGACGAGGAGCTGCGCCCGCCGGGCAGCATCGGCGGCCAGCCGCGCTGGCCGGTGTCGCAGCCGCGCTCGACTAATCCGCAGAGCTCGAATTATCCGGCTTCGTCCTATCCGCAGCGCTCGAACTATCCGGAAACCGCGGTACGCCAGCCGGCTGGCTATGGCGCATCGTCCGGGCCGATGCCGCTGAACGCGCCCGGCGTGGCATCGCAGGAGGACGAGATCGACCTGCCGCCCGATGGCACCGACGCCGCCGGCGCGGCGCGCTACATGAACACGCCGAGCTATCCGGCCCGGCCCGCGCCTTACTCGCAGGCGCCTGCGCAGCAGCAACCGCTGCCGCGCCTCGGCCCCGCGCAGGGCAATCCCGTCACGACCGTCGGCCCGGTCGCGATCAAGCCGACCGCGACGCTCGCCTGTCCGATCGTCTCCGAGCTCGACCGCTGGCTCGCCGACACCGTGCAGCCTTCGGCGATGCGTTGGTTCGGTGTCCGCGTCGCCGAGATCAAGCAGATCTCCGCCTATTCCTGCCGCGGCATGAACGGCAATCCGCACTCTCACATCTCCGAGCACGCTTTCGGCAACGCGCTCGACATTGCCGCCTTCGTGCTCGCCGACGGCCGCCGCGTCACCGTGAAGGACGGCTGGCGCGGCATGCCGGAGGAGCAGGGATTCCTGCGCGACGTGCAGTCGGGCGCCTGCGCGCACTTCACCACGGTGCTGGCGCCGGGATCGAACGTCTATCACTACGATCACATCCACGTCGATCTGATGCGCCGCGCCAGCCGCCGCCTGATCTGCCAGCCCGCCGCGGTCTCCGGCGAAGAGGTCGCCTCGCGTGCGCAGTCGCGCCGTCCCTATGCGAGTGCGCGCGAACCCTCGGTGACCGGTTCGCTTGGCGCGCGCAAGAGCCCGGCGCACAAGCGTGAAGACGACGACTACGCCGACGACTAGGCGTGCTACGACGCGTCAACCAACATGTCCATCGTCCGCTATCTCACCCACCCGCAGGTGCAAATCGACCCTGACGTGCCGGTGCCGCAATGGGGTCTCAGTCCGGTCGGGCGGGCGCGCACTGAAGCGGCGGCGAATGCGGGCTGGCTCGCAAGCACCACGCAGATCATCGCGAGCGGCGAGCGCAAGGCGATTGAGACCGCCGAGATCATCGCCGCCCGTCTCGGTGTCATGATCGAGATCCGTGAGGCCATGCACGAGAACGACCGCTCGGCGACCGGCTTCCTGAAGCCGGCCGAGTTCGAGGTCGTCGCCGATCGGTTCTTCGCCGCGCCCGATCTCAGCGTTCGCGGCTGGGAGCGCGCCGTGGATGCACAGGCGCGCATCGTGCGCGAGGCCGAGGCCGTGCTGGCGCGCGATCGTCCCGGCGACGTCCTGTTCGTCGGCCACGGCGCGGTCGGCACGCTGCTGTTCTGTTCGTATGGCGGCCATCCCATCGATCGCGCCCACGATCAGCCGGCGGGCGGCGGCAATTGCTTTGCGTTCGCACGGGAGGGGCGCCGTATCCTGCATGGCTGGCGCAGGATGGAAGAGATCGGAGCATAGCGCCGCGGCGCGTGGGGCTATTTCGATGTCGGTTTCGACGGCGCGGGAGCCAGCCCCATGCAGCGCTGCACCTCGCTGGGGACGTTGTAGGTGCGCATGATGTGGCGGCTGTCCCGCAAGCCGGTCGCCTCACGCTGCACCACGAACATCCAGAGCGCCTGGCCGGCTTCCATCACCAGCTTGCGCCGCGCCGGCTGCATCGAGACCGGAACTTCCGGTCGCGCGTGAGCGGCGTCGAACTCGCGCAAACGCGTCAGCGCCTGTTCGAGCGTGCGGCCCATCCGCCCAAGCGCCGAGGCTTGTTCCTGGACGATCTCATAATGGAGGATGTCGACAGGCGGGCGAAGATCACGGGACATGGCCGCAAATATAGTGCCGCCTGTCCCGTCTGCGCAACGCGCTGCTACTTCGTCCGATACGCCGCCAGGAACATCCGCGTCGCGCTGCCGACCACCTCGGTCATGCGCTGTTCCGACGGTGCGGGCGCAGCCTGGAAGACAAAGGGCAGGAAGAGTGATGCCTTGCACAGCTCCATGAACTGGGAGGCGGCAAGATCGCAATCGTCGATCTTGAGATTGCCGCAAGCGACATGGGCTTTGAGATAGTTGGAGAGGCGGTTGATCGACTTGTCCAGCACCCGCGCATAATAGCGGCGGCCGACATCGGGCATGCGCTCGGCGATCGCCATCACGGTGCGGATCGCCGATCCGCCGCCGGGCCGGCAGAGCAACTGGATGTAGGCCCGGCCGAACTCCTTCAGCGTGGTCTCGACATCGCGCGCCGGATCGAAAGTGAACACGACCTGGCCGTGCTGGAGCGCCTCCTGCTCGAGGATGGCTTCGAACAGCGCGCATTTGTCGGCGAAGTAGACGTAGAGCGTGCCCTTGGAGACCTGCGCCGCGCGCGCGATCTCGCCCATGCTGGCGCCGTCGAAACCGAGATCCATGAACACCTTACGGGCGCCGTCGAGAATCTGGCGGCGCTTGGAGCTGTCCTCCTCTTGGAGGACGTGCAGATGTTCGCCGGCAGCTACAACCATTGGTTCAGGGTCTCGGAAGGTTTTTGAGTCGGGTCTGCGGCCATGAAACCCGAATAAAGGATTCTCGTCAGTAGGGTCCGGCCGGGAATATTATGTATATTGACCGAACCGTTCGGTCAATGGTATTTGGATCAGCGAGCGGAGAGCGGGCTAGAAGCCTGCCGTCTCTTTGATCGCGCTTTTTTTGGGGAGGCCTTTATGGCCGTATCGAGAGACCAGGCTGCGCGCGTCCTTCGCCAGGAAGCGGTGGAGGCCCACGCGGGCGGTGACGCTGCGATCGAGGGCTCTGCACCCCTTGCCGAGCAATTGCGCGCCCATGTGGCCGAGGAGGCCAAGCGCCGCACCGCCGAGGCGCCGGAAAGGCCCGCGACCGACAAGCCGGCCGCACCCGCCGCCAGCGCGCCCAAGGCCGGCAAGCGCAAATTCGTCCTGATGGGCGTTGGTCTGGTGCTGGCGCTCGCGGCCGCGAGCTACGCCGGCTACTACACGCTGGTCGGACGTTTCTACATCGCGACCGACGACGCCTATGTCCGCGCCAACAACACCATGCTGGGCGCGCGTGTGTCCGGACACATCGCCGCGGTCCTTGCCGGCGACAACACGCCGGTGAAAGCCGGCGACATCGTGCTGCGCATCGACGACGGTGATTACAAGATCGCCGTCGATGCCGCCGCAACGAAGATCGCGACCCAGCAGGCCACCATCGATCGCATCGGCCGCCAGATCGCGGCGCTCGACAGCCAGGTGGCGCAGGCCAAGGCGCAGCTTGTCTCGGCCCAGGCGGGCCTCAAGCGCGCCGATCTCGATTACGAGCGCCAGCAGGCCCTGAGCAACAAGGGGTTTGCCTCGCGCGCCACCTTCGAGAGTTCGGAAGCCGGTCGCGACCAGGGCGCCGCCGCGGTCAAGGCCGCGCAGGCTGCCTACGACGTTGCCGTCAGCAATGTGGACGTCGCCAAGGCTCAGCAGGCCGAAGCGCAGGCCCAGCTCGCCGAACTCAAGACCACGCTCGCCAAGGCCGAGCGCGATCTCGCCTTCACGGCGGTGCGCGCGCCGGTCGACGGCACGTTCTCGAACCGTCTCGTCAACACCGGCGACTTCATCGCGGTCGGCCAGCGCCTCGGCAATGTCGTGCCGCTCGATGACGTCTATATCGACGCCAACTTCAAGGAAACCCAGCTCAAGCGCATCCGTCCCGGCCAGCCGGTGACGATCAAGGTGGATGCCTACGGCATGCGCAAGTTCTCCGGCGTGGTCGACAGCATCGCGGCGGGCGCGGGCTCCGTGTTCACGCTGCTGCCGCCGGACAACGCCACCGGCAACTTCACCAAGATCGTGCAGCGCGTGCCGGTCCGCATCCGCGTGCCGAAGTCGGTGGCGAAGCAGAACCTGCTGCGTGCCGGCATGTCGGTCTATGCGACCGTCGACACCAACAAGGGCGCGGCCGACGCCGACAGCGAGGTCGATCTCGACGATCCCACCGCGATCCACCCGCAGTAAACCGCAATCCCAGCGCTGCGAGGTCGGACCATGGCCAATGCCACGACTGCTTCACCTGCCATGATGGCGGCCCCCGCTTCGGACCGCATCGCGCCGAAGCGGCTGTTCGCCTTCATCATCATGGTGTTCGGGATGTTCATGTCGATCCTGGACATCCAGATCGTCTCGGCGTCCTTGAGCGAAATCCAGGCCGGCCTGTCGGCGAGCTCCAGTGAAGTCTCCTGGGTGCAGACCGCCTACCTGATCGCCGAAGTCATCGCGATCCCGCTGTCGGGATTCCTGTCGCGCGCCTTCGGCACGCGGCTCTTGTTCGCGATCTCGGCGGCCGGCTTCACCATCTCGAGCCTGCTCTGCGGCTTCGCGACCACCATCGAGGAGATGATCCTCTGGCGCGCGCTGCAGGGATTCCTCGGCGCCGGCATGATCCCGACGGTGTTCGCCTCGGCCTATACCGTCTTCCCGCGAACGAAATTCCACATCGTCGGCCCCATCATCGGGCTTGTCGCGACGCTCGCGCCCACGATCGGTCCGACGGTCGGCGGCTACATCACCGACCTGATGTCCTGGAACTGGCTGTTCTTCATCAACGTCGTGCCCGGCATCGGCATCACCGTCGGCGTGCTGGCGCTGGTCGATTTCGACGAGCCGCATTTCGAATTGCTCGACCGCTTCGACTGGTGGGGCCTGTTGTTCATGGCCGGCTTCCTCGGCACGCTCGAATACGTGCTGGAGGAGGGCCCGCAATACGAATGGATGCAGGATACCTCGGTCGCGATCTGCGCCTGGATCTGCGCGATCTCGGCGATCGCCTTCTTCTGGCGCGTCTTCACGGCGGCCGAACCGATCGTCAATCTGCGTACCTTCTCCAACCGCAATTTCGCGATCGGCTGCGTGCTGCAGTTCTGCATCGGCATCGGCCTCTACGGCCTGACCTACATCTATCCGCGCTATCTCGCCGAAGTGCGCGGCTACAGCGCGCTGATGATCGGCGAGACCATGTTCGTCTCCGGCATCACCATGTTCTTGGTCGCGCCGCTGGTCGGCCGTCTCATGGTGAAGATCGACATGCGCTACATGATCGCATTCGGCCTCGTCGTGTTCGCGATCGGCTCCTATCAGATGACCTGGATCACCCGCGACTACGATTTCTACGAGCTGCTGGTGCCGCAGATCCTGCGCGGCGTCGGCATGATGTTCGCGATGGTGCCGACCAACAACATCGCGCTCGGTACGCTGGCGCCGGACCGGGTGAAGAACGCCTCGGGCCTGTTCAACCTGATGCGCAACCTCGGCGGCGCGGTCGGGCTCGCCGTCATCAACACCGTGCTCAACGACCGCACCGATTTGCACATCAGCCGCCTCCAGGAGCGCGTGACCTGGGGCAACGCCACCGCGACCGAAACCCTCACCATGTTCATGCAGAAGTTCCAGGGGCT
Organism: Bradyrhizobium sp. Y36; assembly: GCF_002531575.1. Classification (GTDB taxonomy): domain Bacteria; phylum Pseudomonadota; class Alphaproteobacteria; order Rhizobiales; family Xanthobacteraceae; genus Bradyrhizobium. Next base: position 127,249 of record NZ_NWTI01000020.1, on the reverse strand, counting down.
CGGCGATTCCACGCTGATGGCGATGAAGCAGCTCTCCCAGCTGGTGCACCGCCAGGCCGTGGTGATGAGCTTCGGCGATGCCTTCTTCGTGCTGACGCTGTTCTATCTCGGTCTCAGCCTGCTGGTGACGCTGCTGAGCAAGCCGGTTTCGCCGACCGCCGGCGGCGACGCGCACTGACGCTACGCAAATCCCGCGAGCCACGCTCGGTGTCATCGTCCGGCCCGACCGGACGATCCAGTATTCCAGAGGCCGGCGTTAGAGAGCTCGCTCTCGCCACATCCGTCGCGGCGTACTGGATGCCCCGGTCAAGCCGGGGCATGACAGCGGAGAGCGAGGCGATGTCCACGCACCAAAGCTGTGAGCGTCGGCACCGTAGACCAAATTGCAACACTCATCCGTGATCTTGCGTGGGCCCCGTTGCAAAGCGCGAGCGGCACATCTATAAAGCGCACCTCATTCAATCGAACCGGGAGGGATTTGCATGATTTCGTCGCATTCGCAGATCGTACGCCCGCGCTCGATGATCGTCTGGTTCGGTATGTACGCGGCCTGCTAGAGGCCTCTTCCGCCAGCTTCGATTGGGCGCCACGTCCCGATCGCTCCGCTTCCCAAGTCAAATTCAGTTTTATGTGACGCCGTCCCGGGCCTCTGGCCGGCTTGCGTCCATCGATGGAGCCGGACCGCGCGAAGCGGCCGGATGATGCCATGACCGCTCTGTCAAAAAAGCCCGCGGCGATCCGCGTGGTGCTGCCCTTCGTGTTCCGGCACTGGCTGAAGCAGCCGGGGCGCGGCCTCGTCGTGGCCGGCGGCCTGCTGGGTGCGACGGTTGCCGACCTGTTCATGCCTGTATTCTCGGGGCAGCTGGTCGACGCGTTGACGCGCGGCCCGTCCGATCCTGCTGCACGCCATGCCGCTCTGGTGGCCTTCGGCGCCATCGTGGCGCTGGGCGCGGCCGCCGTGGTGCTGCGGCTGACCGGCCTGCAGGCGATCGTGCCGTTCACGCTCAAGACCATGTCGGACGTCGCACAGGAGACCTTCGCACGCGTGCAGCGTTTCTCCACCGACTGGCACGCCAACTCCTTCGCGGGCTCCACCGTGCGCAAGATCACGCGCGGCATGTGGGCGCTCGACCTGCTCAACGACACCATCCTGATGGCGTTGGCGCCGTCGCTGCTGGTGTTGATCGGCTCGATGGTCCTGATCGGACTGCACTGGGCTTCGCTCGGGCTCGTGATAGCGGTGGGGGCGATCTTCTACGTCACCATCACCGTCGTGTTTTCGACGCGCTACATCGCGCCGGCCGCGCGAGTCTCGAATGCGTGGGACACCAAGGTCGGCGGCACGCTGGCGGACGCGCTCACCTGCAACGCGGTGGTGAAATCCTTCGGCGCCGAGCTGCGCGAGGATGTGCGACTTGCGCGCGTCGTCGGCCGCTGGCGGGTGCGCGTGCGGCGGACCTGGCTCCGCTACAACTACACGGCCATGGCGCAGCTGTCGCTGCTGCTATGCCTGCGCGCGTCGGTCATCGGCGGTTCGGTGCTGCTGTGGATGTACGGCCACGCCTCGCCCGGCGACGTCACCTACGTGCTGACCAGCTACTACATCATCCACGCCTATTTGCGTGACGTCGGCATGCACATCAACAACCTGCAGCGTTCGGTCAACGACATGGACGAGCTGGTGGCGATCCACGCCGAGCCCATCGGGATCGCCGATGCCGAGGACGCACGGCCGATTGCGATCGAAGGCGGCGAGATCGAGTTCGACGACGTCACGTTCCATTATGGCGGTCATCACGCGCCGCTGTATGACGGCTTGTCGGTGAAGATCCGCGCCGGCGAACGGGTCGGCCTGGTCGGCCGCTCCGGCTCCGGCAAGACCACTTTCGTCAAGCTGGTGCAACGGCTCTACGACGTCACCGGCGGCCGCGTGCTGATCGACGGGCAGGACATCGCGCACGCGACGCAGCAATCGCTGCGCAGCCAGGTCGCGATCGTGCAGCAGGACCCGATCCTGTTTCACCGCTCGCTCGCCGAGAACATCGCCTATGGCCGGCCCGGCGCCAGCCTGGAGGCGATCGAGCAGGCGGCGCGGCTTGCGAATGCGCACGACTTCATCCTGCGCCTGCCGAAGGGCTACGGCACCCTCGTCGGCGAGCGCGGCGTGAAGCTGTCGGGTGGCGAGCGGCAGCGCGTGGCGCTGGCGCGGGCTTTCCTGGCGGATGCGCCGGTGCTGATCCTGGACGAGGCGACCTCGAGCCTGGATTCGGAATCGGAGGCGCTGATCCAGCAGGCGATGGAGCGGTTGATGAAGGGCCGCACCTCGATCGTGATCGCGCACCGGCTGTCGACGGTGAGGAGCCTCGACCGCATCCTGGTGTTCGACCGCGGCGAAATCGTCGAGCAGGGCACGCATGCCCTGCTCGCGGGCAAGCCGGGCGGCATCTATCGCAGCCTGTTCGAGCGCCAGGTGGTGGAGCTCGGGCATATCGCAGCGGCGGAGTGACAGGCACGGGGCTGACGGACGAGGGTCCGAAAGCCACGTTGCCGGAAATGGAACGAGATGAAGGACCTGACACGCGGCTCGATCGTGAGCCACATTCTGAGCATGGCGCCCCCGATCGTGATCGGCATGATCACGATCATGATCTGCCAGCTGGTCGACCTGTACTTCGTCTCTGGCCTGGGCGAGGGGGCGATCGCCGGCGTCGCCGCGGCCGGCAATGCCGGATTTCTCGTCAACGCGCTGATGCAGGTGCTCGGTGTTGGCACGGTGGCGCTGATGTCGCACGCCGTGGGGCGCAAGGATCGGGCCGACGCCAACCTCGTCTTCAACCAGTCGGTCGCGCTGTCGGTGCTGTTCGGGCTGCTGACCCTGGTTGCGGGCTTCGCGCTGTCGCGCCCCTATATGCGCGCGGTCGCGGCCGATGACGCGACGGTCGAGGCCGGCACCGTTTACCTGCTCTGGTTCATGCCTGCGCTGGCGCTGCAATTCGCCTCGCAAGTGATGGCGTCCGCGTTGCGGGCGACCGGCATCGTGCGGCCGAGCATGCTGGTGCAGGCGCTGGCGGTGGCAATCAACATCGCGCTGGCGCCGGTGCTGATCTCGGGCTGGGGCACCGGGCATGCGCTCGGCGTCGCCGGAGCCGGCCTTGCGAGCTCGATCGCCGTCTTCATCGGCGTGCTGATGCTGTTCGGGTATTTCCTCAGGCTGGAGCGCTACGTCGCCTTCCATCCTGCGCAATGGCGGCCGCAGCCTCGACAGTGGAGGCGAATCCTCAATGTCGGCCTGCCCGCAGGCGGCGAGTTCGTGATGGTCTTCATCATCATGGCCGTGGGCTATTACGTGCTGAGCACCTTCGGTCCGGCGGCGCAGGCCGGATTCGGCATCGGGACGCGCGTCCTTGGCCTGATCCAGATGCCGGCGCTTGCCGTTGCCCTCGCCGCAGGGCCGATCGCCGGTCAGAATTTCGGCGCCGGCAACGGCGCGCGGGTGCGCGAGACCTTCGTCAAGGCAGCGCTGATCGCGACCGCCGTGATGATCGTTCTCATGATCCTGGCGCAACTCGCGCCGGGCTTGTTGCTGGCCGGCTTCTCGCAAGACCGGGACACGATGGCGGTCGCGTCGCTCTTCCTGCGGATCGTCTCGTTCAACATGGTGGCGCAGGGGCTGATCTTCACATGCTCCAGCATGTTCCAGGGACTCGGCAACACCAAGCCGGTGTTGTGGACATCGGCGATGCGGGTCCTGACATATTCGCTGCCGTCGATCTGGCTCTCGACGTGGCCGGGCTTCCGGATGGAGCACGTCTGGTACTTGTCGATCACGACGACAACGCTGCAGGCAGGCCTGAGCGTCTGGTTGCTCCGCCGCGAGTTCGACAAGCGCCTGGCGTTGCCGCCGCAGGCGAAGATCGCAGAACCTTTGGTCGTCGGGTCGGCCGCACCGCCCATGCGCGAGCCTGCGTAGCAACGGCTTGTTCCATCCCCGCCGCTCCGGCTAGTTTGCCGTGTTGCGGGGATGGCGGCTGCATAAGGACGGAATGAACGGGCTGGCGAACGAGCAGAAGCGGGTGTCCTGGCTCGCGATGATCTGGGCAGCGCGCTACCGCACGCCGGCCCGCTTCGTCGCGCTGATCGCGCTGCTTCTGCCGTGGAGCACGACGGGGCTGACATTCGCACTCACACCCTGGCTGATTGCCTTCGCCTTCGTCGATCTCCGCGAATTCCCGCGCTCGCTGCTTCGCCCGATCTGCCTGCTCCCGATCGCGCTGGTCGTGCTCGCCGCGGTGGGCACGCTCTGGTCGGATGCGCCCTGGCCGGAGCGAATCCACGCGATCGGGCCGGCAGCCAAGCTGCTGGTCATTCCGCTCCTGATCTACCAGTTCGAGCGTTGGCCCTACGGCCATTGGGTGTTTTCCGCCTTCCTGGTGTCCTGCACGGCCTTGATGCTCTATTCCTTTGCCGTTGCCATCGACCCCTCACTCTCGCTGAAGCTCTATCTGTCGCGCGGGCCGTACAAGGTCGAAAGCGGGATCGCGGTGCGCAACTATATCGATCAGAGCCAGGAATTCGCGCTCTGTGCGCTGGCGCTGGTCTATCCGATCGTGTCGCTGCTGCGACAAGGTCGCTCCTGCAGTGCGGCGGTGCTCACGGCACTGGTGATCGGATTCCTCGCCAACATGATCTTCGTCGTGGTCTCGCGCACGGCGTTGGTGACGCTACCGATCCTGGTGCTGGTGTTCGCGCTGCTGCATCTGCACCTGCGTACAGCCCTGCTTGCTTTCGGCGCGATGGCACTGCTGGCCGTGCTGCTCCTGGCTGTGTCGCCGCATCTGCGCATCACGGTTGCCAAGTTCCAGACTGACTATGAAATGAGCGTGCTGGATGGTCAGGTCAGCGGCATGGGCTCGCGTCTGGAATATTGGCGGAAGTCGCTTCGCTTCATCGCCGATGCGCCGCTGGTGGGCCATGGCACCGGCTCGATCCGCCCCCTGTTCGCCGGCGCGGCTGCCGATGCACAGATCGATCCGTTGCGCACGGAGATCGTCAGCAACCCGCACAATCAGACCCTCAGCGTGGCCGTGCAGTGGGGCGTCGTCGGTGTCCTGATCCTCTACGCACTCTGGTTTGCGCATCTGTTGCTGTTTCGCGGCGAGGGGCTGGCCTGCTGGGTCGGCTTGCTGGTCGTGGTGCAGAACATGCTGACCTCACTGCTCAACACCCATCTGTTCGACTTCACGCCGGGCTGGATCTACGTGCTCGGCGTCGGTGTCGCCGGCGGCATGGCGCTCGCCAAAAGGCCCTAGGAGCTAGAGCGCGCCGAGACTGTTCCAGACGAGGGTGAGACCCGACAGGAACAGCAGGCCGAGCACGACATCGCCGAAATGCTTGTCGTTGAGGGCGTGATAGACCCGCGCGCCGGCCCAGGCGCCGATCAGCGTGCCGGGAAACGCCACCATCGCGAGCCAGATCACCTTGAGCTCGACGAGACCCGATGCGGTCTGCAGCAGCAGCGCGGTCGCCAGCACCGTGAAATTGAAAAGCTGGAAGATGCCGCGCCGCTCGTGCTTGTTCCAGCCGCGGATGTTGGCCCACAGGATCGGCAGCGGCCCGGACAAGCCGGCGAGGCCGCCCAGAATACCGCCGGCAAAGCCGATCGCGCCGTCGGCGATGCGGCCGCCGAACTTGATCGCGAGCGGCCTCTTGTTCAAGTAGAGCGCGCTCGAGAAGAGCAGGATCAGGACGCCGACGCTCAGCTTGAACACTTTTGGATCGGCCGAGGCGATCAGCATGGTCCCCAGCGGCACGCCGAGCAGTCCTCCGATCAGGAACGGCCAGACCAGCGAGAGGTCAAAGCTCTTCCACATCGACGGCAATGTCGAAGTCTGCGCGATCACCGAGCAGATCAGCACCAGGGGCACCGCGAGCGAGGGCGGAAGCACGTAGAGCCAGATGCCGAGCGCCATCAGCGCCGTGCCGAATCCGGCCAGCCCCGAGACGAAGCCGCCGGCCAATGCGCCGAGCGGCAGCAGGACGTAGGTCAGAGTGTCCAACTGAGTGTCCTTTGCAGCGATCCCGAATTGTTGATCGCCATTGCCCGCATAGCACGGCTGCCGACGTGCAAGTCAATCCATGGCGCACGCAAGCGTGATCTGCGGTGTCGGGCGTTCGTGGAAGACGCGCCTACATGACGCTCGTACTTCAAAACCCGGGGCCGCCCGCCGCGATCATGCTCACTGACCGGCCAGCCTCGGACGAGATGACGGAGAATGACCATGACCCGTACCAACATCGCCGTTGCGGCTGCATTTTTGTCGGCAGCGGCGTTGATGCCGACATTTGCCCAGGCTCAGTTTTCGGAGCCTGCGGCCTATCAGGCCGCTCATCCCGATCGCGATGTGCTGAATGGCGGCCAGCTCACGCCCGCGGGACGCGCGGCCCGCGGCGAGACAGCGGCGCCGACCGAAGCCTATGCGGCTTATCCGTCGGGTGCGACCCCGGCCGTTCGCCCCCGCCACCGCCGTCACCACCGCTGAGAAGAGTCTAGACGATCTGCCTGGTGTCGGCGGGCTTCTGCAGCGCGCCAACCAGGATGCGCAGCGCTTCCGTCAATTCAGACCTGTTCCGTGCCGCCCCGAGCGAGACGCGCGCGGCGTGCGGCGGTGTCCCGTCGACGATGAAGGCATCGGCGGCGACGACCGCCAGTCCATTGCGGAGCAGATGGGCGGCGACATCGGGCTGGCCCCCGGGCAATCGCAGCCAAAGATGATGCGCTGCGGGCTTGGCCAGGAATTGGAAGCCTTTCAGGGTGCGCTGCGCGAGCTGTTGTCGGCCGATCGCCTCGTTGCGGATGGCCGTGATGATCCGATCGGCAATCCCGTTTTCGATCCAATGGGTCACCAGCGCAACCATCAGCGGCGCTGGCATCTGCACGGTCGCCTGCAAATAGGCACGCATCTCCCGCTGCGCGTCGCTGTCGGGCGTCACCAGATAGGCAACGCGCAGCGCCGGCGCGATGCATTTCGACAGCGTGGTCGCAAGATAAGTCCGCTCCGGAATGAGGTTTGCAATCGGCACGGCCGAGCGGTCGAGCAGCCCGTAAGCGTCGTCCTCGATCAGGATCGTGTCGCTATCTCGGATGATCTTCGCGATGGCGCCGCGCCGCTCGGGCGAGAGCGTCGCGGTGGTCGGGTTGTGCAGCGTCGGAATGAGATAGACGGCCTTCGGCCTGTGCGTGCGGCAGGCCTTTGCCAGCGCATCGGGCAGGATGCCGCCGTCATCCATGGCGACGCCGACGAGCTTGATGCCGAGCCGCACTGCTGCGGCCTTGATGCCGGGGAATGTCAGCGCTTCCGTCAGCACGACATCACCAGGCCGCGCAAGGTGCGCGAGCAGGTTGAACAGGATCGTTTGCGCGCCGGGACAGATCACGAGCCTGTCCGCATGTGCGTGCGGGACCCGTGAACGCATCCAGCGCGCGGCCACTTCGCGCTCATGCGCGCTGCCGCCGGGCGGCTGATAGTTCAGAAATGCGGTCAGGCCCGATTGCGCGCGGAGCGCTTCCATCCCGGCGATGATGCGCTCGTCGAGCTGCGCCTCCAGCGGATGCGGCGGCACGTTCATCGACAGGTCGATCGCGACGGGATGCGGCAGGTCGACCGCGCGGCGCGCGCTGGTCTCCGACACGAACGATCCCTGTCCGACCCGCGCCTCCATGATGCCGCGGCGCCGCGCCTCGGTGTAGGCGCGCGTCACCGTGGTGAGGTCGATGCCCAGCGCCTTCGCCAGCGCGCGCTGGGTCGGCAGCTGCTGGCCGCGCACGAGCCGGCCGGCGGCAATGTCGGTCTCCATAGCTTCAACGATGCGCTGGTAGCGCGGGCCCGACAGCTCCGAGATTGTAGGGGTCCAATCCATGCAATTTAGGTCCATATCCTTTGAATGTATGGATAGAGGATATTATTGTATGGATTATCAAAAAGGAAGAGGTGTGGTCATGGCGACCGGTTCGATCTCTCTGGCGAAGGCGATGTGGCGCGGCTTCCGCGGCAAATGTCCGAACTGCGGCGAGGGCCATCTGTTCGGCCGCTTCCTGAAGGTGGCCGACGCTTGCGACCATTGCGGCGAGGAGCTGTTTCACCAGCGTGCCGACGACCTCCCCGCCTATCTCGTGATCGTCGTGGTCGGCCATCTCGTGGTGCCGGCGATCCTCGCGGTCGAGACCGCCTACGCGCCGCCGGAGTGGCTGCAACTCGCGGTCTGGCTGCCGGTGACGCTGTTCGCCTCGCTCGCGCTGCTGCAGCCGACCAAGGGCGCCATCGTGGGCCTGCAATGGCAGATCGGCATGCACGGTTTCGAAGCTGGCAAGCTGCGGCGCGAAGCCACTGGGTTCGCGCCTGTCCTTGTGAAGGTGGACTCGCGCGCCTGAGCTGGAGGCGTTTACATCGCGGGTGCCGCCGTTACACTCCATCGTACAAACAAGAACGATGGAAACGCCGATGGCCGCACGCGCGAAGACTTTTCTACTCTGTCACGGCGCGTGGTCCGGCGGGTGGGCCTGGAAGAAGATGCATTCGCTGATGGCCGGGGCCGGTCACCGCCTGGTGGCGCCGACCTATACGGGCCTCGGCGAACGCGCCCATCTCGCCAGCCCCGCGATCGATCTCGACACGCACATCGAGGACATCCTCAATGTCATCACATTCGAGGATCTCAGCGACATCGTGCTGCTCGGCCACAGCTATGGCGGCATGGTCGCAACCGGCGTTGCCGATCGTGCGCGCGAGCGCGTGACGCAACTGATCTATCTCGATGCCTTCGTGCCGCGCGACGGCCAGTCGCTGTTCGACCTCAACGAAGCCGGCCGCGAGCCGATGCGCAGGGCCGCTGCCGCCGGTGACGGCTATCGCATCCCGCCGAACCCGCCGCCGCCGGATACGCCGCAGGCCGATCTCGACTGGCTCAACGCTCGCCGGGTCGCGATGCCCATCAAGTGCTTCGAGACCAGGCTGAAGCTCGCGCATGGCGAGCCGGCGATCCCGCGCAGCTACATCTATTGCACCCGCATTCCGCCGGGCGACGTGTTCGGACAGTTCGCCACGCGCACGAAGAGCGAGGAGGGCTGGCGCTATGTCGAGCTCGACGCCAGCCATGCGCCGAACGTGACGGCGCCGGAGGCGCTGATGAAGGTGCTGAACGAGATCGTCGCCTGAAGGGCGACGAGATGGGGATGAATCGTCATCGCGCTTTAGCTTGTTGTTTGCGCATGATCTTTCCGGAAAACCGCTTCGCACGTTTCCGGATCATGCTTTAGCTCGTCATTCCGGGGCGCGCGAGCCCGAACTCAGGTGCGCAATTGCGCACCTGAGAATCCATTCCTCAGCCGACTACGCGCCCGATGGATTCCGGGCTCTCGCTGCGCGAGCCCCGGAATGACAGCGTGGAAAATGGTGAGGGGTCCGATGCGGCCAGCATCGAACCCCTCGTCACTTTCTAAGTCTAACGCGTCGTCTCGACGCGAACCGGAAAACCACTTCGCTCGAGAACGCTTTAGAATATCAGCCGGCCTGTAAGCCGGGTTCTGTAGGGCACCGCCCGCTTGCGCGAACGATGCGTGACGGCCATTCCTCTGGGACCACGTTTGCACATGGCCTCGAGCAACCTACCCGGACGGCGGGCCTGACATCGCCCCGCGGCGTTATCGCTTTCGCGAACTGCCCGCTACGCCGTCCCTATTCGGTTTTGCTCCCGGTGGGGTTTACCATGCCGGCTCCGTTGCCGGATCCGCGGTGCGCTCTTACCGCACCTTTTCACCCTTACTCCGCGAGGCCCGAAGGCAATGCGGAGCGGTTCGTTCTCTGTGGCACTTTCCCTGGGGTCGCCCCCGCCGGACGTTATCCGGCACCGTATGTCAAGGGAGCCCGGACTTTCCTCCCCGGCGGCCTTTCGGCACCTGCCGGAGCGGCCGTCCGGCCGACTGACGGGGCATGCATGGGGCATTTGCATCGGTTTCGTCAAGCCGAGATCGCCGCGCACACCCGGCCCGAAATATTTTATCCTGAAGATGTCGTTTGCTGCGTGCCCCGTTCGACTGGATGTCGGCGACACAGCCGAACAACAGGAGTGAAGCGATGCAATATCTGCTGATGATCTACCAGAACGAGGCCGAATACGCGAAGATCGACACGGGAACCAGCCAGAAGATGTCCGCGGAATATGAGGCCTTCACGCAATCGATCATCCGGAACGGCAATTTCAAGGCCGGCGATCGGCTGCGGCCCACCACGACCGCGACGACGGTGCGCGTGCGCGACGGCAAGACGCTGACGACCGACGGGCCGTTCGCGGAAACCCGCGAGCAACTCGGCGGCTATTATCTGATCGAGGCCAAGGACCTCGACGCCGCAATCGAGATCGCCGCGCGGATTCCGAGCGCGCGCGTCGGCTCGATCGAGGTGCGGCCGATCTGGGTCTACGACAAGTGAGCGTCGTCGGGGAATGACCCCTTCCGAGATCGAGAGAATCTTCCGCGACGAGGCGGGGCGGGCGCTGGCCACGCTGATCCGCCTCGTCGGTGATTTCGATCTCGCCGAGGACGCGCTGCAGGATGCCTTCGCCGTCGCGCTGGAGCGCTGGGCGACCTGCGATCGTCCCGACAATCCGCGCGCCTGGCTGGTCAACGTCGCCAAGCACAAGGCGATCGACCGCGTTAGGCGGCAGGCGGTATTTCGCGGCAAGCAGCAAGCGCTCGTGCATGAGCTCGAGCTGAACGCGCTGGCCGCCGACGAGCCGCCCGCGGTGCTCGACGACGACGTGCTGCGGCTGATCTTCACCTGCTGCCATCCGGCGTTCGCACCAGAGGTCCAGGTCGCGCTGACGCTGCGTACGGTCTGCGGCCTGTCGACCATGCAGGTCGCGCGCGCCTTTCTCGTCGGTGAAGAGGCGATGGCGCAGCGGCTGGTCCGCGCCAAGCAGAAGATCAGGCACGCCGGCATTCCCTACGAGGTGCCCGAGCGCGACGCGCTGGCGCCGCGGCTCGACGGCGTCCTCGCCGTGATCTATCTCGTTTTCACGGAGGGCTATGTCGCGACGTCGGGCGCGGATCTGATGCGCCCGGATCTCGCGATCGAGGCGATCCGGCTCGCCCGCCTGCTCGACCGGCTGATGCCGGATCGCGCCGGCAACAAGGGCTTGCTGGCCCTGATGCTGCTGCACGACGCGCGCCGCGCCGGGCGCGAGACCGCGGCGGGCGATATCGTGCTGCTCGAAGAGCAGGACCGCACGCTGTGGGATCGCGCGCAGATCGACGAGGGCCTGCGCCTGGTCGACGATGCGCTGCGCATTCCCGGCCGGCCGCAGCCTTATGTCGTGCAGGCTGCGATCGCCGCGCTGCATGCCCGCGCGCCGAGCTTTGCGCTGACCGACTGGCCGCAGATCGCCGGGCTCTACGAGGTGTTGCTGCGTATCGGTCCCTCGCCGGTGATCGAACTCAACCACGCGGCCGCGCTGTCGATGGTCGATGGGCCGGCACGCGCACTCGATCTCGTCGATGCGATCGCCGCCCGAGGCGGGCTCCGCGGCTACGAGCTGTTGCCTGCGGTGCGCGCGGACCTGTTGCGGCGCCTCGGCCGGAAAGAGGAGGCACGCGAGGCGTATCGCGCGGCGACGGAGGCGACGCAGCTTGAGCCGTTGCGGAGACTATATGCACGGCGGGTGAGCGAGATGGACGACTAGCACTGTCATTCCGGGGCGATGCGAAGCATCGAGCCCGGAATCTCTAGATTCCGGGTTCGCACTTCGTGCGCCCCGGAATGACAGCCACCCTCACTTCGACGCGACCGTCGTTCCCTCGGTCGGCAGGCTCGCCAGCAGCGCCTGCAATGTCGACAGCGTCGAATGGTCGGCGACGCCGTCGAGCCGCGCCGGGCGGAAGTGACGCTGGAACGCGGTGACGACTTCCATCGTCGCGGCATCGTATTTGCCGGTCAGCGGCACGCCGTAGCCGTACTTGGCGAGCGCCTGCTGCATGCTCAGCACCTCGTCGCTGATGGTGCCGAGCATCAGGCTTTCGCCGCGCACGACCGGCGCGGGCGTGACCCAGTGACCGACCCCGGAATTGGCCAGCGAGTGCCACGGAAATTTCTCGCCGGGGTCCTTCTTGCGCGCGGGCGCGACGTCGGAATGGCCGAGCACGCGGTGGGACGGCACCTTGCGGCGAAGCATGATGCCGCGGCACAGCGCGATCACGGCGGCGATCTGGCGCAGCGGATACTCCGGATAGCCCCAGTCATGGCCGCGATTGATGATCTCGATGCCGATCGAGCAGGAGTTGATGTCGTCTTCGCCGGCCCACGAGGAGACGCCGGCATGCCAGGCGCGCTTGGCCTCGGACACGCATTGCACGATGCGGCCGTCCTCCAGCACGACGTAATGCGCCGAGACCTCGGTGCCGGCCGTGCACAAACGCGCCAGCGCGCCCTCGACGTCGGGCATGCCGGTGTAGTGCAGCACGATCATGTCCGGCTGCCGTCCCTTGTTGCGCTCACCATAGTTCGGCGAAGGGATGATATCGGAGACGATCGAGGAATCCGGCTCGAACGTCCGCATGTTCGCCGCGGCCTTGGGAACCGGGAGAACACGTTGACGCTTCGAATCAGATCCAGACGGGGTGGATGAACCGGACGGCGGCATAAACAACTCAGGTCGGACGCGAATGGGCCAAGCCCTTCTCTTTACTATTCCTTTACCCTCCACCGCGCGCAATCGCGCGGCGCGGTTAACGGATGCATTTTTGCCGATGTGTGTGGATGCAGCATCACCGCCGCCTCACCTTTGCGACTTGTAACGAGCCGATCAACGCTTTCTTAACGCTAAGGGTCGTTACTGAGGGATGAAGAGCCGACCCGCGTCCGGAGGCGGCCAAAGCGTATTTTGGCTCGAAATCCATGGCTGCCCGACAAATTCCGCTGGGAACACTCGGTTTGCGGCCCGGGACGACTGGGCTCGGTAACCTTGCTGGACGGGGGCTTTGTCGTGGAACCGCCGCGACGCGGAATGATTCGAGGCGTTATGGGCAGCTCCGCCCCCGATCTGGCTTGGTCGTTCGGCAGGCGTGGCAGATGAGCCTCGCTCCCCATATCCCCGTGCTCGGCCGCGAGGCCATCGATCACCTCGCGCCGCGCGCGGGCGGGATCTATGTCGATGCCACTTTCGGCGCCGGTGGTTATAGCCGCGCCATCCTCGACGTCCCTGGAACCCGCCTGCTCGCGATCGACCGTGACCACACCGCTATCGCCGGCGGTACCGATCTCGTCGCCCGCTCCGCGGGCCGGCTGACACTGGTCGAGGATCGCTTCTCCAATCTTGCCGAGGTCTGTGCGGCGCAGGGCGTGGATGCGGTCGACGGCGTCGTGATGGATGTCGGCGTGTCCTCGATGCAGCTCGACCAGGCCGGCCGCGGCTTCTCGTTCCGCCTCGACGGCCCGCTCGACATGCGAATGGGGCAGTCGGGCCCGACTGCGGCCGACGTGGTGGCCCGCGCCTCGGAAGGCGATCTCGCCGACATCATCTATCAGTTCGGCGAAGAACGGCATTCGCGCCGTATCGCCCGCGCCATCGTGGCCGACCGGCAGGAAACCCCGTTCACGACCACGCGTGCGCTTGCCGATCTCGTCGGCAGGGTCGTGCGCTCGAAGCCCGGCGACATCCATCCGGCGACGCGGACCTTCCAGGCCCTGCGCATCTTCGTCAACGAGGAGCTCGAGGAGCTTCAGACCGCGCTGGCCGCGGCCGAGCGCGTGCTCAAGCCGGGTGGTCGCCTCGTCGTGGTCTCGTTCCATTCGCTGGAAGATCGCATCGTCAAGAATTTCCTGGCCGCGCGTTCGAAGACCGGCGGCGGCTCGCGGCATCTGCCGGAGGTGGCGCAAGTTCCGCCGAGCTTCCAGCTGCTGACGCGGCGGCCTGTCGTCGCCGGTGACGACGAAGTCGCGCATAACCCGCGCGCGCGTTCCGCAAAACTGCGCGCAGCCGAGCGGACCTCTGCGCCGGCGCACGCGGACGACGAGGCATCGTCCTGGCCCAAGCTCTCCGACGTGATGAGGGGCGGCTAGCGCATGCGCATCATCCACCTCCTCGTCATCGGCGCGCTGATCTTCGCGGCGGCCTATGTCTACCGGATCAAGATGGACTCCACGGCGCGCACCGAGAAGGTGCTGCGGTTGCATGCGGAAATCCGCGAGCAGCGCGATGCGATCGCTTCACTGCGCTCCGAATGGGCCAAGCTCGATGCACCCTTGCGCCTGCAAGGCCTGTCCGACCGGCATCTGCAGCTCAAGCCGGTCAACGGCACGCAGTATGATTCGCTGAAGAACCTGCCGGAGCGTCCGCCGCGGATGTTCAGGCCGGGCGAGCCCGATCCGATCGGAGCCATGCTCAACACCATCGAAGCCGCAAGCGACCCTGACACTGTGACGGGCTCCGTGCCTCAGCCCGAGGACAATCAATGAGCGCTGCGACTCCGGCCAAACCCATAGAACCCTGGCGGCAACGTCTGATCCGCAGCCTGCTCTACGGGCGCAATGTCGACCGTGCCGCCAAGGCCCGCGCGCGCGTTGGCCTCGCCATGCTCGCCTTCGCCTCGGTCTATGCCCTGATCGGCGGCCGGCTCGTGATGTTTGCGATCGGCGCCGATGCCCATGGCGCACGCCGCGCCGCGGCGCAGGAGGTGGTGGCGACCGCACGTCCCGATATCGTCGACCGCAACGGCGCCATCCTCGCCACCGACGTCAAGGCGGCGAGCCTGTTCGGCGAGCCGCGCCGCATCATCGACAAGGATGAAGCGATCGAGCTTCTCACCGCCACGGTGCCGGATCTCGACGAGGCCGAGGTGCGCGAGCGCCTGAGGACGCGCAAGGGCTTTGTCTGGCTCAAGCGCGAGGTCACGGCGCAGCAGCAGCAGGCCATCCACAAGCTCGGCATTCCCGGCATCGGCTTCCTGCGCGAGAACAAGCGGGTCTATCCGACCGGCAACGAGGTCGCCCACCTCATCGGTCTGGTCAACATCGACAACCAGGGCATCGCCGGCATGGAGAAGTGGCTCGACAATCAGGGCCTCGCCGATCTCCATCGCGCCGGCTTTGCCACCGACCGGCTGCAGAAGCCGATCGAGCTCTCGATCGACCTGCGCGTCGAGCATGCGCTACGCGACGAGTTGCTGAAGGCCAAGGACAAGTTCCACGCCAAGGCCGCCTCCGGAATCGTCTCGAACGTCAAGACCGGCGAGCTCGTGGCGATGGTGTCGCTTCCGGATTTCGATCCCAACAATCCGAAGGAGGCGCACGATCCTGATCGCATCAACCGCCTGACCACGGGCGTTTACGAGATGGGCTCGACCTTCAAGGCGTTCACGCTGGCGATGGCGCTCGATTCCGGCAAGATCAATCTGAACTCGTCGTGGGATGCGCGCGGAAACCTTCACTACGGCAAGTTCACCATCCACGACAGCCACCCGCTCGGACGTTTCATCAACACCAAGGAAGTGTTCACCTTCTCGTCCAACATCGGCGCCGCGCGGATCGCGCTCAGCCAAGGCGTGGAGGCGCACAAGGCGTTCCTCGCCAAGATGGGCCAGCTGACGCGGCTGCGCACCGAGCTGCCGGAGAGCGCGGCCCCGCTGGTGCCGCGACGCTGGGGCGAACTGAACACCGTCACCATCGCGTTCGGCCAGGGCATGTCGGTGGCGCCGCTGCAGGCGGTGATGGGCATCAATGCGCTGGTGAACGGCGGCTATCTGATTCCGCCGACCTTCATGAAGCGCAGCGAGTCCGAAGCCGCGGCGATGGCCAAGCGCGTCATCAAGACGGAAACCAGTGACAAGATGCGGTTCCTGATGCGGCTGAACGCCGAGATCGGCACCGCCAAGACCGCCGACGTCAAGGGCTATTACGTCGGCGGCAAGACCGGCACGTCCGAGAAGGTCATCAACGGCCGCTATGCCAAGAAGCGCGTGCTCAACTCCTTCACGGCGATCATGCCGTGCGACGATCCGAAATATCAGATCCTGATCATGCTGGACGAGCCGCAGGCGATTCCCGAAACGAAGGGTTTCATCACCTCGGGCTGGAACGCGGTGCCGACCGGCGGCAAGGTGATCGAGCGGATCGCGCCGCTTCTGGGCGTCGAGCCCCGGTTCGACCTGCCGCCTGCGGACCGCCTTATTCTTGCAGCATCCAGGACAACCCAGTAATCAACGGGGTGGCCATCGCCGCGGCTGAGTCGGGATTTTCCCAGGGATTCGGCTTTGCGGCCCGGCATTGTCGACTGGAAGACCATGAAGCTG
Organism: Bradyrhizobium sp. Y36; assembly: GCF_002531575.1. Taxonomy (GTDB): domain Bacteria; phylum Pseudomonadota; class Alphaproteobacteria; order Rhizobiales; family Xanthobacteraceae; genus Bradyrhizobium. The sequence goes on along the minus strand of NZ_NWTI01000020.1, from coordinate 110,913 downwards.
TCCGCCCTGCTAGGCAATGACGCCGCGATCGAGCCCGCCGCCGCGGCGCTCGACGTCACCGGCCTTGCGCTCGACAGCCGCGCAGTCAAGCCGGGCGATCTCTTCTTTGCGCTCGCTGGCAGCAAGACCGACGGCGCGCGCTTCATCGACGCCGCCATTGCCGCAGGCGCTGTTGCCGTTGTTGGCGACCATGCCCCGGCCGGCGGCAAAGTGCCGTTCATCGCCGTCGCCAATCCGCGTCGTGCGCTGGCGCTGGCTGCGGCGACTTTCTTCCCCGCCCAGCCCGCGACCGTCGCGGCCGTGACCGGCACCAGCGGCAAGACCTCGGTTGCCGCCTTCACGCGCCAGATCTGGGAACGGCTGGGGCATGTTTCCGCCAGCATCGGCACCATCGGCCTGGTCTCGCCCAAGCGCACCGTCTACGGCTCGCTGACGACGCCGGACCCGATCGCGCTACACCGGCAGATCGACGAGATCGCGCGCGAAGGCGTCACGCATCTCGCCTTCGAGGCCTCGTCGCATGGGCTCGATCAGTATCGGCTCGACGGCGTGCGCGTCTCCGCCGGCGGCTTCACCAATCTGTCGCGCGATCACATGGATTATCATCCGACCGTCGCGCATTATCTTGCGGCGAAGCTCCGGCTGTTCCGGGAGCTCGTGGCCCCGGGCGGCGCGGCCGTCATCTCGGCCGATCATGATTGCTCGGCGGAGGTGATCGCTGCGGCAAAGTCGCGCGGCCTGCGCGTCATGGCGGTCGGCCGCAACGGCGACGGGGCAGGCGAGGGCATCCGTCTCGCCGAGGCCGTGGTCGAAGGTTTTTCGCAAGGGCTCACGCTCGAGCATCGCGGCAAGCCCTACGCCGTCCGGCTGCCCCTGGTCGGCGAATTCCAGATCGAGAACGCGCTGGTATCGGCCGGCCTTGCGATCGGCACCGGCAGCGACGCCGCCGATGTGTTCGCGAGCCTGGAGCATCTCGAAGGTGCCAAAGGCCGTCTCGAACGGGTCGGTGAGCGCAACGGCGCACCGATCTTCGTCGACTACGCGCACAAGCCCGACGCGTTGGCAAAGGCGCTGCAGGCACTTCGGCCCTACGCGAAGCGCAGGCTGGTCGTCGTGTTCGGCGCCGGCGGCGATCGTGATGCCGGCAAGCGTCCGATCATGGGCGCGATCGCGGCCGAGAATGCCGACGGCATCATCATCACCGACGACAATCCGCGCAGCGAGAAGCCCGAAGCCATCCGCGCCGCGATCCTCGCCACAGCAAAGGGCGCCCGCGAGATCGGAGACCGCGCTGCTGCGATCTGCGCCGCGATCGAGGAATTGCAGGAGGGCGATGCACTGCTCGTCGCCGGCAAGGGGCACGAAACCGGGCAGATCGTCGGCGGCGAGACTTTGCCCTTCAGTGATCACGAGGCGGTCGCCGCCGCACTAGCGTCGAGGACAGCATGAGCGCGCCAATCTGGACGGTCGCCGAAGTGGCGCGCGCGCTGGGCGCGGACGGATCGTTCCCTGACACCCCGATCGACTTCGTCACCCAGGACAGCCGGCTGGTGAAGCCGGGCAGCCTGTTCGTGGCGCTGAGCGGCACGCCGAGCGGGGGTTTCGTCTCGGCTTTTGCCAGCGCGCGCGACGGCTGGGAGTTCGCGGACAAGGCCGAGGCTTCGGGTGCGGTCGCGATGATCGTGCCGCACGAGATCAAAGGCATCCGCATTCCTCAGATCGTCGTCAAGGATACGCTGATCGACGGTCTCTGGGGTCTCGCACGCGCCGCGCGTGCGCGCTTTAGCGGACCGGTGATCGGCCTCACCGGCAGCGCGGGCAAGACCAGCACCAAGGAATTCCTGGCGGCCTATCCGAACGCCTATGCGAGCCCCTCGAGCTTCAACAATTTCTGGGGCGTGCCGCTGACGCTGTGCAATGCCAGGCCCGACGCCAGCCTCTGGGTCGTCGAGATGGGCATGAACCAGCAAGGCGAGATCGCGCGGCTCAGCGAATTGACGCGTCCGACGGTGGCGCTCGTCGTCAACGTCCAGCCCGTGCATCTGGAAAAGCTCGGCTCGCTCGAAGCCATCAGGCACGAGAAGGTGTCGATCGCGCTCGGCCTGCCCGAGGACGGTGTGCTGGTGCTGCCCGCCGGGCTCAAGGCCTCGGAATGGAAAGGCAAGGTCGTGCGCTTCGGCGAGCATGCCGAGGTGCACGAGGTCGCGCACGCGCCGCATGGCGAGAGCTGGCAGATCGTGGCCACGATCGGCAAGAAGGAGATCGCCTTCAGCCTGACGCCGGGCGCGCCGCATCGCGTGCAAAATGCGCTGGCTGCGCTCGCCGCGATCCGTGCGGCCCATCTCGACCCGGCGACGCTCGCGATCAAGCTCGATCGGGTCGGCATCATGACCGGCCGCGGCGTCGAGCAGGCGATCGGCGGTATCACCGTGATCGACGACAGTTTCAACGGCAATCCAGCCAGCGTCGCTGCGGCGCTGCAAAGCCTCCACGCGCGCAACATCACCGGCGGCCGCCGCATTGCGGTGCTCGGCGACATGCTGGAGCTCGGCGATGATGCGCCCAGTTACCACACCGCCCTCGCCAAGCATCTCGACGGAATCGACGCCGTCTACTGCGTCGGGCCCCTGATGCGCCACCTCTACGATGTGCTCCCGGCCGGCAAGGGTCTCGGCTGGCACGACGATCCGGCCACGCTGAAACCGGGCGAGGTCGCGAGCCTGCTGAAGGCGGGCGATGTCGTGGTTGTCAAGGGCAGCAAGAAGATGTTCTGGGTCAACAAGTTTGTGCCGGGCCTGGTGGCCGCCTTGCAGGCAAAGGCGTAAACTGCTTGGAAGGCGCCGTTGCCGAATCCCACCCTTCGCGGCGCCAAGCCGTCCGGTTTCCCGAAAGGTCGCACGGCCCATGATGAAGACCAGCGAATCCGCATGAGGCACGTTACGACCATGATCAAAGGCCAAGATCGTGCGTGCAAAGCGCCATAGGACCGTTTGAATGTTTTACTGGCTGATCGAGCTCTCCAACACTTTTCCGGGCTTCGGTGCCGTTCGCACCTTCCTGAACGTCTTCCGCTACATCACTTTCCGCACCGGCGGCGCGGTGGTCACCGGCGCGCTGTTCGTGTTCCTGTTCGGGCCCTGGATCATCGATCATTTGCGCATCCGCCAGGGCAAGGGTCAGCCGATCCGGATCGACGGCCCGCAATCGCATCTCGCCAAGAAGGGCACGCCCACCATGGGCGGGCTGATGATCCTGTCCGGTCTCACGGTCGGCACCGTGCTGTGGGCCAATCCGCTCAACCCCTATGTCTGGATCGTGCTGGCGGTGACGCTCGGCTTCGGCTTCGTCGGCTTCTATGACGACTACCTCAAGGTGACCAAGCAGACCACGAGCGGCTTCGGCAGCAAGCTCCGCCTCTTGATCGAAGGGGCGATCGCGCTGGTGGCCTGCTACGCGCTGGTGCGGCTGAACCGCGATCCCGCCTCGACCGCGCTGACGATTCCCTTCCTCAAGGACACCGTGCTGCATTTCGGCTGGTTCTTCGTCATCTTCGGCGCCTTCGTCATCGTCGGCTCCGGCAACGCGGTGAATCTCACCGACGGTCTCGACGGCCTCGCCATCGTGCCGGTGATGATCGCGACCGCGAGCTTTGCGATGATCGCCTATCTCGCCGGCAACGCCGTGTTCGCCGAATATCTCCAGATCAAATATGTCGCCGGCACCGGCGAGCTCGCGGTGCTCTGCGGTGCGCTATTGGGCGCCGGCCTCGGTTTTCTCTGGTTCAACGCGCCGCCGGCTTCGATCTTCATGGGCGACACCGGCTCGCTCGCGCTTGGCGGCATGCTGGGAGCAATCGCGGTCGCGGTGAAGCACGAGATCGTACTCGCGGTGATCGGCGGCCTGTTCGTGCTCGAGGCGGTCTCGGTCATCGTGCAGGTGGTGTCGTTCAAGCTGACGGGCAAGCGCATCTTCCGGATGGCGCCGATCCATCATCACTTCGAGCAGCTCGGCTGGACCGAGCCGCAGATCGTGATCCGCTTCTGGATCATCTCGGTGATGCTGGCGCTCGCCGGCCTGTCCACGCTGAAGCTGCGGTGATCGCTCGATGATCCCCGTCACCTCCTTTGCCGGCAAGACCGTCGCGGTGTTCGGCCTCGGCGGCTCCGGGCTCGCCTCCTGCCATGCGCTGAAGGCCGGCGGCGCCGAGGTGATCGCTGCCGACGACAACGCCGAGAACGTCGCCAAGGCCGCGCAGGCGGGCTTCATCACCGCGGACTTGCGCAACGTCTCCTGGGCGAACTTTGCAGCGCTCGTGCTTGCTCCGGGCGTGCCGCTCACCCATCCGGTGCCGCATTGGAGCGTGCTGAAGGCGCGCGAGGCCGGTTGTGAGGTGGTCGGCGACATCGAGCTGTTCTGCCGCGAGCGTCGCCGTCACGCCCCGAACGCGCCGTTCGTCGCCATCACTGGCACCAACGGCAAATCGACCACGACGGCGCTGATCGCGCATCTGACCAAGGTCGCCGGCTACGACACCCAGATGGGCGGCAATATCGGCACCGCGATCCTGTCGCTGGAGCCGCCGCGCATGGGCCGCGTCCACGTCATCGAGATGTCGTCCTACCAGATCGACCTCACGCCCTCGCTCGATCCCTCCGTCGGCATCCTGCTCAATGTCAGCGAGGACCACATCGATCGTCACGGCACGATCGGACATTACGCCGCGGTGAAGGAGCGCCTCGTTGCGGGCGTGCAGGGAGGCGGCACCGCCATCGTCGGCGTCGATGACGGGTTCTGCCGCGATATCGCCGATAGGCTCGACCGCGCCGGCAAGAACGTGGTGCGCATCTCCGTCAAGAACCCGCTGGCTTCAGGCATCCATGTCGAGCACGGCAATATCGTGCGCACGGCGGGCGGCGCCCGCAGCGAGGTCGCCGCGCTCGGCGGCATCGGCTCGCTGCGCGGCCAGCACAACGCGCAGAACGCAGCCTGCGCCGCCGCAGCCGCGCTGGCGATGGGCATCAGCCTCGACGTGCTGCAGAACGGCCTGCGCAGCTTTCCGGGCCTTGCGCATCGCATGGAGCAGGTCGGTCGTCGCGGCAACGTGCTGTTCGTCAACGATTCCAAGGGCACCAACGCGGACGCCACCGCGCATGCGCTGTCGTCCTTTGCGGACATCTTCTGGATCGCCGGCGGCAAGCCGAAGGCCGGCGGCATCACTGGCTTGACCGGCTTCTTCCCCCGCATCCGCAAAGCCTATCTGATCGGCGAGGCCGCGCAGGAGTTTTCGGGAACGCTGGGCTCCGTCTCGCACGAGATCAGCCAGACGCTCGACGTCGCGGTCGAACACGCCGCGCGCGACGCGGAAGCATCAGGCCTCACCGACGCCGTCGTGTTGCTGTCGCCGGCCTGCGCCTCCTTCGACCAGTACCGCAACTTCGAGATCCGCGGCACCAAGTTCCGCGAACTGGTGCAGGCGCTGCCGGGCGTGAAGCCGGTGGTGTGAGAATTTGTGACCTGGCGCGCTGAGGGGGCAATGAGGTGACGACGCAGGTTGCCACGATTTGTTTTCCTGACCTCGATTCCGGGGACGGAGCCGTCATCATCGTTCGCACGGCCGGCGAAGCCGCCGGACTGGCACTGTCCCTCGAGAAGGGAGGGGACATCGAGGTTTTCTTCGGCTCACAGGAACTGGACCAACTGATCGAGGCGTTGAACAAGACTCGCGAGTTGCTCTCGGGTGTGAAGCCGGTGGTGTAAGGGCACATAGCTTCCAAAATCTCCGCTATCGTCGCCCGGCTTGACCGGGCGACCCAGTATCCCAGAGACGGTGCTTGAGCCGAGAGGCCGCGGCGTACTGGATGCCCCGCCTTCGCGGGGCTGACGAGCATTTGAGGTGGACGCTTTGCTCTATCTCCAATCATCCGCATTTCCTTAACTCTCCGGTAACCAACGTCGGCGACCAATGAACGGACCTCTGTCCGAAAGCGGCCGCTCATGCTCTCCCGTGAAGAACGCACCCCCTTTTCCGAGTGGTGGTGGACCGTCGACAAGCCGCTGATGGGCGCCATCCTGGCCTTGATGCTGACCGGCGTGATCCTGTCGCTGGCGGCGAGCCCGCCGGTTGCGACCCGCATCGGGCTCGATCCGTTCCACTTCTTCAGCCGCCACGTGATGTTCCTGCTCCCGTCCTGCCTGGTGCTGCTCGGGGTCTCCTTCCTGTCGCCGCGCTCGATCCGCCGGTCGGCGCTGATCATCTTTGCGGCCAGCATCGTCCTGATCGTGCTGACGCTCGCGATCGGCCCCGAGGTGAAGGGTTCGCGGCGCTGGATCACGCTGCTCGGCGTCAACATCCAGGCGTCCGAAATCGCAAAACCGTCCTTCGTCGTGATCGCCGCCTGGCTGTTCGCGGAATCGACCAAGCGCCCGGAGATGCCGGCGACCTCGATGGCGCTGGTGCTGCTGTTGATGCTGGTCTCGCTGCTGGTGATGGAGCCGGATTTCGGCCAGACCATGCTGATCCTGATGGTGTGGGGCTCGCTGTTCTTCATCGCGGGCATGCGGATGATCTGGGTGTTCGGGCTGGCGGGCGCCGCCGCCGCCGGCCTGTTCAGCGCCTATCTGTTCGTTCCGCACGTGGCGGGCCGCATCAAGCGCTTCATGAACCCGGCCTCTGGCGACACCTTCCAGGTCGATACCGCCATGGAGGCCTTCTACAACGGCGGCTGGTTCGGCCTGGGGCCGGGCGAGGGCATTGCAAAGCGCAGCTTGCCGGACAGCCATACCGACTTCGTGTTCGCGGTGGCCGCCGAAGAGTTCGGCATCATCCTGTGCCTGGCCATGCTGGCGCTGTTCGCCTTCGTCGTCATCCGCACGCTGTCGCGCGCCTACGCCAACGAGGACATGTTCTCGCGCTTTGCCGCATCCGGGCTTGCGATCCTGTTCGGCGTGCAGGCGGCGATCAACATGTCGGTGAACCTGCAGCTGATCCCAGCCAAGGGCATGACGCTGCCCTTCATCTCCTACGGCGGCTCCTCGATCGTGTCGCTCGCCTATGGCGTCGGCATGATGCTGGCGCTGACGCGCTTGCGCCCACGCACCGAGGTCGAGGCCAGCGGTCACGCCGAGGCGATGCGCAGTTACGCGTAAGTCGTCATGGCGAGGATCGCGTAGCCCGGATGGAGCGAAGCGCAATCCGGGTTTCCATCCAAGCGGCGAGACCCCGGATTACGCTCCGCTCCATCCGGGCTACGGACGTTTCGCCTCGCTCGCAATGATGGGAAAGACCTTGTAAAAGGCCTGTCCATGGACACCTCCCCCTTGATTCTTCTCGCCGCGGGCGGCACCGGCGGCCATCTGTTTCCGGCCGAGGCGCTCGGCGTCGAATTGATCCGTCGCGGCTTTCGCGTCCGCCTCGTCACCGACGAGCGCGCGCTGCGCTACAGCGGGCTGTTCAGCAAGGACATGATCGACGTTGTCTCGAGCGAGACCGCGCGCGGCCGCAATCCGTTCCAGCTCGCCTATGCCGGCCTCACGCTCGCCGCCGGCACGCTTTCCGCCTACGCCCTGATCAAGCGCTTGAATCCCGTCGCCGTCGTCGGCTTCGGCGGCTATCCGACGCTGCCACCGCTGGTCGCGGCGAAGTTCGCCGGCGTGCCCGGCATCATCCACGATGCCAACGCCGTGCTCGGCCGCGCCAACCGGTTCCTGTCGAGCCGCGTACGTGCCATCGCGACGTCGCTGCCCGGCGTGCTCGACCGCGATCCCGCGCTGTCAGGCAAGACCACGACGGTCGGCACGCCGATGCGGCCCGCCGTGCTTGCAGCCGCTGCCGTGCCGTATGCTGTGCCCGAGGTGAACGGTCCGCTGCGCCTGCTCGTGGTCGGCGGCAGCCAGGGCGCACGCATCATGGCCGACATCGTGCCGGGCGCGATCGAGCGGCTCGAGCCTGCGCTGTGGGGCCGGCTGATCCTGACCCAGCAGGTGCGCGACGAGGACATGGCGCGGGTGCGCGCGGTCTATGACAGGCACAAGATCAAGGTGGAGCTCGCGCCGTTCTTCACGGATCTGCCGGCGCGGCTCGCTTCCAATCATCTCGTGGTATCGCGCTCCGGTGCCGGCACGGTGGCCGAGCTCGCCGCGATCGGCCGGCCCTCGATCCTGGTGCCGCTGCCCGGCTCGATCGATCAGGATCAGTTCGCCAATGCCGGCGTGCTGGTCAAGGTCGACGGGGCGGTCCGCATCCCGCAGACGGAGTTCACCTCGGACCGGTTGGCCTCCGAAATCTCCGCCTTCGCTGCCGAGCCTGCGCGCCTCGCCGCCATGGCAACGGCCGCGAAGGGGGCAGGGCGGCTCGATGCGGCCGAGCGGCTGGCCGATCTGGTGGTCAAGATCGCGGGAATCTGACGCGAAAAAGCCCTTGTCTTCGCCTTCTAAAGCGGGGCATCCAGTAGGAAAGGCACGTGGCTGATTTGGCCGCGACCTTCGCCAGATGCCGCCTCCGCAAGGCGGCGAGGTCAGGGAACAGAGCATGAGACTGCCGCGCGAGATCGGACCCATCCACTTCGTCGGGATCGGCGGGATCGGCATGAGCGGCATCGCCGAGGTGCTGGTCAATCTCGGCTATGCCGTGCAGGGCTCGGATGCTTCCGACAATTACAATCTCGACCGTCTGCGCAAGAAGGGCGCAAAGGTCTCGGTCGGGCACAAGGCCGAGAATGTCGACGGTGCCGAGGTCGTCGTGGTCTCCACCGCGATCAAGCGCGACAATCCCGAGCTGATGGCGGCGCGCGAACGGCGCATTCCCGTGGTGCGGCGCGCCGAGATGCTGGCCGAGCTGATGCGGCTGAAGAGCTGCGTCGCCATCGCCGGCACCCACGGCAAGACCACGACGACCACGATGGTCGCGACGCTGCTCGACGCCGGCGGGCTCGATCCCACCGTGATCAACGGCGGCATCATCAACGCCTACGGCTCCAACGCGCGGCTTGGTGCCGGTGACTGGATGGTGGTGGAGGCCGACGAGAGCGACGGCACGTTCTTGAAGCTGCCGACCGATGTCGCGATCGTCACCAATGTCGACCCCGAGCATCTCGATCACTTCAAGACGTTCGACGCCGTGCAGGACGCGTTCCGTCACTTCGTCGAGAACCTGCCGTTCTACGGTTTTGCGGTGATGTGCATCGATCACCCCGTGGTGCAGAGCCTGGTCGGCAAGATCGAGGATCGCCGCATCATCACCTACGGCGAGAATCCGCAGGCCGACGTGCGGTTCGTCGATCTCACGCCGATGGGCGGGGGATCGAAATTCAAGGTCGCGTTCCGCGATCGCAAGACCGGCGCTGTGCACGAGATCACCGATCTGATGTTGCCGATGCCGGGCCGCCACAACGCCTCCAATGCGACGGCCGCGATTGCGGTCGCGCGCGAGCTCGGCGTTTCCGACGGCGACATTCGCAAGGCAATCGCCGGCTTCGGCGGCGTCAAACGTCGCTTCACCAAGACCGGTGAATGGAACGGCGTCACCGTGATCGACGATTACGGACATCACCCCGTCGAGATCGCAGCGGTGCTGAAGGCGGCGCGGGAATCCACCAACGGCAAGATCGTCGCCGTGGTGCAGCCGCATCGCTACACCCGCCTGCAGTCGCTGTTCGAGGAATTCTGCACCTGCTTCAACGATGCCGATGCAGTTGTTGTCGCCGACGTCTATGCCGCCGGCGAGGCGCCGATCGAGGGCATCGACCGCGACCATTTCGTCGAAGGCCTGCGCGCGCATGGCCATCGCGAGGTGGTGCCACTGCCGGCGGCGCCGGAGCTTGCCGGCATCGTCAAGGGATTGGCGAAGTCCGGGGATCTCGTCGTGTGCCTGGGGGCCGGCAACATCACGCAATGGGCGTACGCGCTGCCCGATCAATTGAAGGCGCTGGGGTAGCGCGGTGGGTTTCCCCGACATCACACCCTCGCTGAAAGCCGCGATGCCGCAACTGCGCGGCCGGCTGCTGGCGAACCAATCGCTGGCCGAGCTGACCTGGTTTCGCGTCGGCGGTCCCGCGCAGGTGCTGTTCACGCCGGCGGATGAGGATGACCTCGCCTACTTTCTCGCGCGTCTTGCTTCCGAGATTCCCGTCCATGTCGTCGGCGTCGGCTCCAACCTGATCGTGCGTGACGGCGGCATTGCGGGCGTCGTGATCCGTCTGGCACCGCGCGCCTTCGGTGAGGCAGTCGCAAGCGGCGACGTCGTCACGGCAGGTGCTGCCGCCCTCGACAAACGCGTGGCGGAAGTCGCGGCCTCCGCCAATATCGGCGGGCTTGAATTCTACTTCGGCATTCCCGGCACCATCGGCGGCGCGCTGCGCATGAATGCGGGCGCCAATGGCGGCGAGACCAAGGACGTGCTGATCGAGGCGAGGGGCGTCGGCCGCGATGGCACCAAGCACGTGTTCACCAATGCGGACATGAAGTTCGTCTACCGCAACAGCGGCGTCGATCCCTCCATCATCTTCACGTCCGCGCGCTTTCGCGGCGAGATCAGGGATGCGGAGGCGATCCGCGCGCGCATGGCGGAGGTGCAGAGCCACCGCGAGACCGCGCAGCCGATCCGCGAGAAGACCGGCGGTTCGACCTTCAAGAATCCGCCTGGCCATTCGGCCTGGAAGCTGGTCGACGCCGCCGGCTGCCGCGGCTTGCGCGTCGGCGGCGCGCAGGTCTCCGAGATGCACTGCAACTTTCTGATCAATACCGGCGATGCCACCGCGCACGACATCGAGGCGCTGGGCGAGACCGTGCGCGAACGGGTGAAGGCAAATTCCGGAATTGAGCTACACTGGGAAATCAAGCGGATCGGGGTTTCATGACCACCGTCATTCCGGGGCTCGCGAAGCGAGAGCTACGATGCGCAATTGCGCATCTGAGAATCCATACTCACGGTCGTGGTTATGGATTCCGGGCCTGCGCCTTACGGCGCATCCCGGAATGACAACTGGATAGGTAACTGAGAACATGCGCATCACCATCCTCTTCGGCGGCTCCAACCGGGAGCGTCTGGTTTCGGTCGCTTCGGCCCAGGCGCTGCATCAGGCCCTGCCCGAGGCCGATCTCTGGTGGTGGGACGTCGAGGACAAGGTGCATGTGGTGCAGTCCAAGCAGCTGCTCGAACATGCCCGTCCGTTTGAGGACGAGTTCAAGCCGGGCACGTCAGGCATTCCGCTGGCGCAGGCGCTCGACCAGGCCAAGGCCGAGGACCGTGTGCTGGTGCTTGGCCTGCATGGCGGGCGTGCCGAGAACGGCGAATTGCAGGTGATGTGCGAAGCGCGCGGTGTGCCCTTCACCGGTTCGGGCTCGGCTTCCTCGCATCTCGCCTTCGACAAGATCGCGGCCAAGCATTTTGCCGCGCTCGGCGGCGTCACGCCGCCGGCAAACATCGCGCTGGACGACCTCGACGAGGCCTTTGCCGAATACGGAAGGCTGATCGCGAAGCCGGCGCGCGATGGCTCGAGCTACGGGCTGATCTTCGTCAACGCCAAGCAGGACCTCGTCGCGGTCCGCAATGCGGCGAGGCACGAGGACTACGTGATCGAGCCCTATATCGCCGGCGTCGAGGCGACCTGCGGCGTGCTGGAGCGCGCCGATGGCTCGATCATCTCGCTGCCGCCGATCGAGATCATTCCGGGCGAGGGCAATTTCGACTACGCCGCGAAATATCTCCTGAAGTCGACCCAGGAGATCTGCCCCGGGCGTTTTCCGCCCGAGATCACCGCTGCGCTGAAGGAGCAGGCGATGCTGGCGCACCGCGCGATGTCCTGCACGGGCTATTCCCGGTCGGACTTCATCGTTTCGGACCGGGGCCTCGTCTATCTCGAAACCAACACGCTTCCCGGGCTGACCAAGTCCTCGCTCTACCCCAAGGCGCTGAAGGCCGAGGGCATCGCCTTCGTCGACTTCCTGCGCGGCCTGGTGGAGCTCGCCGAACGGGGCGTACGGAAATAGTTAGGACTGGTTAACGGCCCGACCGGCGAAATGGGCCGGTTTGGCGTCCAAAACCGGTAAAATGCCGGACATCGCGGCACAAATGCCTCACAGAGCGAGGCAAAATGCGCCGGACGTTAACGAACTTTACCTTTTGTTTACCAGGACGTCCGAAGGTTAACGCTGGCGGCGCATATGGCGCTTTGGCTGCCGGCGCGTGAGCTGTCGCGGGTGATGTCACCCCCGGCGCACGCTTTGAAGGGGAGTGGCTTCTTCTGCTGAAGACCAGCACCCGACCCGGCACGTCCGAGACGTCATGTTCGCCAGGATCCGCGCGATGTCGCGGGGAAACTGTTGACGAGCTCGTGCAATGGATGGAGCAGGAAGCCTCACCCGGTCCTTTTTCAGATCGCTGAGGCCCCAAGCTGACCTGAAGGCGGCCGCGATCGGAGCGGTCGTGCTTCTGCGCGAGTGGATGCAAGAGAAGCTCGACCGCAGGCACGCTCAGGCGCGCGCCGCCGCCAAGGACAAGACCAAGGCCCGGGCCAAGGCCGCCGTCGAGCGCGAGCCGCCGCCGCGCGTGGTCGCGCTGGTCGAGCGTTATCTGCCGCGCCGGGTCGGGATCAGCATGACCGTATTGCTGCTGATCGGCAGCTGCGGCTTCGGCATCGTCAAGGGCGGCCATCTCCAGGATTTCATCACGGCGGTGAGCGACGCACGCAACGCGCTGGCCAATTCCGCCGGGTTCCGCATCACCTCGGTCGTGATCAACGGCCGCAAGCAGCTCACGCAGGACGAGATCCTGGCGATCGGCGGCGTCAGCGGCCGCTCCTCGCTGCTGTTCCTCGACGCCGACGCGGTGCGCGACAAGCTCAAGGCTAATCCCTGGATTGCGGACGCGACCGTGCTGAAGCTCTATCCGGGCCAGCTCATGATCGAGCTCACCGAGCGCAAGGCGTTCGCGCTGTGGCAGGAGGCCGGAAGGCTCTCCGTCATCGCCGACGACGGCGCCGTGCTCGAGCCCTATGTCTCGCGCCGCTTCCTGTCGTTGCCGCTCGTGGTCGGCAAGGGCGCTGAAACCCAGGCCCGCGATTTCCTGGCGCTGCTGGCCCGCTATCCGCAGGTCAATGCGGTGACGAAGGCGGCGATCTACGTCGGCGAGCGGCGCTGGAATCTGAGGCTGAAGGACGGTCTCGACATCCGTCTGCCCGAGCAGGACGTCGGCAACGCGCTCGCAATGCTGTCCAAGCTCGACAAGGAGGACCGGCTGTTCTCCCGCGACATCGTCGCCGTCGACATGCGCCTGCCCGATCGGCTGGTGGTGCAGCTGTCCGAGGACGCCGCCAAGGCGCGCGAGGACCTGTTCAAGGACAAGAAGAAAAAGAAGACCGGGGATTCCGCATGACCGGTCTCGATCGCACCCAGACGCCGAAGACCCGCCAGATGCCGCATAAGCGCGGCGGCCTCGTTGCCTGCCTCGACATCGGCACCAGCAAGATCGCCTGCATGATCGCGCGGCTGAAGCCGTCTGCGCCGAGCGAGGCGCTGCGCGGCCGCACCCATGCGGTGGAATTGATCGGATACAGCCAGATCCAGTCGCGCGGGATGAAGGCCGGCGCGGTGATCGATCTCGGCGAATGCGAGCAGGCGGTGCGCCAGGCCGTCGCGCTCGCGGAGAAAATGGCCAAGGTGCGGGTCGAGTCCGTGCTGCTCTCGGTCTCCGGCGGCCGGCTCTCCGGCCAGCTGGTCGAGGCTGCCGCCGACATCCGTGGTGGTGCCGTGACGCAGGCCGATGTCAGCCGCGTCACCTCCACCGGCATGCGCCACGCCACCGGCGAAGGCCGCACCGTGCTGCACGCGCTGCCGGTCGGCTACACGCTCGATGGCGTCAAGGGCATCCGCGATCCCCGCGGCATGGTTGCCCATCAATTCGGCATCGACATGAACGTCGTCACTTGCGACGCCACCGTGGCGCGGAACCTGATGCTGGCGGTGGAGCGCTGCCACATCAATGTCGAAGCCATGGCGGCGAGCCCCTATGTGGCCGGCCTGTCGGTGCTGACTGACGACGAGGCTGATCTCGGCGCAGCCGTCGTCGAGATGGGCGCTGGCACCACCACGATCGCAGTCTATTCCGGCGGCCGTTTCGTGCATGCGGCCGGTTTTGCGGTCGGCGGGCAACACATCACGATGGATCTGGCGCGCGGACTCTCCGCGACCATTGCCGATGCCGAGCGAATCAAGACGTTATACGGGACCGTCATCACCGGCGGATCGGACTCGCGTGAGCTGATGTCTGTGCCGACGGCCGGTGACGAGCAGGATCTGCCGCAGATCGTTTCCCGCGCCACCATCGCCAACATCGTCAAGCACCGTGCCGAGGAAGTCTTCGAAATGGTTCGGGACAAGCTGAAGGATTCGCCGTTCGCCTCGGAGCCCAACGGCCGCGTCGTGCTTTCGGGCGGAGCCTCGCAGCTCACCGGCCTCGTCGAACTCGGAACCCAGATTCTCGGCCGGCCCGTGCGGGTCGGACGTCCGCTCGGCTTCGGCCGGCTGCCGAACGAGGCGAAGAACGCCGCGTTCGCGGTGCCGGCCGGACTCCTCGTCTACCCGCAATATGTTCACCTCGAACATGTCGAACCGCGGCATACGCGGCAGCAGGTCAAGACAGGGACCGGCGGCTATTTCGGAAAGGTCGGACGATGGCTACGCGAGGGCTTCTGATGACTCATTTCCGCAATTCCCGACTTTCACCAACTCCCGCGGCCGCTGGCCGGGGCGAACCCACGCGCGCGTGATCGAGAGGCAAACATGACCATCAGCATCAACGTTCCTGATATTCACGAACTGAAGCCCCGGATCACCGTGTTCGGCGTCGGCGGCGCCGGCGGCAACGCCGTCAACAACATGATCACGGCGGGCCTTCAGGGCGTCGACTTCGTGGTCGCCAACACCGACGCGCAGGCGCTGACGATGTCGAAGGCGCAGCGCATCGTGCAGATGGGCACCGCGGTCACGCAAGGCCTGGGCGCCGGCTCGCAGCCGAACGTCGGCGCCGCGGCGGCGGAAGAGGTGATCGACGAGCTGCGCGACCATCTCTCGGGCGCCAACATGGTGTTCGTCACCGCCGGCATGGGCGGCGGCACCGGCACGGGCGCTGCTCCCGTGATCGCCAAGACCGCGCGCGACATGGGCATCCTCACCGTCGGCGTCGTGACCAAGCCGTTCCACTTCGAGGGTGGCCGCCGCATGCGCACGGCCGAAGCCGGCATCAACGAGCTTCACAAGGTCGTGGACACGCTCCTGATCATCCCGAACCAGAACCTGTTCCGGGTCGCCAACGAGAAGACCACCTTCGCCGACGCCTTCGCGATGGCTGACCAGGTGCTCTACTCGGGCGTCGCCTGCATCACCGACCTGATGGTCAAGGAAGGTCTGATCAATCTCGACTTCGCCGACGTCCGCGCCGTCATGCGCGAGATGGGCAAGGCGATGATGGGCACCGGCGAAGCCTCCGGCGACAAGCGCGCGCTGACCGCCGCGGAAGCCGCGATTGCCAACCCGCTGATCGACGACAGCTCGATGAAAGGCGCCAAGGGCCTCCTCATCTCCATCACCGGCGGCAAGGACCTCACGCTGTTCGAGGTCGACGAAGCCGCGACGCGCATCCGCGAGGAAGTCGACCAGGATGCCAACATCATCGTCGGCGCGACCTTCGACGAAGCGCTCGACGGCCTGATCCGCGTCTCGGTCGTCGCCACCGGCATCGAGCAGGCTGCGATCGCCCGCAACAGCCAGGCGACCTCCGCTCCGGTCGCGAACGCCGCGCCGCAGGCGCAGCAGGCGCCCGCAGCTCCGGCCGCAGCCGCCGAGAGCCGTCTCGCCGACCTGACCGCGCGTCTGCGCGCCGACAACCAGCGCCTGGCCGAACGCGCCCAGAAGCTGGAAACGCAGATCCCCGCAGCACAGGCCTCGGTCGCTGCCGCGCCGATGGCGCCCCGTCCGAACGTCGAGCGCGCCGCGCTCGCCGCCATCGCGGCCGCCGTTGCCGATGTGCCGCAGGCGCCTGCGCCGACCCAGACCTATGGCGACGTGACCGTGCGTCCGATCGCGCAGAAGCCGACCCTGTTTCCGGAGCCTGAGCAGGCCCCGCTTGCGATGCAGGAGCCGATGACGCCCGAAACCTTCATTCCGCCGCAGGCCGAGCGCGGGCCGATCCGGGCGCCCCGGATGCCGCGTATCGATGAACTGCCGATCCAGGCCCAGGCCGAGATTCGCCAGGCCCGCGGCGAGGGTGAGGAAGAGCCCACGCAGAAGACCCGCCTGTCGCTGCTCCAGCGCCTCGCCAATGTCGGCCTCGGCCGTCGTGACGAGGAAAGCGAGCCGGCGCCTGCCGCCCGTACAGCCGGTCCTGCGATGCCGCCGCTGCCCGAGCGCCGGCCGCAGAAGACCGTGGCTCAGCAGATCGCGTCGAGCGATCCGGTATCCGAGTATGCCCGTCGTCCGGCGCCCCAGGGCTTGGACATGCATGGCCGCCCGGCGCCTGTTGCGCCGGCGCCACAGGGCGACGACCATCTTGATATCCCGGCCTTCCTGCGGCGGCAGGCGACCTGAGGATTGTTACAATAAGGCAGACGCAAAAAGGCCCCGGCAGCAAGCTTGCCGGGGCCTTTCCTTTTGTCCCGCGCAGATCCGGATGGCGCCGCCAAACAACTGATTTTAAATCATTAATTACGTATTCGGGTGTTCAGTAAAACTGCCGGAAACGGCCCAAAACCTCGGCGCAATTTGGTTAAGCCTTGGCGCGAATACGGCAGGTTTGGGGTAACAATCGGTAAAAAAGCGTGAGTTGGCGCTGTTTGAGGCAGTGACTATGGTTTGCCGTGACTTGGGGATACGGAGATTCGTAAGCGTCGGCACTGGCCGGCCAAGCGGGTCTCGTATAAGTCGCCGTGGTCGTAGTGGGGCGGGTTCCTGATGAAATTTAGCCGGCAAACAACGCTTCGTGCGCAAGCCTCTGTGGCAGGCGTTGGCGTTCATTCCGGTCTTCCCGTGACCCTTACGCTTGGGCCCGCGCCTGTCGATGCGGGTTTTATTTTTGTCCGCACCGGGCTCGAGGGAAGTGATCGCGAAGTCCAGGCGACGGCCGGGCAAGTGGTTGCGACGGATCTCGCGACCGTGCTGGGCGACAGCGAGGGACCCCTCGTCTCCACTGCCGAGCATGTTCTGGCAGCCTTGCGTGGCATGGGCGTGGACAATGCCACCATCGAAGTTGACGGTCCGGAAGTGCCGATCATGGACGGCAGCGCCGCGGCCTTCGTCGCGGCGATCGATCAGGCTGGAATTGTCGCCCAACCGGCGCAGCGCCGCTTCATCCAGGTTTTGAAGCCCATCTCGGTCGCAATCGGCGACTCCTTTGGCGAATTGCGGCCCTACGCCGATGGCTTCCGCGCCGAAGTCGAGATCGACTTTGCCAATCCCGTGATTGGTCGGCAGAGCTACACTTTGGAACTCGTGCCGGAGCGGTTCCGCCGCGAGGTGGCGCGCGCCCGGACCTTCGGTCTGATGTGCGATCAAGCGCGGCTCTGGGCTGCGGGCTACGGTCGCGGTGCTTCCTTCGGCAACACCGTCGTGTTTGACGACGAACGGCTCCTCAATCCCGAGGGCCTGCGCTACGCCGATGAATGTGCCCGCCACAAGGTACTGGACGTGATCGGCGATCTCTCGCTGGCCGGCCTGCCGCTGCTTGGCGCTTATCGCTCTGTGCGTGGCGGCCACAAGCTCAATCACGCTGTTCTGACCGCACTGCTCGCCGACCGTACCGCCTGGCGGGTGGTCGAGGGCGAGGCGGCCCGCCGCACTACGCGTCCCGTGGGCGAGGTCGGTCGCGGCATCGTCGGCGGCCGGATCGCTGCGGCCTACGGGCCGGACGTGTCCTGACAGCCTTGCTGTCGCAGCTATTGGCCGCGGCTACCCCGGGAAACTCCTGGTAACCATGATCGCCTAGGATTGCGGCAAGTTCGCCTTAATCCGGGCGAATTGACTGCCTATCCGGTTGGTTAAAGATCGCTTTTCGGATACATCGGCGTGGTCGCATGGCAAGGCACCACGGTTACATTTCGCGCCCATGACGGGGTTCATGGGCTGGCGGGCACCGCATCACAGGGCGTCAGGGCTTAAACTCATGTCGGCACAGCGTATGACGCGCGGATATTTCTCGGTCTCGTCGCGAGCCCGTGGGCTGCTTCAGGCCGTCACTTTCATGCTGCTCGCGCTGCCGCTCGCCGGCTGCGGCACCGGCTCGCTCTGGGACAAGTTCACCGCCAAGGACGACACCTTCGTCGAGGAGCCCGCCGACAAGATCTACAATGAGGGCCTGTACCTCATGAACGAGAAGAAGGACATGAAGGCGGCGAACAAGAAGTTCGAAGAGGTCGACCGCCAGCATCCTTATTCCGATTGGGCCCGCAAATCACTGCTGATGTCGGCCTACGCGTCCTACCAGGGCGGCGACTACGACGGCTGCATCGGCGCCGCCACGCGCTACGTCACGCTGCATCCCGGCAGCCCGGACGCGGCCTATGCGCAATATCTGATCGCCGCCTCCCATTACGACCAGATCCCGGACGTCAGCCGCGACCAGGCCCGCACCGAGAAGGCGATCGCCGCGCTGGAAGAGGTGGTGCGCAAATATCCGAACTCGGAATATGCGACGTCCGCCAAGGCCAAGATCGAGGGCGCGCGCGACCAGCTCGCCGGCAAGGAAATGAATACCGGCCGCTATTACGCGCAGAAGCGCGACTACACGGCGGCCATCAACCGCTACAAGACCGTCGTCACGCAGTACCAGACCACCCGCCATGTCGAGGAGGCGCTCTACCGGCTGACCGAAGCCTATATGGCCATCGGCATCGTCGGGGAGGCGCAGACCGCGGCGGCTGTGCTTGGCCACAATTTTCCTGACAGCCGCTGGTACAAGGACGCCTATAATCTTGTAAAATCCGGCGGTCTCGAGCCGAGCGAGAATCAGGGGTCCTGGATCAGCAAGACCTTCAAGAAAATGGGTCTCGGCTAGGAAATAGGGTTTCATGCTGGCGCGTCTGTCGATCCGTGACATCGTCCTGATCGAACGGCTCGATATCGAATTCGCCACCGGGCTTGCGGTTTTGACCGGCGAGACCGGTGCGGGCAAATCCATCCTGCTCGATGCCTTTGCACTGGCGCTCGGCGGCCGCGGCGACGCCGGCCTCGTGCGCCACGGCGCGGAGCAGGGGCAGGTCACGGCCGTGTTCGATATCCCGAAGAATCACCCCGCGATGAAGATCCTCGCCGAGAACGGCCTGGACGACACCGGCGAGATGATTCTCCGTCGCGTGCAGCTCGCCGATGGCCGCACCCGCGCCTTCATCAACGACCAGGCGATCAGCGTGCAGACGCTGAAGGCGGTCGGCGCCGCCCTGGTCGAAATCCACGGCCAGCATGACGAGCGCGCACTGGTCGATGCCGCCACCCACCGCCGCCTGCTCGACGCCTTCGCCGGCCTGGAAAAGGACGTTGCCGCGGTCGAAACGCTCTGGGACGCCCGCCGGACCGCCAACACTGCGCTGGAGGAGCATCGCGCCGGCATGGAGCGTGCCGCGCGGGAGGCCGACTATCTCCGCCATGCCTCGGCCGAGCTGAAGCAGCTCGCGCCCAGGGATGGCGAAGAAACCTCGCTCGCCAACCGCCGCACCACCATGATGCAGGGCGAGAAGATCGCCTCCGATTTGCGCGAGGCGCAGGAGGCGGTTGGCGGCAATCATTCGCCGGTTGCAGCACTGTCGGCGGCCGTGCGCCGGCTGGAACGCCGCGGCGTCAATTCGCCGGCGCTGGTGGAGCCTGCCGTGAAGGCGATCGACGCCGCGATCAACGCGCTGGAGGAGGCCGACCAGCACCTCCAGGCCGCGCTCGCCGCCACCGACTTCGATCCGGCCGAGCTCGAGCGTATCGAGGAACGGCTGTTCGCCCTGCGCGCCGCCTCGCGCAAATATTCGACGCCGGTCGACGGGCTCGCGGCGCTGGCCGCCAAATATGCCGCCGACGTCGTGATGATCGACGCCGGCGCTTCGCAGCTGAAGAAGCTGGAGCAGGCCGCGATCGAGGCCGACAGCCGCTATGCCGCCGCCGCCAAGAAGCTGTCGCTGGCGCGGCAGAAATCGGCGGAGAAGCTCAACAAGGCCGTCAACGCCGAGCTCGCCCCGCTCAAGCTCGAACGCGCCAAGTTCATGACCCAGGTCGCGACCGACGAGACCGCACCGGGGCCGCAGGGCTTCGACCGCGTCGAGTTCTGGGTACAGACCAATCCGGGCACCAAGCCGGGGCCGATGATGAAGGTGGCCTCCGGCGGTGAGCTCTCGCGCTTCCTGCTGGCGCTCAAGGTGGTGCTGTCCGACCGCGGCTCGGCGCCGACGCTGGTCTTCGACGAGATCGACACCGGCGTCGGCGGCGCGGTCGCGGACGCCATCGGCAGCCGCCTGGCGCGCCTCGCCGGCAAGGTCCAGGTGATGGCCGTGACCCACGCCCCGCAGGTCGCCGCCCGCGCCGACCAGCATCTGCTGATCTCCAAGGACGCCCTCGACAAGGGCAAGCGCGTCGCCACCCGCGTCAATGCGCTCGCCGCCGACCACCGCCGCGAGGAAATCGCCCGCATGCTCGCGGGCGCCGAGATCACGGCCGAGGCGAGGGCGGCGGCGGACCGGCTGCTGAAAGCGGCCACGGCTTAGGCTTCCACCGTCATTCCGGGGCGATGCGCAGCATCGAACCCGGAATCTCGAGATTCCGGGTTCGGCTCTTCGAGCCGCCCCGGAATGACTGCTCAATTGCAGATCGACTCGTATAGATCATCCCAGTTTGGATTGTCCTTTTCGAGCACCTGGGTTTTCCAAGCCCGCCTCCACTTCTTGAGTTCTTTCTCGCGTGAGATTGCCGAGATTGGATCGTCATAGGCCTCGAACCAAACCAATCGGGATATGTTGTATCTAGCGGTGAATCCAGGGACCGCTTTGATTCGATGTTCATAGACGCGGCGCACCAGGTCATTGGTGATGCCAACGTAGATTGCCCCATCGCGCCGGCTTGCTAGAATATAGACGTAATACGCCATAGCCCTCCCACGACTTCGTCATTCCGGGGCGCGAAGCGCGATCCCGGAATCTCGAGGTTCCGGGTCTGGTCCTTCGGATCATCCCGGAACGACGAGTCACAACTTTAAGTATAATGGCCAGAGCAGCAAAAACGAAACCGCCTCGCGACGTCGCCGATCTCACCAAGGCGCAAGCCAAGGTCGAGCACATGCGGCTGGCACTGGAGATCGAGGGGCACAACGAGCGCTACTATCAAGAGGACGCGCCCACCATCACCGACGCCGAGTACGACGCGCTGCGGCAGCGCTTCAACGCGATCGAGAAGCGCTTTCCCGAATTCGTCAGCGCCGACTCGCCCTCGCAGAAGGTCGGCGCCGCGCCCTCGGGGCGCTTCAAGAAGGTGCCGCACTCGGTTCCGATGCTGTCGCTCGACAACGCCTTTGCCGAAGAGGACGTGCGCGATTTCGTCGGCCGCATCGTGCGCTTCCTCAAGCTCGATGACGACAAGATCAATTTCTCCGCCGAACCGAAGATCGACGGCCTGTCGATGTCGCTGCGCTATGAAGGCGGCGAGCTGGTCACTGCGGCGACGCGCGGGGACGGTGCGGTCGGCGAGGATGTCACCGCCAATATCCGTACGCTCGAGGACGTGCCGCAGAAGCTGAAGGGCCGCAACATCCCCGACATCTGCGAGGTGCGCGGCGAAGTCTACATGACCAAGAAAGCCTTTCTTGCGCTCAACGAGCGGCAGAAGGCGGCGGGCGACACCATCTTCGCCAATCCGCGCAATTCGGCCGCGGGCTCGCTCCGGCAGAAGGACCCGACCATCACCGCCTCGCGCCCGCTCGGCTTCTTCGCCTACGCGTGGGGGCAGATGAGCGAGATGCCGGAAGCGACGCAAAGCGGCATGATCCATTGGTTCGAGCGCTGCGGCTTCAAGACCAATCCGCTGACCAGGCTGTGCCATTCGGTCGAGGAGCTGATCGCGTTCCATCAGAGCATCGAGGAAGAGCGCGCCGAACTCGACTACGACATCGACGGCGTCGTCTACAAGGTCGACCGCATCGACTGGCAGGAGCGGCTCGGCTTCGTCTCACGCACGCCGCGCTGGGCCATCGCGCACAAATTCCCGGCCGAGCGCGCCATGACGGTGCTGCGCGACATCGAGATCCAGGTCGGCCGCACCGGCTCGTTCACGCCGGTCGGCAAGCTCGAGCCGGTCGGCGTCGGCGGCGTGATCGTGCAGAACGTGACGCTGCACAACGAGGACTATATCAAGGGCATCGGCAACAAGGGCGAGGTGCTGCGCGAGGGGCGGGACATCCGGATCGGCGATACCGTCGTGATCCAGCGCGCCGGCGATGTGATCCCGCAAGTGGTGGACGTCGTTCTCGACAAGCGCCCCAAGAGCGCCAAGGAATTCCATTTCCCGAAGAAGTGCCCGTGCCCGCTGCATACCGACGTCGTGCGCGGCGAGACCGCGGCCGGCGAAGAGGAATCCCGCGCTCGCTGCAGCGGCGAGTTCGCCTGCCCCTATCAGAAGATCGAGCACCTCAAGCTGTTCGTGTCGCGCCGCGCCTTCGATATCGATGGTTTAGGTGAAAAGCAGCTGCAGTATTTCTTCGACGAGGGATGGGTCAAGGAGCCCGCCGACATCTTCACCCTGGAGAAGCGCAATTCGAAATTGAAGCTCGAGGAGATCGAGGGCTACGGCGCGACCTCGGTGCGCAACCTGTTCGGCGCCATCGAGAGCCGGCGGAAAATCGCGCTGGAGCGCTTCATCTATGCGCTCGGCATGCGCCATGTCGGCGAGACCACGGCGCTGGCGCTGGCGCGCGGCTACGGCTCGTGGGACGCCTTCCACGATGCCTGCCTCAAGGTCGCCAAGGGCGACGAGGAGGCGATCGCGGAGATGGATGCGCTCGACCAGATCGGCGACACCGTGATCAAGAGCATCGCCGATTATTTCGGCGAGAGCCACAATCGCGGCATCGTCGAGCGGCTGACCGGGGAGGTCGAGATCGTCGACGCCGAGAAGCCGAAGAGCAACTCCGCCGTCGCCGGAAAGACGGTGGTGTTCACGGGCTCGCTGGAAAAGATGACCCGGGATGAAGCCAAGGCGACCGCGGAACGTCTCGGTGCCAAAGTGTCGGGCTCGGTGTCGAAGAAGACCGATCTCGTCGTTGCCGGCCCCGGCGCGGGCTCCAAGCTCGCCGAGGCCAACAAGCACGGCGTCAAGGTGCTGACCGAAGACGCGTGGCTGAAGCTGATCGGGGAGTGACGGAGAAAATCCTCACATCATCCCGCTCTCTTCCTCTTCCGCCTGCTCGATCAGCTTCTCGCTCACCATGACCTCCCGGCGCGGGACGACGAAGATCATGACGCAGGCGCAAAGCAGCGAGATCGCCAGCACCGCGGAGGTGAGCGGCAGCGTCGTTGCGGAGTGACCGCCGAGATAGGCGCCGAATTGCGACATCAGCGCGCCGATGCCCTGCTGCAGGAACCCCATCGCGCCTGAGGCGGTGCCGGCGGCCTCGGGGCGGATGCTGATGGCGCCGGCGGCGGAATTCGCCATCACGAAGGCATTGCCGACCATCACGATCATCTGCGTGCCGAACAGCCAGCTTGGAGCTTCGTTCCACCCCGTAAAGCTCCAGAGCAGATTCAACAGGCTGCCGCAGAGCTGCAAGGCCAGCCCGAACCAGATCAGCTTCTCCAGCGAGTGCCGCGGCGCGAAGCGCACGCAGAGCAGATTGCCGACCAGATACGCAAAGCCGGTCGTTGCAAACCAGGCGCCGTATTCCGCACTGGTCCGCCCCATCTGCGTCACGACGATGTAGGGCCCGCCGCCCGCGAAGGTGAAGATGATCTGGGAGGCGAGCACTTGGCACAACACATAGCCGACGAAGGCGCGGCTCTTGATCAGGGTGCCGACGTCGCTGCGAAAGCCGCCGCTGCCCGCGGCCCGGTCGCGCCGCGTCTCGGGCAGCGCCAGCGCGATGCCGACGGCAACGGCAAGCGCGCCGATCGTGACGGCATAGAAAATTGCGCGCCAGCCGAACGCGGTCTCGATCAGGCCTCCCGTGAGCGGCGAGACCATCTGGCCGATCATCAGGGCTGCGACGACGAGGCTGATCATCGAGGCGACGCGGTCACGCTCGTAGATGTCGCGGATGATGGCGCGGCTGATCACCATGCCGGAAGCGCCACCGAGCGCCTGGAAGAAACGCGCCGCGATCAATTGCGGCAGGGTCTCGGCGAAGATGCAGGCGACGCTCGCCACGACCATCAGCGCGAGGCCGCCCAGCAGCACCGGGCGCCGGCCGAATTTATCCGACAGCGGCCCCATGATGAGCTGGGACAGCGCGATGCCGACCATGTAGAGCGACACCGTCATCTGCGCGATCGAGATGTCGCGCCCGAAATTCGTCGCCAGCACCGGCAGCGCCGGAACCAGGATGTAGAGCGAGATCGGCGCGATCCCGGTCATGACGACCAGCAGCAGCAACACCCCGCGCGAGGTCGCAAGGTTGGTCGCCGCTTTCGGCGGCTTGCTGATCATGCCGTGCATAAACGTCCGTCTTTCGAATTCGAATCGACTGTAGCGTGCCTGCGCAAGACGGATATCGGCGTTTCGGAATGCGGCTATACGGATTTTGGGACGGTTGCGATGAGGGCGTGATGGCGACCGATTGAGCGCGCGTCTCGTGCGGTAATCTCGCTGTCATCACCCGCGAAGGCGGATGATCCGGTACGCCGCAGCCTATCCGGATACGTGTGATGTCTCTGGGATACTGGATGCCCCGCTTTCGCGGGGCATGACGGCGGCGGTGGTGAAATAGCCTTGCGCAAATCGCGTAGTGCTATGCGCTCCGGAATGGCGAGCCCATGCCTACAGCTCCGCCGTCGCCTGAACGAGCCAGGCCTTTGTCGGTTCGTCCAGTGCCGGTCCCACCTCGGCCCGCACGCGGGCATGGTAGGCATTGAGCCAGGCGAGCTCGTCCTTGTCGAGCATCTCCACCTCGATCAGCCGGCGGTCGATCGGTGCGAGCGTCAGCGTCTCGAACGCGTTCATCGGCTTCTCGGCGCCCTTGATGTCGGCTTCGACCACCAGCTCGAGATTCTCGATGCGGATGCCGAAGCCGTCGGTCTTGTAATAGCCGGGCTCGTTGGAGAGGATCATGCCGCGCTTCAACGGCGTGGTGCCGAGCTTCGAGATCCGGGCCGGCCCCTCGTGCACCGAGAGATAGCTGCCGACGCCGTGGCCGGTGCCGTGCTCGAAATCGACGCCGGCGGCCCAGAGATATTGCCGCGCCAGCGTATCGAGCTGCGCGCCCGTGGTGCCGTCGGGAAAGACCGCGCGCGCGATCGCGATGTGGCCGCGAAGCACGCGGGTGAAGCGATCGCGCATCTCGGCGGTCGGCTCGCCCACGGCCATGGTGCGCGTGACGTCGGTGGTGCCGTCTTCGTACTGCGCGCCGGAATCGATCAGCAGGAGGTCGCCGGGCGTGATCCGCCGGTTGCTCTTGCGGGTGACGCGGTAGTGCACGATGGCCCCGTTCGGGCCGGTGCCGGAGATGGTGGGGAAC
Organism: Bradyrhizobium sp. Y36; assembly: GCF_002531575.1. GTDB lineage: Bacteria > Pseudomonadota > Alphaproteobacteria > Rhizobiales > Xanthobacteraceae > Bradyrhizobium. The sequence continues at coordinate 85,238 of NZ_NWTI01000020.1, read as the reverse complement.
GACACGTCCTTCAGCGCGCCGGTGTCGCGGCGAAACGTCTCCAGCGCCTCGACCGCGTCGATCTCGGTCAGCCTGCCGCTGGGGGCTTCCCGATCGACCCAGGCGAGGAAGCGCGCCAGCGCCACGGCGTCGCGTACATGGGCCGTCTTCGTGCCCCTGATCTCGGTCGCGTTCTTGACGGCCTTCAGCAGCGCAATCGGATCGCTGCCGCGCACCGGCTTGCCGCCGGCGCCCGCGATCAGGCGGCTAAGTGCGTCCGCAGCGGTGGCGCTGTCGAGCGCGATCGACCCGCCGCCCTTGGCGAGCGCCATCAATGTCGGCGCCATCGCATCGGGCTCGCGCACGTCGGCGGACTGCTCGAGATGGTCGCGCGTGAGGTTGGAGAGCTTGCGGTGGTCGATGAAGATGGTGGGACGGCCGTCTTTCGGCACCAGCGCGTAGGATAGCGGCAGCGGGGTGTGGGCGACGTCGGCGCCGCGGATGTTGAAGGTCCAGGCGACCGCGTGGCTGTCCGACAGAACCAGTGCATCGACGCCGAGCCTGCCGATCTCGGTTCTGATCTGCGTCAGCTTCTCGGCTTCGGTGACGCCGGCGTTCTGGAGGTTGTGCACGGCGACGGGGGCGAGCGGCGGCTGCGGGCGGTCCTGCCAGACCGCGTCGACCGGATTGCTGTCGACGGCAACGAGCTCGGCGCCGGCCTTGGCGCAGGCGGCGGACAGGCGCTCTGCTGCCGCAAAAGTGTGCAGCCACGGATCAAATCCAAGGCGGTCGCCGGCCTTCAGGTGCGCCGAGACCCAACTCTCCGGCGGCGGATCGATCAGCGATTCCACGGCCCAGGCCTTGGCATCGACCTGCTTGGCGGCCTGCAGCGTGTAGCGGCCATCGACGAACAATGCGGCTTCCTGGCTCAAAACCACCGCAAATCCCGCCGAGCCCGTGAAGCCGGTCAGCCAGGCCAGCCGTTCTTCCGACGGCGGTACGTATTCATTCTGCTGCTGATCGGCGCGCGGAACGACGAAGCCGGTGAGCTTGCGACGGGCGAGTTCTTCACGAAGTGCCGCCAGACGCGCCGTCAATGCGACGCCGGCCTCCGGCTCCTCGAATGTCTGGAAGTGTGCTTCGAACATGGTGGATCACTTTAGGATCATGGGGACGAGTCCGCAATCTGGACGCATTTGCGTCGCATCTGGCATGGACTGTGCTTGAAATCGTTCCACTCGAATTGAGTGGAGTAAAGGATGCGGCAGCCGCGCTTCGTCCGGATAACAGGGAAATTCGAGCAGGTGGTTCATCTCAACGAAGAGGGGACACACGATGCCAGCGTTCACGTTTGAGAAGATTTCGCCGTCGGTGCGTCGCGCGCCGGCTATGGCGGAACCGAAGAAGCCGCGCAGTGTCATAAGCCAAGTGATCGACCGCATTGCCGAGCGCCGCGCCCGGCGCAGTCTGCAGGATGAGCGCGCGCCGCAGCGGGACGAGAAGGCAGCAGAGTAGCGGCGGTCACGGTGCCGTAGCTGGGTTAGCCGAAGGCGTAACCCCCGCTTGGGTGCCGCATGCATTGGCGGACTACGCTTCGCTAATCCGCCCTACGAGACATTCCTCAACAACAGGCTACTCCACCCCTCGATCCGCAGGTGCTTCAGCGGCACGAGGCCGCGCGCGCGGTAGGCGGCGATCACGGCGGGGGCCTGGTGCGTCAACAGGCCGGAGAGGATGACGTGTCCGCCGGGCGCGAGATGTCGTGTCATCGGGCCCGCCAATTGCCGCAAGGGGTTGGCGAGGATGTTGGCCAGCACCAGGTCGAACGGACCGGCTCGTCCAAAATCCGGCGCGGCGAAGCCGGTGGCGCGGATCACGCGTACATGATGCCCGACTTCATTCAGCCAGGCGTTTTCGGCCGCCACCCGCACCGAGGGCGGATCAATGTCGGAGGCGAGCACGGCGCGATGCAAAGCCTTGGCCGCCGCAATCGCCAGCACGCCGGTGCCGGTGCCGAGATCGAGCAGATTCCTCGGTCGGGAACTCTTGAGGACGTGGTCAAGCAGAAGTAAACAGCCGCGCGTTGTGCCGTGGTGACCGGTGCCGAAGGCGAGCGCCGCCTCGATCTCGATCGCGAGCTTGTTCGGCGTCACCCGGTCGCGGTCGTGGCTGCCGTGGACGACGAAGCGCCCGGCCGGGACCGGGACCAGATCTTCCAGGCTGGCCTTGACCCAGTCCTTGGCTTCGATGGTGTCGAAGGCAAGCGTCGCGGCGATCTCATTTCCCGCTGAAGTTACAATGAGTTCGCGCAGCCATTCCTGATCAGGCGCCTCGGCGAAATGGAGCGTGACGTCCCATTGTCCGTCCGGCCGCTCAAAGGCGGCGACGGCCGCGTCGCCCTCGAAGAACAGTTCGGTGAGCACGTCGACGACGCGTCTGGCGTCCGCTTCACTGCCGATCGAAAAGCTGGCGCGATGGGTGGGAGAAGGCTGCATTCAGGGTTCCGTTGAGTTCAATTTTTGGAACTTTTGTGGCCAATTATCGCCACAAGTTGCGGTTCCCGGGTTAACCGGGCCGTAGTTTGTGTTCCGTACCCTTCCGGCTGTTGAATTAAGCCAACACAGCTTGGAATTGAAACGGAGGCGAGTCTTGAAGAACATTATTCAGAAGTTCTGGTCGGATGAGTCCGGTGCGACGGCGATCGAATACGGTCTGATTGCCGCGGGTATCGCTCTCGCGATCATTACCGTGGTCAACAGCCTGGGCGTCACCCTGAACGACAAGTTCACGTCCATTAGCAGCTCCCTGAAGTAATTTCCGCCCCCATTTCCCAGCGGGGGCGCTTTCTTCATAGGCTGAGTCTGACGAGCGCCCGCGCGGGGAATTGCCTCCGGCGGGCGAGGTCGTTTTGGGGCGGTTCTCGCAGGCAGGCCGGTCGAATCTCAGTTTGAACTTGGTGGCCTGAAGCCGGAGATCAGCTGGATATGAATGTCCTGGGCGACGATCTGGCGCGCCCATTCGGCCCGATCTTCCGCGATCAGCTTGGCGACCAGCAACTCATCCACGATCGACGCGGCAACTTGCTCGCTCCAGCGGATATCTTTTGCGTTTCTATTCTCGTCGATCACGTGAGATACCACCCGACGTCCACAGCCTGTGCGCGCGCTATTCGCGACCCATCCACAGCTTTATACCCCCCTTATACCGCACCCTTTCCACAACTTGATCCAGGCTTGTGTCGAGAGACGACGCCAAGTTTGCCACAGCTCTTCCAACAGCCTGTCCACGGTCCATCCACAGGCCTATCCACGGCTTTTGAACAGCGACCGGTGATCGCTCAAGATCACCTGCGCGGCGTTGTGGCCGGGCGCGCCGGTGACGCCGCCGCCGGGATGGGCGCCGGAGCCGCAATGGTAGAGGCCCCTCAGCGGCCCGCGATAATCGGCATGGCCCAGCATCGGCCGCGCCGAGAACAGCTGGTTCAAGCTCAGCGCGCCGTGGAAGATGTCGCCGCCGAGCAGGCCGAACTGCCGTTCGAGATCGAGCGGGGACAGGATCTGGCGGCCCAGCACGCTCGCCGCAAAACCCGGCGCGTATCTATCCACCGTCGCGATCATGAGATCGGCGACCTCGTCGCGATGGTCGTCCCACGATTTTCCATCGGGAAGTTCCGGCGCGACGTGCTGGCAGAACAGGCTCGCGACGTGTTTTCCTGAAGGCGCCAGCGTGTCGTCGAGCGTGGAGGGGATCAGCATCTCGACGACGGGCTCTCGGCTCCAGCCCTGCGCCCGCGCATCGAGCCAGGCACGATCCATATAGCCGAGGCTCGGCGCCAGGATGATGCCGGAGGAGAGATGATCGCCCTCACCAGGCAACGCGGTGAAGGAGGGCAGGCGGTCCAGCGCCACGTTCATGCGGAAGGTGCCGGAGCCGTTCTTCCAGTTTCGGATGCGCGTGAGGAAGTCCGCAGGCAGGGCGTCGGCCGCGACCAGCCGCGTGTACAGCAGCTTCGGATTGACATTGGCCGCGACATATTTCGCGCGGATGGTTGAGCCGTTTTCCAGCACGACGCCGACGGCGCGGTCGCGCTCCACGATGATTTCGCGCACCCCAGCGTCGGTGTCGATCACCACGCCGCGGCCCTGTGCGGCGCGCGCCATCGCCTGCGTGATTGCGCCCATGCCGCCGATGGCGTGGCCCCAGACGCCCTTCTTGCCATTCACCTCGCCGAAGGCGTGATGCAGCATCACATAGGCCGAGCCCGCGGCGTAGGGGCTGGCGTAGTTGCCGACGATGGCGTCGAAGCCGAACAGCGCCTTGACCAGATCATGCTCGAAGCGCTCATCCAGCATCTCGCCGGCCGAGCGGGTGAAGAGATCGAGCAGGCTACGGCTCTGCTCCAGCGTGAGCCCGCGCAGGATGTTGGCGGTCTTGAAGGCGTTGATGCCTTCGCGGACGGCCGCCGTGCCAAGACCGCCGACGAGGTTCGGCGGCGCACGGAGCACGAACTGCCTGAGCACGTCGGCAATGTCTTCCAGCTCGCGCGAAAACCCGTCGAGCGCGCCTGCGTCATGCGCACTCAGCCGCGCGACCGATGCCTTCGTCCGTCCCTCGCCGGTGAGGAGATAGCTGCCGTCGGGCGCGGGCAGGAAATTCTGGGCGCGCCGCTCGACGATGCGCAGTCCCTGCTCGGCGAGCTTGAGATCGCCGATCACCTGCGGATTGAGCAGGCTCACGGTATAGGCCGCGACCGAGTTCCTGAATCCGGGGTGAAACTCCTCCGTCACCGCGGCCCCGCCGACCACCTTGCGGCGCTCGACCACGCGCACGCGCAAACCCGCCATCGCGAGATAGGCCGCGCAGGTGAGGCCGTTATGGCCAGCGCCGATGATGATGACGTCGGTTTCGCTCATGAGGATGCAAGGCCCGGTCTACCGTCATTCCGGGGGTTCGCGTAGCGAGAGCCCGGAATCTCGAGGTTCCGGGTTCGATGCTTCGCATCGCCCCGGAATGACATCTGTATATCAAGCATTCCTCGCTGCAACATCACGACACCCTTTATTGCCCGTTCAGGCGCCTTGTGCTCCATTGCGCGCGTCCGGCGCCCGCCGGGTTTCGAGCCGGAGCTTCCATGGATTCCATCGTGCAACCCGCCGCCACGGAGCAGCCCTCCGCCTCGCGCAACCGGCTGCTACTGACGGTCTACACCGCTGCGATCTTCGTCAGCGCGCTGCTGCTGTTCTCGGTGCAGCCGTTGTTCACGAAGATGGTGCTGCCGCGGCTCGGCGGCTCGCCCGCGGTGTGGTCGGTGGCCATGGTGTTCTTCCAGTCGCTGCTGCTGGCGGGCTACGCCTACGCGCATCTGTTGATGCAGGCGAGGAGCCGGATCATTCCGGTGGCGGTGCATCTGGTGCTGCTGGTCGCGGCCTTCGCCACGCTGCCGCTCGGCATTGCCTCGGCCTATGGCGAGCCGCCGGCCTCGGGCTATGCGTTCTGGCTGCTCGGCCTGTTCGTGATCTCGATCGGCCTGCCGTTCTTCGCGCTTGCCGCCAACAATCCGCTGCTGCAGGCCTGGTTCGTCCGCACCGGCCATCCCGCCGGGCATGATCCCTACTTCCTCTACGCCTCCTCCAACATCGGCAGCTTCCTGGCGCTGCTGTCCTATCCGTTCCTGCTCGAGCCGATATTCACGCTGCACACGCAGAATCGGCTGTGGACCGGCGGCTATGGCCTGCTGATCCTCCTGATCGCCGCCTGCGGCGTGCTGCTGTTGCGCTCGCCGAAACTCGCGGTGGTCGACGCGAAAACCGAGGACATCAACGCACCGGCGCCGGCGTTCCTGACGCGGCTGCGCTGGATCTTCCTGGCCGCGGTGCCGTCCGGCCTGCTCATTGCCGTCACCGCGCACATCTCGACCGACGTCGCGGCGGCGCCGCTGCTCTGGGTGCTGCCGCTGTCGCTGTACCTGCTCACCTGGGTGGTGGTGTTCCAGTCGCGGCCGCTGCTGCCGCATAGATGGATGCTGATGCTGCAGCCGGTCGCGATCGCGGGCGTCGTCGTCCTGCTCGCTTTCGGCGGCGAGCAGAATTTGCTGCTGACGCTCGGCGGTCACCAGCTCTGCTTCTTCGTCATCGCCATGGCCTGCCATGGCGAACTGGCGCGGACCAGGCCGGCCGCCAAATATCTCACCGGCTTCTATGTCGCGCTGTCGTTCGGCGGCATGGTCGGCGGCCTCTTTGCCGGCCTCGTTGCGCCCTTCAGCTTCTCATGGATCGCCGAATATCCGATCCTGGTCGCGCTCGCCGCGCTATGCCGGCCATCCGCGAATGAGCGTCTCGCCGGCATCGTCAAATGGTACTGGCCGGTGCTCGCCGTGCTTGCGGTCGCGCTCGTTGTGCCGTCTTACACGACCGGCAACCTCTCGACCTGGTTCGAGGATCATCGCGTCTGGGTCGCAGGCTCCGTCGGCGTACTCGCCGCGCTGCTCGCATCGGTGCTCAATGCCGAACGCTGGAAGATATTTGCCACCGTCGCGCTCGCGCTGGCGCTGATCCGGATCTATCCCGCGGACGAAGGCCGCGTCACCACCGTGCGCAGCTTCTTCGGCGTGCACAAGATCGTGGAAACGCCCGGCGGCTACTTCCATGTGCTGATGCACGGCACAACCATCCACGGCGCCGAGCGCTTCCGCAACAATGATGGCACGCCGGTGACCGGCCGGCCCGAGCCGATCACCTATTATCACAAGGACGGCGGGATCGGTCAGGCCGTCAGCGCGATCCGCGAGCGCAAGGGGGCGCCGCTCAAGGTCGCGGCGATCGGCGTCGGATCGGGCACGCTCGCATGCGCCGCCGAACCCGGCGAGGATTGGAAGTTCTTCGAGATCGACCAGTCGATGGTGGATGCCGCGCGCGACCCCAAGAACTTCCGCTACATCTCGAGCTGCCTGCCGGACCTGAAGCCGGTGATCGGGGATGCGCGCCTCACCTTCGCCAAGGAGCCGGACGGCGCTTACGATCTCATCATCGTCGATGCCTATTCGTCCGATGCGATCCCGATCCATCTCGCCACGGAAGAGGCGATGAAGATCTACAAGAACAAGCTCGCGCCGCATGGTGCCGTGGTCATGCATGTCTCCAACCGCCACCTCGATCTCGAGACCGTCGTGGTCGGCATCGCCGATGCCAACGATCTCAGGAGCTGGGTCTTCAACGAAGATTCCGGGCGGGATGCGGACTACATCTTCTCGACCGACGTCGTCATCTCCGCGCGCGAGGACGCAGATGTCGGCAAGCTCGCCGCCTCCAAATCATGGGAGCAGACCGAAGCCGACGACAGGGTGCGGGTCTGGACCGACGACTATTCCAACATCCTGGGCGCGCTGTACCGGCGGCTGCGGGACGGGGAGTGATGCTCCGTAGCCCGGATGGAGCGTAAGCGTAATCCGGGATTGCGTCCAACGTGCGAGCGGCCCCGGATTGCGCTCCGCTCCATCCGGGCTACAAGGCGGCGGGACGCTACGGCGCCACAGGCGTCCCCGCGGGCAGCGCAATCCCCTTCTCGCCCGCGACCTCGCGCAACAGGTCCGGCCTGTCCGAGATGATCCCGTCAACGCCGAACTCGATCATCCGGGCCATGTCGTCACGCTTGTTGACCGTCCACACCACGACGCGCAATCCGAGCTCGTGGGCCTCGGACACGAGCGCGGCGGTCACGTCGCCGAAATAGGGCGACCAGATGGCGCCGCCTGCCGCCTTGATCGTCCGCGGCAGCGAGCCGCCGTGATCGGCCGGGCTGAAGCCCGCCGTCCAGTTGGTGGCCTTGTCGAGTGCAATGGTCGGAGCCGAGCCGCGCTGGAGTGTCAGGTACACCGTCGGTATCTTCGACGCCTGCTGCTGGATCAGCAGCAGGGTCCTCCAGTCGAACGACTGGATCATGACGCGATCTGAAAATCCCTCGGCCTGGATCACCGCGAGCAGCTTTGCGACGAAACCCTGCGGATCGAGCGTCTCGTCCGGGCGGTTCGGATCGATCTTGGTCTCGATGTTGAAGTGCACGCGCGTATTGCCGGACTTGCGCACCAGCGCGAACAGCTCGCCGAGCGTGGGGATGCGTGTCCCGGGCACGGCGCGCTGATCGGGGAATTGTTTCGCATAGGAGCTGTCCGGCCGGATCTGGCCGACGTCATAGGCCTTGATGTCGGCCAGCCGCAGCTTCACGAAGGGCGTTCCGGGCGGAACCACGTAGGCGCCGCTCGCGTCCCGCGTGATATCGGGGTTGAGCCCGCGTTCGTGCGATACGACGACCTCGCCGTCAGCGGTGACGCCGACATCAAGCTCCAGCGTGTCCACGCCCATCGACAGCGCGTTGGCGAAGGCGGGCAGGGTGTTCTCCGGTAGCAGCGCCCGGCCGCCGCGATGCGCCTCGATATCGAATCCCATGGCTTGCCCCGTTATCAGAACCGAGAGCACAGTCAGAATTGTGGTGGCACGTGACGGCATCAGGGTTCGCAGCGCTCGTGAAGACAGCAGCCTATGAAATCTTTGCGCGTTTCGTCCAGCCTTGCGGTTGACGGCGGCCGTGGAAGGCGGAAACTGCGCGGCAAAATAAGGTCAGGGAGCCACTCACATGCGGCTTGTCTTCATCGCAACAATGGCGGTTCTCATGGTTGGACAGGCGGCTGCCAGGGATGTGCTTTCGGGGGCGAGCCTCTTTGGAGATGCGTCGCGCTATGCCTCATTCGGCCTGCACCGCTTCGGCTCGACCGGCGATCGCGCGACCGCGGATTGGATCGCCGACGAGATGAAGCAGGCGGGTTTCGACGTCAGGTTTTAGCCCGTCGTGCTCGGCCGGCAATATGTCGTCGAGCAGGCCAGCGCCGAGGTTGCCGGCACGACGGTTGTGGCGACGCCATTCTGGTGGCCGCCGGAGGACCGGGCCAGCTTCCATTTGTCCGCGCCACTCGGCCGCGATGGCGATGTCGCCGGCAGGATCCTGTTGCTCGATCTGCCGTTCGATCGCGGCGCCTATCTGGGGCCGACCCATCGTGCCGCCATCAACGAAGCGGCAGCGAAGAAGCCGGCGGCGATCCTGCTGATGATCGGCAACCCGGCCGACGACCGCTTCGCCTACAATGTCACGCAGGAGGATGCGCCCTGGCCCGTGCCGGTGGTCGTTGTGGCTGCGAAGTCGCGCGCGGCGTTCGAGCGCGCGCTCGCCGCAGGCATGCCTGTTGCCTTCGACGTCAAAGGTCACTACGAGCGCGATGTCGCCGGGCGGAACGTGATCGCTGAGATCGGGGCCGGCCGCGGGCCGACCGTCGTCGTCTCGACGCCGATGACCGGCTGGTACTCCTGCGTCTGCGAGCGCGGTCCCGGCATCGCCAACTTCCTCGCTCTGGCGCGCACCGTCGCCGCCGAGAAATGGCCGGCACATTTCGTCTTCATCGCCACCGCCGGCCACGAGATCGGCCACGGCGGCATGGAGCTGTTTCTGAAGAACGGTGCTCCGCCGCCCAAGGAGACCCTGGCGTGGATTCACTTCGGTTCGTCGAACGCCTGCTACGGCTTCGCCGAGGGCGTCCGAACCGATCGTCCCGAGGAGGAGCGCTATCTCGTGCTCAGCAAGTCCGCGGTCGCTCTGACCGACGAGGCTTTCGCCAATGTCGCGGCGAAACGTCTGGTGACGGAGAAGCAGGCGGTCGGCGAGTTGCGCGACGTGCACGCGGCGGGCTACGCCAATTTCCTCGGCATGGCCGGCCGCCATCGCACCTTCCACACGCCGTCGGATGATCTTGGCGCAACCGGGCCCGAGATCCTCGAGCCCGTCGCGCGGGCCTTTGTCGACGCGGCACGAAAGATCGTCGAACGGGGCGATGCCGCGTTCAGATAGCCTCAGTTCTGGTAGTAGTAGTTGCTGCGCGGCTGATAATACTGGCGAGGCTGCTGTTGCTGATAATAGTAGCCCTGCTGGCCGTAGCCCTGGTCGTAGGTCGGCTGCGGCAGTTGCTGATAGGCCTGCGTGCCATAGGGGCGCGTGATCGGGCGCGGCGCCGGATAACGTGCGCCGGTGTCGCTGCCGTCGGCCGGATAGATGTAATTGTCGTCCTGCGGCATGTAGCGGCGGGCGGGCTGCGCCGGTGGCGTCAGGTTCACGGGATCGCCCGTGGTGGCGTATTGCTCTTCGGCGGGCTGCTGCGGAGCGCGGGCCACGGCAGTGTTGGTGCGGCCGCGCGGATTGCGCGCCAGCGCCACCTGCGCCGAGCCGGTCAGCGTCACCGTGGTGTTGAGCACGCCCTGCTGCTGCACAAGGGCATAGAGCGTCGAGGCGTTCTGGCGCGACAGCCGCACGCAGCCATGTGATGCCGGCGAGCCCAGTCGGCCGACCGAGTCGGTGCCGTGGATGGCGTGCCCGACCTTGGTGAAGAAGATCGCGTGCGGCATCGGCGCGTCGTCGAATTCCTTGGAGTAGTGGTCCTCTTCCATCCGGAAGGTGCGGAACGAGCCGTTCGGCGTCTCGCGCGAGGGGATGCCGGTCGACACCGGCCAGTGATAGCGCGTGACGCCGTCGACCGCGACGGTCATCTGCTGATTATCCTTGTCGACGGTGATCTCGACCTTGGCCTGAGCGGTGCCCGCGCTGAGAAGCATCAGGGACGTGAAAGCAATGAAAAATGAACGCATCTGGAAACGCATTTGAATCCTGGCCTCCGGCCTGTTCGCGCTAGTGCCGCGGCTCTCCGTCCCCCGGCCTGCAATATGCCTGCGATCCGGTTTCCGTTCCAGCGGCCCGCAAGCCCATCGTTAACGCGATGCGGGGCGTAAGCAAGGCCGCTTTGTGCCGCGCTGGCTTCGGGGATGCTGACATTTTCGCGAGCGGACGCGCGGTCACAACGTCGACAATTCGTCACAAAGGCGCAACCATTTGGCCGTTCGCTGCGTTGATCGTGGCCGACCCGACAAGCGGCGTTCGCCGTCGTTTATTCCTGCACTTTCCTTTGGGACCGAAGATGAACAAAGCCCGTGCTACCGCCGCCGCCCTGCCGGCCGGCTTGCCTGTCCGCCTGCTGTTCGCAGCCGCCGCCATTCTTCTTGCGCTGCTCGCCTTGCCGCAAGCTGGCCACGCCCAGGGCATCGTGCGCGGTGCGCAGGAAGGATCTTATGAAGGTAACAGGATCGCCGGGCCTGTCGGCGGTGTCGTTGGCGGCGCGGTCGGCGCCGGCGTGGGTGGCGCGGTCGGCGCCGTCGAGGGCGTGTTCGGCATTCCCCATCACCGCCATTACCGCTGCCGCGGTTACTATGATGGCTATCACCGCTTCCACTGCTATCGGTGAGGCCACAGCCGTCATGACGGGGCGCCCGAAGGGCAACGGCGGACTCCATCGCACTGCAGGCTTGGTGTCGGACTGCAGACTTGGTGGATGAATGGATTCCGGGCTCGCGCTGTGCGCGCCCGGGAGCGACAGCTTAATTTTTCAGCCGGTAGCCGGTGCGGAAAATCCACCAGATCACAACCAGGCAGATCACCAGAAACGCGATCGTCATGCCGATGCTGACGGCGACGCTGACGTCGGCGATCTCGTAAAAGCTCCAGCGAAAGCCGGAGATCAAATAGACGACCGGATTGAGCAGCGCGACCGTGCGCCAGGTGGGCGGCAGCATGTCGATGGAATAGAAGCTGCCGCCAAGAAAGGTCAGCGGCGTCACCACGAGCATCGGGATCATCTGCAGCTTCTCGAAGCCGTCGGCCCAGATGCCGATGATGAAGCCGAACAGGCTGAACGTCACCGCCGTCAGAACCAGGAAGGCCAGCATCCACACCGGATGATGGATGTGCAGCGGCACGAATAGCCCGGCCGTCGCCAGGATGATCAGACCCAGAATGATCGACTTGGTCGCGGCGGCGCCGACATAGCCGAGCACGATCTCGAAATAGGAGATCGGTGCCGACAGGATCTCGTAGATCGTGCCGGTGAATTTCGGAAAGTAGATGCCGAACGAGGCATTGGCGATGCTCTGCGTCAGCACCGAGAGCATGATCAGGCCCGGCACGATGAAGGTGCCGTAGCTGACGCCCTCGACCTGGCTGATGCGCGAGCCGATCGCGGCGCCGAACACCACGAAATAGAGCGAAGTCGAAACGACCGGCGAGACGATGCTTTGCAGCAGCGTGCGCCAGGTGCGCGCCATTTCGAACAGATAGATGGCGCGGATGGCGCGATGATTCATGACGTCCTCACGAGATCGACGAAGATGTCCTCGAGCGACGATTGCGTCGTGTCGAGATCGTTGAAGCGGATGCCGGCGGTGCGGAGGTCGCCGAGCAGGCTGGTGATGCCGGTGCGCTCGCCCTTGGTGTCGTAGTCGTAGACCAGGGTGGCGCCGCCGTCGCAGAGCTCGAGCTCGTAGTGATGCAGGCTTTCCGGCAGGGCAGCGATCTTGCCTTGCAGATGCAGCGTCAGCCGCTTCTTGCCGAGCTTCTGCATCAAGGTCGCCTTGTCTTCCACCAGCACGATCTCGCCCTTGTTGATGACGCCGATGCGGTCGGCCATCTCCTCGGCTTCCTCGATGTAATGCGTGGTGAGGATGATGGTGACGCCGGACTGCTGCAGCGTGCGCACCACCTCCCACATGCCCTTGCGCAGCTCGACGTCGACGCCGGCTGTGGGTTCGTCAAGAAACAGGATCTGCGGCTCGTGCGACAGCGCCTTTGCGATCATCACGCGGCGCTTCATGCCGCCGGATAGCGTGATGATCTTGTTGTCCTTCTTGTCCCAGAGCGAGAGGTCCTTCAGCACCTTCTCGATATGATCGGGGTTCTTCGGCTTGCCGAACAGGCCGCGGGAGAAGCTCACGGTCGCCCACACGCTTTCGAACGCGTCGGTGTGCAACTCCTGCGGTACGAGGCCGATCAGCGAGCGCGCCTTGCGGTAGGAGGTCTGGATGTCCTCGCCGCCGACGAGCACGCGACCTTCGCTCGGGTTGGCGATGCCGCAGATGATCGAGATCAGCGTGGTCTTGCCGGCGCCGTTGGGCCCGAGCAGCGCAAAGATCTCGCCGCGCTTGATATCGAGATTGACGTTCTTGAGCGCCTTGAAGCCGGACCCATAGGTCTTCGACAGATTGGCGACGGAAATGATGGGGGACATGATGGCCGCAGGGCTGAGGGGCAGGGCTGGGGAGGGGAGGCTGGAACCTGCCGGGAGGGCGGGTCAGCGGAGCCCTGAGATAGGAATGGCCTTGCCCGGCCGCAATTGCCCGGAGAAAAATGGTCTCAAAACAGGCCCTTCGGCGGTAGGATTCGGGCAAGTGTTGCGCGATGGTCACGGGCTGTGGCTAAGATTGCCGCTCACGCGGCTCTTTGTTGCGTCTGCGAGCGGGCCGTGGCTACGATTCCGGCCAATCGCAAAGCGTATGTCCCCAGGGAAAACATCGATGAGACCGAACGGCCGTCACACCGCCGGCGCCAGCCAGTTGTCCGCCCTCCGCGTCTGGGCGATGGGCCTGCTCCTGCTGTCAGCTGTTGCCATCAACCCGACCTCGGCCCGGGCGGCCCCGAGCCAGGCTCAGGTCGCGACCACGCATGTCTATCTGCTCCGTGGCGTGCTCAACATCTTTTCGCTCGGCCTCGACACGATCGGCGCCCGGCTCCAAGCGCAGGGCGTCCCGGTGACGGTCGCCAACTTCGTGTCCTGGTCCTCGCTCGCCGATGAAGCCGCGACCGCCTACAAGGCCGGCCGCCTCAAGACCATCGTCCTGGTCGGCCATTCCTCCGGCGCCACCGCGCTGCCCGACATGATCGCCAAGCTCAATCAGCTCGGTGTGCCCGTGAAGCTCGCGATCGGCCTCGACTCCGTGTTCAAGACCAAGCTCTCGACCGGTGCCGAGCGCTACATCAACATCTATATCGGCGACGGTCCCGGCGAGCCGGTGCGCGCCGCAAACGGCTTCCGCGGCAAGCTCGACAATGTCGACGTGCGCGGCACCGGCGTCGGCCACATCTCGATCGACAAGAACGAGGCGATCCAGCGCCGCGTCATCGCCGAGATCGACGCCGCGATCATGCGCTCGCGTGCGCCGGCGCAGCCGGTTGCCGAACATGGTGCGCCCCGGCAGGCCCGCTCGGCGGCGGCGACGGCTCCGGCAAGGAACTGAGCCGGTCGCTTATCCTCCCGCGTGATGCCGCTCAAGCGGGCGTCACGCGGACCGCCATGCTCTCCAGTCCGCGCAGCGAATTGTTGAGCCTGCGCTTCGGCTCCCCCGTGAGCTCGATGGTCTTAACGCGTCGTGCAAGCTCGCTGAAGATCAATTCGCCTTCCAGGCGCGCGATCATCTGGCCGACGCAGGCATGAATGCCGGCGCCGAAGCCGACATGGCCGGTCGCGGTACGCTCGATATCGAAGCGGTCGGCTTTGTCCCACCGCGCAGGATCGCGGTTGGCGGAGGCCATGAACAGCAGCACCTTGCGGTGCGCGGGGATCACGCCGCCGCCGATCTCGACGTCGCGCGAGGTGGTGCGAAAGAACGTCTGCACCGGTGAATCGTAGCGCAGGCCTTCCTCGAAGGCGTTGCGCGCCAGCTCCGGCCTCTGATGCAGCTTGCGGTACTCATCCGGATGCGTGGCGAGCGCGAGCAGGGTGTTGCCGATGCCGTTGACGGTGGTGTCGATCCCGGCGGTAAGGAAGGGCCGCACCAGATGCGTGGCTTCGTGCTCGGTGATCTCGCCCTCGTCGGCGGCCTGGTAGATCATCATGCCGAGGCTGTCGGGCCGCAGCGCGTCGCGGGCGCAGCATTCCATGATCCAGCTCTGCGCGGCGAGGCCTTCCTGCCGTGAGGCCGCGAGGATCTCGTTCTCCGGGCCGAAGCTGTTGAACACGAAGGTGCTCCAGGCCAGCAGCTTCTCGCGGCCGTCCGGCCTGATGCCGATCGCGTCCGGAAACACTTTCATCGGATAGGCTTCGGCAAGATCGGCCACGGCATCGAAGGTGCCCTTGTCGATCAGCTCCGTGACCTTCTGCTCCGCTTCGTGCTGAAACGTCTCGCGCAGCTTCCGCGCAACGCCCGGCGACAATGTGCGGCCGAGGACGCGGCGGCCCTTGTCGTGGTCGGGCGGATCGATCTGCAGCGTCAGCGGCCTTGGCAGCGCCGGATTCATCCCGTGCAGCCCAACGCCCTCGCCACTGATGAAGGTCTTCCAGTCCTTCAGCGCCGGCTCGACCTCGGCATGGCCCGCCATCGCCCACACGCCGTAACGCTCGACCTCGAATAGGGGGCCGAGCGCACGCAACGCGGCGTAGGCAGGGTAGGGGTTCAACAGGAAGTCAGGTGCAAACGGATCTATCTGACTGGCTGAAGTGCCGCTCATGATCTGCTCCCGTCCGCTAAGGCTTGGCGAGCGCGCACTGGCCATCACTCTCGGAGCGGAATGCATCCTCGCCCCTGATCGTGGCGACGACCTTCAGCAGATCCCATGCGGATTTCGATTCTTCGGGTGACTTCACCTGAAGCAAATAGAGCGGGTGGATCTTGCGTCCGTCCTTGCGGATATGGCCCTTGCCGAACAGCGGATCGTCGGTCGGCATCTCCTTCATCGCGGCGACGACGGCCTTGCCGTCCTTGGCGCTGCCGACCCTGTCGACCGCCTTGAGATAGTGAATGACCGAGGCGTAGACGCCGGCTTGCATGTCGTTCGGATAGGCCTTTGACGGAATCCGCTCGGCGAAGCGTTTTGCGAACGCACGCGTGCCGTCGTTCAGATCCCAGTAGAATGGGTTCATGATCTGCGCGCCTTGCGCGAATTTCAGGCCGAGCGCGGGAAGGCCGTTCATGCCAAGGATCAACCCGACCAGTCTGTGGTCCTTGGTCAGCCCGAACTCGGCGGCCTGCTTCATCGAGGTGATGGTGTCGTCACCGGCATTGGCGAAGCCGACGACGTTCGCACCCGATGCCTGCGCCTGGAGCAGGAAGGAGGCGTAATCGGCCGTTCCCAGGGGATGCCGCACGCTGCCGAGCACCTCGCCGCCGGACGCCTTCACGGCCTCCGCGGCCTGCTTTTCCAGATCATGGCCAAAGGCGTAGTCGGCGGTGATGAAGAACCATTTCTTGCCGCCCTGCTGCACGATCGCCTTGCCGAGGCCGCGGCCATAGGCATAGGTGTCGTAGGTCCAGTGCACGGTGTTCGGCGTGCACCTCTCGCCGGTCAGCAGCACCGTGCCGGCGCCCGATCCGACGAACACCTTGTTCTTCTCGGCGCTCATGCCGGCCACCGCGAGCGCGATCGAGGAGTTCGGCAGGTCGAAGATCGCATCGACGCTTTCGTTCTCGTACCAGCGCCGGGCGATGCCGATCCCGATGTCGGTCTTGTTCTGATGGTCGGCGGCGACGACCTCGACCGGTTTGCCGCCGGCCTTTCCGCCGTAATCCTCGACCGCCATCTTCGCGGCGACGACCGAGCCGATGCCCTGATAGCTCGCGAACGGACCGGACTGGTCGTTCAGGATGCCGATCTTCACGACGTCCTCGGCGAATGCCGGAGCTGCGCACGCCAGCATCAAGGCCGAAATGCACAATTTATGCAGGAATTTGCGGTTCATTATGTCCCTCCCATGTGCGGTCTTTGTGCCGCTGAATTATAGTTATATTTTATAGCTATTTTGGGGAGTGTCAATTCGGCCGCCCGTAGGGATCGAGGACCATGAGCGCGAAAGGGTTAGGACGACGGGCCAAATCGGCTCAGCAAGCGGAGCGATCGCTGGACCTGCGGGCCCTGCAGCGCACCCCCGGCTTCATGCTGCGGCTGGCGCAGCTGAAGTTCTTCGAAGGCTTCTACGAGGAGTTCGCCGCACTCGGCCTGACGCCCGCGACCTACGCGATCTTCGTCGTCATTCGCGACAATCCGGGCGTGCCGCCGAGCAGCCTTGCCAGCCTGCTGCGGCTGCGCCTGCCGAACCTGATCAAGATCCTGAACGAGCTCGAATCGTCCGGCTTCATCAAGCGCAGCCGCTCGAAGTCGGATCGCCGCGCCGTCGAGCTCGTGCTCACGCCAAAGGGGGCCAAGCTCATTGCCGACGGGGCAAGGCTGACGGAGCCCTATAACCGGAAGATGCTGGCGCCGCTCAGCGAGGCCGAGCAGCGCACGCTGCTCGACCTCTTGAACCGGATGCTGCCGTTTTAGGGCTGCGCCGCGTACCGCCAGGGGCCGCGGCTGCTTCGAACGGCAGGCAGGATTTTGCGGCGCGGTCAGGTGTCGTCAGGCGCCTGCTCGGTCGGCACCGTCCCGGTTTTCAGCTTGGGTTGTGACTTAGGGGAGACAGTAAACCACGAATGGTTGGGCTAGGCTGCAACTCGCCGTGCGGGAGCTTTGGCATAGCGCACCTGTGACGTTTGGGGCGACCATGAAGAAGTTGACAGCGATTGCCTTGTTTCTCGCTTTCTGCCCGGTGGCCGCTTCGGCGGCAGATCTCGCGGTCAAGGCGCGTCCTGTGGCCGTTGATCCCGGCTATAGCTGGAGCGGCTTCTACATCGGCGTGAACGGCGGGTATGCATGGAATAATTCCAGCGACGTCGCGGTCTCCGGCACGCCGTTGATCACCGTTTCGCAGCCAGGGACTGTTCCTTTCACCGTCGGGCTGCGTCCGGAAGGTTACCTCATCGGCGGACAGGTCGGCTGGAATTACCAGTTTGGCGCAGGTCTTGTCGGTATCGAGGCGGATTTCGATTACGCCGACATCAATCACTCCCGGAATGTTGATCTGCCGATCGTCGGCACCAATGTCCGGACCAGTGCGAGCGAAAAGATCGATTTCTTCGGCACGGTGCGCGGCCGTCTCGGCGGAATCGTGTCGCAGCGTTTGCTGCTGTTCGTGACGGGGGGTCTCGCCTACGCCAATGTCAGGGACACCGCCAATATCAACGAGTTCTTCAATGCACCTGTGCTCGGACGCCAGTTCATCGCGAACGCCTCCGACCTCCGGTTCGGATGGACGCTCGGTGCCGGCGCAGAATGGGCCTTCGCCAGGAACTGGAGCGCCAAGGCCGAGTACCTCTATTACGATCTCGGCAGCCGCACGATCACGGGCGGCCAGACCAACCCCGTTGGTGCGGATTTCGCCACTTATAACTTCTCGACCCGCGGCAGCATCGTGAAGGCCGGTCTCAATTACAAGATCGACTGGGCCGGCCCCGTCGTCGCGAAATATTAACGCCTGCCACACCGCAGCCCGGCGGGCCCGAGGTGCGAGCGTGCCCCAACACCGGTCCGATGCGTTGCGCCCCAAAATCCGCCAAATCGATGGTCACTAAGCCACGGAGGGGGCCTCCGCCCCGGTGGTGGGACTGCTGGACTGATGATTGATCTGAGGCGCCTCGTCGTGCTGGCAGCCGTTGCGCTGCTCGCCCTGGATCCCGGCATTGCCGCCGCGTCACCCGCCAAGTCGAAGCCCGCTGCGGCCGCCGTACCGGCCGCGCCGCCGACCCCACCGTTCGAGCCGCTGCCGCCGCCGAAGATCTACCTGTTCCGCGGTGCCATGGGGCCGATCTTCTCGACCGGGATGGACCGGCTCGGCGAGAAACTGACGCAGGCCGGCTTCTCCGCCGACGTCTATGAATTCACCATCTGCCGATGGATCGGCGACCGCGCCATCTCCAGCTACAAGGAGAGCCCGGCGCCGATCGTGCTGATCGGGCATTCGATGGGCGGGCTGTGCTCGATCGTCATTTCCGAGATGGCGGCCAAGGAGAACATCCCGATCAGCCTCGTCATCGCCATCGATCCTGCGCACGCGACCGGCGACGTGCCGCTCAACGTCGAGCGCTTCATCAACATCTTCCTCTCCGACAGCGTGCTCGGCGGCGGCGACGTCGTGGCGGTCCCCGGCTTTCGCGGCCATTATGCCAGCTACGACCTGAAGGAGAACGCGCGCGTCTCGCACATCAACATCGAGAAATCCGACGACATCCATCGCCAGATCGTCGCGATGGTGACGCAGCTGCCGCGCATTCCGCCGCAGAGCCAGGCCGATGCCGTGCCGCTGCGCTATCTCGTGCCCGCCGACACCTTGGTCGAGTTGTGGGACAGCGGCGTGCGGGTGCCGGTGCGCCGCGGCGATACTATGGGGAGCATCGCCGCCGCCAATCGCGTGCCACTGTGGACCCTCGCGCAGAGCAATTCGCTGGCGGAGAATGCGACGCTCACGCCGGGGCAAACCATCGTCGTGCCGCGGCATTTGACGCCGCCCGAGCCGGCTGCTGCGATGGTGACGCCGCCGCCGCCGGCGGCTCCGGCGAGGCGGAAGTAAGGCTCTTGGCCTCTCCCCGCACGCGGGGAGAGGGAGAGAGCTACACGTTCGACCCGTGGATCGCGTCGATCACGGCGTCGGTGACTTCCTTCGTCGTCGCCTTGCCGCCGACGTCGGGCGTGAGAATGCCGGCCGCGCAGACTTTCTCGACCGCAACCATCAGCCGGGACGCCGCATCCTTCTCGCCGAGATGCTCGAGCATCTGCGCGCCGGTCCAGAAGGTCGCGACCGGATTGGCGATGCCCTTGCCGGTGATGTCGAAGGCCGAGCCGTGGATCGGCTCGAACATCGAGGGAAAGCGGCGTTGCGGATCGATGTTGCCGGTCGGGGCGACGCCGAGGCTGCCCGCCAGCGCGCCGGCCAGATCCGAGAGGATGTCGGCGTGCAAATTGGTCGCGACGATGGTGTCGAGGCTCTTCGGATGCAGCGTCATGCGAACCGTCATGGCATCGACCAGCATCTTGTCCCAGGTCACGTCGGGGAATTCGGTCGCGACCTCCGCGGCGATCTCGTCCCACATCACCATGCCATGGCGCTGCGCGTTCGACTTGGTCACGACGGTGAGAAATCTGCGCGGCCGCGACTGCGCGAGCTGGAAGGCATAGCGCATGATGCGGGTGACGCCGACGCGCGTGAAGACGGCGACTTCGGTGCCGACCTCTTCCGGCAGGCCTTTATGGGCCCGGCCGCCCATGCCGGCATATTCGCCCTCCGAATTCTCGCGCACGATCACCCAGTCGAGATCGCCGACGCCGACATTGCGCAGCGGCGAGGCGACGCCCGGCAGGATTTTTGTGGGCCGCACATTGGCGTATTGGTCAAAACCCTGGCAGATCGGCAGGCGCAGGCCCCACAGCGTGATGTGGTCGGGCACATCGGGGGCGCCGACCGCGCCGAAATAGATCGCGTCGAACTTCTTCAGCTCCGCGAGACCGTCGGCCGGCATCATCACGCCGTGCTTCTTGTAATAGTCCGAGCCCCAGTCGAACGTCTTGATGGTGAAGGCGATATCGCCGCTGCGTTTTGCCAGCGCCTCCAGCACGCGGACGCCGGCCGAGATCACCTCGGGGCCGATACCGTCGGCGGGAATGGCTGCGATCGAATGGGTGCGCATGAAAAGGCTCCGTGTGAGAGATCAGTGGGATTGCGGGACGGGTTCGAGCGGCGCGGTTTTCGCGCGCGACAATAGCAGGGTCAGGACCGCCGAGAGAACCAGCAGGCCGCTGACGAAATAGAGGCCGCCGACGAAGCTCCCGGTCTGGTCCTTGATCCAGCCGATCATGGCGGGACCGACGAAACCGCCGAGATTGCCGATCGAATTGATGGTGGCGATGCCGGCTGCGGCCGCGGGACCGGAGAGGAATAGCGTCGGCATGCTCCACAGTGGCGGCTTTGCCGAGGAGATTCCGATGTTCACCAGCGTCAGCGCGACCAGCACGGCGACGATTCCGGTCGCAAGCCCGGCGTAGGCGAGGCCCGCGGCCGCGATCAGGCAGGCCCACACCACGTGCCAGGTGCGCTCGCCGGTGCGGTCCGAATGCCGGGCCCACAGGATCATGGCGATGACGGCGGCGGTTGCCGGCAATGCGTTGAGGAATCCGACCTGGAGCGAAGACAGTCCGAACTGCTTGATGATCTGCGGCGCCCAGACGCCGAGCGTGTAGAGGCCGGCCGAGGTGCCGAAATAGATCAGCGACAGCGCCAGCACGCGCGGATCGGCGAGCCCGCGCCAGATGCTGTGACTCGCGGTCGCGGCCTTGCTTGTGGTCTCCACATTCATGGTCTCGACGAGCCAGCGGCGCTCGTCCTCGGCAAGCCACTTCGCTTTCTCAGGGCGGTCGGTCAGGACGCCGAGCACGACGAAGCCGAGCAACACGGCCGGCAGCGCCTCCAGCACGAACAGCCATTGCCAGCCCTTGAAGCCGAAGAGGCCGTCCATCTCCAGCAGCGCGCCGGAGATCGGCGAACCCAGCACCGTCGAGAGCGGTGCCGCCGCCATGAACAGCGCGGTCACTGCGGCGCGCTGGCGGGCCGGAAACCAGTAGGAGAGATAGAGGATGATGCCCGGAAAGAAGCCGGCCTCGGCGACGCCGAGCAGGAAGCGCAGCACGTAGAAACTGGTTGCACCCTGCGCGAACGCCATGGCGGCCGAGACGATGCCCCAGGTGATCATCACCCGCGCAATCCAGATCCGCGCGCCGATCTTGTGCAGGATGATGTTGGAGGGGACCTCGAACAGGAAATAGCCCCAGAAGAAGATGCCGGCGCCGAAGCCGTAGACTGCCGGCGACAGCCCGATGTCCTTGTTCATCGTCAGCGAGGCAAAGCCGATGTTGACGCGGTCGATGAAGGCCACGAAGTACAGCAGCATGATGAAGGGAACGATGCGCCACGTGATCTTGCGCAGCACGCGCGTCTGAATCTCGCTCGTCATCCTCGCCTCCCTCAGGTTCCCGTTGTCGTTATGAGGTGCAAGCCTAGGCGGGGGCAGGAGACATACTCAATTGGCCCTGGTTTATACAAAAAAATGATATAATCCTCAAAAAGGCCGCCACGACGGGAGGCGGGCGTTGAATGCGCTGAAGATACCGCAGCGTCATGCCCGGGCTCGTCCCGGGCATCCACGTTCTCCGTGCCGCAAGGGACAAGCCCGGCCATGACGACCTTCTGCAAGAGAACCGCCTGGGCAAGACGAGAGGACCCTCGATGGAATTGCATCAGCTCCGGTGCTTCGTGGCGGCGGCCGAGCAGCTGCATTTCGGCCGCGCGGCGCAGCAACTCCAGATGCTGCCGTCGGCGCTCGGCCGGCAGATCAGGCTGCTGGAGGAGGATCTCGGCACGCGGCTGTTCGCGCGGACCACGCGCGCGGTGTCGCTGACCGAGGGCGGCACGAGCCTGTTGCGCGACGCCCGCGCCATCCTCGCCAAGGTCGAGGCCGTCGAGAGCAATCTGCGCAACCGCTCCCGCACGGGCGCCGCGCGGCGGCTGCGGATCGGTGCCATTGACAGCGCGGCGGCTGGGCTGTTGCCGCCACTGCTGCGCGATTTCCGCAGCAAGCATCCCGACATCGCGGTGCAGCTCCTCGAGGACAAGACGATTCGGCTGCTGCCGAAGATCCTGACCGGCGCACTCGACCTTGCTTTCGTCCGTCCGCCCGATCGCGCCGACAAGCGGCTCGAATTCCGCGACCTGCTGCAGGAGACGGCTATCGTGGCCTTCCCGCAGCGGCACGCACTGGCCGCGCGCAAGTGGGTCACGCTCGCCGACATCGCAGAGGAGGCGATGCTGGTGCCGGACCGTCGCTCGCGCCCGCACAGCCATGACCTCACCATCAAGCTGTTCGAGCAGGCCGGGCTGATGCCGCGCATCGTGCAGGTCGCCGACGAGAAGCAGACCATCATCAACCTGGTGGCCACGAAGCTCGGGGTTGCAATCGTGCCGCGCTGGACGACGCGGATGGCGGTATCAGGCGTGCGCTTCGTGCCGCTGCGGCCGAAGCAGAGCGGCCCTGTCGGCCGGCTGCCGCTCGCCGCCGCCTGGCTGCGCGCCTCGCGCGATCCGGCCCGCGACGCGATGCTGGCCGTGCTGGAGGCGCGCCTGCGCAGCTATGCGCGAGAGGCGTGAGGCGCTATGACGTAAGCCAGGTGAGAAGGTGGATGTGATGACGGGACAAAAGGCCTCGGGCGCGTTGCGGGTTGCCATTGCCGGGCTGGGCTCGATCGGCACCAAGATCGCGACCGCGCTCGATCGGGGCATCGAGGGATTGACGCTGTCGGCTGTGGCTGTGCGCGATCCCGCCAAGCATCAGGTCTTCATCAGCGGCCTGAAGCGACCGCCGAATATCCTGCCGATCGACCAGCTCGGCGACGCCGCCGATATCGTGGTCGAATGCGCGCCGAGCAACCATCTGCGCTCGATCGTCGAGCCGGCCGTGAAGCGCGGCAGGGCCGCGGTCGTGGTCAGCGTCGGCGGCCTGCTCGACAATTTCGATCTCGTCGAGCTCGCCCGCGCCAATGGCGGCCGCATCATCGTGCCGACCGGCGCGTTGATCGGCCTCGATGCCGTGAACGCCGCCGCGATCGGCACCATTCATTCCGTGAAGATGGTGACGCGCAAGCCGATCGACGGGCTGAAGGGCGCGCCGTTCATCGTTCAGAACAAGATCGACATCGACAATCTGCGCGAGCCGCTGAAACTGTTCGAGGGCAGCGCGCGGGACGCGGCGAAGGGCTTTCCGGCCAACGTCAATGTCGCCGTTGCGCTGTCGCTGGCGGGCATCGGGCCGGACCGCACCGAGATACAGGTCTGGGCCGACCCCACCGTGACGCGCAATGTTCACCGCATCGAAGTCGAAGCGGATTCGGCGCGCTTCTCGATGAGCATCGAGAATATCCCGTCCGAGAATCCCAAGACCGGGATCATCACCGCATTGTCCGTGATCGCCCTGCTGCGCAAGCAGCGCGCCACGCTGTGTGTGGGGACGTAATTCTTACGCGCCCGTCACGCGCCAGATCACGTTGCCGACGTCGTCGGCCATCAGCAGCGACTTCTTGTCGGGGCCGATCACGACACCGACCGGGCGGCCGTAAGATTCCTTCTCGTCCGGCGACAGGAAACCGGAGAGGATGTCGCGACCGGGGCCGGAGGGCTTGCCGTTCTCGAACGGGATGAACACCAGCTTGTAGCCGGACAGCTTGCTGCGATTCCACGAGCCGTGCTGGCCGATCACCATGCCGTCGCCGAAGCCGGGCAGGGTGCCCGCCGGCATCCAGCACAGGCCGAGTGAGGCGGTATGGCCGCCGAGCGCATAGTCCGGTTGCAGCGCCTTGGCGACCATCGCCGGATCCTGCGGCACGCGGTCGTCCACCGTCTTGCCCCAGTAGCAATAGGGCCAGCCGTAGAAGCCGCCGTCGCGCACCGAGGTGAGATAGTCCGGCGGCGTCTCGTCGCCGAGCCCGTCGCGTTCGTTGACGACGGTCCAGAGCACGCCCGTAGTAGGCTCCCAGGCGAGGCCCACGGGATTGCGCAGGCCGGCGCCGAAAATACGATGCGTGCCGGCGGCGAGATCGAGCTCGTAGACCGCGGCGCGGCCTTCCTCGACCTCCATGCCCATCTCCGCGATGTTGCTGAGCGAGCCGACGCCGGCATAGAGCTTCTTGCCGTCGGGGCTGGCGAGCAGGCTGCGCGTCCAGTGTCCGTTCGGCTTGAACGTCGTGAGCCGCTTGCCGGGCGCGGTGATGCGGTCGGCATTGGCGACGTAGGGGAAGGCCATCACGCCGTCGGTGTTGCCGACGTAGAAGGTGTTGCCGACCAGCGCCATGCCGAAGGGCTGGCTGAGATTTTCCATGAAGGCGCCGCGCACTTCGGCCACGCCGTCGCCGTCCTTGTCGCGCAGCAGCGTGATGCGGTTCGCGGAGACGCCGAGCGCCGCGGCGCGACGCATCGTCGCCTGCATCGCATAGTGAAACACGCTGCGCGGTGCGCCCGCGATCTGCGTTGCCTCCGCGATCAGGACGTCGCCATTGGGCAGGACCTCGATCCAGCGCGGATGGTCGAGCCCGGTCGCGAAGGCGTTGACCTTGAGGCCGGGCGCAACGGTCGGCTTCTGGCCATCGCGCCAGCCGCGCGCGGTCGGCATCTTCAGAGTCGGGATCGCGCCTTGCGGCTTGGCTTCGGGGATCGCCGGCTTCTCTCCCCAGGCCGGCGCCGGCTCGGTGCCCGTCATCTTGCGCCATTGCAGCGCGATGCCGCCGATGAACGCGACGAACTGCGCAAAGATGCTCGAAAAAGTCATGAAGGGCCCCTGTTTGCGCGCGCATCCAACTGGCTGACGGGGCCCGCGTCAACCGGTGCGGCGCCCCGGCGGGGGCTATTCCCGTGGAATGGCAGCCGATCGAATTTGCATAGGACGTACGCCGACGGGCCCAATGGGGGCTAGCTGATCAACGGCTGATCTGCCGTTCCAGCTGCCGCGCCGCGCGAAAATCGTTGAGGTGATGAACGTTCGGTGCGAGCGCCGCCTCTCGGGACAGCAGATGATAGACCCGCGCCACCGTGCGCTGCTTCTGCTTCGTTCGACCGGGCGGCAGCGCCCGCGCCTTGCGGACGGCGGCAATCGCGTGCGCGCGAAAATAATCGTAGGCGTCCGACATGGCTTCTTGCTCGGCTCGATGCTCTGCGTGCGATGCAAATGTCGAGGGACAACGGACGAGCGGAGGGGCGGTTCCCTGGTGAGTCAGATCCTGCGCTCGTGCCCGGACGCAGCGCAGCGCGTCTTGGCGGTGCGCTGTAGGGCCGGGACACCAAGGCAGGGTGGGCGGTTAAGCCCTCACCGCGGCGACAGGAACGGGATGATCATCGGCACGCGGCGGCAATAGGCACCATAGGCGTCCTCGCCGAGCTCCTTGGAGAGGAACACCTCTTCCATCCGGCCCTTCTGCCACATGCCGAGCGAGATCAGGATGGCGCCGAGGATCGTCGTCATCAGGCCGATCGCAACGCCGGTCACCAGCATGCCGAAGATCAGCCCGGTGTAGATCGGGTGGCGCACGATGCCGTAAGGCCCGGTGTCGATGACCCGATGGTCTTCCTTGTGAGTGATGGTGTTGGACCAGAATTTTCCGAGATGCAGCCGGCCCCACCAGGCGAAGGCAATGCCGGCGGCCGAGAGGACCGCGGCGATGGTGATGCCGGTGTTGCCGAGCACCCAGAGCGGCTTCCAGCCCAGGATCTCCGCGACCCATGGCGTGTACAGGATTCCGCCGACCAGGATCGGCAAGCGATAGCGCTGCGACTCCAGCGTCATGACCTGCTTCTTGGTCTGCCCTTGCCAGAACGAGGCGCCGACCCAGCTGGCGAGAAAGGCGAGCCAGAGCAGGGCCAGGAGTTCGGTCGGCCAGGTCGTGGTCCAGCCGCCCCAGGCGACGGAGAGAAGCTTGCTGAAATCGAAGGACATGAAGGTTCTTTGCGTTGGGGGCGGCTTCAGCTGGCGCGCGAGGAGAGCGCGCGATGCTCGATGGCGCCGGAGGGCTGCTGGCCGTTGCGGGCGAGAAGATGGGTGATGGTTTCGCGCAGGACCGGCTCGATCGGACGCGGTGCGTAGCCGAGCTCGGAGCGCGCCTTGCCGATCGAGAGGTCGCTCGCGGCCAGCGCGATGCGCACGCCCTCGGCGGTGCCGTTGGGCGGGCGACGCGTGAACTGATCCGAGATGTACTCCAACATGATCGCGGAGAGTTCGGCGATCTTGCCGGGCACGACGATCGGGTATTGCCGACGGCCGCTCATCGTCGACATCATGCGCAGGATGTTGCCGAGCGGAACGCAGTCGCCGCCGAGGATGTAGCGCTGGCCAAGGCGGCCGCGCTCCATGGTCAGCACGAGGCCCATGGCAACGTCGCGGACGTCGACGAGATTGACCAGGAAGTTGAGATGCGGCTGCACCTTCTTCTGGAGGAAGTACCAGAGCATCGCGGTCGGCGGCGTCAGATTGTGGTCGGCAGCGCCGATCGGCATGGTCGGTGTACCGATCACGAGCGGGAAGCCGCTGGCGGCCGCCTTTGCGGCATGATGCTCGGCGAGCGACTTCGAGCGCGTATAGGCGCCCGGCATCACCTCGGCCGGCTGCAGCGCCTCTTCGGCGGCAACACCCTTGAGGTCGGAATAGGGGAACAGGATCGATTCCGTCGAGCAATGCAGGAAGCGCGAGACGCCGCGGTTCATTGCCGCTGCGAGCACGATTTCGGTGCCGCGGCAATTGACCTCGTGAAAGTCCTGCTTGTTGGCGACCCACATGCCGGGCAGGCCGGCGAGGTGATAGACCTGATCGACCCCGGCGATCGCCGCATCGACGGCGGCGCCGTCCAGCACCGAGCCGTGGACGTGCTCGACGTCAGCGTTCGCCGCGGCCGGCGCGCGGACATCGAGCACACGCACCCGCTGCCCACGGGCGCGGAGCGCTTCGACGAGATGATGTCCGATGAAGCCGCTGCCACCGGTAACCAGTACGAGAGCCATGCAGAAGGTTGCTGTTTCGCTTCTAGAACTATCGGGTTGAAAGGGAATTGGCCGGAAGAGGCGCCAGAATCGCGGCAAGGTCGCGACGGAAGCCCAGTGCAATGAATAATTTTGCCATCACGAACATCGGTCCAAGCAAAAGGTGCGACGGAAAAGTGAATAACGAGGCTTCGCGGCCCTCAAAAACCTTGTGGCCGATGGTCTGCGCGGCGAGGCCGAGCACCACCAGCGCGGCGAAGATCGCCCACATGGTCGCGATGCTGACCTGCGCCGCAATGCTCGTCGCAACCGAAAACAGCACGATGGAAACCGCCAGGATGCCGATCCCGAGCGCCACGTCGAGCAGCAGCCAATAGATCAAAACCGGCAGGGCCAGGATCACCGCCAGGCTGACGCTGAAACCGAACAGCGGAAGCTTGACCAGCGTCAGCGGCAGCACGGCGCCGGTGAACAACAGGAGAATGCCGACCACATGCATCGCCGTGTTCCGGGGGTCGCGATGGTACTCGACATAAACGGCAAGTTGGCGCTGGAAAAAGCCACCCATTTCGGTCTCATGCAGCACGGGGTCGGGAAGGGCGAACAGTGGCTATAGCACTGGACCGGGCGGTGCACAAACCGGCGCTTTTGTCGCGCAAAACCGCATTTGTGCGTTCCGGACAGGTTACAAAACGATCGGCACTTCAAAGGGTTCCGCTGGCTGCGCCGCCGCGTTCGCTCAACGCTTCTTGGCGGGCTTTTTCGCCGCAGGCGCAGGTGCTGCGGCCGGATGCGCGGGTGCCTCCTCGGGCACCTTGGCATAGGTCAGGATTTGCAACTGGCCGTTGACAGCCGACGTCGGCTTGGCCCTGTCGAGAAACTGCTCCTCGCCGAGGCCGATCGGATGCAGCCGCTTGGTCGAGATCTTGAACGTGTTCACCAGCACGTCGCGGATCGCGTCCGCGCGGCGCTGGCTCAGAATCGCGTTTGCCTCGCGCGTCTTCGAATTGGATTCGACGTGGCCGACGATCAGGAACGTGTAGGGCAGCAGCGAGGAATGAACCAGGGCGTCGGCGATGCGGCCCACGGTCTGGTAGGAAGCCGGCTGGATGATCGGCGTGTCGGCGTCGAACTGGATCTGCGCATTGAAGGTCGGCAGCTTGGCGAGGTCAGGGGCGATCGGCGGCCGGTTCACCGGGCCCGGATCGTTCTTGATCCTGGCCTTGGCGCGTTCCATCACCTGCGTCTTCAGCGCGGGCAGGTCGACCTCGCCGGGCTCTTCGAGATGGTTGAGCTTGCCGACAATGTCGTCGCGGGTCGGCGCCGCCGTCTGGGCGCCGGCCGCGCCCGCGAGCAGAGCGAGGCCGAGCGCCGTTCCGGCTATGAGAAGCCTGTTCGCGCGCATCAGCGATACCCCGCATCGTCGACGGCCTTCAGGCAGTTGTTGCTGATGCCCTTGGGCGTCGAGACCAGGCAGGGGATCGACTTGCTGGTCTCCTTGGTCGAGCCGCCGCAGACCTTGACGATCTCGCGCTGGCAGGCATTCGCCACCGTGACGCGCGCGGCGACGCGCTTCTGGATGGCGTCGAAGGCGCCGAGATAGTCGCTCGCGCACTGCGGCGACAGCACGTCGCGGTTGCGCGACAGGCACTCCTTCAGGCGGGTCGAGTCCGGGTTGACGCCGCGGCAATTGGCGACGATTTCCGCACCGCAGCTCTTGGCCAGGAGCCCGATCGAATCTCCAAAGCTCATGGTCTCAGCCGCCGCAAGCGACGGCATCCCCAATGCAAGCACGATCAATGTGACGGAGCCCCGGACCATGGCCGCATCTGATACGGGGAAGTTCGCGATGGTCAAGGCCTGTTCGGGGGAGATCTGTCGAGAGTTCGGCGAGTGCGGCGAACAGTCCTCACTTCGCGGCATCGAGGGGAGGCCACTCGATCAGGACGGCCGTGTGTTTTCCCAGATCGTCGGCAAACTCAGGGTCGGCCTTGAGCTCGTCCAGCGTCCGGGCCGGGGGAAGCTGATGGCCGTCCGCGGTCAGCTCCTGCACATAGAACGCCAGCGCCTCGGGCGCATTCTCCAGGGCCTCGTCGACATCGTCGCCGCCGGAAATGCAGCCGGGCAGGTCCGGAAACCACAGGCTGACGGCGTCATCCGGGCCGGCGTCTTCAATGATGGCGACGTAGTGAGGCATGGCAGGACTGGGGGCCGTGAGGGTGTGCAGCAGGATTTGCTTCACTTATGAATACCTCATCCGAGGAGGCAAGCAATTGAGCGAATTGACTTTGGCGGAGGGCGCCGGCTCGTTCCTGTTTCGCGACGATGGCGCCGCCCCATTGCCCCGCTCGATGCGGGTTTTTTCATTCTGCCCTGGATCGAGCAATCGGCACACGCGCATCATTGTGGCGATGCATGGCGTCGATCGTGCCGCGGCAGCGTTTCGCGATCTGCTCGCGCCTCAAGCCGAACGCAATGGGCAAATCGTGCTGGTTCCGGAGTTCGATCCGGATCAATTCCCGAGTGTCCACGCCTACAATTTCGGCGGTGTGCGGCGGCCGCCGCCGGACAACGCGGTCCTGCCGCGTGATCACTGGAGTTTCGGGGTGATCGACCGGCTGTTTCACGATGTTCGACGTTCGATCGGGTCCAGCCGGAATAGCTTCGGCCTGTTCGGTAACTCGGCGGGCGCGCAGTTTGTGCTGCGTTATCTTGCTTTGAACGAGGCGTCGTCCGTCGATCTCGCCGTTGCCGCCAATTGCGGATGCTACATGCTGCCTGATCTCGCCAAGGACTATCCGGACGGCATGGGAGGGATCGGGCTCGACGAAGCTCATCTGCGCAGATATCTGACGCGCCCCTTGGTCATCCTGCTGGGCGACGCCGATAACGATCCGGACGCCCCTGATCTGCCGCGCTGGGACGAGGCGATGGCGCAGGGGCCTCATCGCCTTGCGCGCGGTCTCTGGCATTTCCGACACTGTACGGAGCTGGCCAGGAGTCTCGGTGTCACACTCGGCTGGAGACTTCAGATCGCGCCCGGTGCCGGGCATGTCGACCAGCTGATTTACGACCAGGGAGCCGATATCTTGAACGGCTGAGCGGAGAGGCTGCTCACGCTCGCTGCACAAAACTGTCCACGACCTTCTTCTCGCCGGCCTTGTCGAAGGCGATGGTGAGCTTGTTGCCGTCGATCTTGGTGACGCTTCCGTAGCCGAATTTCTGGTGGAAGACGCGGTCGGACAGTGAGAATTCGGACGTTGTGCCGGTGGATTTGGCGACCAACTCGCCCTCGATGGTCAGCGGCCCGCGCCGGCGCGAGGAGAAGCTGCCAAAATCCGGTCCGGACGACGAGGATGAGAACGTCGCGGCCTCTTCCTCGAAGCCGCCGCTCCGGCCGCCGCCATTGCGGCCCCCGCCGCGGTTGCGGTTGGCCTGAGCACGTTGCCAGCCCGGTGTGGAATAGGTGGAGCCGAACGCCTCCATGTCGTCGAAGCGCGAGGCACCGTAGCCGCCGGTGCCGCCCCAGGCCGAGCCGCCCTTGGATTCGGTAATCTCCACATTGGCCGCCGGCAATTCATCGAGGAAGCGCGACGGGATCGTGGTCGACCAGGTGCCATGGATGCGCCGGTTAGTCGCGAAATAGATCATGGCGCGGCGGCGGGCGCGGGTCAGGCCGACATGGCCGAGCCGGCGCTCCTCTTCGAGGCCGGCGCGGCCCTGTTCGTCCAGCGTGCGCTGGCTCGGGAACAGGCCTTCCTCCCAGCCGGGCAGGAACACGTTGTCGAATTCGAGCCCCTTGGCCGAATGCAGCGTCATCAGCGACACTGCGTCCTCTTCCGCGCCGCCCTCGCGGTCCATCACCAGCGAGATGTGCTCCAGGAACCCTTGCAGGTTCTCGAACTCCTCCATCGAGCGCACCAGCTCTTTCAGGTTCTCCAGCCGGCCGGCGGCATCCGCCGAACGGTCCTTCTGCCACATCTCGGTATAGCCGCTCTCGTCGAGCACGATCTGGGCGAGATCGGTGTGCGCGGTGACTTCGCGCTGGGCGCGCCAGCGGTCGAACTGCGCGACGAGATCGCGCAAGCTGCCGCGCGCCTTCGGCTTCAGCTCGTCGGTCTCGACCACGGCCCGGGCCGCCTCGAGCAACGGGATGCGGCGCTTGCGGGCATGGTCGTGCAGCATCTGCACGGTGGCATCGCCGAGGCCGCGCTTGGGCGTGTTGACGATGCGCTCGAAAGCGAGATCGTCGGCCGGCGAATTGATGACGCGCAGGTAAGCCAGCGCGTCGCGGATTTCGGCGCGCTCGTAGAAGCGCGGGCCGCCGATGACGCGATAGGGCAGGCCGAGCGTGACGAAACGATCTTCGAACTCGCGCATCTGGTAGGAGGCGCGCACGAGAATGGCGATCTCGTTGAGCTTCTCGCCCTTGCGCTGGATTTGTTCGATCTCCTCGCCGATGCCGCGGGCTTCCTCCTCGGAATCCCACGAGCCCGTGACCGTGACCTTCTCGCCGTCGTGGTCCTCGGTGCGCAGCGTCTTGCCGAGCCGGCCTTCGTTGTGCGCGATCAGATGCGAGGCGGCCGCGAGGATGTGGCCGGTCGAGCGGTAGTTGCGCTCGAGGCGGATCACCTTGGCGCCGGGGAAATCGTGATCGAAGCGCAGGATGTTGTCGACCTCGGCGCCGCGCCAGCCGTAGATCGACTGGTCGTCGTCACCGACGCAGCAGATGTTCTTGACGTGAGGCTTTTCGTTCGCGGGGGGACGCGCATCACCATTCTCGTCGTCACCGGGCCGACGCGAAGCGTCGAGACCCGGTGATCCATCTTCTGAAGAAGCGATGGATTGCCGGGTCAAGCCCGGCAATGACGCGTTGGAAGACGGCGCCTGCGACAGCAGCCGCAGCCAGAGATATTGCGCGACGTTGGTGTCCTGATATTCGTCGACCAGGATGTATTTGAAGCGCTGCTGGTACTGCCTGAGGATGTCGGGGTGCTCGCGGAAGATGCGGATGTTCTCGAGCAGCAGATCGCCGAAATCCGCGGCATTCAAGATCTTCAGCCGCTCCTGATAGCTCGCATAGAGCTTGCCGCCCTTGCCGTTGGCAAAGGTGGCGGCTTCGCCGGATGGCACCTGGGAGGGCATCAGGCCGCGGTTCTTCCAGCCGTCGATCAGGCCGGCCAGCATGCGCGCGGGCCAGCGCTTGTCGTCGATGTTCTCGGCCTGCAGCAACTGCTTGAGCAGCCGCACCTGATCGTCGACGTCGAGCACGGTGAAGTTCGACTTCAACTGCGCCAGCTCGGCATGGACACGCAGGATGCGGCCGCCGATGGAGTGGAAGGTGCCGAGCCAGGGCATGCCCTCGACGGCGTGGCCGAGCATCTGGCCGAGCCGGTGCTTCATCTCGCGCGCGGCCTTGTTGGTGAAGGTCACCGACAGGATCTCGGCGGGGCGGGCGCGACCCTGGCTGAGGATGTGGGCGATACGCGTCGTCAGCACGCGCGTCTTGCCGGTGCCGGCGCCGGCCAGCACCAGGACCGGGCCATCCAGCGTCTCCACCGCCTCGCGCTGCTCCGGATTGAGCCCGGTCAGGTATTTCGGGCCCACGGAGGCGCGCGCACGCGCGGCGATGCCGCCGGCTGCGGGCTGGTGGTCGGGGACGGCTGTGATCTTGCTTGGCTCGGTCATGCGAATCATTGACCCCACGATGGCACCGCGGGGAAGTGGAAGGGAGCCTTCTAACAGGGATTGGTGCCTATATGGGGCGGCGAAAGCAGGTTTTCCACGTGCGTGGCGGCCGGAATTTGTTCCAGCAGCCGGCGCGAATTTCGAGGTCAGGCGTGCCGGAACCATCGTTCCCGCGTGGAGATTGTCTGGACAGGTGGCGCGGCCAGCCGCGCCGATCGCAGACAGACATCAAGACGAGGGTTTGACCATGCTAGGCTGGGTTGTGACGTTTCTGGTTATCGCACTGATCGCCGGCATCCTGGGCTTCGGCGGCATCGCCGGCGCCTCGATCGAGATCGCCAAGATCATCTTCTTCATCGCCGTGGTTCTGTTCCTGGTCTCGGCCGTGGTCGGCTTGGCCCGCGGCCGCAACAGGGTCTAGCGGTTACCG
Organism: Bradyrhizobium sp. Y36; assembly: GCF_002531575.1. Lineage (GTDB taxonomy): Bacteria > Pseudomonadota > Alphaproteobacteria > Rhizobiales > Xanthobacteraceae > Bradyrhizobium. Next base: position 51,855 of record NZ_NWTI01000020.1, on the reverse strand, counting down.
CTTGGAGGGCATCGCCACGTTCCGGCCGATGCCCTCGGGGCGCGCCACGGCGCTGTGGGCCTTGGTGACCGCAGCGATGCGCGCGCGAATATCGGGCGGAAACGGCGCCACGCGCCGGGCTTTCATGTCCATGTGCAGCGACATGTTCTCCGACGTCGCCGACAGCCAGCCTTCCTCCGCGTGCCGCATCTCCTCGAACGTATGCAGTCGCTTGTCATCGGCCTCGAGCAGCCAGACCAGGACCTGCACGGGATCGCCGAGATGGATCTCGCGCAGATACCGCACATGGCATTCGGCGGTGAAGGTCGAGCCGCCCCGCTCCTTCATGTAAGCAGGTCCGATCCCGAGTTCGCTCCAGAACTGGTCGATCGCGCGGTCGAACATCACGTTGTAATAGGCCATGTTGAGATGGCCGTTATAGTCGATCCATTGCGGCTCGATCTGCATGATCGAGGCGCGGAACGGCTCAGGCGTCGGGGCGGTGGCGGCACTCTCCGGCATGCTTCATTCCCTAGCTATGCGTCCGGTCGCTTGACTTGACCGGCTTTATGTCCTTTGCCACGGTTCTTCTGTCGGGAGGAATTCCGTGGGTACGACCATCACCAATAATCCGCCGCGGCCGGAGCCGAAAGCCCTCGCAAGCGCGCTGGAGCAGCTTGCCGCACGCTTCGGCAACCGCCTCATCACCTCGCAGGCCGTCCGCGAGCAGCACGGCCATACCACCACCTGGATCCCCAACCAGCCGCCTGATGGCGTGGTGATGGCGCAGGAGACCGCCGACATTCAGGACGTGGTGCGGATCTGCGCCAAGAACCGCGTCCCCGTCATCCCCTTCGGGACCGGCACCTCGCTCGAGGGCCAGGTCAACGCGCCGGCCGGCGGTATCTCGATCGACCTGCGCGACATGAACAAGGTGCTCGCGGTCCATGCCGAGGACCTCGATTGCGTGATCCAGCCCGGCGTCACCCGCAAGGCGCTCAACGAGCACCTGCGCGACCAGGGCCTGTTCTTCCCGATCGATCCCGGCGCCGACGCCTCGCTCGGCGGCATGGCCTCGACCCGCGCCTCCGGCACCAACGCGGTCCGTTACGGCACCATGCGCGACAGCGTGCTGGCGCTGAAGGTGGTGCGCGGCGATGGCGAGATCATCACGACGGGCACACGCGCCAAGAAGTCGTCTGCGGGCTATGACCTGACGCATCTGTTCGTCGGCGCCGAAGGCACGCTCGGCATCATCTCGGAATTGACCATCCGCCTGCGCGGCATCCCCGAGACGATCGCGGCCGGTGCGGTGTCGTTCGAGACCGTGCACGGCGCCTGTCAGGCCGTGATCCTGGCGATCCAGACCGGCATTCCCGTGGCGCGCATCGAACTGCTCAATGCCGCGCAGGTGAAGGCTTGCAACGCATATTCCAAGCTGACGCTGCCCGAGACGCCGCTGCTGCTGATGGAATTCCATGGCAGCGAGATCGAGGTGGCCGAGCAGTCCAAGGCCTTCGGCGAGATCGCCAAAGAGTGCGGCGGCGGCGATTTCTCCTGGACCACGAAGCCCGAGGATCGCACCAAGCTGTGGCAGGCGCGGCACGACGCCTATTGGTCGGTGAAGGCACTGCGGCCCGGCGACAGCATCGGCGTGGTCGCGACCGACGTCTGCGTGCCGATCTCGCGGCTGGCCGATTGCGTCAGCGAGACCGAAGAGGATCTCAAGCGCCTCAATCTGCTGTCGCCGATCGTCGGCCATGTCGGCGACGGCAATTTCCACTGCTCGCTGGTCTGTGACACCAACGACGCCGCCGAGATGGCGCGCGGCGAGGAGTTCATGCACCGCCTGGTCGAGCGCGCGCAGTCGATGGACGGCACCTGCACCGGCGAGCATGGCATCGGCCAGGGCAAGCAGAAATACCTCAAGGCGGAACTCGGCCCCGAGGCGATCGAGGCCATGCGCGCGCTGAAGCACGCGCTCGATCCGCTCAACATCCTCAATCCCGGCAAGATCGTGCCGGAGGCGTAGCGCGCAGGCCAGGCGCCCTTTATGCTCGCTCCATCAGCCACGGAGCGGGCAATGCGCTGGTTCGCGCAAAAGACGCGACAGGACATCTGGGACGAGGCGATCGAAGCACCGCTCGGCGACATCGATGCCGCCGCGCGCATTCGCGCGATCTGCGATGCCGCCGCCGCGAGCGCGGCGGGCCCGGCGCAGAGCGAGCGCTACGACCGTGCGGCCCGCGTCGCGATGGAAATCGCGATGAAGATTTCCGACGAGCTGATGCGCGACGACGCGGTGCGCCGCATCGTCGATCTCTGCATGAAGGCCAATGATCTCAAGACGGCGCAGATCCTGTTTCGCGCGATCCAGGCCGACTGGATCCGGGAGGCCGTGCAGCGCGACCATCCGGCGTTGTCGCAATAAAATCGGCCCGCGCGTGGGCGCGAGCCGAAGCGATGATCATGATAGGATCGGCTTAGTACCTGCGGTTGTAGTCGCCGCGATAATGATCGCCCCCGCCGCGGCCACCCATTCCCATGCCGATGCCGATACCAATGCCGACGCCTTGCATGACGGCGCCGGGCGGCGGGCCGGGGGGCGGTGCGCGCTCGTAGACCACTTCCTCGGGCGGCGGGCGGCGCTTCGGCGGCGTCTCGACCACCTTGCGCTTGGGCGGCGTGTCGTCGACGCGCTTCTTGATCACGGGCGCGACGCTCGGATTGATCGGCGTTGCCGGTGCCGTTGGCGTCGAGCACGGACAGGTCGGCGCCATCGCGACCGCGACCGGGGTCGCCACGGCGGCGACAGGCACGCCATAATTGCGGTTCTGGACGCGGAGCAGCAGCCGGCGCGCAGTCGCGGCGAGGTCGCTGTTGTCCCAGTTGGCGAGATAGGCCTCGAACGAGGCGCGGGTGTTGATCGCGGTGGCGCGCTCCCAGGCCAGCATCTGGCGCCGCCGTTCCAGCACGGTGCGCACGCGCGGCGTGCGGGTGTCCTGCGCGTACAGCTCGATATAGGCCTGATACGCCTCGACGGTGTCGTCGGTGATCACGAGCTCATAGGCCGCCGTCGCCGGTTTGCCCTGCAGGGTCTTGCGCCAGTCCTCGACGCTGCGCGTGCCGCTGGCGAGCGCCATCGCGGATGTGCCGGGAAGGGCAGGCGTGCTGCCGCTGCTCTCGCCGAAGAACCTGAAGTCGGTGGTCAGCGAGGAACTTTCCCAGGGGATCTGCCGGCCGTCGGTCGATTGCGCGACGGCGACGCGGATGCGCTTGAACACCTCCTCGATCGGCAGATTGGGCTGCTTGGCGACGGTCAGCGCGGCCGTGGTGTAGGGGCTGTCGATGCCGGAGCCGTCCTCGGCTTCGGCGCCGGGCGAGGTCGAATAGGAGATGAAGGAGCCGGGCGCGCCGGCCTTGGTGTCGACGATCGCAAGGCCGTGGCCGGCGCCGCTCAGTGCGGGGAACGGATTGTTGCGGCAGGCATCGAGCATGAAGATGCGCGCCCGCGTCGGCAGCGCGCCGAGCGTGTTGAGCAGATCGTTCAGCCGTACGCCCTGGAGCGGAATGTCGGCTTCGCGCTTGGGATCGAGGTCGACGGGAACGAGATAGTTCTCGCCGTCGATCTGCAGGCCATGGCCGGCATAGAACACCAGCGCCACCGTGTCGGCGCCGCTGGCGCTGACCTTGCCGGCGAAATCCGAGATCGCCGCGCGCATCTCGTTCTGCGCCAGATTGGCGGCCGTGGTGACGGTGAAGCCGGCATTGCCGAGCAGCTCGGTCATGCCCTTGGCGTCGTTGGCGGCGTTGGGCAGCTCGGGCACGGTGCGATAGGCGGACTGGCCGATCACCAGCGCAAGCCGCGCTTCGGCGGCGGCGTCCGTCGGTGTCATCAGCTGCGTGAGGGCAAGAAGGCCGGAGGCAAGAAACAAACTGGAAAAGGCTGGACGGCGCATGGTGTCACCTCCATCGGCAATGCGTGCGATGATGCCACTTTTTCTAGGGGGCCGCCATGCATCTGTCTGTGCCCTGGATCACGCTTCGGCTGCGGCAAAATGGGGCAGGCTGTCTGCCGGAGCCGGACGATGTCGTCCCGGGCTCATTCATGTGAATTGCGCATCGATCCATGCGCCAATTGGATCGTTGGCGCCTTTCGCGCGACGGCGCCGGTCGTGCCGATGTGGCCGCAGGTCGATCCCTCATCGCAAATTTCCGGGGAATCGTCGCCGTTCGGCTGCGCTTGCGGACTGCCGTGCGCGCGCCGCGCCGCCCTGCGGCTGCCGGCCGCCGCGCTTGCCTGTGCCGTCGCTTTGGCCATACAGTTCAGGCAACAGGCCGTGGCAACGATCGCGGCGAACAAAAAATAATGTGGGAGAAGCCGCGCCATGACCATCGTGCCCGTGAACCGTCGCGCGTTCATCAAGTCGTCGGCGGCGGTCGGTGCCGGCCTCGTGCTCTCTCCCGTGATCATCGGCCGCGCCGAAGCTGCGACGCTGAAGCTGAAATGCTCCTCCTCGCTGCCGAACGATCCCAAATTCGCCAACGGCCGTGTCTACTACGACAACCTCGTCAAGAACCTGAAGGGCAACGGGCTCGGCGAGCAGGTCGAGGTCGCCTTCTTCCCGGACAATCAGCTCGGTCAGGAGATCGACGTCATCAATTCCGTGAAGCTCGGCGTCATCGACCTCATGGTGTCGGGCTCGTCGATCTCGGCCAATCTGGTGCCGCTGGTCGGCACCTACGATCTCGGCTTTCTGTTCTCGAGCTTCCCGCAACAGACCAAGGCGTTCGATGCCGGCGCGGCCAAGCCGATCGAGGACGCGCTGCTCAAGGGCGGCAACATCCGCATCATCGCCTGGGCCTATAATTTCGGCTCGCGCAGCGTGCTGGCGAAGAAGCCGGTGAAAACGCCGGAGGATCTCGCCGGCCTCAAGATCCGCACCCTGCCCAATCCCGTCATCACCGAATGCCTGCGGCTGATGGGCGCCGCCGCGACGCCGCTTGCGTTCGGCGAGATCTACACGGCCCTGCAAGCCGGCGTGCTCGACGGCCTCGAGCACGATCCGCCGACGATCCTGGCCAGCAAGTTCTTCGAAACCGCCAAATTCTATGCGCTGACGCAGCACAATTTCTCGCCGCTCGCGATCTACTTCAGCGACATGACCTACAACCGCATGGACCCGAAGCTGCGCGAGGGCTTCCTCGATGCCGCCAAGAAGGCCGCCGCCGACACCCGCGCCCACGGTCTTGCGGTCGAGAAGGAGGCGCTTTCGGCTTTGACCGAGAAGGGCGTCGCGGTTGCCGAGTGCGACCGCGAGGCCTTCAAGAAGCGCGTGGCGCCGCAGATCGAGAACTTCATCAAGGCGCGGCCGGAATCCAAGGCCGTCATCGATATCATCCGCGCGACGCAAGCCTGAGATGACGATCACAGCCGCCGTGCCCGTCTCGGGCGGCCGCCATGGCAGTGTCGCCCTGCTGCTTCGCCTCAGCGATGCGATCGCGGCCGTCCTGCTTGCCGCCGATCTCGTGGTGGTCTGCGTTTCCGTGCTGCTGCGCTTCTTCTTCAACGCGCCGGTCGAATGGTCGGACGATGTCGCGCGCGGGCTGATGGTCGGTTCGGCCTTCTTCGGCGCGGCGAGTGCGCTCGCGCGCGGCGAGAATGTCGGGGTGTCCTTCTTCCGCGATCTCTTGCCGCTGCGAATGCGTTCGCTGGTCGATGCCGCCGGCGCATTGCTGATCGTGCTGATCTCCGGCTACGTCGCCTACAACGCCATCAAGCTGGGCTCGCTCACCGCCGGCCAGACCACCGGCTCCGGCCTGCCGCTGGAATTGACCTTCTACCCCATGGGCATCGGCGCGCTGTTCATGACGGTGTTCGCAATCGACCATCTCTGCGCGCGTCCGTTTCCCGATATCGTCAGAGGGCTCATCGCGATCGTCGTCGTGACCGGCCTTTACCTCGCCTGGGACTACCTGTCGCCGTCCTCGGTGCCGTCGGCGCGCACGCTGATGCTGATCGGCTTCTTTGCGACGCTGTTCGGCGGCTTGCCGATCGGCTTTGCACTGGCGCTCGCCGCGCTGATCTTCATCTGGGTCGAGGGCGCGCTGCCCGGCGTCATCTTCGCCCAGCAGATGGCCCGCGGCATCGACAATTTCGTGCTGCTGGCGATCCCCTTCTTCATCCTCGTCGGCTACCTCATGGAAGCCAACGGCATGTCGGTGCGGCTGATCGAGCTGTTGCAGCGCGCGGTCGGGCGCATGCGCGGCGGGCTGAACGTCGTGATGGTCGCGTCGATGGTGCTGTTCTCGGGCATCTCGGGCTCGAAGATGGCTGATGTGGCCGCGGTCGGCTCGGTGCTGATCCCGGCCGCACGCCGCTCGAAGCAGAATCCCGGCGGCGCGGTGGCGCTGCTCGCTGCCTCCGCTGTGATGGCGGAAACGATTCCGCCCTGCATCAACCTGATCATTCTCGGCTTCGTCGCCAACCTGTCGATCGGCGGCCTGTTCGTTGCCGGCCTGTTGCCTTCGGCGCTGATGGCAACCGCGCTGATCGCAGTGTCCGTCATCTTCGGCAAGCGGCCTGATAGGGTCGAGGAGGTCGAGCCGCAGATGCCGGTGTCGGGCCTGTGGAGCGGCGCGATCGCATCCTTCGGCCTCATCTTCATGATCTTCTTCGGCTTCAAGAGCGGCTTTGCCACGGCGACGGAGATTTCGGCCTTCGCCGTGGCCTATGCACTCGTTGTCGGCAGCGTGGTGTTTCGCGAGCTCAGCTTCAAATCAGCCGCGCACAGTTTCGTGCAGGCGGCAACCCGCGCCGGCCTCGTGCTGTTCATCGTCGCCGCCGCGCAGTCGCTCGCGTTCACGCTGACCTTGCAGCAGGTACCGCATGCGGTCGGCGATTTCATGCTCGGATTGTCGAAGACCTCAGGCGTTTGGCTGTTCATCCTGCTGGCAATCGCGGTACTGATCGTGATGGGCTCGGTGCTGGAAGGCGCCGCCGCGCTGATCATCTTCGGCCCGCTGCTGCTGCCGGTGGCGGTCCAGCTCGGCGTCGATCCCCTGCATTTCGGCGTCGTTCTGGTCATCGCCATGGGCATCGGCCTGTTCGCGCCGCCGCTCGGGCTCGGGCTCTACGGCGCCTGCCTGATCGGCAACGTGCCGATCGAGCAGACGGTGAAGCCGATCATGGGTTATCTGGGCCTCTTGTTCCTCTGCCTGCTCGTCATCGCCTTCGTGCCATGGCTGTCGACCGCGCTGCCGCGGGCATTCGGCTACTGAAGGAGTCTTGCCGTGAAGGTCCTGCTCGCGCACACGCCGGAGATGCGGCGCAACTATTACGGCGACCGCAGCCTGAACGGCCTTCGCGCGGCCGCCGAGGTGATCCTGCACGAGGGTGACGATCCGCTCGATGCCGCCGGCCTCGTCCGCGCCGCCGATGATGCCGACATCATCGTCGCCGATCGCATGACCGAAGGCCGCGGCGAGATCTTTGCGAAACTGCCGCGTCTGCGGGCCTTCGTCCGCTGCGCCGTCGATATCCGCAACGTCAATGTCGAGGAGGCCTCGAAGGCGGGCGTGCTCGTGACCCGCGCCGGGCCGGGCTTCGTTCAGGCGGTCGCCGAGCTCGCACTCGGCTTCATGGTCGATCTCTCCCGCGGCGTCTCGCGGACAACGGCGGATTATCAGGCCGGCCGCAAGCCGGAGGCGCGGATGGGCCGCCAGCTTGCCGGCAGCAGGATCGGCATCATTGGCTATGGCAGCATCGGGCGTTATCTCGCCGAGATCGCCAAGGTGCTGCGCATGGAGGTGCTGGTCGCCGATCCCTTCGCCGCTGTCGGCGACAGCGCGGTCAGGCATGTCAGCCTCGACGAGCTGCTCGCGGCGTCCGACTACGTCGTCTGCCTCGCCATCGCCAACGAGCAGACCGAGAATCTGATCGGCGAGGCGGCCCTGGCGCACATGCAGAAGCATGCGTTCTTCATCAATCTCTCGCGTGGCAATCTCGTCGACGAGGCCGCGCTGGCGCGGGCGCTGCTGGAGCATCGCATCGCCGGCGCGGCGATGGACGTTGGCCGCGCGCCGGACCAGATGCCGACGCCCGAGCTGGCGACGCTGCCGAATGTGATCGCCACGCCGCATGTCGGCGGCCTGACGCCGCAGGCGATCGAATATCAGTCGCTGGAAACCGTGCGGCAAGTCGAGGCGATCGTCAAAGGCGAGGTCCCGCCGGGCGCCGTCAACGCCGACCGCTGGACGCGGCGGCCGTAGAGCGGTCCTACAGCCGGTCCACCGCCTTGAACGTTCCGTCCTTCTGGATCACCGTCAAAAACACTTTTGGCGGCGTGTCGAACGTGCGCAGGCCGACGGTGACGGTGCTGCCGCTGATGTCGAAGCGTCCGACATCGTTGATGGCGCGGAGCAGGCTCGCGCGGGTCGGTTTCGGCCCGGCCATCTCCAGCGCTGCGGCCGTGAGCCGGCCGGAGAGATAGCCTTCCAGCGACACGAAGTCCGGTGTCAGCGTCGGGTCGAACGCCTTCTGCGCCGCCTGGTAGTCGGCGACGAGCCTGAGCGAGCGATCCCATGGAAACGGCACGACCTGGGAGACGACGACGCCTTCACCCTCGGGGCCGAGCTCCTTGGCGAGCGCATTGGCGCCGACGAAGGAGACGTTGACGAAGGTCGGATAGAAGCCGCTGCGGTGCGCCAGCTTGATGAACTCGGCGCAGGGCCCGTAGGTCCCGACCATCACGACCGCCTCGGGTTCGGCGCGCTTGATCATCCGCCAGGCAGCCGTGACCGCGCGGGTGTTGCGCTCGAACGTGCCTTCGGCGGCGAGCTCCAGGCCGCGCTTGGCGAGCGCGCGCTTGACGCCGACCAGACCGTCGCGGCCGAAGGAATCGTCCTGGTAGAAGATGGCGATGCGGGTGAAGTGGCGATCCTCGGTGAGGTGCTTGATCCACGCTTCGGCCTCCGCACCATAGCTCGGGCGGATGTTGATGACGTTCGCGAGCTCGAGGTCGCGCAGAAATTCGGCGCCGCTGAACGGACCGATGAAGGGAACGTTCCTGGCGCTGGTGATCGGAATTGTCGCCATCGCGGTCGGCGTACCCACCGCGCCGATCAGCGCAAACACCTTGTCGTCCTCGATCAGATGCAGCGTCTGCGCCACCGAGCGGTCGGGATCGTAGCCGTCGTCACGGCTGATGAGCTGAAGCTTGCGGCCGTGGACGCCGCCCCTGGCATTGATCTCGGTGAATGCCGCGACGATGCCTTGCCGCATGCGCTGTCCGAGCGCGGAGGAGGGGCCTTCAAGCGCGGCGGCCTGGCCGAACAGGATCGCATCCTCGCTGACGCCGGCCTCGTCGCTCTTGGCCGGCAGCAGCGCTGCGGCCAGCAATGCGATGGTCAAGACGACACAAGTCGCTGATCTCGAGCGAGTCATGGGAATGGTTGCCGGATGCTGGATGCGGTTGCAGGAACGATAGGTCTGCGAGGCTGAACAGGACGCTAATTCCATACTGCACGGAGGCTCCGTAAGACTTCGGGGAAAACCGGCAACTTATCTCCAGAGTCCGGTAATTCGCAGGGCAATCGTTAACTAAATCGAGCAATGCGAGGCCGGCGGATTTCGAAATTGTGCAGTTCTTAACCGCGGTCTTGTTCCGATAGCCCCGCCGGCACCTCAACCAGAGGTTCGGTTCGTCGCGGATAGGGGACGGCGGCTTCAAGATGGGCGATCGCGATCAGAACGATCAGGATCGGAGGCGTATGACCGGATGGTGGCGTGTCGCGCCGCTGCTCGGGCTCTATCGGCCTGCGCTCGTCGCGGTTGCCGTCGGTCTTCTGTTCTCGGTTGCGGGCGCGGCCGCCGTGGCGCGGTGGGAGGATCGCGTCAACCGGATCGAGTTCGAGAACGCGGCCGAGACCGAAGCGATCGTCATGCAGAACGGCATGGGCGAATACATCTCCAGGCTGGTCGCGCTGCGCACCTTGTTCGAATCGACCAACGACGAAGTCACCCGCAACGAATTCGAGACCTTCAGCGCCCGCCTGTTCGAGCGCCATCCCGGCATGCTGCGCATTGCCTGGCTGCCGCGCGTCAACCGCAAGGAGCGCGCCGAATACGAGGCCGCGGCGATCACCGACGGCGTCTCCGGCTATCGCATCAAATCGCTGCAGGGTGAGGGCTTCGCGACCGCGCCGCAGAGCGATGAATATTTCCCGGTGTTCTACTCGACCCAGCCGAAGACCTCGTCGGTCTATGGCATGGATTATGCCACCGTTCCGGAGCGCCGCGCCGTGCTGGAGCGCGCGCGCGACAACGACCGGGTCGCAGCCATCCGCACGCGCCTGTTCGAGCCGAGGGAGGGCGGCCGGCTGCCCGATGTCCTCGTTGCCGTTCCCGTCTACGCCAAGGGTACGTCGCGTGAGACGGTCGCGGACCGGCGACGCAATCTCGCCGGCTTCGTGGTCGGCGTCTTCGACCTGCCGCTGCTGATCCAGGGCATTCGCGTGACGACGGGCGCGAGCCCCGCGGTCAGCATGAACGTCTATCCGCCCTTCACGGCGCAGATCGTCAGCCTGGAGCAGATGCTGCCGGACTATTCGTCCTCAGCGGCGGCGCCGCAGTCGATGCGGGATGTCGCCCGGGCGCTGCACTGGTCGGGCGGTCTCAAGATCGGCGATACCGAGTGGCAGGTGCGCGCGGTGCCGACTGCGGGCGGTCCGCTGGAGAGCACCTACGATCGCGCCGGCGCGGTGCTGATAGTCGGCATGCTGCTGACGCTGTCGCTGTCGACCTATCTCATGCTCGCGAGCCGCAACTCGCGGCGGCTGTCGCTGGCCAATCGGCGGGTGCTCGAGCTCGCCCAGACCGACATCCTGACCGGACTGCCGAACCGTGCCTTCTTCCTGACCCGGCTCGACGAGATGAACAGCCAGCTCGGCGTGCGGGGCCTGCCGTTCTCGATCCTGATGCTCGACCTCGACCGCTTCAAGAACGTCAACGACTCGCTCGGTCACGGCGCCGGCGATGCGCTGCTGCGCCAGGTGGCGCATCGGTTGAAATCCTCGGTGCGCGCGAGCGACGTGCTGGCGCGGCTCGGCGGCGACGAGTTCGCCATCATCCAGGAGGCCGGCACGGATCAGCGCGCCTGCTCGACCGAGCTTGCGGCGCGGATCGCCAAGCTCTTGACCGAACCGTTCCTTCTGCCCGGTCACCGTGTCGAGATCGGCACCAGCATCGGCATCGCCATCGCGCCGGATCACGGCAGCGATCAGGAGCAGCTCCTGAAGAAGGCGGATCTTGCGCTCTATCGTTCGAAATCGGCTGGCCGCAACTGCTTCACCATCTACGACGAGGCGATGTCGGCCGAGCTGGAAGCCCGCAACACCCTGGAGGGGGATCTGCGCGACGCCATCGCGCAGTGCCAGCTGGAGGTGCACTACCAGCCGTTCATCGACGCGCTCAGCGGCGCGCGGCGCGGCTTCGAGGCCCTGGTGCGCTGGCGCCATCCGACCCGCGGCCTGATCCCGCCGGACCAGTTCATTTCGCTGGCGGAGGAAACCGGGCTGATCGTGCCGCTCGGCGAATTCGTGCTGCGGCGCGCCTGCGCTGATGCGGCCGGCTGGCCCTCCGACCTCGCCGTCGCGGTCAACCTGTCGCCGATCCAGTTCAAGGAAGCCGAGCTGTTCGAGGTGATCTGCGCGGCACTCACCGATTCCGGATTGTCGCCGCAACGGCTGGAGATCGAGATCACGGAATCCGTGCTGCTGGAGCGCGGCGTCGAAAACCTCGCCTTCATGCAGCGCCTGAAGCAGCTCGGCATCGAGCTCGCGCTCGACGATTTCGGCACCGGCTATTCGTCGCTGAGCTATCTGACGACGTTCCCGTTCGACAAGATCAAGATCGACAAATCCTTCATCCGCAACCTCACGCATCAGCCGCGCAGCTCCGCCATCATCTCCTCGATCGTGACCCTGGCGCGCGGGCTCGACATGTCGGTCACCGCCGAGGGCGTCGAGACCCGCGAGGAGTACGAGCGGCTGAAGGCGCTCGGTGTCAACTACGCGCAAGGCTATCTGTTCGGCCGCCCGCACCCGATCGAGCGGATCTTGTTCGACGCGCCCGCCAAACGATCGCGGCGCGACGCGGCCTGAGCGCATCGCCTTCTGGATCCTTGAAAGAGGTCGTCATGCCCGGGCTTGTCCCGGGCATCCACGTTCCTTGTCTTGCGTCGCAAGGCGTGGATCGCCGGGACAAGCCCGGCCATGACGTTGCGGCAACATCTGGCCCAGCTCCGACGTCATGTGCGAGCCCCGAGGCTCAGCGCCGCACGCGAAAATCGCTTGACCCGGACGGCCCCGGATGGTCGGTAGAACCATCTAGGGGTGAAACAATCACATCATGCGGCTTCCGTTCTTTTACGGCTGGGTCGTGGTCGCCGTGACCTTCGTCACCATGGCGATCGGCGTCAACGCGCGCACCGCCTTTTCGCTGTTCTTCCCGCCCATCATCTCCGAGTTCGGCTGGGAGCGCGGCGTCACCGCCGGCGCGTTCTCCTTCGGTTTCGTGGTGTCGGGCGTGGTCAGTCCGTTGATCGGCCGCCTGATGGACCGCGCCGGCCCGCGCGCGGTGATGGAGCTCGGTGTGGTGCTGATGGGCGGCGGGCTGCTGCTGGCGCCGCTCACCAGCGCGCCCTGGCATCTCTACGTCACCATCGGCGTCATGGTCGGGGCCGGCTCGGTGTGTCTCGGCTATTCCGGCCAGTCGCTGTTCCTGCCGAACTGGTTCATCCGCAAGCGTGGTTTCGCCATCGGCATCGCCTTCGCGGGCGTCGGCATCGGTTCGGTGACGCTGCTGCCATGGGTGCAGCACATGATCGAGCAGACCGGCTGGCGCACCGCCTGCACCGCGATGGGCGTGCTCATCCTCGTCGTGCTGGCGCCGATCAATTTGCTGCTGCACAAGCGCCCGCAGGATATCGGCCTGGAACCGGACGGCGATGCCGCGCCGGCTGCGGGCGGCGCGCAGCCGGTCTCCAACATCGTCGATCCCGATTGGGTCAATACCGACTGGACGCTGAAACGCGCTGTGGCGACCGCGCGCTTCTGGTGGATCGCGATCGGCTATTTCTCCGGCCTGTACATCTGGTACGCGGTGCAGGTGCATCAGACGAAATTCCTGCTCGACATCGGCTTCAGCTCCTCCGTCGCGGTGTGGGCGCTCGGCGTCGTCAGCCTGCTCGGCATTCCCGGCCAGATCGTGCTGGGCCATGTCTCCGACCGCATTGGACGGGAGTGGGTCTGGGCGATCAGTTGTGCGGGCTTCGTGATCTGCTTCGCCGCGCTGATCGCCTTGAAGTACCAACCCTCGCTCTGGCTCGTCTACGTCATGGTGTTCGCGCAAGGCGCGCTCGGCTACGGCCTCACCTCGATCATGGGCGCGGTGGTGTTCGAGATCTTCCAGGGCAAGCACCAGGGCAGCATCTTCGGCACGATCATGCTGGCGGCGCTGGCGGGCGGTGCGGCCGGACCGTGGGTGACCGGCCTGCTCTATGATCGCGCCGGCGACTACACGCTCGCCTTCGGCATCGCGATGGTCGTGAGCGGATTGTCGGCGCTCGCGATCTGGCGGGCATCGCCGGGGAAGGTGCGGGCCGTCGCCGGCCGGCTGCCCAAGCTCCAAGCGGGAACCGGCGGTACAAGCCTATAGAACTTCCTGCCAAATGCCGTCGCACTTCTTCGCGCAATCTTAAGCATCCCGCATCTTGGTAGGCGGCTACCGGGGTGCGCCAACCTCTTGGACACCACCGCAGCGTTAGGCTCGTGACATTGTCATTTCGTTGAGATGTTCCTGGGTCGAATGATGTCCGCTCGCGATTGCCCTGCGATCGAAATGCCGGAAGTCCTGTTGGCTGCGCTCGATCAGGCGGACGACGCTGTCGTCATCGTCGGTGAGGATGGCCGCATCGTCCACTTCAATGCCGCGGCCGAGCAGCTCTGGAGGCTTGCCCGCGCCGATGTGCTCGGCGCGGACGTCGGCATTCTCACCCTCAGATGCCTTCAGGCCGATCCGGTCGCCGAGTTTCGCGACGAGATCAGTCTCGTGCGGCAGGACGGCAGCCGCATCCGTGCGGCCATATCGCTCTCGTCGGTCGTGCGCGAGGGCGCGACTTACCGCATCGCGTTCGCGCGCGACGTCACCAACGACGCCGAGCGCCGCGTCAGGATCGGGCTTCTGCACGCTGTCTCCGACCAGACCAACCGGGCTGTGATCATCGCAGACACCGACCAGAACATCGTCTATGTCAACTCGGCCTTCACGACGCTGTTCGGCTACACCAGCACCGAGGCCGAGGGCCGCCGTGCAGGCGAGCTGATCGCCGGCCGCCACACCGACCGCAAGGCGATCGCCAAGCTGGTCCAGCGCCTGATGCATGGCGGCCGCCGCGGCGAAGCCGAAGTGCTCGCCTACGACAAGGACGGCGAGGAGATCTGGGTCTGCGCCCGGATCGACGCGTTCCGCGACAAGAAGGGCCGGGTCAAGCACATCTTCGCGCTGCTCGAGGACATCACCGAGACCAAGCAGCTGCGCTCGCTGCAGCAGCTCATCATGGGCTCGCTTGCGGACGAAGTGCCGATTACCGACATCGCCGACCGGCTCTGCCGCCGCGTCGAGCAGATCGCGCCCGACGTCGTCTGCTCGCTGCTCCACGTCGATGCCGCCGGTTTGATCCATCCGCTCGGCGGTCCGTCTCTGCCCGCAGACTATTCCCGCGCGCTGGACGGTGTTGCCATAGGCCCCAATGTCGGCTCGTGCGGAACCGCGGCCTTCTACGGCGAGCCGGTGCTGGCGACCGATCTCGAAACTGATCCGCGCTGGCAACCCTACAAGGCGATGCCGCTCGGGATCGGCTTGCGCGCATGCTGGTCGACGCCGGTCAAGGCCAAGGACGGGCGGGTCATCGCCACCTTCGCCTTCTACTACCGCGAGCCCCGCGCGCCGAGCAATTGGCACCGGCGCATCGTCGATGCCTGCGTCAACCTCGGCGCCTTCGCGATCGAGCGCAAGGAAGCGCGCGCCGAGATCGCGCGGCTTGCCTATCACGACATCCTCACCGGATTGCCGAACCGCGCACAGCTGCGAAACCTGATCACCACGGCGATCGACGCCTGCCCGACCGGCAGCCACATCGCGTTGGCCTTCCTCGACGTCGATCATTTCAAGGACGTCAACGACACGCTCGGCCACGCCGCCGGCGACGAACTGCTGATCCAGCTCGCCCAGCGCCTGCGCGAGCAGATCGGCCCAGAGGACATGCTGGGACGGCTCGGCGGCGACGAATTCGTCATTCTGCTCCCGCAACGCAATGCCGAGAGCGCCGAGCGCGTTGCCGCCGGGATCACCGAGGCGCTGGCCGCACCCTTGCGGCTCGGCTCGAAGCTGATGCAGATGTCGGCCAGCATCGGCATCAGCCTCTATCCCGATCATGCGACCGACATCGACACGTTGATGCAGCAGGCCGACGCCGCCATGTACATGGCCAAGCAGGCGGGACGCTCGACCCATCGCATCTTCAGCGCCGAGATGAACGGGCTCACCGAGCAGCGGCTGGCGCTGATCGCGGCGCTCCGGCGCGCGATCGCGGAAGGCGCGCTGAGCCTCAGCTATCAGCCGCAGATCCGCAGCAGCGACGGCGCCATCCACGGCGTCGAGGCGCTGGCCCGCTGGCACGATGCCGAGCTCGGCGACGTCTCGCCGGCAAAATTCATCCCGCTTGCCGAGGAGTGCGGCCTGATCGAGCAGATCGGCCTGTGGTCGGTGCGCGAGGCCTGCCGGCAGATGGCGAGCTGGCGCCGTGCCGGGCTCAACATTCCCTGCGTGTCGGTGAACCTGTCGCCGATCAATTTCCGCAACGTCACGCTGGCGGCGCGGCTCAAGGACATCCTTGCCGAATACGATCTGCCGGCGGACGCCTTGATGCTGGAGATCACCGAAGGCGCGTTCATGCAGGACAGCGTCGCTGCGCTCGAGACGATGAACGCGATCCGCGAGCTCGGCGTCGGCCTCTCCGTGGACGATTTCGGCACCGGCTATTCCAGCCTCAGCCGCCTCGCGCAGCTGCCGATCCGGGAGCTCAAGATCGACCGCAGCTTCATGCGCGACATCGAGCGTGACGCCGGCGCACTTGCCATCGCCACCGCCGTGGTGCGCGTCGGCCAGGGCCTCGGCATGACGGTCGTCGCTGAAGGCGTCGAGACCGAGGGCCAGCGCAGGACGCTGGCGGAGCTCGGCTGCGACGTCGTGCAGGGCTTCCTCTATGCCCCGGCGCTTGCCCCCGTCGCCTTCGAGCGCTGGCTGATCGAGCACTGCGCCGAGCAGGCGAGGGCGATGCTGGGACGGCTGGATGTCAGGCCGGCAGGTGAGGGGGCGGTGAGGCGGTCGGCGTAGGCGCTTTCAAACCTTCGTTGACGCGCAAGACGGCTGCACCGACAGTAGCTATGCGCCGGCCGTAATGCTAGGATTGCAGCTGCAGTCCTTGCAATTTTTGGTTGGATCGTGGAATTCCTTCGGAGTCGCGCCAAGACGTTCGTTGTTATCGGCTGGGTCTTCTTTGCGGTGTCGATCCCGATATCCCTGTCTATCAGCGTGGGCGCGGGAATCAGTAGATTTTATTTTCCGACGCATCCGGGGGCCACGCTGAATGCGTTTGACGCTAGAGCCTCTAATCTGGTTCTCGTTGCTGGTGCTCTTGCCGCTGTGGCATCGTCGATCGCACTTGCCCTGAAATTCCGTGCCACCGCGTCCCTTTTGGTTCTTGTGACTTGGGGCGCGGCCATTGCTGGCACCCAGGTGGCTCGCTCGTTTGTGAAGCCCGGACCGGAATACTTCGAACGGCACGTCGGTTCGGAAGTCTTCTTCGTGCCTTGGCAATATGTACCAGCGGGACCAGGAGCATCCGTCAGAGAAGTCTCAAACGAGAATGGCTTCTCTGCCGCACTCTGTCTGCCCAGTCTCAAGGGGCGGGCCGAGAATGATTGCACCTTCATTCGGCAGCTCAGTGTGTTGCCAGACGGCGAAAGCACTGCTGATTTCGATTTGAAGAATTGGCGCAGGCATCGGATCGAAATGAGTCCCGGTCCAGATCGAAGCGGGTACCAATCTTTTAGTTTGAGCTACACGGCGCAACCTGGTGGGCCTACGCGAATCCAACGTTACCTCGCCCGCCTCAACCCCGACGGACAGCTTACGCGACTTGTCGTTTGTCGGCTCGAGGACGAAAAGTCCTGCAGGCACCACGCGCTGGTGGGTAAGTATTGGCTTGGGTACGACGCAGGCCTTTCAGAAGCTGACGATGCGCTCGACAGCAAGCTGGCGGCCTTGATCGAGTTGTGGCGGCGCAAGTAGCATACGGCCGGATCCGGCAGATGGGGTCCCGGGCCTCGCCGCTCGAACGTCTGGTCAAAGCGGTTGCCCGATCCTCACCCCGGCCCCAACCCCGTCCTCCGCCGCAAATCCGTAATCGCCCGCAAAAAACTGTCCGCGGGCGTCGTCTCCGGGTCGATCAGCCGGTGCAGGCGAAAGCCGTCCTCGAGTGCGAGCACGACGGAGGCCATCCAGGGCGGGTTCAGGTTGGTGTTGCGTCCGTTGCTCTTCAGCGTGGCCTCGACGATGTCGGTCACCAGCTTGCGCCGCGCGCGCAGGCGCTTTGCGAGCTCGGGCCGGCGCTTCTCGGCGCGCGCGACGAAGAGGATCATCTCCATGTGCAGGAGCGGCGAGCGGCCGAGCGGATCCTGCCGCGTTCGGTCCAGCGATTTCAGCGCGGCGATGAAGTCGTCGAGATTGTCGTGCTCGGCGAGGATGTCCATGTTGCGCCGGATCGACTGCTCGACATGGTCCTCGAGCATGGCGATGATCAGCTCGTCCTTGCTCTTGAAGTTCGAGTAGAACGCGCCGCGGGTGAAGCCCGCAGCCGCGACGATCGCCTCGATGCTGGCGCCGCCGATGCCGTCCTCCTCGAACACGCGCGCGGCCGCCTCGAACAATTTGTCGCGCGTGTCGTCCCTGGTCGGCCTGGTTCTCACCCTTGACATCGGGTCAGGGTAGGGCAGAATGCAACTCGATACAACAATGTATCGAGTTTAAGAATTCAAGGGATGGTTACGCCGGGCAGTGGGGCTGCGCTCGGCGTATTCGTGTCATCGGCAACCGATTTGAGGTCACCATGAACGAGCACGTGCAAGGCGCCGGCGGCGCGCCGCTGTTCAACCCGCTCTCGCCGGACTTCATCCGCGATCCCTATCCGCATTACGACCGGCTGCGCACGGTCGACCCGATCCACGTGACGCCGTTCGGCCAGTTCGTCACCAGTCGCCATGCCGATGTCAGCCTGGTGATGCGCGACAAGCGCTTCGGCAAGGATTTCGTCGACCGCTCCAAGCGCCGCTACAGCGACAAGATCATGGACGAGCCGGTGTTCCGCAGCATGAGCCATTGGATGCTGCAGTCCGATCCGCCGGATCACACCCGCTTGCGCGGTCTGGTCGTGAAGGCGTTCACCGCGCGCCGGGTCGAGGACATGCGGCCGCGCATCCAGGAGATCGTCGACCAGGCCATCGATGCCGTGATCGAGCGCGGCCACATGGACCTGATCGAGGATTTCGCCTTCCGCCTGCCCGTCACCATCATCTGCGAGATGCTCGGCATCCCCGAGGACCATCGCGAAGTCTTCTACAAGAGCTCGCGCGACGGCGGCCGGCTGCTCGACCCTGTGCCCCTCACGCCGGAGGAGATCAAGAAGGGCAACGACGGCAACCTGATGGCGCAGATGTATTTCCAGCAGCTGTTCGAGCTGCGCCGCAAGAATCCCGGGGACGATCTCACCACCCAGCTGGTGCAGGCCGAGGAGGACGGCAACAAGCTCACCAACGAGGAGCTGACCGCCAACATCATCCTCTTGTTCGGCGCCGGCCACGAGACCACGGTCAATTTGATTGGCAACGGTCTTTTGGCGCTTCACCGCAACCCGGACCAGCTTGCGCTGCTCAAGGCGCGCCCCGAGCTGATGGAAGGGGCGATCGAGGAATTCCTGCGCTACGATTCCTCGGTGCAGATGACCGGCCGTGTCGCGCTGGAGGATATCGACGATCTTGGCGGCAAGAAGATCCCCAAGGGCGAGACCGTGCTGTGCCTGCTCGGTTCGGCCAACCGCGATCCGGCTGTTTATCCTGACAGGCCCGACCGGCTCGATGTCACCCGCCAGAATGTGAAGCCGCTGTCGTTCGGGGGCGGCATCCATTTCTGCCTGGGTGCCCAATTGGCGCGCATCGAGGCCGAGATCGCCATCGCCACGCTGCTGCGACGGCTGCCCGATTTGCGCATCGACGACGTCGAAAACCCGGAATGGCGGCCGACCTTCGTCCTGCGCGGCCTCAAGCGGCTGCCGGCGAGCTGGTGAGGCGCCCCCCGCGTTAACCTCCGCGCGCAACAGTCGCTGTGACTTCGCCACACTTCCCCCTATATAAGGGGCTGTTCCGGCACGCCTGAAGTCCACGAAGGCCAGGGTTTGGTCCGGGTGCCGGTTTGGCCGAGGGGAGACCCGTGCAGACGACGCTGCTCGGATTGGCGATTGCCTTCATCATTGCGCTGCTGGCCGCGCTGATCGGGCCTTACTACGTCGACTGGAACCAGTTCAGGCCCCAGTTCGAGGCGGAGGCTGGCAAGATCATCGGCGTGCCGGTGCGGGTCGCGGGGGAGCTCGATGCGCGGCTGCTGCCGGCGCCGACCCTGCGGCTGCGCCAGGTCACCTTTGGCGGCAATAACGATCTCGGCCGCCTGCGCGCCGACAAGCTCGATGTCGAGTTCAGCCTCTCCTCCCTGATGCGCGGCGAATGGCGCGCCACCGAGCTTTCGGTGGGCGGCATGGCGGTCGATCTCGGCCTCGACGCGCGCGGGCGGGTCGATCTGCCCTCCACCGCGAGCGGCACCTTCAACCTGGCATCCCTCGCCATCGAGCGATTGAACCTCACCGGCCGCATCGCCCTGCACGATGCCGCCAGCCGCTCGACGCTGGAGCTGAACGACATCGCCTTCTCGGGCGACGTCCGCTCGCTCGCAGGCTCGGTGCGCGGCGACGGCAGCTTCAGCGCCAACGGCGTGCGCTATCCCTTCCGCGTCTCGTCCGGCCCGAGCGCGGACGGCAACGCCACCCGCCTTCACCTCAACGTCGATCCCGGCGAGCGCGCCATTCTCGCCGATCTCGAAGGCGTGCTCGCCTTCGACAACCGCCTGCCGAAATTCGACGGCGCCCTGACGCTGGCCGTGCCCGCGGCCAAAAAGGCCGGCGAGGCGGGGCCGACCCCCTGGAAGCTCGCGGCCAAGCTCAAGGCCGATCCCGCCGGTGCCAAGTTCGAGCAGATCGACGCGAGCTTCGGTGCTGAAGACACCGCGCTGAAGCTCGGCGGCGTCGGCGACGTCAGGTTCGGTGCCTCGCCGCTGCTGCGCGCGGTGCTGTCGGCGCGCCAGGTCGATGCCGACAGGTTGACGGCCAAGGACGATGCCGAGCCGCTCCGCATCCTGCCGGCGCTGCGGGCGGGTCTTGCCGCCATTCCGCAGGCGCCGATCCCGGCGCAGATCGAGTTCAACTCCGACCAGATCATGCTCGGCGGCCGTCCGCTCCAGAACATCACGGCCGAGCTTCAGACCGACGGACGATCCTGGACCTTCCAGCGGCTCGAGCTGCGCGCGCCCGGCATGACGCAGCTCTCGCTCAACGGCGCAACCCCGGGCGCCGACAGTTTCAGCGGCCGTCTCAGTGTCGAATCGTCGGACCCCGATACGCTGGTGGCCTGGCTGCAGGGCCGCAGCGAGATCAACCGCCGCAGCACGCGGCCGCTGCGTCTTGCCGGCGACGTCACGATCGCAGCCAATCATCTGGCCGTCGACAGGCTGAAGGCGGACATCGAAGGCGGCACCGTCGAGGGCCGCATCGCCTTCGTGCAGACCGGCGCGAGCAAGGGCTCGCGGATCGACGCCGACCTCAAGGCTGATCGGCTTGATCTTGACGCCGCCGCAAGCTTCGTGCGCGCGCTCGGCGGCCCGCAAGGCGAATGGCCGGAAGAGGCAAAGCTCTCGCTCGATATCGGCCGCGCGATCTCCGCCGGCCAGGAGCTGCGTCCGTTCTCCGCCAAGCTCGGCTATGGCCCGGCATCGCTGTCGCTGGAGCAACTGCGCTTCGGCCAGGCCGGCGGCGTCACCACCGAGGCGAGCGGCAGCTTCGATCGTGCCAAGGTCACCGGCAAGCTCGCGCTGAAATCCTCCGCCAATTCGCTGCGCGAGCTCACCGCGCTGCTCGAGCCGTTCGCGCCCGCGGTGCGCGCGCGCCTCGATGCCCTCCCGTCATTGCCGGGTGCGACCCGTCTCAAGCTCGATCTCAGCCTCGACAAGAATGCCGAGCATGCCGATCGCAGCAATGCCCGCGCCGTGCTCGATCTCGACGCGCCGCAGCTCAAGGCGACCGCGACGCTGGCCGCGCAGACGCCGGCCGCCGCCATTGGCGGCATCGACCTCGACCGCCTGCGGAGCAGCGATTTCACGCTGGATACGAAAGTCTCGACGCCGCAGGCCGGCGCGCTGCTGGCACTGCTCGGGCTCGATCGCGTGGTGGCCGCAGGCGAGGGCGCCTCGCAGTTCGAGGGCAAGCTGACGGGAGCCTGGCGACGGCCGCTGCAGTTGAGCGCAAAGCTCGGTGGCGGCGGGCTGGATGCCGATGCGCAGGGCAGCATCGAATTGTCGGAGCCGAAAGGCAGCGTGAATTTGCGCGTCCGCAACGTCAATCTGGCGCCGCTGTTCGGCACCGGACCGGCGGACAAGGCGGCGCAGAACGTCAGCCTGTCTTCCCGCGTCGGCCTGTCCGGCAACCGCGTGACCTTCGACGACCTCGACGGCAATGCGGCCGGCTCGCACCTGCGCGGTCATCTCGCTGTGACGCTCGATCAGGACAAGAGCGTCGACGGCGAAGTCGGTCTTGATACGCTCGATCTTGCGCCGGCGCTCGCAATGGCGATCGGCGCAGCCGGACGTGACACGGGCGAGCCGTTGAGCGCGGGGCTCGTCACCGGCTGGCGCGGCCGGATCGCGTTCCAGGCGTTGCGCGGGACGTTGCCCGGCGGCCTCGAGCTGCGCCCGTTTGGCGGCACAATCCGCAGCGACGGCCAGTCGCTCGCGCTCGATGCGTTGAAGGGCGGCCTCAGCGGCGGCGAGATGTCCGCGAGCCTTGATGCGCGCAACGGCGCCAATGGACTGGCGTTGAATACCCGCATCGAGCTCAGCAACGTCGATGCGGCGACGCTGCGCTACCGCGACCTCGCGCTGCCCAAGGGGCGGGCCTCGGTGCAGATGGCGCTGACCAGCCAGGGCCGCAGTGTCGCAGCGCTCACCGGTGCGCTCGCCGGCAACGGCACGGTGACGCTGGACTCCGCGGAAATCAGCGGCCTCAATCCGCGCGCCTTCGAGATCGCGATCCGCGCCAGCGATGGCGGCCAGGTCAGCGACGACAACCGCTTGCGACAGCTGGTCGAGCCCGCGCTTGCCGCCGCACCGATTGCGGTCGCCTCGGCGCAGATTCCGTTCACGATCCGCGATGGACGCCTGCGCGTCGGCGCGACGTCGCTGGAAGCGAAGAACGCGCGCGCCATCGTCTCCGGCGGCTACGACATTCCCGCCGACCAGGCCGACATCCGCGCCAGCCTGACGCCGATCATGACCGGCCTGTCCGGCGCGCCGCCGGAGATCCAGCTGTTCGCGGCGGGGCCTCCCGACAAGCTCAATCGCACCATCGATCTTGCGCCGCTGTCGTCGTGGCTCGCGGTGCGCACGATCGACCGCGAGACGCGCCGGCTGGACGCGATCGAGCGCGGCGAGCCGCCGCCGGCGACCGCGGCGCTGCCGACGCTGGTGTCTCCGGAGACCGCGCCCGAGCAGGCGCCTGCCAACGTGCCGCTGCCGGGCCAGGATCCGCGCCGCATGCCGTCAAAGCCAAAGGCGCCGCCGACGCCAAAGGCTCCCCAGGCCGCGCCCGCCGCACCAAGCCCACCGCTGGCGAGCCAGCAGGTTGCGCCGCTGCCGCCGGCCATCGACGTGAGGCCCGCCCCGGGGCCGCCGCCCGCAAAACCCAGGCCGAAGCCGCCGCTGGTGCTGACCCCGCAGAATCCGTGAGGGGGCGTCGTCATGCCCGGGCTTGTCCCGCCTGCGGGGCCGAAGCCCCCTTCGGCGCGGCGAAGGCCCGGGCATCCACGTTCTTGATACCGCGTGGCAAAGCGTGGAGAGGCCTCGGTGCGTCAAGCGCCTCGCCCCGCGCGGCACCTTTCGCTACCCATAACCCATTCCCTCGCATTTGAATGAATTTTGCCCGGCAAAACTGATTTGCCGATTTTACCGAATTCTCGCGTTTGATCTCTAGCTTCAGTTCCCAGAGGAATCGCCGTCCCGCCGCGAGCGGCAGGACGGCTCGCCAAAATAGCTCGCCAAGAACTGGGGTGATCGAGATGAACGGGGCGAAATCGCTTCTGCAGGACCTGGACGACGCGATCGCGCGCGGCACCGACGAAAGCCGGGCGAAGGCGTTGTGGCATGCGACCGACATTCTGATCACCGGCCGCTACAGCGACGACGAGATCAGCATGTTCGGCGAGGTCATCGGCCGGCTCGCCGAGGAGATCGAGGTCGCCGCGCGGGCGCAGCTGTCCGACGTGATGTCGGCCTGCGATCATGCGCCGCTCAACGTCATCGAGAAGCTCGCTCTGGACGACGAGATCGAGGTCGCAGGTCCCGTGCTGCGCAACTCCAGTCGCATCGACGAGAAGATGCTGGTCGAGAGCGCCCTGACCAAGGGCCAGTCGCACCTGCTCGCGATCGCCCAGCGCTCGTCGATCGGCGAGGCCGTGACCGACGTGCTGGTCAAGCGCGGCAACCAGGAGGTCGTGACCTCGGTCGCGAAGAACGAGGGCGCGCGCTTCTCCGGCTCGGGCCTTCTGCACATGGTGCGCCGCGCCGAGGGCGATTCGATCCTCGCTGAACAACTCGGCCTGCGCAAGGACGTGCCGCGCCACATCTTCCAGCAGCTGATCTCGAAGGCGTCGGAAGACGTCCGCCGCCGCCTCGAGACCGAACGTCCCGAGATGATGGCGCAGATCCAGAGCTCGGTGACCGAGGTCACCGGCGATCTCCAGTCCAAGTTCGGCCCGTCCTCGCGCAGCTATTTCGTCGCCAAGCGCGTGGTGACGACGCAGTACCGCCAGGGCAACCTCAACCAGGACTCGATCTCGAACTACGCGCGCCAGCACCGCTTCGACGAGGTGCAGATCGGCCTGTCGCTGCTGTCCTCGCTGCCGGTCGACGTGATCGAGCGCGCGCTGATGGACCGCAACCGCGAGATGATGCTCGTGCTGTGCAAGGCGCTCGACTTCTCCTGGGATACGACGATGTCGCTGCTGTTCCTCGGCGCCAAGGACCATTTGATCACGGCGCGCGACCTGCAGGACAACGAGCGCGAGTTCGGCCGGCTCAAGATCGAGACTTCGCGCAGCATCTTGAAGTTCTACCAGTCGCGCAAGACCGGCACCGGTGCCGATTCAGGTCGTCAGCCTGAGCTCCAAGTTCACTGACAGGTACACTAAGGACAGGGGAGTATCTGCAATGTTGCCTCAATTCGGTACCGCCGTTCGCAAGAAGAACCTCAGCAGCACCGCCACCGCGGATCTCGGCGGCGGAGCACCGGACAAGGCCTCGGTGGACGCGGCCTGGCTCGTGCTCGAGGCTGCCAACGATCTTGGCGACCACGCCGCGATCGAAGCCTGCCGCCGCGTCATCGACGCCGAGCTCACCGGCACGGTGGCCCGCAGCGCGGACGTCGATCTCGTGCTGGGGTATTTCCGGTAGGCTTTACCGCGCGTCTTCGTCAGCCGCGATATTGTTCGTCGCTGACGTGCTCCAGCCAGTCGACGGTCTTGCCGTTCTGCTGCTCCTGCATGGCGATGTGGGTCATCGCCGTCGTGGCAGCCGCGCCGTGCCAGTGCTTCTCGCCCGGCGCAAACAAGATCACATCGCCCGGCCGCAATTCTTCGACCGGTCCGCCCCACGTCTGCGCGCGACCCGAGCCCGCCGTGACGATCAGCGTCTGGCCCAGAGGATGGGTGTGCCACGCCGTTCGAGCGCCCGGTTCAAAGGTGACGCTGGCGGCTGCCGCGCGCGCCGGCTCGACCGCCGAATGCAGGGGATCGATGCGCACCTGTCCGGTGAACCACGCTTCTGGCCCCTTTTGGGATGGCTGATCCCCGCCGCGCTTGATCTGCATGAACTGTCTCCCTTGCTTGGTCACACTGCTTTCGCCTGTCGCCGCCGGTGCAGGCGCGGAGAGGGCGGCGAAGAACCTGCCCTTCCGATCAGGCGGCGGCGCGAGATCACGCCATCGTCCTCAGAACGTCAGCATCGTCTTGATCGCACGCCGCTCGTCCATGGCCCGGTATCCTTCGGCGACGTCGGACAGTGGCAGCTTGAGATCGAACACCTTTCCCGGCTTGATCTTGCCGGCGAGCACGCGCTCGATCAGGTCCGGCAGGAAGCGCCGCACGGGTGCCGGTCCGCCGAGCATCCGCCTCTGCGCGAAAAACATCGCCTGGCCGTCGAAGGTCACGCCGTGCGGTACGCCGACGTAGCCGATCGATCCGCCGGGCCGCGAGCAGGCGATTGCCTGCGACATCGATTCCTGCGTGCCGACGCACTCCAGAACGGAATCCGCACCGATGCCGTTGGTGAGGTCCTTGATGCGGGCGATGCCCTCATCGCCGCGCTCGGCCACGATGTCAGTCGCGCCGAACTCGATCGCGAGCTGCTGCCGCGTCTTGTGGCGGCTCATGGCGATGATCCGTCCAGCGCCCATCTCCTTGGCCGCCAGCACGCCCATCAGCCCGACGGCGCCGTCGCCGACCACGATGGCGGTCGATCCCTC
This sequence comes from Bradyrhizobium sp. Y36, assembly GCF_002531575.1. Lineage (GTDB taxonomy): Bacteria > Pseudomonadota > Alphaproteobacteria > Rhizobiales > Xanthobacteraceae > Bradyrhizobium. The sequence goes on along the minus strand of NZ_NWTI01000020.1, from coordinate 25,864 downwards.
GCGCACATTGGCGGCGTCGGCGGCATACCAGCCGGTGCCCAGCACGTCGGAGGTCGCGAGCAGATCGGCAATGAGATCGGGCGACGGGAGCTCCGCCGTTGCGACCAGCGTGCCGTCCGCCAGCGGAACGCGTGCGAAAGGAGCCTGCGCGCCCGACATGAATTCGCGTTGCACGCAGGAGGAGTGGAAGCCGAACCGGCAATGCGGGCAGGTATTGTCGGAGATGCAGAACGAGCCGACGACGAACTGCCCGGGCCGCACCGTCTTCACCGCGCTCCCCACCTCGACGACCACGCCGCAATATTCGTGGCCCATATGTGCAGGACCCTCGGTCGGCTGCAGGCCGCGATAGGGCCAGAGGTCGGACCCGCAGATGCAGCTCGCCGACAGCTTGATGATGGCGTCGGTGGGCTTGAGGATCTTGGGGTCTTCGACTTCCTCGCAGCGGACGTCGCCGGGACCGTACATGAGTGTTGCCAGCATGGCTGAACCTTTCGCGTGAACGCCAGGAGATAGCGGATGCGGGGCTCGCGGATTAGATGGATTAATCTGCTTGCATTGATCGATGGGAGGCATAAATCGGAACCCTCCGCGGGCGGACAATCATGGCCAAGCAGGATTTCAACGATCTTCTGACGTTCCTCACGATCGCCAGGGAGCTCAGCTTCACCAAGGCGGCAGCCAAGCTCGGTGTTGCCCAATCGACCCTGAGCCACACCATCAAGCGTCTCGAAGACCGGATGGGTATCCGGCTCTTGACGCGGACCACCCGCAGCGTCGGGCTGACCGAGGCCGGCGAGCAGCTGCGGCAGTCCTTGGCGCCGCGCATTGCCGAGATCGAGGCTGACATTGCCGACCTCATGGCATTCCGCGACAAGCCGTCCGGGCGGATCCGGATGACGGTGTCCGAGCATGCGCTGCAGAGCGTGGTATGGCCGAAGCTGGCGCCCGTCTTGAAGGATTATCCGGACATCAAGCTTGAGCTCAGCCTGGACAACGGATTTCGCAACATCGTCGAGGACGGATTTGACGCCGGCGTTCGTCTCGGAGAGAGCGTCGAAAAGGACATGGTCGCGGTGCGGATAGGGCCCGATTGGCGGTTGGTGGCCGTGGGGTCACCCGGCTACTTCGCCGCCCATCGCGAACCGAAGCATCCTCATGAACTCGTGGGGCACAATTGCATCAATCTGAGGCTGGAGCGGACAGGTGGACTGTATGCGTGGGAATTCGCCAGGCGCGGCCAGGAGCTCCGCGTCAGGGTCGAGGGGCAATTGACGTTCAACAATTCCTACGCCCAGGTCGATGCGGCCCTGAAAGGATACGGCATCGCCTATGTCCCCGAGAACATCGTCAAGGGCCATATCGCGTCGGGCGATCTCGCGCTCGTGCTGGACGACTGGTCGCCGAATTTCGACGGCTACCATATCTACTATCCGAGCCGGCGCCAGAACTCGCCTGCCTTCAAGATCATCGTCGACGCGCTGCGCCATCGCAACGCGTGATGATCGGTTGTTCAAGGCCGGCGACGTTCGCTGCGATGTCAGCACGAATTCGAGCGCTTCGATTCTGCATCGACCGGCAGGCTTGCTCTGGTGGCGTTCAGCGCTGCGGCGAGCTCGTCGATGTGGTAGGGTTTTGCCAGGATCTGGATGCCTTCCGTCTCGGCCTCGTTGACCGACGCTTCGGCATATCCGCTGGTGAGCAACACCGGGATGTCGCTTCGTCGGTTCCTGATCTCCCGCGCGAGCTCGACCCCATTCATGCCGCCCGGCATCATGATGTCCGAAAAGATCACATCGACGGAGCGGCCATCGGCCAAAGCGCCGAGAGCCGCGGCGGCGCTGGCGGCGCGCGTGACGTCATAGCCGAGCTGGCCGAGCATCTCGCTGACCAGTGCGGCGACTTCGTCGTCGTCTTCCACCAGCAGGATCCGGCCCTGGTTGCTCTTCTTCGGCCGCACCATGGTGAGGTCGATGAGGTGCCGTTCCTTCGAAGGGACGCCGAATGATCGCGGCAGGTACAGCTCGATTTTGGTGCCTCGGCCGACCTCCGACAGGATTCGGACCGTCCCTCGGGACTGCGTCGCGAATCCGTGGACCTGCGCGAGCCCGAGTCCCGAGCCTTTTCCGACGTCCTTGGTGGTGAAGAACGGCTCGAACACGCGCGTCAGGATTTCCGGGCTCATGCCGACGCCGGTGTCGACGACCGACAGACGCACGTAGTCGCCTGCGATCTGCTCGTCCTTGAGATCGGGCAGATTTTCGCCGCGCACGACGATCGTGCCGCCATTGGGCATGGCGTCGCGTGCGTTGACGGCGAGGTTGAGAACGACCAGCTCGAGCTCGCCCGAATCGACTTCCACCGGCCAGAGCGAGTCCGGAAATTCGAACTCGACATGGACGTCACCCCGCAAGCTGCGATCGAGCAGTTCGCGCATGCCGCCGATCTGCGCGGCGACGTCGACGGGCTCCGGGCGAAGCTTCTGCCGGCGCGAGAACGCGAGGAGCTGCCTGGTCAAGCTGGCGCCGCGCTGCGCCGCCTGGATCATGCCGTCCATCAGGCGACGCCGGCGGCTCTGGTCGGTCTGGCGATCGAGCATGTCGAGACCGCCGGAAATGACCATCAGCAGATTGTTGAAATCATGCGCCACGCCGCCCGTGAGCTGGCCGATGGCTTCGATCTTCTGGGCCTGGCGAAGCGTCTCCTCGACCCGGGTGCGCTCCTTCATTTCGAGGCGCAACTGCTCGTTGGCCTCAGCCAGCGCTCGGGTGCGTTCAATGACGAGCTTCTCGAGCTGCTGCGCGGTCTGCTCACGCGCCTCGAGCAAAGCCCGGATCTCATACTGTCTGCCTCGTGCCCGCATCGCCGATTGGATCGCGCTGGTCAGCGTGATCGGCTGCACGGGGCGTTCGAGCAGCGAGACGTTGCGTAGAAGCGCGACGATGTTGCGTCGCCAGGCGACGACCGCGGGCTGCTCGCGATGGCTGGTGAGAACGACAAAGGGCAGGTCGGACCATGGCGGCTGGTTCGCGATCCATTGCGCGAGCGCTCCGGTGTCTTTGCCGAACAGTCCTTCCTCGGCCAGAAACACCGCGCCGACGCCTTGGGTCATCTCCCCAACGAGCTCAGGCAGGCTTCGGCAGCTGGTCGCGTCGAGGTTCGAGCTGCGGAAAAGCTCGGCCGATGCCGGCCCGTCGCGCCCGATCGGAGCGAAGATGAGAACGCGGTTGTCCTGGTTGGTGCTCATCCAACCGGCCCTTCCGGGAGCACGGTGCCGGTATAATGCGGGTTGCCGGAGAATATGCCGTTGAACTCGTGCAGTGGCGGACCGAGCTTGATGCCGTTGGCGCCCAGCCGAAACTCGCGGATGTTATGCTCGTGATTGCCGCTGCGCTTCTTGACGACGGACAAGGCGCGCCGAACCGTCCCGGCAAACTCGAAATAGCGCAGCATCAGCACCGCATCGCTGAGATAGCTGATGTCGAGGGGCGTATCCATGGGGCCGACCAGCCCATGTTGAGCGAGAATCAGGATGGTGAGCACGCCCTGCTGTGCAAGGTAACTCAGCAGCTCGTGCATCTGCAGGATGAGAAATCGCTCGTCCGGCATCGCATTCAGATAACCGTTCAGGCTGTCGATAACGACCAGGCGGGCATTGTCGGCCTCCACGCTGCGGCGCAGGATCGCCGCGAACTCGCCGGGCGACAATTCGGCGGGATCGATCTGTTGAAACCGGATCATCCCGGAATCGAGGTGCTTCTGGAGCGGCAGGCCCAGTGTCCTGGCCCGTGCCTCGACCGTTCCGCGGCCTTCATCGAAAGCAAAGAACACGGCGTGCTCGCCGCGTTCGGCTGCCGCGATGGCATAGCTCAGCGCGAGCGACGATTTGCCGACACCCGCCGCGCCGAGCAGAAGCGCGTTCGTGCCGCGCTCGAGGCCGCCACCGAGAAGCTGATCGAGTTCGGAGCTGCCGCTGAGCGCGAACTCGCCAGGAAATGAGCGGTGATGCTCTGCCGCCACGAGGCGGGGGAAGACCCGCAAGCCGCCCTGTTCGATCGTGAAGTCGTGAAAGCCACCGCGAAAACGGATCCCGCGCATCTTGATGACGCGCAGCCTGCGCCGCTCGGCGCCGTAGTCGATGGCAACCTGCTCGAGCATCACAACACCGTGCGCGATCGAATGCAGTTGCAAATCGTCCTGAGAGGACGACAGGTCGTCGAGCAGGACGACGGTGCAGTTGCGGTTGGTGAAGAAATGCTTCAACGCCAGCACCTGCCGCCTGTAGCGCAACGGATTCTGGGCCAGCAGACGCAGTTCGGAGAGGCTGTCGAGCACCACGCGGGTCGGGTTGATCCGTTCGACCTCCTTGAAGATCAGGTTGGTGGTCTCGCTCAGTTCCATTTCTGCCGGATGGAAGACGGTGAGCTCGCGCTCGGGATCGAGGGTGGTCTCGGGCGGGACCAGCTCGAAGATGTCCACCCCTTGCAGGGACCAGCCGTGCCGCCGCGCGACGAGAGAGAGTTCGCGCTGCGTTTCGGACAGGGAGATGTAGAGCACGCGCTCGCCGCCGCGCACGCCCCTGAGAAGGAATTGCAGCGCAATCGTGGTTTTGCCGGTGCCTGGCCGGCCCTCGTAGAGGTACATTCGGTTGGCGTCCAAGCCGCCGCCCAGGATGTCGTCCAGACCTTCACTGCCGGTCGAAACGCGCGGCAAATCCTGCTCTGGAGCGGTCCGGGATGGACCAGTCATTGAACCCCCCTACGGATGTGTCGGAAGCCAGCGATCTACCCAAGCGCCAAAGCCGGGGCTGGACCAATGCAGTCCGAAAAAGGAACTCTTTAGCGGCGCTCGGGTTCCCGAAAGGGCGCGCGCGCCTGCCGATCGGAAGTCGGCGCGGACAGCTCCCTGCTTGTCGGTTCAAATTTGTACAAAGGCAGGTTCGAGGACGTCGGCACGTCCTGTGCCGGTGAATGTGGCGCTCACCGCCGGACGCGGTAGATCGCGACCTCCTCGCCGCGACTGACCATGCTGCGCTCGAACAGGTAATTCGATTTCTCCAGCACGCGGCGGGATGCACCGTTTCCGACATTCGCGATGCCGACGAGGCATGGCAGCGCGAGCTGCGACAGTCCGATCTCCGTGATTGCAGACGCGATCTCGCTGGCAAATCCCTGGCCCCAGAGATCGCGCGTGAGCGCGTAGGCGATCTCGATCTCGTCGATGTCGTCGACCAGTAGATGCCGAATGCCGGCCCGTCCCGCGAACCTGCCGTCTTTCCCGCGTAGCGCCCACAGCCCGAAGCCGTGCTGGTCCCAATGGGCCATGTTGACGTCGAGGTAAGCCTTCGTTGTCTCCGCCGAACGCACGCCGCCGAGATAGCGCGACACGTCGGGATCCTGATGCAGTGCGACGAGGTCGGCGAGGTGACTTTCGTTCAGCCTCCCGGCGGTCAGTCGGTCTGTGACGAAGTGGTCCATGGAATCAAACGACGGCTTCAACATTGGTTGCGATCTCGCGTGCGATACCGTCATCGTGTGCCGGATGCTCCCCGATTGGGCCGTCGCGCAAGCGAGGTGACCGACCCCTCATGGGTTCTAACACAACCTAACAGGAAATTTTCGCAGCGTTCGGTCAATGTCACCCCATGAAAGCGGTCGAATTTCGAAAAGGCACGACGACCGACGGGGAGATATTATGACGTCCAAGACATCAAGCGAAGGGTTGCCACGAAAGGCGGACGTTTCTCGCCGCGGCTTTGTGGGCGGCCTGTCGGCGGGCTTCCTGGGGGTCGCTGCGAGCGAGGTAGCTCGGGCAGAGACACTGGCCGACGTCCCTGATCGCGCGCCAGGCGCCGATCTCAGTGCGCACAGCGAGCGCTCCCGTTTCGCCAGGCTCGACCGCATTCCCGAGGCCACGCCGGGCAAGCGCAACGTCGATCCGAGCGATGCCATCAACTCCAAGACGCCGCACCAGAAGCTGGTCGGCAATATCACGCCGACCGATCTGCATTACGAGCGCAGCCATTCCGGCGTGCCCGACATCGATCCCGCGCAGCATCGGCTGCTCGTTCATGGCATGGTGCAGAAGCCGCTGGTGTTCAGCGTCGAAGACCTGAAGCGCATGCCCTCGATCACGCGCGTGGTGTTCATCGAATGCACCGGCAATGGATGGGAAAACTGGAAAAAGGCGGATCCGGATCTGACGGTGCAGAACACGCATGGCCTCGTCAGCACCAACGAGTGGACCGGCGTGCCTCTGAAATTCCTGATCGACCTCGTCGCCAAGGACAAGGGATCGACCTGGATGCTGGCGGAGGGTGGAGACGGTGCAGGCGTCGACCGCAGCATCCCGCTCACCGACGAAATCGTGAACGAGGCCTTCATCGCCTACGGACAGAACGGCGAGCCGCTGCGACCCGCGCACGGCTTTCCGATGCGGCTGGTGATGCCTGGCTTCGAGGGCAACCTCAACATCAAATGGCTGCGCCGCCTCAAATTCGGCAACGCGCCGTGGATGACGCGCTGGGAGACGGCGCGCTACACGCAACTGCTCGCGAACGGCAAGGCACGGCAATTCCAACTGAGGATGGAGACCAATTCGGTCATCACACAGCCCTCCGGCATGATGCAGATTCAGCCGGGCTATGTCCGCATCTCGGGTCTTGCCTGGAGCGGTCATGGCAAGATCGCCAAGGTCGAGATCTCGACCGACAGCGCCCGGACGTGGAAGCAGGCGCAATTGGCTCAGCCGGTCTTGTCCAAGGCGCAGGTGCGTTTCCAGATGGATTGGGTCTGGGACGGCAAGCCGACCAGAATTGTCAGCCGCTCGACCGACGAGCAAGGCAACGCCCAGCCGGATCGGCAGACCTTCATCGCCGCGATGGGGACCAATGCACTGTTCCACTACAACGCCCAGCAGACCTGGAGCATCGATGAGACCGGGAGGGTCCGCAATGTCCTCGCATGACAAGCTGTTTCTCGCCGGCATCCTCACATTCGGCCTGCTCTCCGCCCCCGCATTGGCGTTCGATTTCGGCCGTCCGGCGACGCCTGCCGAAATCAAGCTGTGGGATATCGACGTCGGCCCGGATGGCAAGGGCTTGCCCGACGGCAGTGGCACGGCAGTGCAGGGCAAGCAGGTCTTCGCTGACAATTGCGCGGCCTGTCATGGCGACAACGGCCAGGGCGGCATCAAGGATCGTCTCGCCGGAGGGCAGGGCACGCTTGCCTCGAACATGCCCGTCAAGACCGTCGGCAGCTTCTGGCCCTACGCGACGACCTTGTTCGACTACATCCATCGCGCGATGCCCTATCCGACCCCGGGCTCGCTCAGCACCGAGGAGACCTATGCCGTCACCGCCTACATTCTGAGCCTCAACGGCATCATTCCCGCCGACGGCAAGGTGGACAAGGAAAGTCTGCCGAAAATCAGGATGCCCAATCGCGACGGCTTCGTTCCGCAACCGGAGTTCGATCCCGCCAAGCTGTTCCGCAGGAAGTGAGCGGGCGATGAAGCTTTCGATATTGATCAGGATCCTCGTTCTGATCGCAGCGACATGTTCATGGGAGACACAGGCAATGGCTGCAGACGGCCTCATCACCATCAAAAGCAGCTTCGGGCCCGAGGACACGATGAAACGGCTGGAGGCGGAGGTGAAGGCCAAGGGCCTCACCGTGTTCGCCCGCGTCGATCATGCGGCCGGTGCCGCCGCGGTCGGCCTGCCGCTGCGGCCGACCGATCTCATCATCTTCGGCAACGCCAAGGGCGGCACGCCCTTGATGCAGCAAGCGCAAACCGTCGGCATCGACCTGCCGCTGAAGGCGCTGGTCTGGCAGGACGAGCAAGGCGCAACCTGGCTGTCCTACAACGACCCCGCCTATCTCGCCGGGCGTCATGGCGTCGGCGAGCCGGCAACGGCTGCGGTTACCGCGATGACGGGCGCCCTGCATGCGATCGCAACCAAGGCCACCACGCCGTGAGCGTGACGCGACGGCCGCGCGAGGATAGATCCATGAACGACACTGACGGACAACCGGCGTCATCCACGCCGCAAGGTGGCAAACTCACCAGATGGCTGGTCGTTGGCGGGCTATGCGCGATGCTCGTCGCTGCGAGCGTTCTCGGTTATCTCGGCTGGACCAGCACCGATACCAGCGTGCCCGCTTCGGGCTACGTCGCGCTGGTGCTCGGCGTCGTGTTCTCGCTGGTCGTCGGCGTCGGCTTGATGGCGCTTGTCTTCTACAGCAGCCGAAAAGGCTATGACGAGCCCGCGGTGCTGATCTCCGAGCAGGAGAGCGATCCGGACGATGGACGCGGCGACCCGCGCTGAGGGGGAAGTCTAGGCAGCTGTGAACAATGGAGTTCCTGGAAACCGCGTCGTGATGTTTTCGCCGCTCATGCTGTCTCTCGTTGCCGCAAGCGTCCGATCCAGATCGTGAGCCGGCCGCAGTCCGGGTCTTCCACCACATGGTCGACGACGTCAAAACCGTTGCTGTCGAGCAAATGGCGATATTCCGCCGGGGCGAGGCTGGCGTGGTAGAGCGGCTCACGCTCGAACGTTCCGATGGCTTCCCCAGCCGATGGACCGCTCGTGAACATCAGCGCTGCACCATCGGCGGCGTGCCGAGCAAAGATCGGAAACATCTGGCGCTGTTGCTCGGGAGCCAGATGGAAAAAGCTGTTCCAGGCGAGCAGGCCATCGAATGTCTCGTTCAGTTCCAGAGATCGCATGTCCGAAACACGCCAGGTCGCGCCGGGAAGATGCCTCTTTGCGATGTCGATCATTTCCGGAGCGGCATCGATGCCGGTGACGTCACATCTGGCCTCGAGCAGATAGCGCGCGATCGGCTCTCCGGTGCCGCAACCGATATCGAGCACCCTGGCACTCGCAGGCAAATGCGCGATGAAACGGTCGAGCCATTTTCGTTCCGTCAGATCTCGCCCGCGCAGGCGCGCCCACGCGGCGGCGTGTCGGCGATACAGTCCAATGATGTTGTCCGCATCAGAGTTCATTTTCGTTCCGCCTGACGCAGCCGCTCGCGACACAGGCGGCTGTCGCTTGCGGGCCGTCGTCGCTGTTTTGCGCGACGGGTCAATCGGATTGCCGTCGACTCCCGATGAGGCCTCCCGCAAGCCGTTGATTTCACAGGCCCCGTCTACTGTGCATGGGGTTGTTTTCGCACTTTTTGGTGGGAGGGCTGCTAGCCGGCCCCCAGCGCGACCGCGACGTTGTAGGTCACGAGGCTTGCCGCGTAGGCCAGCACCAGCATGTAGGTGAACGTCACCGCCATCCAGGTCCAGCTGCCGGTCTCGCGCCGGATCACGGCCAGCGTCGAGGCGCATTGCGGGGCGAAGATGTACCAGGCCAGCATCGACAAGGCGGTGGCGAGCGACCATTTCGTCGCCAGCACCTGGCCGATCTGCTCGGCCGCTTCCTTGCCGCCTTCGATCGCGTAGACGGTGCCGAGCGCTGCGACCGCGACCTCGCGCGCCGCCATGCCCGGGATCAGCGCGACCGCGATCTGCCAGTTGAAGCCGACGGGCGCGAGCAGCGGCTCCAGCGCCTTGCCGATGATGGCGGCGAGGCTGAAGTCGATGGCGGGTTCGGTGGCGCCTGCCGGCGGCTGCGGGAACGAGGCCAGGAACCAGATCAGCACCATCATCGAGAAGATCGTGGTGCCGGCGCGCACCAGAAACATCTTGGCGCGGGTGTAGATGCCGATCACGATCGATTTCAGCCGCGGCATCTTGTAGTCCGGCAGCTCCAGCATGAACGGCGCCGGCGCATAGTCGCGCAGCATGAAGAACTTGATCAGGAAGGAGACGGCAAGCGCGCTGATGATGCCGGCGGCGTAGAGGCCGAACATCACGAGGCCCTGCAGGTTGATGAAGCCCCAGACGTCCTTGGCCGGAATGAAGGCGGAGATGATCAGCGTGTAGACCGGAATGCGCGCCGAGCAGGTCATCAGCGGCGCGATCAGGATCGTGGTCAGCCGGTCGCGCTTGTTGTCGATGACGCGCGTCGCCATGATGCCGGGAATGGCGCAGGCGAAGCTCGACAGCAGCGGAATGAAGGCGCGGCCGTGCAGACCGGCGCCGCCCATGATGCGGTCCATCAGGAACGCGGCGCGCGCCATGTAGCCGAAATCTTCCAGCAGCAGGATGAACAGGAAGATGATGATGATCTGCGGCAGGAACACGATGACGCTGCCGACGCCAGAGATCACCCCGTTCTGCAGGAAGCTCTGCAACAGGCCGGCGGGCAGGGTGGCGTGCACGAACTCGCCGAGCGCATCGAAGCCGGAGTTGAGCAGCTCCATCAGCGGCTGCGCCCAGGCGAACACCGCCTGGAACATCACGAACAGGATCAGCGCCAGCACGACGAGGCCGCCGACGGGATGCAGCACCACGGCGTCGATCCGCGCGGTCCATGTGTCGGGACGGCTCGGCAGGCTGACACAATCGGCGATGATGCGGTCGGCCTCGCGCTGGGTTGCGCGCAGCTCGGCGACGCTGAGCGCGCGCCAGCTGTTCGCCTCGGCCTCGGCGGCAAGCTTGGCCGAGACCTCGTCGGTCAGTCTCAACAGGTCGGCGGTGCCGCCCTTGCGCACCGCGATCGAGGTGACCACGGGCAGGCCGAGCTCCTTGGCGAGCCGCTCGACGTCGACGGTGATGCCGCGGCGGGCGGCGATGTCGAACATGTTGAGCACGAGGACCATCGGCCGTCCGGTGCGCTTGAGCTCGAGCAGCAGGCGGATGGTCAGCCGCAGATTGGTGGAATCGGCCACGCACAGCACGAGATCGGGCACGGCCTCGCCGGAGGCCTTGCCGAGCACGAAGTCGCGGGTGATCTCCTCGTCCGGGCTGCGGCCGCGCAGCGAATAGGTGCCGGGCAGGTCGACCACCGAGACCTGGCGTCCCAGGGGGGTGACGAAGAAGCCTTCCTTGCGCTCGACGGTGACGCCGGGATAGTTCGCAACCTTCTGCCGGCTGCCGGTCAGGGCGTTGAACAGCGAGGTCTTGCCGCTGTTGGGCGTGCCGACCAGGGCGAGATGCAGCAGGGGTAATTCCATGGGATCAAGGGCCTGGGGCAGATATACGGTCGCGGTCTTAAGCGACGATGATGGCCATGGCTTCGCGGCGGCGGACGGCGATCGTGATGCTGTCGACCCGCACGGCGATCGGGTCGCGCCCGACCAGCCCCTCATGCAGGACCTCCACCCGCGCGCCCTCGACGAAGCCGAGCTCGATCAGGCGGCTCTCGAGCTCGATGTCCGAGAGCGCCGAGCCCGCCTGGCGAGCCGAAAGTTGCTGGATGACGCCGGTATAGCCGCGCTGGGCCAAACCCAGCGGCATGTGCGGGCGCGTATCATTGGTGTCGGTCATGCCCTGTATTTTCAACGCAAGGCAGTGAGGTCAAGCGCGCGCGCTCGCTGAAACCGCACCTTAGAGTGATTTTAAAGTGCGGATGGCGGAGCGCCCGTCAAAGGTGCCCCCCGGGGTTGGGTTGGCTACTGGGCCGGGACCTTGTCCGGCTGGGCGGCCATGGCGCGGCTCTTGAAGTAGTCCAGGACGAACAGGCGGATCGCCGACGACAGGTTGCCCTGCTGGCGGTTGTTGTCGATCTCGCCGACCAGCTCGGACAACGTCATGTTGCGCAGGCCGGAAATCTCCTTCATGCCGTTCCAGAACGCCTCTTCCAGGCTGACGCTGGTCTTGTGCCCGGCGACGACGATCGACCGCTTCACGACGGGCGACTTCATGGCTGCTCCTCGCGATCGATCTGATGCTGATCCAGGTGCGCCTTCGCCTTGTCCGCGCGCGTCTCCTCCGCCGACCGTTCCGCCTTCGTGCGACCGAACTTCGTCCGGTTGACGTCCGCCTGTTTCGCCGAGGCTTCCCGCTCGGCGCGCTTCCTGAAACGATTCAGGTTGATGACGTTCCCCATGCCGCGTCTCCATCATCCGATCCTCTTCAGGCTGGATGAAACATTCAGAAACAGGGTGCCGCGTTGCGCCCTACAAGACTTGATCGCCATTCGCTCGTCCTCGTCAATCGGCCCCTCGGGCCATCAAACGATGAATTTGACCCCCGTCGAGGGGCGGAATGGCTGCGTAGCACGCCGTTCCGCCGGAACATTGACGGTAATCAAATCCCGCCCCCAAAGCCGCACATTTCTGGGCGAGGAGCGTCCGTATCATTACGGATGGCGATCGGAATTCGGAATTTTATCCCGGGCTGGTCATCTTCTCGGGACGCACCAGGCGATCGAACTCGTCCGCCGAGACGAAGCCGAGCCGCAGCGCCTCCTCCTTCAACGTGGTGCCGTTGGCATGGGCCGTCTTGGCCACCTTGGCGGCGTTGTCGTAGCCGATCTTCGGGGCGAGCGCCGTCACCAGCATCAGCGAGCGCTGCATCAGCTCATTGATGCGCTTTTCGTCGGCGCGGATGCCGCTGACGCAATGCTCGGTGAAGGATCGCGCGGCATCCGCCAGCAGGCGGATCGAGTGCAGCATGTTGTAGGCCAGCACGGGCTTGTAGACGTTGAGCTCGAAATGGCCCTGGCTGCCGGCGACCGTGATGGCGGTGTGATTGCCGAACACCTGGCAGCACACCATGGTCATCGCCTCGCACTGGGTTGGATTGACCTTCCCCGGCATGATCGAGGAGCCCGGCTCGTTCTCCGGCAGGATCAATTCGCCCAGTCCCGAGCGCGGGCCCGATCCCAGGAGGCGGATGTCGTTGGCGATCTTGAACAGGCCGGTCGCGACCGAATTGATGGCGCCGTGCGCCAGCACATAGGCATCGTTCGAGGCCAGCGCCTCGAATTTGTTGGCGGCGCTGGTGAAGGGGAGCTTCGTGATGGAGGCGACGTGCTTGGCGAACAGCTTGGCAAAGCGCGGCTTCGAATTGAGGCCGGTGCCGACGGCGGTGCCGCCCTGCGCCAGCGGATGGAGGTCCTTCACCGCGATCTTGAGCCGGGCGATGCCGCTCTCGACCTGCGCCGCATAGCCGGAAAATTCCTGGCCGAGCGTCAGCGGCGTCGCATCCTGGGTATGGGTGCGGCCGATCTTGACGATTTTTGCGAACGCCTTCTCCTTCTTGCGCAGCGCGCGCAGCAGCTCGCCGAGGGCGGGGACGAGATCGGCATCGATGCGGCTTGCGGCTGCGATATGCATCGCGGTCGGGAAAGAGTCGTTCGACGACTGGCTCATGTTGACGTGGTCGTTGGGATGCACCGGCTTCTTGGCGCCGAGCTCGCCGCCCAGGAGCTCGTTGGCGCGGTTGGCGATCACCTCGTTGAGGTTCATGTTGCTCTGGGTGCCGGAGCCTGTCTGCCATACGACGAGCGGGAAATGATCGTCCAGCTTGCCCTCGATCACCTCGCGTGCGGCGCGGATGATGGCACCCGCGCGGCGCCGGTCGAGCAGGCCGAGCTCGAGGTTGGACTGTGCGGCGGCGAGCTTGACGATGCCGAGCGCGTGCACCAGGGAGATCGGCATGCGGTCGGTGCCGATGCGGAAATTCTGGCGCGAGCGTTCGGTCTGCGCACCCCAATAGCGGTCGGCGGGGACCTCGATGGGACCGAAACTGTCGGTCTCGGTACGGGTCGCGGGGCGGGCGGTCTTCGATCGGGAAGCTTTGGCCATGAGCACATCCATTCTGCCGCGCGAGGTGCCGCGCGGCCTTGTCATGTGCTCTTCTATATTAGGCAGTCTGGCCGGGCGCGACGGCTTCGCGGCCAACCTAGATCATTTCTTGCGGAAACGATCGAGCCGCACCACTTCGGCGCCACCCTTGGTCGGGGTCTCCGGCTCCTCGGTGCTTTCAGCGGATTCAGCACCGGGGGTCTGCACGGCGACGGCCGACGGCGCGGGAGCCGCCGGCAAATTCTCCGGCGCGACCTCGGCGACGTCGGAGGTGTCGAACTGGAGGCCGAATTTCACGGACGGATCGAGGAAGCTCTTGATGGCGCTGAACGGCACGATCAGGCGTTCCGGAATGCCGCCGAAGGACAGGCCGACCTCGAAGCGGTCCTCGAGCACGGTCAGGTCCCAGAATTGATGCTGGAGGATGATGGTCATCTCTTCCGGATATTGCGCGAGCAGCCGCGACGACAGTTTCACGCCCTCGGCCTTCGACACGAAGGTGATGAAGAAATGGTGCTCCCCCGGCAGGCCATGGGCCGCGGCATCGGTCAGCACCTTCCGCAGCACGCCGCGCAGCGCGTCGCGGGCCAGCACATCGTATCGGATATGATCGGTCGCCATGGTGGTCCTGTTGCATCCCCGAAGCCGAACCGGCCGGCTCGACTCGCCAAGCCGCAATAATATCGCGCCTGACGGGTGAGCAGGAGTCCCCGCCGGGGAAGAAATAAAGGTAAGTGGAGGCTTCTGTTGCCAGGTGCCTCCGAACCCCGCCTAACGGAGCTTAACCCGTTAGGACTTTAGAGTGGTCTTTCAAACTGCGTTACGCAGCCTGAGCAACCGGAGCAAAGTTGTCGTTGGCAACTATTGCAGTAGCCCGATAACGGCGGAACAATACCGGGAAAAAGTACGCCCTTTACGCCCTCGTCGATCCTATTTCGCCCCCGCCAAAGCCCGCTTTGGATGAGCCCGCTGGTGGGCTTTGGTGGAGGCGCCGGGTACCGCCCCCGGGTCCGAATGGTTTATTGCGACGACCGTTTATTTCCATAGCCGGCGAACCGGCACCCCCAATATAGGGGGCAGAGGTTTCGAAAGACAGGGGTTTCGCGCGGACGGGGTGCGGTTCCCTTTGGATAGGCCCGGACCGAGGCGAGCGTGACCTTGGCCGCAGCGCGACCCTCGTTCTAAGCTCCTGACATGTCCCCGGATTCAGCACCGGCCGTCCAAGAGCCGGATCCCGTCACCGCAGCGCCGGGCCTGGCCGCGCTGTTCCTGGCCTTCGCCCGGATGTCGCTGGCCGGTTTCGGCGGGGTCTTGGTATTTGCCCGGCGGGCCATCGTCGAGCAGCACCGCTGGATGACGGCGGACGAGTTCAACGAGACCTTCGCGCTCTGTCATTTCCTGCCCGGGCCCAACATCGTCAACCTGTCGATGGTGTTCGGGTCGAGGCTGCGCGGCATTGCCGGCGGGGTTGCCGCCTTTGCCGGGCTGCTGCTGCCGCCGACGCTGATCATGACGGTGCTCGCGATCGCCTACGCCCGTTTCGGCGACCTCGACGTGCTCCGCCGCAGCCTCGCCGGCATCTCCTGCGCTGCGGTGGGGCTGTTGATCGCGGTGGTCTTTCGCATGATGACGCCGCTGCTGAAGCGGGCGGATCCGCTCGCACTGATCCTGATGCTCGGCGTGTTCCTCGCCATCGGCGTATTCCGCCTGTCGCTTCCGGCGGTGCTGCTGGTTGCGATCCCCGTCAGTATCGGCGCCACTTTTTTCCTGCGGCGGAATGTAGCAGCATGAATGCCGAGAGCCCGATCTGGGCACTGATCTCCACCTTTGGACTGATGTCGCTGTTCGCGGTCGGCGGCGCTGCGGCGGCGGTGCCCGAGATGCACCGCATCGCCGTCGAGGTGCAGCACTGGATGACCGACAAGCAGTTCAGCGATGCCTATGCGATCGCGCAGCTCTCGCCAGGTCCAAACGTGCTTATCGTGACGTTAATCGGCTATGCGGTCGCCGGCATTCCGGGCGCGCTGGCGGCGACGTTGGCGATGTGCGTGCCGACGGCGCTGCTTGCCTATTATGTCAGCCGGTTGCTGAACAGGCCCAGCCAATCGCGCTGGCCCGGCCTGATTCAGGCTGCACTGGTTCCGCTCTCGATTGGATTGATGGCCGCGAGTGCCCTGATCCTGGCCCAGTCGACCGATCGCACGATTGCTGCACTGCTTCTGACCGCAATGGTTGCGCTGATCGCATCGGTCTCGCGCATCAATCCACTCTGGCTCCTGCTCGCCGGGGGCCTGTTGGGTTTTGCTGGCATTGTGCGATGAAAATGGCTAGGCAGTGATCGGGCGGGGGATCCAATTCCAGCCGATTTAGAACAACAGTGCTCGTGACTTACAGGTCGCGGAGGAGACATGCATGGCCGATACGATGGGCCACTCGGCGACTGCCACCCGAAACACCTCGGTGGCGCTCGGCTTCTGTCTGCTGGCGATAGCGCCGCAGATTTTCGAATTCATCTGGTCGATCGGGACGATTTTCGGCTGGGGCGCCGGCCGCGGTCCGGCCGCAGTGGTGATGGCCCACGCCACGGCGTTGTTCGCCGGTGCGCCCGGCGCGCTGATCGGAGCGGCCAGCGGTGACACCAAGAAGGCGTCATCCGAGGTCCTGCTGGCGCTGATCTACTCCTATCCGCTCTTTGCGGTGGCGATCGTCACGCTGTTCATGACCATCAGGTCGGCCCAGGACTATGTCGGCGGCGTGATCCTGATGGCGCTGGCGCTGTTCGCGCTGTGGGCCTCGAGCGATCTGCAGGGCATGCGCGGCTTCTCCTTCGGCGCCGGCACTGCGCCGCGGATGTTCGGCGGACTGCTGGTCGCCTTGTCCGCCGGCATCGCCTTGACCGGCCTCCTGAGCGACGGGCCGGCGATGGCCCATTATGCCTGGCGCGGGCCGCTATTCGTTATGGCCGCGATCCTGTTCTTCGCGCTGTCGATCCGCTCCCTCGGCCTCGTGGTCACGGCCTTTGCGAGCTTCATGATCGCGGCGACGGGATCGAACGAGACGCGCTGGCTGGAGGCCGCCATCGTCGGCGCTTGCCTGACGATCGGCTGTGCCATCCTCTTTCCCTACGTGCTCGGCCTGCCGATGCCGATGTTTCCGCGTTTCCTGATCCAGTGAGGGTGTGATGGATATCTTTGCCAACCTCGCTCACGGTTTTGCCGTCGCGCTGTCGCCGATCAACCTGCTGATGTGCCTGATCGGTGCGCTGGTCGGCACGCTGGTCGGCGTGCTCCCGGGCATCGGCACCATCGCCACGGTCGCGATGCTGCTTCCGATCACCTTCGGACTGCCGCCGGTCGGCGCGCTGATCATGCTCGCCGGCATCTATTACGGCGCTCAGTATGGCGGCTCCACCACCTCGATCCTGGTCAATATTCCAGGTGAGGCGACATCAGTCGTCACCGCCATCGACGGTCACCAGATGGCCAAGCAGGGCCGCGCCGGCCCGGCGCTGGCGATCGCGGCGATCGGCTCGTTCTTCGCCGGCTGCGTCGCGACCGTGCTGATTGCCCTGCTCGGCGCGCCGCTGACCAAGCTGGCGCTGGCGTTCGGTCCGGCCGAGTATTTCTCGCTGATGGTGCTCGGCCTGATCTTCGCGGTCGTGCTGGCCAAGGGCTCGGTGCTGAAGGCGATCGCGATGATCGTGTTCGGCCTGTTGCTCTCCATGGTCGGCTCGGACATCGAGACCGGCGCCTCGCGCATGGCGTTCAACATTCCCGAGCTCGCCGACGGTCTCGGCTTTGCGACGGTGGCGATGGGTGTGTTCGGCTTTGCCGAGATCATCCGCAATCTCGACGCCGGTGCCGAGATGAACCGCGACCTCGTGCAGCAGAAGATCACCGGTCTGATGCCCACCAGGAAGGATCTGAAAGATTCGACGCCTGCGATTCTGCGCGGCACCGTGCTCGGCTCGATCCTCGGCATCCTGCCGGGCGGCGGCGCCGTCATCGCCTCCTTCGCGGCCTACACGCTCGAAAAGAAGCTCGCGAAGGATCCCAAGCGGTTCGGCCGCGGCGCGATCGAGGGCGTGGCGGCGCCGGAAAGCGCCAACAACGCAGCGGCGCAGACCTCCTTCATCCCGCTGCTCACCCTCGGCATCCCGCCGAACGCGGTGATGGCGCTGATGGTGGGCGCGATGACCATCCACGGCATCGTGCCGGGCCCGCAGGTGATGCAGAAGCAGCCCGACCTCGTCTGGGGCATGATCGCCTCGATGTGGATCGGCAATCTGATGCTGATCATCATCAACCTGCCCCTGGTCGGCATCTGGGTCCGGCTGCTCCGTGTGCCGTACCGGCTGATGTTCCCCTCGATCGTGATCTTCTGCGCGATCGGCATCTACTCGGTGAACAACGCACCGGTCGACGTCATCCTCGCCGGCGTGTTCGGTCTCGTCGGCTACTGGCTGATCAAGCACGATTTCGAGCCGGCGCCGCTGCTGCTCGGCATGGTGCTGGGACCGCTGATGGAAGAGAACCTGCGCCGCGCGCTGCTGATCTCGCGCGGCGACTGGAGCGTGTTCCTGACGCGTCCGCTGTCGGCCGTGCTGCTCGCGATCGCGGCGAGCCTGCTGCTGCTCACGGTGCTGCCCGCGTTGCGCTCCAAGCGCGACGAGGTGTTCACCGAATCCGAGAACTGAGCGCCGCGCCCTGCGTCGGCGCGCCGCATCCGGAAGTCGGATCGACTCGTGTTACGGCTTCGTGAAATGAAAATGCCGGCCTTTGGGCCGGCATTTGTTTTTGTCCAAGGGGATCGACATGACCTTCATTCGCGCGCTCACGGGCGCATGTGCGGCAGCGCTCGCATCGCTGGGCACCCTCGTTGCGCCGGCCGAGGCGCAGACCTATCCGACGCGCGGCATCACCATGATCGTGCCGTTCGCGGCCGGCGGTCCGACCGACGTGGTCGCGCGCATCGTCACCGGGCACATGGCGCAGACGCTCGGTCAGAGCATCATCATCGAGAACGTGGTCGGCGCCGGCGGCACCACCGCGACCACGCGCGCCGCACGGGCGGCCAATGACGGTTACACGCTGATCACCGGGCATATGGGCACCCATGCCGCGTCCGTGCCGCTCTATCCGAAGCTTGCCTATCACCCCGAGAAGGATTTCGAGCCGATCGCGCTGCTCGCGGGCACGCCGATCCTGATCCTCGCGCGCAAGGACTTTCCGCCGAAGGACCTGAAGGAGTTCGTGACTTACGTGAAGGCCAATGCCGAGAAGGTGAACGCGGCGCATGCCGGCGTCGGCTCGGTCTCCCACGTCTCGTGCGAATTGCTGCACTCGATCCTCGACATCAAGCCGGTCGGCGTGCCGTTCAACGGCACGGGCCCTGCGATGAACGCGCTGGTGGCCGGGCAGGTCGACTACATGTGCGACCAGATCGTCAACGCCGTGCCGCAGATCAATGCCGGCACCATCAAGGCCTATGCGATTGCAACGCCGGAGCGCAATCCGTCGCTGCCCAGCGTGCCGACCACGGCGGAAGCCGGCCTGCCGAAATTCCAGGCCCAGGCCTGGAATGCGATGTTCGCGCCGAAGGGAACTTCGCCTGCGATCATTGCCAGCCTGAACGCCGCCGCCAGCAAGGCGCTCGACGACGAGACGGTGAAGAAGCGCCTGCTCGAGCTCGGCAGCGTCATCCCCACCCCTGCGGAGCGGACGCCGGAGGCGCTGGCCGCCCTCGTCAAGAACGAGATCGCGAAGTGGACCCCGGTGCTGAAGCCGGCGACTTAAGCTGCACTTTCAAGCCGATAGGCGGGGGCGGGACGCGAGTTCCGCCCCTTGCCGTTTGTGCGCGGAGCACTCACTTTTCCGGGTATAATCGGTGCGGACAGCGAATCGCCGCTGTTGCAGCGCGGGGGTGGCCGCTAAGTTCGCAGCCTCCCCAAAGGCTCAGTCGCACATGCACCAGTATCAGGACCTGCTCGAGCGGATTCTTTCAGACGGCGCCGAGAAGACCGACCGCACCGGCACCGGCACATTCTCGGTGTTCGGCCATCAGATGCGCTTCAATCTGTCGGCGGGCTTCCCGATGCTGACCACCAAGCGGCTGCCGCTGAAGGCGATCGTGCATGAGCTGTTGTGGTTCCTGAAGGGCGACACCAACATCAAATATCTGCGCGACAACGGCGTCACCATCTGGGACGAGTGGGCGGACGCCAATGGTGACCTCGGCCCGGTCTACGGCCATCAATGGCGCTCCTGGCCGACGCCCGACGGCGGCAGCATCGATCAGATCGCCAAGGTCATCGACATGATCAAGCGCACGCCGGATTCGCGCCGGTTGATCGTCACCGCCTGGAATCCGGCGGACGTCGACAAGATGGCGCTGCCGCCCTGCCACCTGCTGTTCCAGTTCTATGTCGCGGGCGGCAAGCTGTCCTGCCAGCTCTATCAGCGCTCGGCCGACGTCTTCCTCGGCGTGCCCTTCAACATCGCCTCCTACGCGCTGCTCACCATGATGGTGGCGCAGGTCACGGGCCTGAAGCCCGGCGACTTCGTGCATTCGTTCGGCGATGCCCATCTCTATTCCAACCATCTGGAGCAGGCCCGGCTTCAGCTCACGCGCGCGCCGCGTGCGCTGCCGGTGATGCGGATCAATCCCGAGGTGAAGGACATCTTCTCCTTCCGCTTTGAGGATTTCGAGCTCGTCGGCTACGATCCGCATCCGCACATCAAGGCGGAAGTCGCGGTCTGACGCATGATCCGGAAAGGTGTGCAGCGGTTTTCCGATCAGATCATGCGCAAAAAAGATTAGACCGATGTCGCTCAACATCCGCCGTGCGCAGCCCGGGGAAGCCGGGCTCGTTCTGTCCTTCATCCGCGAGCTCGCCGACTACGAAAAGCTCTCGCACGAGGTGGAGGCGACCGAGGTTGACATTGCGGACGCGCTGTTCGGCGAGAGGCCGCGGCTCTATTGCGCGATCGCCGAATGGAACGGGGAGGCCGTCGGCTTCGCCGTCTGGTTCGTGAATTTCTCCACCTTCAGCGGCCGCCACGGCATCTATCTGGAGGACCTCTATGTGCGGCCCTCGCATCGGGGCAGGGGCCTCGGCAAGGCGCTGCTGGTCTATCTGGCGAAGGAATGCGTCGACAACGGCTGGGCGCGCCTGCAATGGGCGGTGCTCGACTGGAACGCGCCGTCGATCGCCTTCTACAAATCGCTCGGCGCCGTCATGATGGACGACTGGACGCTGTGCCGCGTCACCGGGCCGGCGCTGACCGAGCTTGCCGGGAGTTCCGCCTGATGGAGATCGTCTTCGTCGTCGCGATTGCGGAGAACGGCGTCATCGGCGCGGGCAATGCGATGCCGTGGCGATTGAAATCCGACATGGCGCGCTTCAAGGCGCTGACCATCGGCAAACCCGTGATCATGGGCCGCAAGACCTTCGAATCCCTGCCGCGCCGTCCGCTGCCGTCCCGCACCAATATCGTCATCACGCGCGATGCGGCCTATCGCGCCAACGGGGCCATCGTCACGACGTCGGCTGCGGATGCGGAGGCGGTTGCGCGCGGCGATGCCCTGCGGCGTTCGGTCACTGAGATCGCGGTGATCGGCGGCGCCGAGATCTTCCGGCAATGGCTCGACCGCGCCGATCGCCTCGAGATCACCGAAGTGCATGCGCGGCCCGAAGGCGATACGCATTTCGACATCGACAGGGCGGAGTGGGACGAGGTTGAACGCATCCGCCATCCTGCCGGCCCCGACGACAGCGCCGACTACTCCTATGTGACATATCGTCGGCGGCGCGACCATTAACCGCTTTCGCCAATGTTTACATTGACTTTTTCGTGCCCGAGCATAGCTCGGAAGACGACGAAGGCTGCGTTGTAAGGGACCTGCCTGTCCCCTATAAAGCCGGACCGGACAAAGCGGGCGGGGGCAATTCCACCCTGCCGAGGAGAGCGTCGAATGCCGTGGAAGAATCAGGGCGGTGGCCCATGGGGCTCGGGTCCAAAGGGACCATGGGGCTCAGGCCCGCAACCGGTCGGGCCGAGGCCGCCGGATCTGGAAGACCTTCTGCGACGCGGCCAGGATCGCCTCCAGCAGATCATGCCGGGCGGCTATTTCTCCGGCATCGGCATCACGCTCATCGTGCTGCTGATCGTCGCGTTCTGGCTGCTGTCGGGCTTCTTCCGCGTTCAGTCCGAAGAGCTCGGCGTGGTGCTGCGCTTCGGCAAGCATGTCCGCACGGTGCAGCCGGGCCTGAACTATCATCTGCCCTATCCGATCGAGACCGTGCTGTTGCCGAAGGCGCTGCGCGTCAACACCATCTCCATCGGCATGACGCTGATCGACGATCCGGCGCGGCGTGGTCGCTCCATTCGTGACGTGCCGGAAGAGAGCCTGATGCTGACCGGCGACGAGAACATCGTCGACGTCGATTTCACGGTGCTCTGGCGTATCAAGCCTGATGGCGTCGGCGACTTCCTCTTCAACATCCAGAATCCCGAAGGCACCGTGAAGGCGGTCGCCGAGAGCTCGATGCGCGAGGTGATCGGCCGCTCGCAGATCCAGCCGATCCTCACCGGTGCGCGCAACGTCACCGAACAGGGCGTGCAGGAACTGATCCAGAAGACTCTGGACAGCTACGGCGCCGGCATTCAGATCAGCCAGGTGCAGATGCAGAAGGTCGATCCGCCGGCGCAGGTGATCGACGCCTTCCGCGACGTGCAGGCGGCGCGCGCCAATCTCGAGCAGCTGCAGAACGAGGCACAGACCTACGCCAACCAGGTGGTGCCGCAGGCGCGCGGACGTGCGGCGCAGATCATGCAGGCCGCCGAAGGCTACAAGGAGCAGGCGGTTGCCGAGGCCAAGGGCCAGAGCTCGCGCTTCCTGAAGGTTTACGAGGAATACAAGAAGGCGCCCGACGTGACGCGTGAACGGATCTATCTGGAGACGATGGAGCGCGTGCTCGGCGGCGCGGACAAGCTCGTCTATGACGGCGGGCCCTCGGGCCAGGGCATCGTGCCTTACCTGCCGCTCGGCGAACTGACGACCAAGCGGCCGCCTACCACCGGTCCGCAGTCGAGCGGAGGCAACCGATGAGGTCTCCGGTCACAGGTATCGTCACGCTGCTCGGGCTCCTGCTCGTCGTGATCGTCGGCTACATGTCGCTGTTCACGGTTGCGCAGACCGAGCAGACCATCGTGCTGCAGTTCGGCCGGCCCGTCGACGTCGTCACGGCGCCCGGCCTGCACTTCAAGGCGCCGTGGAACTCGGTGATCAACATCGACAAGCGGATCCTCGATCTGGAGAATCCGTCGCAGGAAGCGATCGCGTCGGACCAGAAGCGGCTCGTGGTCGATGCCTTCGCACGCTACCGCATCAAGGACGCGCTGCGCTTCTATCAGAGCGTCGGCTCGATCCAGGCCGCCAACATCCAGCTCACCACGCTCCTGAACGCTGCACTGCGCCGCGTGCTCGGCGAGGTCACCTTCATCAACGTGGTGCGCGACGATCGCGAGAAGCTGATGCAGCGCATCCGCGACCAGCTCGATCGTGAGGCCGACGGTTACGGCATCCAGGTCGTCGACGTCCGGATTCGCCGCGCCGACCTGCCGGAGCAGAACAGCCAGGCGGTCTATCAACGGATGAAGACGGAGCGCGAGCGCGAAGCGGCCGAGTTCCGGGCACAGGGCGGCCAGAAGGCGCAGGAGATCCGTTCCAAGGCCGATCGCGAGGCGACCGTGATCGAGGCTGAAGCGAGGTCGCAGGCCGAGCAGACGCGCGGCGTCGGCGACGCCGAACGCAACCGCCTGTTCGCCGAGGCCTACGGCAAGGATGCCGACTTCTTCGCCTTCTACCGGTCGATGACGGCCTACGAGAACGGGCTGAAGTCGAACGACACCCGCTTCCTGCTGCGGCCGGACTCGGATTTCTTCCGGTACTTTAGTAACCCGTCCGGCAAGACGGCGGCGACGCCGGCGAAACCGTAAGCTAGACAGAGGGCGGCGAATCTCGCCGCCCTTCGTCCAGACAAGAACACCATAAACGGGAGGTTCCCATCCGATGAGGTCCATTGCGTTCGCCGACTTCCTCATCGGCCTGGGCATTCTGTTCGTGCTGGAAGGCTTGATGTTCGCAGCCAGTCCGAACTGGATGCGCAAGGCCATGAAGAGCGCAATCGCCACGCCGGACAACGTCCTGCGGGTGGTCGGGATCGGCTCGGCCGTCGCCGGCCTGATCCTGATCTGGGTTATGCGGCGCCCGGTTTAGATCTTGCGCCAACGCCAAAGTGAAGGCGAAAGGCCGGTTTTTGCCGTATTATCGGGGCCTTGAGGCCCGTTAAGCTCCGTGCTTGCGCCGTCCCCCCGTTCGAGCGCAGTCTGGATGCCGAATCCTTTCTCTGGAGATACCAATGACCGCTGCCACGATTGCCCCGACCCGCTTGCGTTTAGGGCTGGCTGCGCTCGCCGTCAGTGCATTCGGTGCGTTCTGCGCGCCGGCCCAGGCGCGCGGACCGGAGGGCATCGCCGACGTCGCCGAGAAGGTGATCGACGCGGTCGTCAACATCTCGACCTCGCAGACCGTCGACGCCAAGGGCGGCGGCAACACCATGCCGCAACTGCCGCCCGGCTCGCCCTTCGAGGAGTTCTTCGACGACTTCTTCAAGAACCGCAGGGGTCCCGGCGGCGGCAGCAAGGGCGGCGATGGCGGCACCAATCCGCCGCGCAAGACCAACTCGCTCGGATCCGGTTTCATCATCGACACGGCGGGTGTCGTCGTCACCAACAACCACGTCATCGCGGATGCCGACGAGATCAACGTCATCCTCAACGACGGCACCAAGATCAAGGCCGATCTGGTCGGCGTCGACAAGAAGACCGACCTTGCCGTGTTGAAGTTCAAGCCGACCAAGCCGCTGGTCGCGGTGAAGTTCGGCGACAGCGACAAGCTGCGGCTCGGCGACTGGGTGGTCGCGATTGGCAACCCGTTCAGCCTGGGTGGCACGGTGACCGCCGGCATCGTCTCGGCCAAGAACCGCGACATCTCCTCGGGTCCCTATGACAGCTACATCCAGACCGACGCCGCCATCAATCGCGGCAATTCCGGCGGCCCGCTGTTCAACCTCGAAGGCGACGTCATCGGCGTCAACACGCTGATCATCTCGCCCTCGGGCGGCTCCATCGGCATCGGCTTTGCCGTGCCGTCGAAGACCGTCGCGGGCGTGGTCGACCAGCTCCGCCAGTTCGGCGAGCTGCGCCGCGGCTGGCTGGGCGTGCGGATCCAGAGCGTCACCGACGAGATCGCCGAGAGCCTCAACATCAAGCCGCCGCGCGGCGCGCTGGTTGCCGGCGTCGACGACAAGGGTCCGGCCAAGCCGGCCGGCATCGAGCCCGGCGACGTCGTCGTCAAGTTCGACGGCAAGGACGTCAAGGATCCCAAGGATCTGTCCCGCGTCGTCGCCGACACGGCGGTCGGCAAGGAGGTCGACGTCGTCGTCATCCGCAAGGGCCAGGAAGAGACCAAGAAGGTCACGCTCGGCCGCCTCCAGGATCCCGACAAGGTGCAGACCGCGGCGAAGACCGACGAGCCGGCGCCCGAAAAGCCGGTGACGCAGAAGGCGCTCGGGCTCGATCTCGCCGCGCTGAACAAGGATCTGCGCACGCGCTACAAGATCAAGGAGAGTGTCAAGGGCGTGGTCGTCACCAGCGTCGACGCCAATTCCGACGCCGCCGAGAAGCGCCTCTCTGCCGGCGACGTCATCGTCGAGGTCGCGCAGGAGGCGGTCGCCAGCGGCGCCGACATCCAGAAGCGCGTCGACCAGCTCAAGAAGGACGGCAAGAAGTCCGTGCTGCTGCTGGTCTCCAATGCGGACGGCGAGCTGCGCTTCGTGGCGCTGAGCGTGCAGTAGCCGCGGGATAGGTCCCGTAGGGTAGGCAAAGCGAAAGCGTGCCCACGCATTTTGGCTAATCGAGAGAGATGGTGGGCACAGCGCAAGTGCGCCTTTGCCCACCCTACGGCTCAGCAGTGTAAGGCGAGAGGCAAGATGCACTCTTCGCCCCACTCAATGTCATGCCCCGCGAAGGCGGGGCATCCAGTACGCCGCGGCCTCTCCGTATCCTCGCACTGTCTCTGGAATACTGGATCACCCGCCTTCTGTTTAGTCCGGAGACATGGCTGACACCTGTTCGGACACATCACTGACA